>NZ_SIZZ01000001.1:0-600745 GCF_004322705.1 Dyella terrae | reverse complement strand
GCGCTGGATGACGGGGTTGTCGCCAGCCGGACGAAGGATGTCGTCAACCAGGTTCAACGGCTGCGGGTTGTGCATCACCCGGTCAAGTGAGGAGATCACTCCCATTCCAGCGCTCCCTTCTTCCACACGTAGGCAAAACCGATCACCAAGAGCAGCAGGAACAGCGCCATTTCAATCAGCGCGATGATGCCGATCTTGTCGAAAACAACCGCCCACGGGAAAAGAAAGGCGATTTCCAGATCGAAGATGATGAAAAGAATGGCCAGCAGGTAATAGCGCACGTCGAAGCGCATGCGCGCGTCCTCGAACGCCTCGAAACCGCACTCGTACGGCGAGAGCTTTTCCGATTCGGGACGGCGGGGGCCGGCAAGAAGACCGATGATCAACAGCACCACACCGAGACCGGTGGCGACGCCGATGAACAGCAAGATGGGCCAATATTCGGCAAGCACGGTGTTTCGTACCTCCGCGCCGTCGAGGCGCATCAGTGACCGTTCGGGGAAACGGTCCGGCAACTAGGATCGGCAGGCCATCAGGCCATGGGCACCCGCCACGATCGCATGCGTTTTGTCGCCACGAACGTCCGACTTTCCGCGCTTCGTGCACGGCAATCGCGACATTGTATCAGTGCGCTTAACAACAACAAGCCTTGACGGCTATTTTGCAGGGCTGCGGCATTGATATTGCAGAATCAAAGCCCATGGCCGCGAGGCGTGCCCGAGCCCGCTCAGTGGCACGCCGCCCGACCTTTTCGCGCAGGGCGTGGCAAGGGGACGTCAACAGGGGTATCGAACCGTGATCGCGGTCACCGCTCGGGACCGCAGGCCGCCCTCACATCGTGTGGGTCGGACGCTCCGAACCGGCCATGCCGGCGAGAATGTTCTCAATGCGGGCACGCGCGACTTCGCCATCGGACGAATCGTTGAACTGCACGCCGATGCCGGCTGTACGGTTTCCCTGAGCCCCCACCGGGGTTACCCAGACCACTTTGCCGGCCACCGAAAGGCGCTCGCCCTCGTCGGCCAGGTTGACCAGCAGCACCACTTCGTCGCCCAGGGCATAGCTCTGCGCCGTCGGAGCAAACAGACCACCATGCTTCAGGAAGGGCATGTACGCGTTGTAAAGCGCGGGCGTGTCCTTGATCTTCAACGAAATAATGCCCTGGCGGGCGGGGATGGCCGGGTTCATGCCTGCTCCTGCGGACCTGCGAGCGGCCCTATGGGACGCATCCTAACTAGGCCTAGGCAAAGGCGTAAAGCGGCAGAAGCCACCGCGTGACATGGCGCAGATATCTCCCGGCCGCTCCGGCGATGACCGGGAACCGGGCCAGGCAATTCCTACCGACCGTCAGATTTCGGACCAACCCCAGCGGTCGAAGATCCAGGGCGACCGAAGGTCCATGTGCAGCTTGGCAAAGCGTGGCGATCCGGGGGGCGGTGGCGCCAGGTCGAGAACGACCCCGCCGCCCGGGGACGCCGTAACGGGGGCGGCCGAGCCGCGAAAGCTCCGTGCGCCGCCGGCATCGACAACCGTCAGGGTCAGCCACGGCTGGCGAATCGTCGCCAGCTGCCAGGGCAGGACCCTCGCCTCCCGACGCAGCGCTCGAATTTTCCGGAACTGCTCCGGGCGGTCCGCCAGTGCACGCATCCGTTCGCCACTGAGCGCCATCTGGCTGGCGTAGGCCTCCATGGCGGCCAGTTTCACCCCGTGCATGCGCAGGCCCGGGGTCAAGACGACCACCTCGCCCTCTCGGGGGTCGCGGCCATGCACGAGGTAGGTCAGGACCGCCGGGATGCTATCAGTCCAGTGCGCAAGTGCCAGGCGCATGAGGACATGGGCAGCGCCATGGTCCGGATGGCGATCACCCAGCGAAGGCATGGCCACGTGGGTGGGCTGGAACGTGCTCAGGCGCCCGGCGACGTGCTCGAGCAGGGCGTCAAGGTGAAACCGCAGCCACGCGGTGAGGCCCATGTCAGGCAACCCTAGTGGATGCAGGGCCTCCGGACGCACGCCAAGGGTCTTGAGCGCCTGCCCGACCTCGAGCCGCCGACGCCGCCCCCATCGCTCCCGTTCTGCCGGGCCAACCCAAAGGCGACGCTCAACCCAACGCTGCGGCCAGGGATTGTTGTCGCCATCGGTCAGCAAAAGAATCTCTACTTCACCGCCCGCCTGCTGGACGTGCTGGATCAGCTCGCCGGCCGAGATGGTTTCGTCATCAGGATGAGGCGCCACAACGAGCAGGCGCGTATGCGAACCGAAGGTCAATGGCATACGACCACCGCGGCCGGATGCCCGGCATCGGCAGGTGCCAGACTCACCGGACGCCATCCCCGTTGCCAGGCCCGTGTCCAGACCAGAGCCAGCGGACGGGTCACCTCGACACGAAGCTGATGGCGACCCGCCGCCAGCTTCCAGTGGTCGGACAGGGGAAGCCCGTCCATGGACGCCGGTACCGAACCGGACGCATCAACCAGGGTGTAATCCCCAGGCATGCCCACGACAATGTTCCGATCCATTCCCTGCCCCACGCACTGCCCCGCCATCCAGATATCGCCCTCGACGGGCAAGAAGTTCTTCCACACGAAGGCTTCGCTCGCGGGCGGCAGGCGCAGGTTGAAAACCAGCATGCTGCCCTCGCGAACCATGTCGCCGGCCACGCTGTCGTGCAGCAGCCCTTCGCGCATGCGGACCATGGCCAGACTTTCGATGATCGAAAAGTGGGCACGACGCCGAAAGATGGCATCGCCCTTCGGATCCATGACCGTATCCCCCTTATCAGTGTAGCGGAGCACCGTTCGCAATGCCTCGCGTTGCGGGGCCATGCGGTCGTGCCACGGCGGCTGTAACGCGAACAGGAACGCGCACTCGACCAGAACCGCCGTCACTGCCACGAAGCGGCGACGTGCAGGATGCCCATCGAGCCAGGGGACCTGCGCAAAGGCTGCACACAGGACCAGCATCAGCGGGGGTATCGCCGGCAGGAAGTCCTGCGCCGTCACCAGCGGCCAGACGAACCAGACAAGCAGCAGATATCCACTCGACTGAAGGAAAAGGAAGGCGGGTCCATCGAATCCTGGCGCGGCATCCGCGCGCAAGTAGCGCATCACCGCAAGCGTCAGCCCGGCGTAGATCATCAGCGCCAGCAGCAGCTTGGCCAGCGCATCCGTCTTGCTGACGCCGCCGACGTTGTAGGTCACCAGGGCATACCAGGCATTGCCCAGCAACCCGTGCCAGCCGAGCCAAAGGACGAACGCTCCGGGAACGATCATGAATCCAAGGAGCGCCGCTGCGGCATGACGCGCCCGGAACCTCACCGTGGAGGGCCTGACGGCAAGGCAAACCAGCAGTGCACTTACCGCGGACGTGGCAAGCAAGACCACCGTCTTCTGCGACACGGCGATGGCCACGCCCGCGCCGCATCCGAACAAGAACCACCGCCAGGCTCGCGAAGGCGCGCCCACCACCGCCGCCAGTGCGCACAACCACGCCGCAGCCCACATGTCGTCGGTTCGGAACTGGCCGCTGATGAGGAAGAAGCGCAGCTCGACCGCCGCCAGAAACATGCCGGCCCAGGCCAGGCCGGGTCCGAACATGCGACGCCCCATGCGCCACACAGCCCACAATGCCAAGGCATACCAGAGCTGCATCGCCAGACGCAGCCAGTACAGGACGTCCTCACGCTCGCCGATCAGACGCATGAGCCACGAGTTCAGCCAACTGAAAAGTGGCCCGTGGTTATCGAAGGTATCGCGATAAATCGTCCAGCCCTGCGTCCACGACCACGCCACGTGGGCATGCTGGGCTTCGTCGGAATTCAGCGGATAGGCGTCGAGCCACCACCAGCGCATCGCGGCCAGCAGCACGAGCCCGAAGACGGGCAACCATGGGAGGCGAAGCGAGGCGGCAAGCGAGCGCATCGCCGCAGGCTAGAAATCTCCACTGTCCCGTGGCTTTCCGCTGGCCTCGAACGCAGAGGCGATTCAGCTCAGCGCCAGCTGGCGAGCAACTCGAGCAACAGCAAGTCGCCACGCAGCGGCCCCCGCAAAGCATCGCGCGTGCGATTGGCGGCCAGGTACCAGTCGCCGAGCGCCTCGGTGTGCAAATTGCTGGACAAGGGACCGCTTCCGGCCGACGCACGAAGTCGCGATTCGTCAGCTACCGCCTGTGCGGCAAACCACAAGCGCTGAGCGGGCTCGTCATCCAGCCAGCGGCGCACCACTTCCATCGTTTCCCCGCGACCACCCGCCAGCGCAGCCAGGTCCTTGCGTACTTCCTGGCGGCGGGCGAGCGCACCTTCCCTGGACCAGTTGCGCGCCAGGCCCGGATTTCCGCCTGCCGCTTCAAGCGCCGCCCCGGGGTCCTTCACGCCTTCCGACTGAAGCCAGGCCAGTGCCTGCTCATGCGCCGGCAGATGGAACTCGATGCGCTGGGTACGACTGCGGATCGTCTGCGGCAAGCGCCAGGGCGCATCGGCCAGAAGGATCAGCATGGTGTTAGGTGACGGCTCTTCCAGCGTTTTGAGCAAGGCGTTGGCGGACGCTGCATTCATGGCGTCGGCCGGATCGATGATGGCGATCTGCCACCCTCCGAACTGACTGGCCATCGACAGGCGCGACGAGAGATCGCGGATCTGGTCGACGACGATCTCACCTCGCTGCACGCCATCCTTGCGAACGCCGAACGTAATGTTCACCACGTCAGGGTGCGTGCCCGCCGCGTAAAGCAAGCAGCTGCGGCACTGGCCGCAAGCGTCGCCCTGTTGCGGACGCTCGCAAAGCAGACCGCGCACGAAACGCTGCATGAAGTCCCGCTTGCCGAGGCCCTCAGGCCCGCAAAGCAACAGTGCGTGCGGGAGCGCACCACGCTCGCGCCGGGACTGCAGGCGCATCCAGTGCTCTTCATGCCACGGAGCAACGCTCACGCATGATCCTCCAGCAAATGCACAGTGCCATCGATAGCCTGCTGGAGCACCTGCTCCGGCGTCAGGCTGGCATCGATCACACGAAAGCGCGCGGCATCGGCGGCAGCGCGCGCCCGATACGTGCCGCGCACGCGCTCGAAGAACCCATCGGCCTCGACTTCGATGCGATCGGCGTCGCCACGACCGGCGGCACGCGCACGGCCCGTCGCCACGGGCAAATCCAGCAGCAAGGTCAGGTCTGGCCTGAGACCGTCGGTCGCCCACTGCTCCAGTTGCTCGATACGTTCGACAGGCTGCCCGCGGCCGCCACCCTGGTAAGCGTAGCTGGCATCGGTAAAGCGATCGCAGAGCACCCATCGCCCCGCGGCAAGCGCGGGCTCGATCACTTCGCGCACCAGCTGCGCGCGAGAGGCGAACATCAGAAGCAACTCGGCCTCGGCCGACATGTTCTTCAGCGCCGGATCAAGCACGATGGCGCGCGCCGCCTCGCCCAGCGGCGTACCACCCGGTTCACGCGTCAGCTGCAAGTCAATGCCCTGCCCTTCGAGAAACGCGCGCAGCCCATTGAGCAAGGTGCTTTTGCCGGCACCTTCGCCGCCTTCCAGGCTGATGAATTTTCCGCGCTTCTGGGTCATGGGCACCGCTTCAACTGATAACAGGCGACGTTGCGATTGTGTTCGTCCAGCGTACTGGAGAACACATGGCTGCCGTCGCCCCGGGCGACAAAATACAGCTCCTTGCCCTGAGCCGGGTGCAGCGCGGCCTCGATGGCCGGGCGGCCAGGCATGGCAATGGGCGTCGGCGGCAGGCCGGCGCGCGTATAGGTGTTGTAAGGCGTGTCGGTGGTGAGGTCGGCGCGACGGATATTGCCGGCGTAGCTTTCGCCCATGCCGTAGATCACCGTCGGGTCGGTCTGCAGCAGCATATGCAGCTGCAGCCGACGAATGAAGACACCGGCGATGCGCGGCCGCTCGTCGGCGCGCCCCGTTTCCTTCTCTACGATGGACGCCAGGATGAGCGCGTCGTAGGGCGTGGCCAGCGGAAGGTCCTTGTCGCGCTGTGCCCACAACACGTCGACGGTCTTGCTCATGGCCGCGTACGCACGACGCAGCACGTCAAGATCGCTGTCGCCCTTCACGTAGGCGTAGGTCTCCGGAAGAAAGCGTCCTTCGGGCGTTTCACCCGGGGCACCAAGCTTCGCCATGATGGCCGCATCGTCGAGTCCAGCGACGTCTTGTTTGAGCTTGTCCGCGCGCGCCAGCGCCTGGCGCACATCGCGGAAGCTCCAGCCATCGACGATGGTGAAGTTGCGCTGCAGAACCTTGCCTGCCGCCATGTTGTTGAGCATGTCACGCGGCGTCATCCCCGCGACGATGGCGTATTCGCCCGCATGCAGTTTGCCCGCGACGCGCATCTGCTCGGCCAGGGCACGCCAGTACAGCGGGTGATGCGCGTCGAGGCCTTGCTCGCGAAGTTGCCCGACCACGTCGCGCAGGCTGCTGCCCTTGCCCACGTCGATGCTCTGGCCGACCTGCGTTACGTGCAGCGGCGTGCGGCTGAAACGCGAAAAGTCCCACCAGCCGTAGGCCACCATGGCCGCCAGGGCCAGCAGGATGAGGACCGACAAGCCACGCCCAAAGGCGCGGCCATGCTTCTTGCGTGGACTCATGCGTGCTCCGTCGAATATCCCAACCCGCGCCAATGCGCCTGCAATGCGCGGGTGACCGGCCCGGGAACATACACGGTATTGCCCACGGCCTGAACAGGCACGATGCCCCGGACGCTGGAGCTGAGGAACACCTCACTGGCCCGTGCGAGCGCCATGAACGGCAGTTCGGCCTCGCGCGCATCCGGGCGCACAGAAAGTACTTCAGCCCGCGCCACACCGGCGACGCCGCAGCGCTCGATCGATGGCGTCACCAGGGCGCCGTCCAGCATCACAAACAGATTCGCCATGACTGTCGAAACCACCCGATCCTGCGCATCCATCATGACGCCATCGGCGAGGCCGGCATCGGTCCATTCATGGCGTGCAAGCACCTGTTCCAGGCGGTTGAGATGTTTGATGCCGGCAAGGAGGGGCTGTTCCGACCACCGTGTCTGGCAAACATGCAGACGCACGCCGTCGCGCCAGGTTTCCGCAGACAGCTTTGGCGCCGCAAACCCGGCGACGATGCGGGTCAAGCTGGCATTGGGCGCAAAGGCGTAACCGCGTTCACCGACGCCACGCGTCAAGGTGATTCGCACGACGGCGTCCGGCATGCCACCGCAGACCTGCAAGGCTTCCTGCAGAAGGATTTCTGGGTCGGGCTTCGTCAGGGCGAGTCGCTCGCAACCAAGCAGAAGACGCGCCATGTGGCGGGACCACAGCGGCGCCCGCCCCTCCATGAAGCGAATCGTTTCAAACAGACCGTCGCCGTAGCTGAGCCCGCGATCGAGCGCGGACACCCGGGTGTCCGCCTGCCCGTTCACCAGCACGCGAGGGGCCATCAGTCCCGCATCCCGAACGCCCGCAGCAGGCCGCGCGCCTTCGCCCGCGTTTCATCGAGCTCTTTCTCCGCAACGGAATCGGCCACGATGCCGGCGCCGGCGCGAAAACTGACCTTCGTGCCCGACTGCGTCAAGGTGCGGATGAGGATGTTCAGATCCAGATCGCCGGAGCGGTCGAGATAACCCAACGCACCGGTATAGGCACCCCGCGGCGCGTCTTCCAGCGCCGCAATGATCTCCATGCAACGCACCTTCGGGCACCCGGTAATGGTGCCACCAGGGAACGTCGCGGCAATCACCTGCCCCGGCGTGACGCCTGCGCGCAACTTGCCGCGGACGTTGGAGACGATGTGATGCACGTGCGCATAGCTTTCGATCACCATCAGCTCATCGACCTGCACCGTGCCCGGCACGCACACGCGTCCCAGGTCGTTGCGCTCCAGGTCGATCAGCATGACATGTTCGGCGCGTTCCTTCGGATGCGTCTGCAGCTCTCGGATGCGCGCCAACTCATCGTCGGATGCAACGCGCGGGCGCGTGCCGGCGATCGGTCGCGTTTGCGCGATGCCGCCACGCACTTCCACCAGGCGCTCCGGCGACGAGCTGACTACGGCCCAATCCGGCTGTTGCAACATGCCGGCGAAGGGCGCGGGATTGGCCTTGCGCAAGGCGGCATACAGCGACGCGGCGGCCGGTGCCTCGGCGAAATCGGCGTGCCATGCACGCGAGAGATTCACCTGGAAGATGTCTCCGGCGTGCAGGTGTTCGTGAATGCGTGCCACGCCATCGATAAACTGGCCCGGTTCGTCTTCGACGATGGCGCGCGGCGCTGGCAGCTCATCGACCTCTGCCGGCACGTCGAGATCCCGGACCATCTGATCCAGCAGATGCTCCTGGCCCGGCTCGGCGACAAGCACGGTTTCGTTGCGTTCGTGGTCGATGATGATGGCCGCCGGGCAACGCAGCGCCATCGCCACGGGAATGGCATCGGGTGCACGCAGGCGAAGGCGTGATTCGATCTCGCCGGCGAGCTCGTAGCTCAGCAGCAACACCCATCCGCCATGGAACGGCAGCGCGTCATCGTGTACGTGCGTGGTGCGCTCGGCCTGCCACAGGCGATCCAGCGCCTCGATGAAAGAAGGGCCATGCTCCGCCCCCTGATCGTCGATCAGGCGTCCGTCGGCCTGCAGCCAAAGACCCGACTGCGGAAACGCGAAAAGAAGATCGAAGCGCGCTTGCGGCGTCCCCCGAACCACGCTTTCCAGCAGGCAAGGATAGCGCTCCGGAAATGCAGCGGCCGGCGCGAGGAGATCGCGCCGGCCGCTCAGACGTCGAATGACGATACCCATCCGCCGCTCAGGCGCGACGGAAAGCGAGCGTACCGTTGGTGCCACCAAAGCCGAAGGAATTGGAGATCACCACGTCGAGCTTGGCGTCACGCGCGGCGTGCGGGACGAAGTCGAGGTCACAACCCTCGCTCGGGTTGTCCAGATTGATGGTCGGCGGCAGGACCTGGTCACGCAGCGCGAGGATCGAGAAGATCGCTTCGACACCGCCAGCGGCACCCAGCAGGTGGCCAGTGACCGACTTGGTCGAGCTCATTGCCAGCTTGTAAGCGTGGTCGCCGAAGACGCGCTTGGCGGCCATCACCTCACCCAGGTCACCCAGCGGCGTGGACGTGCCATGTGCGTTGACGTACTGCACGTCGGTCGGGTTGATACCGCCATCGCGCAATGCGTTTTCCATGCAGCGCGCCGCACCCTCACCGCCTTCGCTCGGGGCGGTAATGTGGTAAGCGTCGCCACTCATGCCGAAGCCAACAAGCTCCGCGTAGATCCTGGCGCCGCGCGCCTTGGCGTGTTCGTACTCTTCAAGCATCAGCACGCCAGCACCGTCGGACAGCACGAAGCCGTCGCGGTCCTTGTCCCACGGACGGCTCGCCTTGGTCGGCTCGTCGTTGCGGGTGGACATGGCCTTGGCCGAGCAGAAGCCCGCCATCGCCGTACCGGTGGTGGCGAACTCGGCGCCGCCGGCGATCATCGCGTCGGCATCGCCGTACTGGATCATGCGCGCGGCCAGGCCGATGTTGTGCGTAGCCGTGGTGCAGGCGGTGACGCAGGCGATGTTCGGGCCCTTGAGGCCGTACATGATCGACAGGTGACCGGAAACCATGTTGATGATCGAGCTGGGCACGAAGAACGGCGACACGCGACGCGGGCCCTTCTCATGCAGTTCGATCGAGGTGTGTTCGATGGTGTGCAGGCCGCCGATACCGGCAGCGACAGCCACGCCGATGCGCGGGGCATTGGCTTCGGTCACTTCCAGCCCGGAATCGCGCAGCGCTTGCGTGCCGGCCGCGATGCCGTAGTGGATGAAGGGATCCATCTTCTTGATGTCTTTCGGAGCAATCCATTGCGCCGGATCGAAATCGCGTACCTGGCCGGCAATGCGCGTGGCATAGCCCGTCGCGTCGAAATGGGTAACCTCGCCGATACCGCTGACGCCCTTGAGGATATTGTCCCAGGCGGTGGCGATATCGTTGCCGACCGGCGAAATAATGCCAAGTCCGGTTACAACCACACGTCGTTTGCTCATGCGAATCTTCCTTCGTGGTTCCGTTGTTCTGCCGCTCGGGCAGCGTCCCGCGTTACGCGGCGACGTCGTCCTGCCCACATGGCGTGCATCCGGCGCACCATACGGGATCGGACGTTGCAAAATGCAGAAACGAAAACTGCGCCAGAGTGGCGCAGCTTTCGATATCGCATCGTTGACGAACCGGGCAGCGCATGGCGCGCCAGGCCGCTACGAATACGATCACTCCTTGGTGTGGGCCTTGATGTAATCGACAGCCTGCTGCACCGTGGTGATCTTTTCCGCTTCTTCGTCCGGGATCTCGGTCTCGAACTCTTCTTCAAGAGCCATGACCAGCTCGACGGTGTCCAGCGAATCCGCGCCCAGATCGTCCACGAACGAAGCGTTCGCCGTGACTTCATCCTCCTTCACGCCCAGCTGCTCGATGACGATTTTCTTGACGCGCTCTTCGATGGTGCTCATGTTGCCAATACCTCCCAAGGACAAAATGCTGGCGGATTGTAGTGGCTTAGCCCTGAGGCCGCCATGGTCCGCCAACGTTGGTAAAGCGCAGGCCCTGGGGACCGGCGCGAAAGGCTAATTGTCGCCTAATTTTTTGCTGCTGGCGACAACCAGTGAAAAAAAGCCTGACGGCTTCGCCGGCGCTCCGCCCTGCCCGAGGCATGGCGATTCGCCCGGCTGAAAAAACCTTGTGGCGCATGAGCTTGGATCGTAAAGATCACCTCAAGTCCAGCGGCAAATTCAGCCTGAACCCGGGGAACCGGCCCGCGCCGGCACCACCGCGGCATCGGGTGAAGCCCGATGTTTCAAACGCTACGCGCCCGCATGGACGCGGCGGCGTCACGGCATGTACATGCCGCCATTGACGTGCAGCGTCTCACCGGTGATGTACGCGGCGGACGGCGAGGCCAGGAAGGACACCGCCTTGGCGATGTCCTGCGCCTCGCCGAGGCGGCCAAGGGCGATCTGGCCCATCAGCGCCTGCTTGGATTCTTCCGGCAGGGCACGCGTCATGTCGGTATCGATGAAACCGGGCGCCACCACGTTGACCGTGATGCCACGGCTGCCGATCTCGCGCGCCAGCGACTTGGAGAACGCGATGATGCCGGCCTTGGCCGCCGCATAGTTCGCCTGGCCCGGATTGCCGGTCAGGCCAATGACCGATGCGATGGAGATGATGCGGCCCTTGCGCGCCTTCATCATGCCGCGCATGACAGCCTTGGACGTGCGATAAACCGACGTCAGGTTGGTGTCGATAATCGCCTGCCAGTCCTCGTCGCGCATGCGCATCAACAGCTGGTCACGCGTGATGCCGGCATTGTTGACCAGGATCGACACCGCGCCGAACTCCTTGGCGATGCCTTCGATCAGACCGTCGACGGCACCCGGATCGGTGACATTGAGCACGCGACCATGACCGCCGTGGGGAGCGAGACGCTCGCCGATGGCAGCAGCGCCGGATTCACTCGTCGCGGTGCCAATGACGGTCGCGCCCTGGGCGGCGAGTTCGTCGGCGATCGCGGCGCCAATGCCGCGACTGGCGCCAGTGACAAGAGCGATTTCACCTTGCAGCGGAAGACTCATGGATATCGATTCCTGAAGCTGAAATTGGAAAAAGGACCGGTCAGACCCACTCGGAACGAGCGGATTCAAGCTCAGCCGGCGTACCGATGGCGCGGGCGTCCACGCTCTTGTCGATACGCTTGATCAGGCCAGCCAGCACCTTGCCCGGACCGCATTCGGCCACACGGGTGGCGCCGCCGGCAACGAGGGCCTGCACGCATTCGGTCCAGCGCACGGGCAGATAGAGCTGGCGCTGGAGCGCGCCCCGGATGTCATCAATGGACGCGTAGCTACGCGCTTCGGCGTTCTGGATCACCGGAATCGACGGCAGTTGCCACGAAAGCGCGGCCATGCGATCACCAAGCTTGTCGGCGGCATCGCGCATCAGTCCGCAATGCGACGGCACGGACACCGCCAGCTTGATGGCCTTCTTGACGCCAAGCTCAGCCAGACGCGCCAGCGCGCGATCGACGGCTTCGGCATTACCGGCAATCACCAGCTGGCCCGGCGAATTGAAGTTGGCGGGAGAGACGACCTGGCCCTGCGCGACTTCCTCGCACACGGCGGCAATCTGCGCATCGTCGCCACCCAGGATGGCCGCCATGGCACCGGTACCGGCAGGCACTGCCGCCTGCATCAGGCGACCGCGCTCCGCCACCAGTGCGGCGGCGTCATGCAACGAAATCGCACCCGCGCATACCAGCGCGCTGTACTCGCCCAGGCTGTGGCCGGCCAGCTGCGCCGGACGGGCGCCGCCGAGCTTCTCCCACACACGCCAGTTGGCCACGCTGGCGGCCAACAGAGCGGGCTGCGTGTTTTCGGTGCGATCGAGCTCTTCCTTGGGACCCTGCTGGCTCAGCGCCCACAGATCGATGCCAGCACCTTGCGATGCCTCGTCAAACGCTGCCTTCACTTCGCCATGGGCCTCTGCCAGCTCCGCCAGCATCCCCACGGACTGGGATCCCTGGCCGGGAAAAACAAAGGCGAGCGAGGCGACGTTCTGGGTCATGGAGGGCGTCAATGGATTGGCGAAAACGCGAATGGTGCCAGTAACTGCGACCGTACGCAGCTGTTTGGTCGTGAATTTGCTCGCATTGCGAGCTGTTTGGTCGCGCCTTTGGCGCTGTAAACGGTGAACGGTGAACAGAAAAAGCAGAGGGCCTCCGCCACCAAAGCACGCTGGGCGGGGTAAGAAAAAAGCCGGACATGCCGGCTTTTCCCTCTTAACTGTTTACCGTTCACAGGCGGCGCAGCCGACGCCTTCACCAATTAGTAACGCAAAAGCGCCGACGCCCAGGTTTGGTCGCGCCTGTGGCGCTGTAACCGAGGAACGGGGAACGGAGAAACGGGCTACGCCTATCGCCTTCATGTCCACACGGACAAGAAAAAAGCCGGACATGCCGGCTCTTCCCTCTTCACTGTTTACCGTTCACAGGCGGCGCAGCCGCCGCCTCCACCACTTAGTAACGCAGCAACGCCGACGCCCACGTAAAGCCACCACCAAACGCCTCGAGCAGCAGATTCTGCCCGCGCTTCACCTTGCCCGAACGCACCGCGTAGTCAAGGGCGAGCGGGACCGAACCGGCGGAGGTGTTGGCGTGCTGGTCGACGGTGACGATCACCTGTTCCATCGGCATGTTCAGGCGCTTGGCCGTCGCTTCGATGATGCGCAGGTTGGCCTGGTGCGGGATCAGCCAGTCGAGCTGGGACGCATCCATGCCAGCTGCCGAAAGGGTTTCTTCCACCAGCGAATCGAGCGTCTTGACGGCGACCTTGAACACTTCGCGGCCAGACATCTTCACGCGCACGCCGTGATTGGGCTCGTCGGTGAAGCCGACAGAAACGCCCACGGGGTTGTACAGCAGGTCCTTGAAGCCACCGTCGGCATGCAGGCAGGTGGCGTAGATGCCAGGCTCACTGGAGGCTTCCAGCACGACGGCGCCAGCGCCATCGCCGAACAGCACGCAGGTTTCGCGCTCGCTCCAGTCCAGCATGCGGGTCAGCGTTTCGGCACCGATGACCAGCACCTTCTTGGACTGACCGCTGCGGATGAACTTGTCGGCCACGCCCAGGGCGTAGACGAAGCCCGAGCAGGCGGCATTGACGTCAAACGCTGCGCAGCCGTTGGCACCCAGGCGGTGCTGCACCAGGCAGGCGGTGGACGGAAAAATGATGTCCGGCGTGGTGGTGCCCAGCACGATCAGATCGAGTTCGCTGGCCTTGACGCCAGCCGCCTCGAGGGCGCGCTGGGCGGCCATGAAGGAGAGGTCGCCGGTGGTCTGCCCTTCGGGGGCAACGTGGCGCTGGCGGATGCCGGTGCGGGTCTGGATCCACTCGTCGCTGGTATCGACGAACTTCTCCAGGTCAGCGTTGGTCAGGACGCGGTCGGGCAGCGCGCTGCCGGTACCGATGATGCGGGCGTAGATCGGGGCCATGGACTATCCATCAGTGAACGCACGCGGGTTGCATGCACGCGGCACCGTCCACGGACGGAACCGACACCAAGACCCGCAAAGTTACGTTCGTGAGCGCTGAAACGCAAAGCGGCGCGATAACGCGCCGCCATGCGGAACCGTATTCCCTAAGCGGGAAGCTCAGTCCTCTTCGACCACCGAGTTGTTGGTGTCGATGACCTTCTTGCCGCGGTAGTAGCCATCCTTGGTGACGTGGTGGCGCAGATGCACTTCGCCGCTGGTCGGATCGGTGGCCAGCTGCACGGTCTTCAGAGCATCGTGCGAACGACGCATGCCGCGGGTGGACGGGGTTTTGCGGCTCTTGGCAACGGCCATGGTGACTCTCCAGCTAAGCGATTATTTCTTGAGTTCGCGCAGAATCGCGAACGGGTTATCGGAACGAACCTCGCCACCAGATGACTCCCCCGGGGGCGATGCCACTACTTGGTCGGGCAACGTGCTGTCCGGATTGACCGGAACCAGCGGCAGCACCAACAGCAATTCATCTTCGATCACGTCCGCGAGGCTGAGCTTGCCATCGTCTGCGATGAGCAGGGGCTCGCTACCCGGCGGCAGGGCCGATTCCTCGCGTTCGTGCTTGATCAGGCCGAGTCGGCTGTCCACCGTCACCGGAAGCACGAAAGGCTCCAGGGTACGTTGGCAAATCAGCGAAAGCGGGGCCTGGACGCGAACGTCGAGGTATGCCGTGCCGAACTCGTCACGGCCGAAATCCAGCTCGTAACGGGCCTCGCCGTCAGTGTTCGCAAGGGCTCCACCAAGGCGCTCCAAGGCGGCAATGGGCAAGGCTCCCTCAAACGAACGCCGCGCCGAGACCATGCGCCAAGCGTCCACGGACTCTGGCAGTGTCACGGACATAATCGCGAAATCTTAGGTTTACAGTGAGTTGAAGTCAACCATGTCGTGGCCGAAACCACGACGCCCCACCCCGGCACCCGCCATTTTGCCTGAATGCCGGCTATGGGGCAGACTGCGCCCTCCACTGCCCACGAGCTGATTTCCACGCTGTGAACATCTATCAGACGCTCGTTCCGACCGTTGTGTTGGCCATCCTGGCGGGCGCCGTGGCGGGCGCGTGGCTCTACCGCCGCCGCACCTATCGTCGCACGGCGAGCATGCACACGCTGATCGAACTGGCCGACCGCCTGGAAGGCGATCTCAAGAGCTGTCGATCCGGCCTGCAGCAGGCCCACGCCGTGATGTCGCTCAATCCGGACCTTCCCGCCGCCAGCGAGCAGGAAGCCCATCATGCGGTGGATGCCGGCCTGCGCTCGTTACTCCAGCAACGTATCTGGATACGCGACAAGGCCGCCGGTGCCAGCCAGGCCCAGTTGGATGATGCCGTCTCAGCCATGACCGAGATGCGCGCGCAGCTCGCACCCCTGCTCCAGGCACTCAGCCAGGCCCAGCACGCCCTGGACGACGCGATGCGCGAGCACATCCAGCGGGGCCCGTAATGTCCGTTCGCCTCGTCCTGGGATCTACCTCGCGCTATCGCGCCGAATTGCTGCGCCGTATCTGGAGCACCTTCGAGCAGCGGGCGCCGGGCACGGACGAAACGCCGCTGCCGGGCGAAACACCCGATGGCCGCGCCCTGCGACTGGCCATCGCCAAGGCAGTGTCCGCGGCGGACGGCCTGCACGACGCCCTGGTCATCGGCTCCGATCAAGTCGCCGAACGGGATGGACACATGCTCGACAAGCCCGGCAACGCCGAGCGCGCTTTCGAGCAGTTGTCAGCGAGCAGCGGCAAGGTCGTGCGTTTCCACACGGCCATGTGCCTCCTCGACACGCGCAACGGCGAGCAACACACCCATCTGGATCATACCCGGGTGCAATTCCGTCATCTGACGGATGCCGAGATCCAACGCTATATCGAACGGGAACAGCCACTCGACTGCGCCGGCAGCTTCAAGTGCGAAGGCCTGGGCATCACATTGTTCGAACGCATTGAGAACGAGGATCCCACCGCCCTCATCGGCCTCCCCCTGATCGCCCTGGCCCGACTCCTTCGACAGGCTGGCGCCCGGCTCCCCTGACCCAGTGACAGCGCCGGGTCCGTTCGCCTATCGTTGGCGGGACACAGGGGGACAATCGAATGCATAAGGACGTCTGGTACTACGTCGACCGGCAGGGTAAGCAGCGCGGGCCCGTTACGCGTGCCGTCCTGTCCGACGCGATTGCTGAAGAAGCCGTGATCGGCAGCAGCCTGGTATGGCGCGACGGCATGGCGCAGTGGCAACCGCTAAGCAGTCTGATGAGCGAGTTCGAGGACGCCTTTCCTCCCGCGCCGCCATCGCCACCTGCGCCGCCAACGTTCGCCGCACCCGTCCGGGATATCCAGCACCCTTCTGAAAACATCGTCTACGCCGGCTTTGCACGCCGTGCCGCCGCCATGCTGCTGGACTGGGTGATACTTTGCGTGGCGACTTTCGTCATCGCTTTCATCCTGAGCCTGATTGTCATCATTGCCGGTGGCGGGATGAAACCGGGCACCAACGTCACGCTGGCGATCAACGCCCTCGTTCTCCTGTTGTCGCTGCTCTATTTCGCGCTCCAGGAAAGTTCCGTCCACCAGGCTACGCTGGGCAAACGCGCACTCGGCATCAAGGTCGTCAACTACGAAGGCAAGCGCCTCGGCTTCGCCCAGGCCGCCGGACGCTGGTTTGCCTCCACGCTTTCGTATCTCACCCTCATGGTGGGTTTCCTGATGGCCGCCTTCACCGGGCGCAAGCAGGCGTTGCACGACGTGGTTGCCGGAACGCTTGTCGTCGATCGTTTTGCTTACACCGATGAGCCGGAGCGACAGAAGCATCACACCTCGGCGCTGCTGATCATCCTGGCGATTCTTGGTTGCTCCGTTTTTCCGCTGGCACTTCTCGCGGCGATTGCGGTTCCTGCGTATCAGGACTACGTCGTGCGCTCGAACGTGGTGCGCGCCATGGCGGCGGCCGAGCCGGTGAAGGCCCTGGTGGCCAAGGCGTACAAAGCCGAACACCGTTGCCCTGCCAATGGTGAAAGCGGCATTGCCGCCGCTACCGCGTACGCACGCGACAACGTCGCCTCCATCAGCACCGGAAGCATGGGTGATGGTGGCGAGCCATGCGCCGTGGAAATCACCCTGAACCTGCCTAACCAGCAGGCCTTGCACGGCAAGCAGATCTGGCTGGAAATGCCGGTTTCGGACAAGCCTGGTCACGACAAGGCCTGGGCTTGCAGCGCAAACGTGCCGGATCGTTATCTGCCCGTGATGTGTCGCGCACCGAACACGTCGCAAGTACCTCAGCGGGAATAGGCGTCCACGGACCGGTGCCAGATGGGACATGACTCCGGCGCGATGGCGGGTGTCATGTCGCCGGATGGCACGGTGCCGCGATAAAACGAAATACGCCGTCGACCTTCGAAAAGATCGAGCCGTTGCACGGGCTGCGGATCGACGATGTGGTTGCAGAGTTGTCCCAGCCACGCCGAGCGTTCGCGGATGCGCAAGGCCGTTTCGTCGATGGCCAGCAGCATGGGCTGCCCCGCGTGCGTCGCACGCAGCGATGCCTCATCGAGCCGCCACACCGCCAGCTGCGGCGAACGACCGTGTTTGGTGTTCAGCGCGCTGTCCAGCGCATACACCGGCACGCGTCCGTCCAGCTGGAAATCCAGTTCCGCGGCCAGCATGAAATTGTCGGCGACAAGGAGGGTGGGCTTCTGACGCAGGAGCTGATCGGCCAGCGCACCGCTTTCGCGCCACCCCACGAACCGCGCGGGAAACGCCTTGAGATCGGCAAGCGTCGACGCTCCGCGCGGAGAAGCGGCCAGGCCCAGCCAGACCCCGCCCGCCACGACACAGGCCCCGGCCAGCGCAAAAGCCGCCACTGCCAGTCGGCGCCACCATGCGCCGGCCACGCGCTCACGCAGCAGCACCGGTAAAGCAGCCAGCAACGGCAGGTAGCCCGGCAAGGGCCAGTGGGCGCGAAAACGCAGGTCGTCGGCGAACAATCCCAGGACGAAATAAAGCACGATGAAGGACAACGAACTGATGGCGATCAGGTCCCATGGGCGACCTTCGCCACGCCTGCGCCAGGCGCACCAGGCGGCCCACAACAAGAAGGCGTAGAGCAGCGGCGAGCACGCCACGGCCTGTTCCACCGGCTGAATCAGCGACTCGGCATTGAAGACCCATGGATTGCGCTCGAGCACCTGGAAGGCGATGCCAGCACCACGTTGCTGGTAGTTGGATACCGCCAGCGGGACCAATCCCATCGCCGCGATAGCCATCGCGCACCAAAGTCCGGGACGCCGCCATTGCATGCGTCCACGTGGCGTGAGCACGAGCAGCAGAAGTCCCGCGATCATCGGCATCGCCGCGCGGTAGTGGGTCATCCAGCACAGCGCCAGGGCAACGCCAAGCACGCACCAATGCCGCATGCGGTTGTCGTCCATGGCGCGCAGCAGCGCCCACAGCGCAAGCATGCTGGCAACCGTCAAAGGAACATCCGGCAGCGCAAGCACGCCAAGGGTGCCCGCCAGCGGCAGCGCCAGGCAAAGCAATCCCGCCTGCCAGCCTGTCTTCTCGTCAAAAGCAGCGCGTGCAAAGGCGACCACGAGCCAAGGCAGCACGCTACCCATCACGAGGAACGGCCAACGCATGCCGAAGACGCCGTGGCCGGTTACCCATTCGCCAACATGAATCATCCAGGCTGTCATCGGCGGCAGGTCGCTGTAGCCCCACGCGAGGCGACGGCTTTCCTGCCAGTAGAAGGCCTCGTCACCGAACGGCGACAGGGTCGCGGCGATGGCGACCCGGGCCAGCAAGAGAACGACAAAAACCATGACGAAAGCATCTCGCCAGCGTGCGAGAGCCGGGGCTACACTGGCTTGGTTACGCATGCGTCCTGCCTTGTTCTGTCTTCATCCGCCAACGGATTCTCATGTCTGCGATTTCCGCGCTTCACGATGATGCCCTACGTGCCCGGCTCGATGCCGCCATCGCGCAAGTCAACCAGGTCCTGCTTGGCAAGCCCCGCCAGGTCAAGCTCGCTTTCACCTGCCTGATCGCGGGCGGCCACCTGTTGCTCGAAGACGTGCCCGGCGTGGGCAAGACCACGCTGGCGCACGCCCTGGCCGCTACGTTCGCCCTGGATTTCCAGCGCGTGCAGTTCACCAGCGACCTGCTGCCGTCCGACATTATCGGTGTGAGTGTCTACGAACGCGAAACGGGCGAGTTCCGTTTCCATCCGGGTCCCATTTTCACGGGTTTGTTGCTAGCCGACGAGATCAACCGCGCGACACCCAAAACCCAGAGTGCGCTGCTCGAAGCCATGGCCGAGGGCCAGGTAACGGTGGATGGCCAGACGCATGCCTTGCCACAGCCCTTCTTCGTGGTTGCCACGCAGAACCCGCTCGATCTGGCCGGCACCTTTCCGCTGCCCGATTCGCAGCTCGATCGCTTCATGCTGCGTCTGTCGCTTGACTATCCCGATCCGACGGCGGAACGCGCCCTGCTGACCGGCAGCGATCGACGCGACCTGCTGGCGCAACTGCAACCGCAGCTCGACGCCGCGTCCCTTGCCGCCCTGCTCCGGCAATCGCAAGCCATCACCACCAGCGGCGCGTTGCTCGACTATCTGCAGGCCTTGCTGCAGGCGAGCCGCCGCCATCCGGATATCCGGGTGGGTCTTTCGCCGCGTGCGGGGCTCGCCCTGCTCAGCGCGGCTCGTGCATGGGCCATGCTCAGCGGGCGCCAGCACGTGCTGCCCGAGGACATTCAGGCCCTGTTCGTCGGTCTCGCCGGGCACCGCCTCGTGCCCGCTCGCGGAGGCGATGGCGATTCGCTCGCGCGACAACTGCTGGCCGACGTCGCGGTGGGTTGATGGCCGCGTGGTCTGAGTCTGTGCAACGCCTGCTAGGCTGGGCCGAGGCCCGGCTGCCCGCGCTCACGCGCTATCGGCAACTCGAAGCCCTGCCGATCACGCTGCACCGGCGGCGCATCTATATCGTGCCCAGCGCATTCGGCCTGCTGTTCACGGTGCTGCTTGGCATCATGCTGATCGGTGCACTGAACTACGCCAACAATGCGGCGCTGTTGCTGAGCTGCTTGCTCGGCGGCGCCAGCGTGGCGAGCATGTTGATCGCTTTTCGCAATCTCGATGGCTTGCGGGTGACGTCCATTCAACCGGGCCATGCCATGGCCGGCGAGCCGGTCATGCTGCAAATCCATCTCGATGCGGCGACGCGCGTGCGGCAAGCGGTCATGGTCGATCTCAACGGTCAGACGGAGGCGACGTCGATCGTTCCGCCTCATGTTGCAACGATGAGCCTTGCGCTGCCGACGCGGCGCCGCGGCTGGCAGGCCTTACCGCGCATCCGCGTCTGGACGCACTGGCCCATTGGCCTGTTCCGCGCATGGAGCTGGCTGCATCCGTCCATGCAGGTCCTGGTGTGGCCACGCCCCGAATCGGGCGGCCCGCCGCCCACGTTCCTGTCGGATGACCCACTGCGCCAGCGCCTGCATCGCGGCGAAGACCTGGCCGCCTTGCGCGATTACCGCGCCGGCGACCCGCCGCGCCACATCGCCTGGAAGGCCAGTGCACGGCACGAGTCACTGCTGGTGAAGGATTTCGAACAACCCGCGCCGCATGAGGACTGGCAGCTCGACTGGCGCCAGCTGCCCGAACTTGGGCAGGAAGCACGCATATCGCGGCTGGCGCGTTGGCTCTCCGAAGCGGAAGCGAGCGGGCGTGCCACCAGCCTCTGGTTGCCAGAGGAGCGGATCGAGCGCGGCGTGGGTCCGGCGCATTTCGCCCGCTGCATGAACGCCCTGGCGAAACTGCCATGATCGGCTTCCTCCGCCGCAAGCCTGGGCCGCCCATCGATGCGCGTGCATTCGATCTGCTGTGCCTGACCATCGGTGTCGTCATTGCATTGCACGCCGCCTATCTGCCCGCGTGGCTGACAGCTTCGCTGGTCGTGGTGCTTGGCGTGCGGTGGTGGCAGCGGCGGCGCAAGCCGGGCAATGCGCCGGTTTACCTGAAGCTTCCGCTCGTCGGCCTGCTGGCCGTCGCGGTGATCTTCTACTACGGCAATATTTTCGGCCGTGAGCCGGGATCGGCCCTCGCAGTGGGCCTGCTCGTGCTCAAGCTGCTGGAAACCGATTCGGCACGCGACGCGCGCGTTTGCGTCGCCTTTGCCTGCTTCACCCTGATGGCGGCACTGCTGGCCGGCCAGGGCATGGTGGCGACGACAGGCGTGGCGCTTGGACTGCTGCCGGCGATGGCCGCATTGCGCGCGCTGCAACCGGGACGCATGGCATCGAGCTTCCTCGGCGACCTGCGGCCCGGCCTTGGCCTGCTGGCCGCCGCCATCCCGCTTGCACTCGTCGCCTTCGTTCTCGTCCCGCGTCTGGATTCGCCCATCTGGGGCGCGCCACCCGGCGCGCAGGCGCGAACCGGACTGAGCGATCGGCTCGCGCCGGGTGACATGGTCGACCTGCTGACCGACGACCACCCGGCGATGCGCGTTGCGTTCGACGGCCCCCTGCCCGACCCGGCGCAGCGCTACTTCCGCGCCTATGTCATGGGCCACTTCGATGGCAGAGGCTGGGCACAGCTGACCACCGGACGGACGGCCTCGCCACTGGAAGTGAGCAAGTCCATCCGTTACCGCGTTTCGCTCGAGGCGAACAACCAGCGCGTCTGGCCGGCGCTCGATGTGCCCATGGAGGCGCCCGCGGGGACGCGCATGGCAAGCGATCATGCGCTGGTAGCCGACCGGCCGGTCACCGACGCGCTGAGTTACGCCATGCAGTCGGCCCTGCAATACCGTCTGCAGCCGGATCTGGATGACCTGACCCGGCGCCAGACACTCCAGCTTCCAGCCGGCTTCAACCCTCGCACCCTGGCACTCGGTGCCCAATGGCGAGCGCAGTACGGTAATGACGACGCAGCGATCGCTCGCGCCGCGATGACGCTTTTCCACGATGGCGGCTTCAGCTACACGTTGGCCCCTGCCCCGCTGGGGCGTCATTCGGTCGATGACTTTCTCTTCAACACTCATGAGGGATTCTGCGAGCACTACGCGTCAGCCTTTACCGTGCTCATGCGCTCGGCGGGCGTACCGGCTCGCGTCGTCACCGGATACCTCGGCGGCTACTGGAACAAACTCGGCGAGTACCTGCTGGTCCGCCAGTCCGATGCACATGCCTGGGCTGAAGTCTGGCTGACCGGAAAAGGCTGGGTGCGTTTCGATCCAACCGGGGCCGTACGTCCTGAACGTATCAGTCTGGGTGCGGCCGCTGCGTCGGCGGCGGGTGGACAGGACGGTGGCGGTATCGGTTGGCTGAACGCCATGCTCGATCGTTTTGACGTGGTCAACCGCTGGTGGAGCGAGGGCGTTATCGGCTTTGACGCGCTCCGGCAGCGCGGCATGCTGACACCCTTCGGCATCCGCGACGCCGACACCACCCTGCTCGGTACGCTGCTGGCGATCAGCTGCGTGCTGTTTGCCGGTATCGGACTGGCCTGGGCGATGTGGCAACGTGGCGCTGGCGATCCCTTGCGCAACGCCATGCAGTCACTGGAGCACAAACTTGCAGGCGTGGGCATCGAAAGGCGTCCCAGCGAGGGCCCGCAGCATTACCTGCTGCGAGCGGCGCGGGCATTGCCCCACCAGCGGGATGCACTGGAACGACTCATGAAGGACTATCTCGACCTGCGTTACGCCCATGATTCACCCCCGGCTGAATCCGTTCGACGACTATGCCGTGCGGTACGGGATTTCCGACCGCGTCGCGTGGTCAAATGAGCCCAATGCAGTGGAACCGCGGGTGCAAGGGCACTCGCCCAACGATGGAGAAAGCGGTTATGTCCACTTACAAGACCCTGGGCCTGGCGGCAGCCATTGCCACCCTGGCCGGCTGTGCATCGATCCCCCAGCCGTTGCAGGGCACCTATACCCAAATCGACACTTCAGCAGCGCAACAAGGCGGCGCCGGCGGCTCGAAGGTGCGGTGGGGCGGCGAGATCATTTCGACCGAACCCGGTCCGCAGGAAACCTGCTTCTACATGCTGTCCCGCCCGCTCGACAGCCAGGCGCGCCCCAAGAGCAGCCATGACGTCGAGGGCCAGGGGCGCTTCGTCGCCTGCCGCGCCGGTTTCTATGACCCGGAAGTGTTCGCTCGCGGCCGCGAAGTGACCGTAACCGGCACGCTGCACGGTACGGTGTCGAAGAAGGTTGGCGATTTCGACTACGCCTATCCGCGCATCGAGGCCGACGTGGTCTACCTGTGGCCCGAGCGCACGTATGTGCAGTACCCGCCGGGTTACTACGATCCCTTCTGGGGCCCGGGTTGGGGTCCGTATTGGGGTGGTGGCTGGGGTTACCCGTACTACTACCAGCCACGCGTGATCGTCGTGCCGCGTCCGGTGCCGCCCGCACCCAGGCCGCATGGCTGATGGAACAAAAAAGGCGCTCCTCCGGGAGCGCCTTTTTTTTGCAGGACCTATCAAGCTATCGGCAGTTCGCCTCAGCCCGGCGGCCACTGCATCCGGCGGCCGGCCAGCAAATGCAGATGGACATGGAACACCGTCTGCCCACCGTGCTCATTGCAGTTCATCACCACGCGATACCCCTGCTCGGCCAGACCCTCGCTGCGCGCATAAGCGGCAGCGGCGAGCATCAGCTTACCCAGCAGCTCGGCATCGGCGTCGGTTGCCGCATCAAGCGTGGCTATGGCGCGCTTCGGGATGAAGAGCACATGCACAGGCGCCTGCGGATTGAGGTCGCGAAAAGCAAGGACGTTGTCGTCCTCATAAACAATGTCGGCCGGAATGTCGCGGCGGATGATCTTGCCGAAAATGGTGTCGCCCATGACTGCTCCTTCGTACGTTACAGCCGCAGCATCATGCCTTGCGATGCCGGTGCCGAGAGTGTGAATCCGAACTGCGCGTAGAGACGCCACGCTTCGCGGTCGGCAAACAGGCCGACAATCGATGAGGTCGGCGCGCGGGCACGCAGGTCATCCATGAGCGCGGCCATGATCCGCTTGCCGATGCCTTTGCCTTGCCAATCGGGCGATACGGCGATATCGACGACCAGGAAAAAGCAGCCACCGTCGCCGACGACGCGCCCCATGCCGATCAACTGTCCCTGATCGCGCACGCAGACGGCGCTCCAGCTTGCGGCAAGGCCGATGCCGGCGGCTTCGACCGTTTTGTCACTCAACCCGGTTGCCAGGCGCATCGCGCGGTATTCGTCGATGCCCGGGACTTCCATGCGCAGCGTTGGTGCCGTGCTGTCGCTCATGCTCAGCGCACCGTCTGCCGACTGCCGAACGCATGCGCCAGCGTGCTGCGATCGACGAATTCCAGTTCGCCGCCGAGCGGCACGCCATGGGCCAGGCGGCTGGGCTTCACGCCCGCAGCGCGCGCCAGCTGCGCGAGGTAATGTGCGGTCGCCTCACCTTCCACGGTGGGATTGGTGGCGATGATCATTTCCTCGATCTCGCCCGACCCCAGGCGTTCCGCCAGGAGATCCAGGCCCAGCTCCTCCGGACCCAGTCCGTCGAGCGGCGACAGACGGCCGAGCAGGACGAAGTACTGGCCCCGAAATCCGGTGGCTTGTTCGATCGCGGCCAGCTCAGTCGGCGACTCGACCACGCAAAGCACCTGCTTGTCGCGGCTGCTGCTGGCGCAGATCGGGCACACCGGATCTTCGCTGAAGTTGCGGCAGCGCGAGCAGTTGCCCACGCGCTGCATCGCCTCTTCCAGCGCATGCGCGAGGCGCATGCCCCGCTCACGGTCGCGCTCCAGCAAGTGGAAAGCCATGCGCTGGGCGCTCTTCCCACCGACACCGGGGAGACAACGCAGCGCTTCGATCAGATCGGTGAGGAGTTTGCTCATGCGTGCACGTCAGGTCGCACCCGAAGCTTGTGCCCGGGCGCGCCATTCATCAGAACGGCATCTTGAAGCCGGGCGGCAGGTTCAGACCCGACGTGACGCCACCCATGCGGCTCTTGCTGGCCTCGGCCACCTTGTTCACGGCGTCGTTCACTGCCGCAGCAACGAGGTCTTCCGCCATCTCCGGGTCATCCGCGAAAAGCTTGCGGTCGATCTGCACGCGACGCACTTCGTGCGCACCGGACATCACCACGCTGACCAGACCGCCACCCGACGAGCCCGTGACTTCGAGCTTGGCGATTTCTTCCTGCGCACGCTTCATTTCATCCTGCATGCGCTGGGCTTGCTGCATCAACTGGCCGATTTGACCTCTCATGACCTGTACTCCGACATCTTTGACTGTGATTACGGTTCGAACGGCTTGACCGACTGCGGCAACACGCGCGCGCCGAATTCGCGACGCAACGACTGCACCAGAGGATCCTCTTCGATGGATTGTTCGGCCGCCGACTGCGCGGCCGAACGCGCGCTGGCCGCGCGTGCGGCCGGTGTTTCAGCGCTGCCTGACTGGTCACCGACGAAGCGCAGTTTGATGCGCTCGCCCATGACCTGGCTGATGCGCTCTTCCATCTGACTGACCATTGGCTCGACGGCCAGGTGCATGTGCACCGGTTGCAGCGCGAGCACGAGGGTATTGCCTTCGCGGTCGCGTAAGGCGGCGTTCTGCGCCAGCTGACCCAAGGGACCGCGCAGGTTGGCCAGCTCGACCAGCTCGTCCCAGCGGGGCATCCCGCGTGCATCCACCTGCGCACGTGCGGCCGGCGGCGCTGGCGTGGACGGTGCCATGGGCGCCGGCTCCGGCATGCGTGGCGCTGCGGGGCGCTCGGGCATCGCCGGAGGCGCGCTGCGCACAGGTGCCGGCGGGGCAGGAGCACGTGCCGGTGCTGCGGCGGGTCGTTCGGCGCGAGCGGACTCTCCACCATCGCCCGGACGAAAGGCCAGCATGCGCAGCATGGCCATTTCGAAACCGGTGCGCGCGTTCGGGGCCATCGCCATGTCGCGGCGGCCCGTGGTGGCAATCTGGTAATAAAGCTGGACGTCTTCGGGCCCCATGCGCTGGGAAAGCGACGTCAGGGCGTCATCGTCACTGGCATCACCTTCGGGACGGTAGCCCGGTACCAGTTGCATGAGCTGAATGCGATGAAGCACGGCGGCAAGATCGTCGAGCACGCCGCCAAAGTCCGGCGAGAACGAGGCGATGCGCGTGCACTCGTCCATCAAGCGCGAGCCATCGCCTTCGGCCAACGCGTCCAGCACACCCAGCACCTGGCCACGCGCCACGCTGCCGAGCATGGCGCGCACGTCATCGGCGTGCAGTGAGCCGCCCCCGTAGGCGATGGCCTGGTCGAGCAGCGAGAGGCCATCGCGCAGCGAGCCATCGGCGGCACGCGACAGCTCGCCAATGGCGGCATCTTCGTACTGGATGTTTTCGGCGCCGAGGATATGGCGCATCTGGCCGGAGATCTGTTCCGGCAGCAAGCGCTTCAAGTTGAACTTGAGGCAGCGCGACAACACGGTGACCGGCAGCTTTTGCGGGTCGGTGGTCGCGAGCAGGAATTTAACGTGCGGCGGCGGCTCTTCGAGCGTCTTGAGCAGCGCATTGAACGCCGGCTTCGAGAGCATGTGCACTTCGTCGACCAGGTAGACCTTGAAGCGACCGCGGGCCGGAGCGTACTGCGCGTTTTCGATCACCTCGCGGACATCGTCCACGCCGGTGTTGCTGGCCGCGTCGATTTCGAGAAGATCAACGAATCGACCGGCGTCCACGGCAGTACAAACCGCGCACTCGCCACAGGGATCGGCTGACTCACCCCGCTCGCAATTGAGCGATTTGGCGAAGATGCGTGCGATGGTGGTCTTGCCCACGCCGCGCGTGCCGGTGAACAGGTACGCATGGTGCATGCGGCCGGTATCGAGGGCGTTGGTAAGCGCGCGCACGACGTGCTCCTGCCCGACCAGTTCGGCGAACTTGCGGGGGCGCCATTTGCGCGCGAGGACCTGATAGGACATGCGTTAGAGCCTGCTCATGACGCCCGGCCGACTGCACCGCAAGGCGATCGCAGC
Organism: Dyella terrae; assembly: GCF_004322705.1. Classification (NCBI taxonomy): domain Bacteria; kingdom Pseudomonadati; phylum Pseudomonadota; class Gammaproteobacteria; order Lysobacterales; family Rhodanobacteraceae; genus Dyella; species Dyella terrae. The sequence goes on along the minus strand of NZ_SIZZ01000001.1, from coordinate 573,699 downwards.
AGGTTCGGACGTTTCAGATGGGTGAAGACGGATACTAACTTGGGGCCGAAGATGATTGTGCCAAGTCGCATGAGGCAAGTCAGCCCGCAGGAGCGCAGCGGCCCCGAAAAGGCGGCGGCCCCGCCAGCCACACCCCGGCACCCGAATCATTCGCTACCGTTGCTCCCTTCCGGGCCTGGCGGGGTTTACGAACTATCGTCGCGGGGGGACCGACGGGGCCACCATAGACGTGGGCACCTGGACTGCCCTGGGATGACGGATCAACCGTCGACGATTTCACTCACTGGCGGAGAGGGCGGGATTCGAACCCGCGATACGGGGATAAGCCGTATACACACTTTCCAGGCGTGCTCCTTCAACCACTCGGACACCTCTCCGCGATGGTGAAATCGCCTTGCAGGGGCTTGCGACCCGGCAAAGAGGCGAAATGATAAACGCAGCCCCGAATCCGCACAAGACGTGATCTCCGATTGAGGGGAGATCGTCTCAGCCGGCGTCGGGCCGCAAAGGCGCCGGGGCCGTCAATAAGACACGCTCCCCGGGCTGCGCGACGCGATATCCCATGCCGGCCAGCGTGGCGCCGTCCGCGGCGCTGCCGTAGTGGTAAAGACACAGGCGCTGGCGCAGGACGGGCGAATATTCCCGCTCCAGGTCGTCAACACCGGTATGCGACGGATTGCCCACCAGTCCGCAGTCATGGGCAATCAATTCCCGCCCGCTGGCAAAACGTTCGAGCACCTCGGGCACCGGACGCGTGTCGCCGGTAAAGGCGAAGCACCCTTCCAGTGCAATGCCGTAGGACGTACCCAGCATGTGGTGGCGCGTGGGGAAGACGTCGAACCACAGGCCATCCAGCCAGAAGCCGCGCGTCACGGTGACAAGTTGAAACGCTTCCCAGAAATTGACGCCGCCCTCAGCCAGCACGTTGGGATAGTCGGCCACGCGCGTCTGCAGCCATGGCAAGAGACCCGCATGCACGAACACACGCGTCCTGCCCTTCAGGGCATCGTCGAACCAGAGACGGAAAAACAGCCGTTCCAGGCCACCAACGTGATCCATGTGCGTATGCGTAATGTAGACCGCGCCCGGCGGCTTGCCGTAGGCAGCCATGTAGCGATCGAGCACGTCGGGGCCGCAGTCGACCAACAACAGCGGCTCGCCATTGCGCTCCAGCACCACCGACGACGAGCCGAGCTCCACCGCGTGAGCCGCGCCTACGCCCAGGAAATGCAGGGTCCAGTTCATCGTGTCAGGGATCCAGGTCGGACTCAAAGCAGGCCAAGCTGCTCCGAACCCAGGGTGAGTTCGTAACGGTATAGCAGGGGCTTCCAGATCGTATCGTCAAAGACATGCTCGCCGCGTGGCGCCGCGCCCAGCTTGATCAGCGAGCGCCGCAGGCGCTGGAGATTGGCCAGACGCCAGCTTTCGGCGGGGCGGCGGCGTTCGCCGCGATCAAAGTCGATCAGGAACAGCTCGCTCCCCGTGACGAGGATATTGTGGGCATTCAGATCGGCGTGCCAGATACCCACACGATGGAAGCGCGCCACGAGCGCCCCCACCAGCTCCGCCAGTTCGGCGTCGAGCCGCCCCACCGCCAGCAGCTCCGCGAGGGTGGATGCATCTGCCAGGCGAACCGTGATCAGGTCGGCCCTGTAGAACAGCCCGTCCCGGACATAGCGAGCAGCCACGGCCCGGGGCACCGGGAGCCCCTCATGGGCCATGGACAGCAGCAGTCGGAATTCCGAGAAGGCCCGGGTGCGGTCGGCACCGGTCCAGAGGTAGTGATCGCCAAGGAGGCGGGCCACCAGGCCGCCACGGCGGTAGTGGCGCAGAACGCACTCACCTGCCGGTGTATCGATCAGGGCCACGCTGCCACGACCGCCCACCTGGGTCCGCAGGGCACCCAGGCTTTGCCAGTGATCCTGGTCGAACCACGCCGGTCCGACTTGTGGCGAGAGCGCCGGGTCGAACAGAATCGCCCCGCTGCTGCTCACAAGGAGCTGCTCATGATTCATCATGTCCGGCTCTATGGCGCCCTGCCCTTGTCCATGACTGACGATTCTATCCCAAGCCCTATGTCTGCTCCTGCTTCACTTTGCCTTCTTCGTACGTCGGCCATCGGCGACGTAACCCATGTCGTCCCGCTGGTTCGCACCCTCCAGGCCGCGTGGCCGCAGACGCGGCTGACCTGGATCGTTGGCAAGCTGGAGCGCAGGCTGGTGGGCGATCTGCCCGGCGTCGACTTCGTCACCTTCGACAAAGGGGCTGGCAAGGAGGGCTTCAGGGCCGTCCGCGAGGCGCTGAAGGGGCAGCAATTTGATGCCCTGCTCCACATGCAGGTAGCACTGAGATCAAACGTGCTGAGCCTGGCGGTCAAGGCGCGCCGGCGCATCGGCTACGACTGGGCGCGTGCGAAGGATCTCCACAGCCTGGTCATCAATGAGCGGATTCCGGCGCGCACCGGCGAGCATGTCCTCGACGCAACGGGTAGTTTCTGCGAGCCGCTGGGCCTCAAACAGACCCAGGTGCGCTGGGACATTCCTGTGTCCGAAGACGCGATGGCGTGGGCGCACGCGCAATGGCCTGGCGACAGGCCGACCCTGCTCGTCAGCCCCACCTCCAGCCATGCCTTGCGCAACTGGCGCCCGGAGCGTTACGCCGCTGTCATCGATCATGCGCACGTGCGTGGCTGGCGCACGGTTCTGGTCGGCGGCCCGTCGACCTACGAACGGACCATGGCCGATGCCGTCATGGCGGCGTGCAAAACACCGCCGCTGGACTTGACCGGCAAGGACACGCTCAAGCAACTACTGGCGATGCTGACCCGTGCGCAACTGCTGCTGACGCCGGATTCCGGCCCCATGCACATGGCCAATGCCGTGGGCTGCAAAGTGCTGGGCCTGCATGCCGCCAGCAATCCCGACCGTTCTGGCCCCTATTCCGACCGCCGCTGGTGCGCGAACAAATACGACGAAGCAGCGCGGCAGTACCTGGGCAAGCCGGCGAGCGATCTCCCCTGGGGCACGAAGATCGAGAAACCCGGCGTCATGGATCTGATCAGCGTGGATGACGTGATCGATCGCTTCGAAGCGGCGGCAGCCCAGATGGGCTACTGACGGACTGCTTGTCATGTTGCACCCGGGGCTGGCTAACGCCCGGCCAAACAGCGGTCCCCGGATCGCCCGGGAAGGCGCTCAGCGCGCCTTGTAATCCTCATAGGATTTCTCTTCCACCAGTTGTGACCCGAGCTTCAGGTTGATCGCGCGCTTGTGCGCAGCCCGCTCGTCATTGCGGAAGTAAACCGAACGCGCCAGCTCGACAAATTCCTGCTCGAAGGCCCCTGCCTTCTCCTTCAGGCGCACCTGATCCTCGATATCCCACAGGGCCTCATTGACCGCCAGCAAGCGCGCGCGCTCGTCGGAGATATCAATGCTCGAGACGGGATCGCTGCTCCAGGTGGCGTTAAGGAGCTCAAGCTCCTTGTGCACGTTCGCCAGCTTGGCCGGATCCTTGATCTGGCGAGACTTGATTTCCAGGATCGTGATCTTGTCGATCAACTCGCCGTAAGACACCGGAACTAGGATCAAGCTCATGGAAACTCCAGATCAAATGCGGGCAAAGTAGCGGGCGTGCGCGTCGGCCCTATCCGACGGCGACAGGGGTCATACCCTGCCCCGGATGCCTATTCTAAGGAATTGCCTCCCTCGCCGCTTGGCAAGTCGCGGAGCTGTCGACGCGCTGTCAGGCAAGCATGATCCACCGTCGGGCGATCCATCTGGCAGTCATGTTTCGCCACCTACACTTTCCATCACCTCATCGCACGGAACACCCATGAGCACCCAGCGTTATCTCGCCCTGACTTTCGGCACCATCTTTGCCCTGCTCGCCAGTGGCGCCTCCCTGGCGGCGACGCCTGCCAAGGCTCCGGTGAACAGTGGCAGCCTCAATGGCGATGTCCTGGTCCGCAATGACGGCATCTTCCTGCGCTGCAACCAGTGCGGCACCGTCGAAGCCATCGAACGCAACGTGACCGCGGGCCGCAACCACGGCACCGCCGGTGCCATCATTGGCGCCGTGGCCGGTGGCGTGCTGGGCAACCAGGTCGGCAAGGGTGATGGTCGCAAGCTGGCTACGGTTGCCGGCGCTGTGGGCGGTGGTTTCGCCGGCAACGCCATCGGCAAGGGTGGTGGCGGCGAAACGTTCACACTGCGCCTGCGCATGGGCGACGGCAGCTACTCGAATATCACGGTGGCCGATGCCAGCACGATCCGCGCCGGCGATCTGGTGCAGGTCGATCCGAATGGCAACGTGGTGCGCATCCAGTAACAGCCCGATGTGACTACTGGGTCATGCAGGACAATCAAAAGGCCGGCAGCCATGCCGGCCTTTTGATTGAATGGTCAACGACCAGAAGCCTCACGCATCCGGATACGACACATCAGGGTAGGCGCTTAAGGAAGATCGCGCGCCGTGTCCACGCGGTCAAGGCGCGCAGCCACATCGTCAAAAAAGGCTTCGGGCAATTCGGCGGTCACCGGCGCCGCCCACCAGTGTGGTTGCGCAAATGCCTGGCATTTGATCGCATCCTTCTCCGTCATCAGGACCGGCGAACAGTCGCCAAAGTCGATGTCGGATGCGACGTAGCGATGGTGGTCTGGGAACGGATGCGGCACCACCTCGAGCCCCCGGGCTCGCAGGCTGTCGAAGAAACGCTGTGGATTGCCGATCCCCGCCACTGCATGCACGCGATGGCCCCTCAGCTCTTCGAGCGGCCGCACATGCCCATCCACCAGTGCACGCAACGTTCCGCCCTCCAGGCGCATGGGTACCTCGCCGGCACCTGCCCGCTCTCCATTGCAGACCTGGAAGGTAGTTTGCGCGGCGCGCGCGGCGGATTCGCGCAGCGGGCCCAGTGGCAGGAGCCTGCCGTTGCCAAAACGCCTCGCGCCATCGATGACGCAGATTTCCAGGTCACGTGCCAGCCGATAATGCTGGAGCCCGTCATCCGCAATGATCACGTTGCATCCCGCTTCGATCAGCCGTCGTCCCGCCGCAGGGCGGTCGCGGCCGATGGCCACCGTAAGACCATGGGCCCGCATAAGCGCCGGCTCGTCGCCGACCTGGACAGGCGTCGATGCATCGTCCAGCAGGAGCGGCCCATGCTCGGTGCCGCCATAACCGCGACTGACCACGCCGGGCCGGAATCCACGCTGTTGAAGCGCGCGCGCCAGTGCGATGGTCAAGGGCGTTTTGCCCGTTCCACCGACGGTGACGTTGCCGATCACAATCACCGGGCAGGCCAGGCGAACACGAGAGAACACGCCGATCGCATAGAACGCACGGCGAAGCCGCATGACCGCCGCATAGAGCCACATCAGCGGCCAGGCCCACCATGGGGCCCGTGCGCCTTCATACCAGACCTTCTCGAGTGACTCGGCGAGGGCCACGTCCGAGCCTCAGTCGCCCGCGCCGTCGTGAAACTGCATGCGGTGCAGGTTCGCGTAGTGGCCGTTCATGGCCAGCAACTGCGCATGCGTGCCACGCTCCACAATCCGCCCCTGATCCATGACGGCAATCTGGTCGGCGTGCTCGATCGTCGAAAGCCGATGCGCAATCACCAGCGTCGTGCGATCACGCATGAGTCGCTGGAGCGCCTGCTGGATCAGGCGCTCGGACTCGGTGTCCAGCGCGCTGGTCGCCTCGTCGAGGACGAGGATGGGTGCGTTCTTGAGGATCGCCCTGGCAATGGCCAGCCGCTGGCGCTGGCCGCCCGACAGCATGTTGCCGGCCTGGCCGATATGGCTATGGATGCCCTTGGGCATGCGCTGGATGAACTCCATCGCGTTGGCCGCCTCGGCCGCAGCGATGATGTCCTTCTCGCTCGCACCGGACAATTCGCCGTAGGCAATGTTTTCCGCGACCGTACCGTCGAACAGCACCACGCTCTGCCCCACCCATGCGATCTGCTTGCGCAGCGAGGGCAACGTGTAGTTTTCGTAGTTGTCGTTGTCCAGCAGGATGCGACCGTCGCTGGGCGCATAGAAGCGCGGCAAGAGGCTTACGAGGCTGCTTTTGCCGCTGCCTGAGCGGCCGACCAAGGCTGTCACGGTACCGGGCGGACAATGCAGGTCCACCCCTCGCAAAGCTTCGGAGCGACTGCGCGGATAGGTCAGGCGCACGCCCTGGAAAAAGATGTCGCCGCGTGTACGCGTAAGGACGGATTTGCCCGTATCGACTTCCGGCGGCGCATCGATGACGCGGAACAGATCTTCCGCCGCGGCAAGTCCGCGCTGGATATTCGCCTGCACCGTGGTGAGGCGCTTGAGCGATGGCAGCATCGCACCCATCGCCGTCAGCACGGTGAAGAAAATACCGGGCGAGATCTGATCGATCTGATTCGGGCGCGTGCCGAGGTAGACCAGCAACGCCAGGGCGAGCGCGGCCACGGTCTGCACCGTGGCGCTCGACGCCGCATTGGTCGCGGAAATCTTGAGGTTCAGTCGCCGCGACTGGTTGGTGATCTGGTCGAAGCGGGCCGCCTCGTGAGACTGTCCGCCATAGATGCGCACTTCGCGATGCGCGCCCACCGATTCCTCGACCGCACCGGTCACCGAGCCCATCGTGCCCTGGATGCGACGGCTGATTTGACGATACCTTCGGCTCACTACCGTGGCCACCAGACCGATCGCCGGCACCATGACGAGCAACGCCAGCGTGAGGTACGCGCTATTGCTGAGCATCACCCACATCATGTAAGCGACGGTGAGGCCCTCGGTCACGGCCACCTTGACGGCGTCCGTGGCGGCCTGCGCCACCTGCTCGCTCGTGTAAGTGATACGTGACACCTGCTGGCCCGAGTGCTCATTGCCGAAGTAGGCGGCGGGCAGTCGCAGGTACGCATTGAAAACGTCGGTGCGCAGCGCCTGAACGACGTTGCGTCCGATATACGCGATGCCGTAGTCGTTGATAAAGGTAGCGATGCCACGCACGACAAAGATGCCAACGATCCAGATCGGCATCCAGAAGATCAGATACTGATCCTTCTTCGCGAACAGCTCGTCGATCATCGGACGCAGCAGATTCGTGAAGAGGGCTAGCGCGCCGCCCTCAACGGCCATGGCAACCAGCGTCACCAGACCAATGGCCCAATAGCGCTTCGAATAACCGAGCAGGCGCCGGTAGGTCAGCCAGGAACTGGCGGAATGTGGCTCTGCGTTCGCTTCGCTCACTTGCCCGGCTGCTCCTGTGTCGGCGTTGTAGCAATGGACAGACGCGTGAAGCCCAGCTGGCCCAGCGCATCCATGGCCGTAACCACGTTCTGGTGCGGCGTCATCGCGTCCGCACGAATGGTGACCTGGCGTTCGCGGTCATCGCCAGCGATGTTCGCGATAGCCTGCTTCAGCGGCTCGATGCCCTGACCGAGCACCTCATCGCTGCCCACGAAGTAATGCCCGTCGCGGTCCACCACCACGGTCAGCGCCGGAGCCTGCATGTCGCGCTCCTCGGCACTTGCCTTGGGCAACGTCACCTGCATGCGGGAGTGCTGGATGAACGTGGTGGTCAACACGAAGAACATGAGCAAGGTAAGCAGCACGTCGATCAACGAAATGACGTTGATCTCGAAGTCGTCCTGCCGACGGTCGTTGCCGATACGCATCGATGCTCAGCCCGCGCTCGACTCGGTCGGAGCCGCAGCCGCGCGACGAGCGCGCGGGGCTGCGGGAGCCGGTGCGTTGAGGGTCAGTTCGTCGAGCAGACTGGTGGCCTGCTTCTCCATTTCCACGCAGTAGCCTGCCACCTTGGAACGAAAGTAGCGGTGCAGGACATAGGCGGGGATAGCCACGACCAGACCGGTCGCCGTACAGATCAGGGCCTCGCCAATGCCGCCGGCCATCTTCATGGGATCGCCAACGCCGCCCTTCATGACATCGAGGAACATGCGGATCAGGCCGATGACCGTGCCAAGCAGGCCGAGCAGCGGTCCGATCAGCGCGATCGTGCCGAGCGTATTGAGGTAACGCTCCATGTTGTGGACGACGTGGCGACCGGTGTCCTCGATGCGTTCCTTGATGAGTTCGCGCGGACGGTTGCGCACCGCCACAGCCGACGCAAGCAGCTCGCCCAGCGGCGATCCGGCGGCCAGGGTGGCCAGGTGGGCGGGATCGAGCTGGCCCGAGCGCGCCCAGGTGCGCACTTCGTCGCCAAGGCCCGGAGGCAGCACCGATTTGCGGCGCAGGGTCCAGCAGCGCTCCAGCACGATTGCCAGGGCAACCGCGGAACAAATCAGGATAGGCAACATGGCCCATCCGCCCGCCATCAGGATTTCCAGCACGACGACTCCCACCCTTACGTTTCAAGCAGGCCGGCATCATAGCAGTCCAGCCGGGCGGTTCCGCGGCGTCGGTGGCATTTACGGCGTGTGCCTGGGCGGGCGAAGGGCTGGCCGCCAGCCGGGGTGTCGCGCCGACGGCATTCGGAGTCATTCACGCATCGGAATGCATGGGCCAGACCTCGGCGCAGCACGCCATGCACAGCGCACCTGAAGAATGCACCGGCCGCCGCTCCGGGCGCCCATGCCACATCGCGCGTCTCGCCCGTGGCTGGACTAGCCACCTATCGCTCCCTCCAATAGCGAGCGGCGTCTTGCCGCCAAGTTGCCGTGACGCGGGGCGGCGCGTTGGCCGGAAAATCCACGCGTATGGCGCCGGCCACAGCGGTATTGAGCAACGGGACCTCATGGCGCTCGAAGCGCTCGACCACCTTTGGATGGGGATGACCGAAACGGTTTCGCCAGCCGGCCGATATGAGCCCGAGCGCGGGTCGCGTCGATTGCAGGAACCCCTCACCGGACGAGGTGCGGCTGCCGTGGTGCCCCACCTGCAAGACCAGCGGCCGTCCGTCGGCCAGGCTGGCCGGCAGCCGGGTTTCTGCCCGCGTCGTGATGTCGCCCGTGAGGAGAAATCGCCCGCCACCATGCTCAACCAGGAGGACGCAGGACCGATCGTTCGGCGATGCGCCGGTCGGTGTACCGCCCGGCAGCAACATCTCGAAGCGCACGTGATCCCACTCCCACGATTGCCCGGCGGTACAGGCATCCATGGCCAGAGGCATCCGTTCAGGCTCGCCAGCCAACCTTCGCGCTTTCGGAAATGCTCTGACTACTGCCCCGGCGCCGCCGGCATGATCATTGTCGGCATGGCTGATTACGACGGCGTCGAGCCGATTGATCCCCATGCCTCGCAATGATCGCAACACAACCGCCTCACCCAGATCAAAGCCCGTGCGAAAGCGGGCGCCGGCGTCATAGAGAAGCGCATGCGACCGGGTACGTATCAACACGGCAAGCCCCTGCCCCACGTCAAGCGTCCACACCTGAAAGGCCCCAGCCTCAGGCCGATCCAGCGGCGGCATCAGCAACGGAGCAAATCCCAGCACACCCAGCCAACGGGCCGGCCAACCACGGGGCAGAAAAAGCCAGATCGCGCCAATCATCGCCAGCACCAGCGCCGCGATCGACACCTCCGGCAAAAACCAATGCGCGCCGGGCCAGCGCTCCAGCCACTCCAGCCACCACCACTGACCGTGCACCAGTCGACTGGCCGGCCACAGAACCCATCCGGTGCCAACAGGAAAAACCAATAAGAAGATCGCTCCCAGCAAAGCCAGGGGAACGATCACCAGACTGACGAGTGGTACAGCAATGAGATTGGACAACGCACCGACCAGGGACGACTCGCCGAAGAACCACATGGTCAGTGGCAGCAGGGCTGTGCTCATCAATAGCTGGCTCTGGAGCAGTCCCTTCGCAAATCCAGTCACGCCTTCCGATGCGCTGTTCAGCGCGAACATCAGAAAAGCCACGCCGACAAAGGAAAGCCAGAAGCCGGGCAACAGAACGGACAGCGGATCGCATGCGAGCAGAATCGTTGAGGCAAGCGCCATGGCGTGAGCACCCGACGGTGCTCGCCGAAGGCATCGGCACAAGGCAATGACAGCAATCATCAGCAGCGTGCGGACAGTCGCTATGCCGAACCCCGCCAGCGCACCGTAGGCAAATGCGACGGCGAATCCGCCGCAGGCCATCGCCTGGACTTTAGGCCACCGCTGCCCCATCCATGGCATCGCGAAATACGCCAGGGCAACCAGCCATGCACCACCCAAAGCGGCGACTCCCACGTGGAATCCCGATATGGCGATCAGATGGGACACGCCATTGCCGCGGGCGATTTGCCAATCTTCCAGGGTCAGGCTGCGCGTGTCGCCTACGGCCAATGCCGTGAGCAGTGCAGCGTCCCGCTCGACGGGTACACGCGCGGCGATGCCTCGCGCGATGCGCTGGCGCAGTGCGTCGACACACAAGGGCGTTGGGCTGCTCCGACGATTGGACGGCACATCACGGACGTATCCCGTCGCATCCATGCCACGAGCCAGCGCATTGCGTTCGGCATCCGCACCGCCTGGATTCACGAACCCCCTCGGCCGCTTAAGCCTTACCGTCAACCGCCAGGTTTCGCAGGGCCCCACGGCAGCGGGCCCAGCGTCAGCCGTGCGATACCAGGTCAACCGAGCCGTACCTTCCCAGGGCACGTCACGATCAAGGGACGTAACTCGCGCCATGAAACGTGTGGATTCGGAGGTCGATTCGGGCAGATCCTGGACGTGCGCCTCGACCTGCACGTCGCGACCCTCCCAATCGCCCGGCCAGCGATTCGCCATAGCCTGCTTGCCGGCAAATGCAGCCCAACAAAAACCGACGACCGCGGTGCCCACCCAGCCGACCCACGGAAAACGCCGCCAGGCAAAGACCATCAGCAGGCAGCCCGGCGGGCATATTCCCAGCAACACTTGCTGCGATGGCAGATCGGCAAGGCACTGAACACTGACGGCGCCCATCAACCAGGCCAGTGCGCCCACCATCCATGATGCGCGTCCCTTCACGATTCATCCGTGGTCGGAAACCCACAAGACTAACGGTGGTCGTGGGACAAAGGGGCTGAACTTGGGGAGAGCCCATGCCGCCGGTGACCATGCGCGCCGAACGACAGCCTGTAGGCGTTGGCTGAGCAACTGTTCTAGTTACGCGGCTTTTCCTGCAGCACTCCGTTATGGAGTTCAAGCGTGCGATCCATGCGGGCCGCGAGGCGACTGTCATGAGTCACCAGGATGAAGCTCGTCCCGATCTCGCGATTGAGTTCAAGCATCAGCTCATAGACCTGCTCGGCATTGCCCTCGTCCAGGTTGCCGGTGGGCTCGTCACCCAGGACACAGGCCGGGCGAGTCACGAGCGCGCGCGCCACGGCACATCGCTGCCGCTCACCACCTGAGAGTTCCGCAGGCTTGTGTTCCATGCGCTTGCTCAGGCCCACACGCCCCAGCAGCTCAGAGGCGCGGCTACGCGCTTCGGCAATTGGCGTACCGCGAATGAGCAGCGGCATGCAGACATTTTCCAGCGCGGTGAACTCCGGCAGGAGATGGTGGAACTGATAGATGAAGCCCAATGAACGATTGCGCACCCGGCCCCGCTGCGCGTCGGACAAGCTCGACAGAAGCTGACCTTCGACCTCAACTTCGCCACGCGTCAGCGTATCTAGACCACCGATGATATGGAGCAAGGTGCTCTTGCCCGAGCCCGACGCGCCTACGATGGCGAGCGTCTCGCCCCGATGCAACGAAAACGTGACGTCACTCAGCACATCGGTGTGCAGGCCACTTTCCTCGTAAGTCTTCGCGATGTGACTGGCGCGCAGGACGACCGACTGTTCGGATTTCATCGTGTTACTCATAGCGCAAGGCCTGCGCGGGCTGTGTGCGCGCAGCGCGCCATGCGGGATAGATCGTTGCGAGCAACGAGAACAGGAACGTTACCAGCGCTACGTTTCCAACGTCGCGCGCGACAAGCTGACTGGGCAACTCGCTAATGTAGTAAACGTCCGGAGAGAGGAACGTCACATGGAAGGTGTGCTCAATCCATTTGACTATTTGTGGCAGCCGCCACGACAAGAGGGAACCCAGACTGACGCCGAGTCCTATGCCGACAAAGCCCACCAACACACCCTGCACCATGAACATGCCCATGATGCTTCGCGGAGTCGAACCAAGCGTTCGCAGAATGGCGATGTCGGCCTGCTTGTCAGTCACCAGCATCATCAGCATGGAGATCAAGTTGATGACCGCCACGAGAATGATCAGCGAGAGAATGATGAACATCACCTTCTTCTCCATCGAAATGGCGGAGAAGAAGTTGGCGTGGCTATCCATCCAGGTTTCCACGCGATAGATCTGACCGAGCTGATCGGCCAGCTCGCGCGCGACCGGTCGCGCGTTGAAGAGGTCGTCCAGGCGTAAACGTATGCCCGTCGGACCGTCGAGCCCATTGAGCTTCTCGGCATCGCTCATATTGATGAGCGCCAGCCCTGAGTCAAACTCCTGCATGCCCAACTCAAAAATGCCCGTCACGCGAAACCCACGCAGCCGCGGCACGCTACCCATCGGCGTGGCACGGAATTCGGGAACGGCCATCGTGATCTTGTCGCCGACATTGACGCCCAGCGTCATCGCCAACTCGCGCCCGAGGACAATGTTCCACTCGCCAGGCACCAGGTCATTGAGGCTGCCCTCAACCATGTGCTTGTCGATATCAGAAACCTTCGGTTCCTCCGACGGTTCGATGCCGCGCACAAGGGCGCCACTGGGGCGACGGGCCTGCAGAAATGCCTGGGTTTCAACGTAAGGCGCCGCGCCCCGGACGTGCGAGTTCGCCTCGGCAATCTGCACAGCGCGCGGCCAGTTCTGCACGCTTTCGCCAGGCAATCCCGACACCGTGGCGTGGGAAATCGCGCCAAGAATGCGGGTACGCAGCTCGTTGTCGAATCCGTTCATCACCGACATAACGGTGATCAGGGCCGTCACGCTAATGGCGATGCAGACGATCGAGACGGTCGAAATAAAGGAAATGAACTGATTGCGCCGCTTGGCGCGGGTATAGCGCAGGCCGACAAATAGCTCGAGTGGTCGAAACATGGACGGGTCACTTATGTGTTCGTGGGGCATGCCGCCCAGCTTTGCCTATCGATCAGGCCAAACAGGGACCGCGCCAACGCGGCAGAGTGCCCCAAGCGCAGCCGGGCGGCAAGCGTGAAAACTCAGACCGGAGAAACGCCCGCCTGTTCCGTGATCGAGGGCGTCTGGGCCAGCCGGATGCGCATGTGCCGGCGGTGATGGGGCGCCAGATTGTCGGGGGTCAACACCAGGGGAATGACGCCCGACGTCCCGGTCCTGAGCCGAATGACGACGATTGACATAAGTGCGCGGTGCGAAACCAGGTGCGCACTCACCGGCTCCAGCCCCATTCGCGTCACCTCCCAGGGACCGTCGGACGGCCATGTGAAGCGCACACCGGCATGGCGGGAGCGATTCCGCTGCTCCAGGACGCCGGCCAACAGCACCACCAGCGACAACGCCACGACGAACAAGCGGTCAATGGCTGTGAGCCATAAGCTCAAACAGCCCAGAATCAGTACGAACGCAACCGCCCATCCGACGACCCGTGAGGGTCGATACTCAAAGGTGATTGCGGGTACGGATTTCATCGATGATGGCCTGCCAGTCATCGCGTGGCGCCCTGGCATGTCCCATGACCCAGTCCCAGAGGTCGGGGTCCTGTACGTCGAGCAGCTCGTCGAATGCCTGTTGTCTGGCCTCCCCGGCTGACGCAAAGCACTGCTCGAGCCAGCCGCCAAAGAGAGCGTCCAGTTCGCGGGTGCCTCGCCGGGTGCGCCAGCGAAGGCGTTTGATGCGGGATTCTTCCATCAGGCAACCTTTCTCTGGACTTCTGACAAGCCGGCACGGGAGTTCTGCCGAGCAGCCGGGGCGGTTCAGACATAGTGCCGCGACCTTCTCGCCAGCGCCACGGAACGAGCCCGACTTTGAGTGTAGTTCCTCGCCGCCAAGTCAGCTCAGCCTGGGTGACTGGACCCGTCTCCTTGACTGCGTCGCTCCCGCCGCCGCGCAGGCTTGCCTACACGTTGCTGCGGAAACGACAACGGCCGGACCCGAGGCCCGGCCGTCGTGCGTCAAACCGGGCGATTTACATCGCGCGGCGTTCGACGATCAGCTTCTTGATCTCGGCAATAGCCTTGGCGGGATTGAGACCCTTCGGGCAAGTACGCGCGCAGTTCATGATGGTGTGGCAACGGTACAACTTGAACGGATCTTCCAGATCGTCAAGGCGGGCACCGGTGTCTTCGTCACGCGTGTCGACAATCCAGCGATAGGCCTGCAGCAGGATGGCCGGGCCGAGGTACTTGTCGCCGTTCCACCAGTAGCTCGGGCAGCTGGTCGAGCAGCAGGCGCACAGGATGCACTCATACAGGCCGTCGAGCTTCTTGCGGTCTTCCGGCGACTGCAGGCGCTCCTTGTCGGCCGGCGCCGGGCTCTGCGTACGCAGCCAGGGCTTGATCGACGCGAACTGGGCGTAGAAATGGGTCAGATCCGGCACGAGATCCTTCACCACCGGCATATGCGGCAGCGGATAGATCTTGACGTCGCCGGAACCGCAATCGCTGATGGCCTTGGTGCAGGCCAGCGTGTTGGTGCCGTCGATGTTCATGGCGCAGGAGCCGCAAATGCCTTCACGGCACGAGCGACGCAGCGTCAGCGTCGGATCGATCTCGTTTTTGATCTTAAGCAGTGCATCCAGAACCATCGGGCCACACGCCGCCAGGTCGACTTCATAGGTGTCGATGCGCGGGTTCTGGCCGTCGTCCGGGGTCCAGCGATAGATGCTGAACTTGCGCGGCTTCTTGGCGTCCTTGGCGGGAAACTGCTTGCCCGGCTGGACCTTGGAATTCTTGGGTAGCGAAAACTCTGCCACGGTGATGTCTCCAATCCGGGTTCGTTAGTAAACGCGCTTCTTCGGCGGCACGACTTCGACATCCTTCGTCATGGTGTACATGTGCACCGGACGGAAATCGAAGCTGGCCTTGCCGTGATCATCCACGGCCACCAGCGTGTGCTTCTGCCAATTCGCGTCGTCGCGATCCGGGAAATCTTCGCGCGCGTGGGCGCCACGGCTCTCCGGGCGCTGTTCGGCCGAGTACATGGTCGCCACGGCCTGACCCAGCAGGTTCGACAGCTCCAGGGTCTCGATCAGGTCGGAGTTCCACACCAGCGAACGATCGCTGACGCCGACATCCTTGAACGACTCGTAGACCTTGGAAATCTTCTCGCAACCTTCCTTCAGCGACTCGCCGGTGCGGAACACCGCCGCGTCGGACTGCATGGTGCGCTGCATTTCCGCGCGGATCTTCGCGGTCGGCAGGCTGCCCTTGGCATAACGCAGGCCGTCGAAGCGACCCAGGGCCTGGTCCAGCGCGCTGGCCGGCAGGTCCTTGTGCGGCGCGCCCGGCTTGACGATCTCGGCGCAGCGATGCGCCACGGCGCGACCGAACACCACCAGGTCAAGCAGCGAGTTCGAACCCAGGCGGTTGGCACCGTGCACGGACACGCATGCAGCTTCGCCGATGGCGAACAGGCCCGGGACCACGGCGTCCACGTTGTCGCCGCGCTTCTGCACGACTTCACCGTGATAGTTGGTCGGGATACCGCCCATGTTGTAGTGGACGGTCGGGATGACTGGGATCGGCTCCTTGGTCACGTCCACGCCGGCAAAGATGCGCGCCGACTCGGCGATGCCCGGCAGGCGCTCGTGGATCACTTCCGAACCCAGGTGCATCAGGTTGATGTGGATGTGGTCCTTGTGCTCGCCCACGCCGCGGCCTTCGCGGATTTCCATCGTCATGGCGCGGCTGACGACGTCGCGCGATGCCAGGTCCTTCGCGTTGGGCGCATAGCGCTCCATGAAGCGCTCGCCATTGGAGTTGGTGAGGTAACCACCTTCGCCACGCACGCCTTCGGTGATCAGGCAGCCCGAACCGTAAATGCCGGTCGGATGGAACTGCACGAACTCCATGTCCTGCAGGGCCAGACCCGCGCGGAGCACCATGCCGCCACCGTCGCCGGTGCAGGTATGGGCCGACGTCGCGCTGAAGTAGGCACGGCCGTAGCCGCCCGTCGCCAGCACCACGGCATGGCCGCGGAACACGTGCAGGGTGCCTTCGTTCATGTCCAGCGCAAGCACGCCGCGGCACACGCCCTCTTCGTCGAAGATGAGGTCGGTGGCGAAGTACTCGATGAAGAACGTGGCGTCGTGCGCCAGCGCCTGCTGGTACAGCGTGTGCAGGATGGCGTGACCGGTACGGTCGGCAGCCGCGCAGGTGCGCTGGGCCGTGCCCTTGCCGTAATGGGTGGTCATGCCGCCGAACGGACGCTGGTAGATCTTGCCTTCTTCGGTGCGCGAGAACGGCACGCCGTAGTGTTCGAGCTCGATGATCGAGGGAATGGCCTCGCGGCACATGTACTCGATGGCGTCCTGGTCGCCCAGCCAGTCCGAACCCTTGATGGTGTCGTAGAAGTGGAAGCGCCAGTCGTCTTCGCCCATGTTGCCTAGCGCGGCGGAGATACCGCCCTGCGCCGCAACGGTGTGCGAACGGGTCGGAAACACCTTCGTGATGCAGGCGGCCTTCAGGCCCTTCTCGGCCAGGCCGAACGTGGCCCGCAGGCCAGCGCCGCCGGCGCCAACCACAATCACGTCGTACTTATGCTGTTGAATCTTGTAGCTTTCCATGGGCCTCAGGCTCCCAGCGCGATGCGCAGCACGGCCATCAGCGTTGCCAATGTGCCCAATACCGCAATGAACTTGACCAGAGCCAGCAGAGCGACCTCACGCCAGCGGGTGTGCACGTAGTCCTCGATGACCACCTGCAGACCGAGCACCGCATGCCAGCAGACGGTGAGCACGAAGGCGACCAGCAGCACGGCATTCCAGGGCTTGGCGATGATCGAACGGGCCGTGGCGTAGTCGGCGTGCAGCATGCCCAGCACAGTGCACATGAACCAGATACCCAGGAACACCAGGCCAGCTGCCGTCAGACGCTGCATCCACCAGTGGTTCACGCCGAACTGGGCCGAACCCAGGCCGCGGGCGCGCTTGAGCGGGTTACGCAGATCCTTGGGCGCGCTCATGCGGCACCTCCGGAAGTCAGGACATAGGCCCAGACGGCCAGGGTCAGGACGATGCTAACGATGATCGACGCCCAGCTCGAACGCACGAATTGCGGGATCTCGTAGCCGATGCCGCCGTCCTGAACCAGATGACGGATGCCGTTGCACAGGTGATAGAAGAGTGCCCAGCTCCAGCCGAACAGCAGGATCATGCCGACCGGGCTGCCGATGCAGGTCTTGAACTGGTTCCAGGTGTCTTCACTGTAGGCCAGTGAGAAGACGCCCCAAAGGACCAGCAAGGTGCCGACCGAGAGCGCGATGCCGGTGGCGCGATGCAGGATCGAGGTGATCATCTGCACTTGCCACTTATATATCTGTAGATGGGGAGAGAGCGGTCGTCGCGTGTCTGCCATGGCGGCTATCCTGTGTGGAATCGCTTATGTCCGAACCGTCCTCCCATGCCTTGCGCCGACGCACGTCGACGCGGCGGCATCAGAAGTCGATACAGCGCCCGTTCTTTTCCCAATCGCCGTAGCGCGTGGGGTCGGGTGCCGGCCGCTCTGCCGGAACCTTGTCGGCTGCCTTTTCGGCGGGCACGACGACTTGCTCCGCGGGCGCGGCAGCAGGCTTGGATTCGGTGTGAGTGGACGTGTCTGACATGGTTTTAGTTAGCCGGAGAAGGTTAATACTTGCGTTAAGACGGCACAACCTTGACGCCGGGCCGTTCTGTTGACCAAAGCATCACATTCCCTTGCAACAGGTGACCTTCACCCCCATTCCGCCCGCCATGCACCCACACCTCGCCGCCGAAACGCTCACCCTTGAAGGCCCCGATGCCATCGCCTTCGCCCAATCCCAGCTCAGCAGCAACGTGGCCGACCTCGCCGTCGGGCAGTGGCAGTTCAGTGCATGGCTGGACCCCCAGGGGCGCGTACGCGCCCTCCTCCAACTGGCCCGCACCGGCGAACACCAACTCGTCGCCCTGCTACGCGGCGGCAGCGCCTCGACTTTGGTCGAAGGACTGAGGCGCTTTGTCTTTCGATCCAAAGTCATCATCCAGTCGCAGGCGCGCCAGTCCATTGCCACCGGCGAACCGATGGACGCGCACGTCGCGCACAATCACAAGGAGCTTGTTCTTGGATGTGGCGATCACAGCATGGTCATCGGCGATATTTCCGCCGATGACACGTGGCGCGTTCGACAAGTGCAACTTGGATGGCCATGGTTGCCTGATGCATCGCTTGCGCAACATCTACCGCAAAGTCTTTCGCTCGAACGACTTCACGCCGTCGCGCTGGACAAAGGATGCTATCCGGGCCAGGAAATTGTTGCGCGACTGCATTATCGCGGCGGCAACAAACGCCATTTGCATTGCGTCGTAATGTCGCAGCACGTCGATGCAGGAAGCGATTTGCGCGGCGATGATCGAGAACTCGCGCACGTGCTGGATGTCATCGCAGTCGATGGACAGTACGTCGCACTCGCCGTGATGCCAGACAACATCATCAATGCTAATGACGACACGTTCTTAAGCGATGCGGGAGTGAAGATCACGACAACGCATCAGTGGCCTGCATGAACAATTGTTCATGCAGCGTCATCGTAACTGCTTAACATCGTGAGCATTTCGTGAATCGGTTGAGCTCGGCACTTGTCAGATCGAAAACACGCCACTAGGCTCCGCCGATCGAATTTGAGTGCACCTAACGCCCATGGTGCCCGCAGTACGCGACGAACCGGAGGGGTCCGGATCGGCGCGACCCGGTAGAAATACCGGAGAAAATCAACCGCAGATCATTGCGGAAAACCAGTTGCTGACCACGTGCTCCACTGCACGCTCAACGCTTCAGCAGCAGTATCGAATGGCACCGGATCAGCCGTTCAAAACGCCACAATCCCGTGGCAAACCGTAACGACCACAAGTTTCGGTCGATGCGAGTTCAATCCAGGTGGAACGGCCTGCCCGCCCGTCCACCGCAACGGCGTATCTGGTCTGCAGTATCGGCCTGCTACGTACAGCACGTTGGAGGCAGACAATGAAACTTTCCATGCTGTTGTGGCTTGCGTCCGTGCTGCCCCAACCCCTCGCGGACCAGACCTGCCTGGCCACGACGGTGTATCTCGAAGCTCGCAGTGAATCGACCATCGGCCAGTTTGCCGTGGCCGAGGTAGCCCTCCGTCGTCGCGATCGCGGCACCTGGGGCAACAATGTGTGTGCGGTTGTCACTTCGCCGCGCCAATTCGCCGTCACCACCACCGCACGCAGCTTTGAGGTCACCGATCTCAATGCATGGACGAAAGCGTGGAAAGTTGCTGGTGACTCCATCGTCAACTGGAGCCTGCCCACCGGTGAGCGTCAGGTCTATGTCCCCCGCGCAGACCACTTCGCCACCACCTCCGTGTCCCCCACATGGAGCAGCAGTCGCGTCGTTCGCACCATCGGCGACCACGCGTTTTACGCCGTGAACTGATACCCCAACATCATCATCACGCGAACAGAAAAGGCCCTCGCAAGAGGGCCTTTTCTTTTGAACAAGATCATTTCCGTTTAGCCGTCCAGACGGCCATATGATTATCGACGATAGACGCGGTTATTGCGCACCTCGACGTAATCGCCACGCCGCACCTGCGGATCATCAGCCTGCGTCACCGTAGCCACGCGACCGTCATCCAGCCGGATCGTGATCTGGAACGCCTGATCGGGATTGCCATTGTTTTTGCCCACCTGGTTACCAACGGCACCACCAGCAACAGCACCGACAACCGTCGCTGCCGTGCGGCCATTGCCCTTGCCGATGGTGTTACCAAGCAGGCCACCAGCGACGGCGCCGATGACCATGCCCATCGGCGATACATTCTTGTCCACGTTGACGATTTGCACGTCATTGACCACGCCACAGGTTTCGCAGCGACCCGAACCGCCACCACCGCCGCTATAGCTCGTCCCATAGGACGACGCACGCGGCTGCGGCTCGGCACAGGCTGCCAGAAGGGCAAAACAACAGGCCAACAGTAATGCGCCAACTACGCGTCCGTTAAGCAATGTCATCATGGCGTGATCCTCTCAATGGCGATCAATGGGCGTCGGAAACTGCCACCACACCTTCCTGGATTTGCACGCGATCGCCCGGATCGTGGTCCATGCGCACAGTGCGGGTAACTCCGTTGTACTCATAGGCAACATCGTAAGCAACGATCTTGTCACCGCTATTGCCCTGCACCGTCTGGCATTTGCGCTGCACCGACGACGTTACGTTGTTCTGCTGATGGTTCTTCTGGATCTCGTGACCCGCATAACCACCACCGACCGCACCGGCCACCGTGGCCAGGGTACGGCCCTTGCCGCCACCGACCTGGTTACCCAGGAGGCCACCGGCGACCGCACCGATCGCGGTACCGGCGATCTGATGCTGATCCTTCACGGGCGCACGTTGCGTGACGACTTCATCCTTGCAGACCTGCTTGGCCGCCTCGGCAGCCTCGCGGATCGGAGTGACACTGACCACGCGGCCGTACTTGGGTGCATTGCTGCCCGCGCTGGCTGCCATGCCCACGCCGCCGTCAGCGTTGGCGTCGCGATTACAAGCCGTGAGGCCCGTGGCGAGCGCAATGCCGAGCCCCAGATTCAGCGCGGTAATGACGAACTTGCTCATAATGCTCTCCTAATGGACCGTGGACGCGCCCCCGCGCCCTGCTACCGATCCGAAGTAATTGAATTGAACCCTCGGGCAACTGAATGTTTGCTTAGACCGAGCCGCCCCATGCTATCGATTTAGGTAATGGATTCCTGTGATGCAGCTAACTGATAGCCACGCCCATCTGGACGATGAATCGTTTGCCAACGATCGAAAGGAAGTTATTGATCGGGCAAGACAAGCTGGGGTAACGAATATCGTCGTTCCGGCGGTCGACAGGGCGTCCTGGAACCGCATTGCCGCACTGCAAGATCGTCAAAAAGGCGTGCATGCCGCGTATGGCATGCACCCCATGTTCCTGAACCAACACCGGCCGGAGCATTTGGATCAACTGCCCGAGTGGCTGGAAAACCATCCGGCCGTGGCCATTGGCGAGATTGGCCTGGACTATTTCGTCGAAGGCCTGGATGCCGAAAAGCAGCGCCATTACTTCCAAAGCCAGTTAGCCATCGCACGGGATCTGAAACTACCCGTCATCGTGCATGCGCGTCGCGCCGTCGACGAAGTGATCTCCAGCATTCGACAGATGGGCGGCCTCACCGGGGTGGTGCACAGTTTTTCCGGCAGCCAGCAGCAAGCCGAACAATTATGGAAGGCAGGGTTTCTCATTGGACTGGGCGGCCCACTGACTTACGAGCGGGCACAGCGACTTCGCCGCATCGTCACCGACATGCCTCTTGAATATCTCCTGCTGGAAACCGACGCCCCGGATCAGCCCGGCTCGAATCACCGAGGTGAACGCAATGAGCCGGCGCACATCGTGGATGTTCTGCAGACCGTTGCATCACTGCGCAACGAATTGCCTGACACTATTGCCGAAGCGACAACAAATAATGCCCGGCGGTTATTCCGCTTTCCCTGATTCACCCATAAACAACCTCGAGCATCACGCCTCTTGCGAATAGCCATGCGGCATTGCTAGCCTAATAGTTCATCAGCGAACTATTTCTTGGTGAAATGTCAGGACTGGTCGAACAGATTGCCCATATGGAGGCAGGCATCGCGCTTGCTTCCGAAACCGTGCCCGAACTGCCGGTGCGCGAAGTCGTGCTGTTGCGCCTGCTATTGAGCACCGGTACGGCCGCACTGGAAGAAGTCGAGCGCTGCCTTAAGCCCTACGGGATGAATGACAGCGATTTTCGCACGCTCATGATGATTTACTGCTCGCCCGGTGGTCGTGCCTCACCGGGTGAATTGTGCGATGCCGCGCAGCAGGGGCCGACAAACATGACCCGCATCGCGAACGTGCTGGTAAAACTTGGGTTTGTGACACGCTCGACCAGTGCCGAAGACCGGCGTCGCGTCGAACTGAGCATTACGCCGTCCGGCCGCAAATTCGCGCGCAAGGTTTTGCCCGGCTTATTCCCGCGTGTGCTGGGTGCGTTCGCCAATCTCACTGCCACCGAAAAAAAGACCCTGGCGCACCTCCTGCGCCGAGTCGCCGCCAACATCGACAACCTCACTGCATCGGATCCTCGTCCATGATCCCCACCCTTTCACGGCGCCCGGCGTTCGGTGCCCGCGTGGCCGTTGCGATGGCGATTGCCGTCGCATTGGCCGGCTGCGGCATACCGACCAAGCAGCAGCACCCCACCCTGCGCGACGATGTTCCTCTGGCAGGCGTCAGCGCCCCCGCGCGCGCCGGCTGGCCGTCTGCCGAATGGTGGCGCCAGTACAACGATCCTCAGCTCGACGATCTGATTGCTCGTGCAATGAAGGACTCGCCTGACCTTGCCCAGGCCATGTCGCGCGTCAACACGGCGGAGCAGAACATCCGCATCACCGCCGCGCAGGCTGGACTCAGCGTCAATGGCAGCGCGCAAGTCGCGCGTCAGCGCCTCAGCGAGACCGGGCTCATCCCACCCAAGTTCCTCGGATTCACCTGGTACAACCAGGGTGATATCGGTGTGCAGGCACAGTACGACTTTGACTGGTGGGGCAAGAAGCGCGCCGGCATTGAAGCTGCCGTCGATCAGGCGCACGCCGCCGAAGCACAACGCAGCGCTGCCGCGCTGACGATCCAGAATGCGGTGGCCGACACCTATTTCGGCTGGCTCGCCGACGAAGCGCGCATTGCACTTGCCCGCGAGCAGGTCGGTACCCAGGACAAGCTCACCCGCGTGGCCGAGCTGCGCGTGCACCAGGGCATCGACCTGCCTGACGATGCGCAGAAGGCGCGCACCCAGCAAGCGGCTGCGCGAGAAATGCTGGTGGCGCTCGAGGGCTCCGCGAAGATTCGCCTCGCCGCACTTGCCAGCCTCGTTGGCGTCGCCCCCGCCGATCTGCCGACACTGCAACCTCGCGCGCTCCCCACCGTGGACGCCGGCCTTCCTGCCAATGTCGGCATCGATCTGATCGCTCGTCGCCCGGACATCGCCGCCAGCCGGTGGCAGGTCGAGGCCGCGCTCAAGCAGACGGATGTCGCACGTGCCGAGTTCTTTCCGGACATCAGCATTTCCGCCATGGCGGGCCTGTCGAGCATCGATCTGGACAAGGTGTTCAACGCTTCCAGCCGCGTGATGTCGCTGACGCCCGCATTGCATCTGCCCATCTTCAACAACGGTCTGCTGCAGGCGAACTTCCGTGCCAGTCAGGCGCAACTTGACGCCGCAGTCGCGCAATACAACAGCACCATCCTGAGTGCTGCGCGTGATGTGTCGACGCAGAGCCTGACCGCCCAGCAGATCGAAGCGCGTCGCAAGGAACAGGCGACGCAGATCAGCGCGAACGAACGCCTCGTGGTCAACGCCCAGGCACGTGCGCGCCAGGGTGTGCGCGATGTTCGCGAAACGCTGGGTGCTCAGGCGCAGTTGCTGCAGCAACGCGACGACGCTGTCTCTTTGCAGGCCCAGGCCCTTTCCACCGACCTGTCGCTGATCAAGGCGCTTGGCGGCGGTTACCAGATGCCGACCTCTCCCGCGGGCGCCGCCGATGCGCAGGCCGCCTCTCCCTCCCCTTCAAATACCCCTGCCGGAGACGCTGATCATGAGCGCCACTGAAAACAACCAAGCCAAGGATGACAACGACAGCGGCATGGCGGCGAAGGATCCCGCCAAGCGCCGTCGCGCCTTGCTGATCGTCACGCTGTTCTTCGTCGTCCTGGGTATCGCATGGCTACTGCTGTGGCTGTTCGTGTTCTCCAAGCGCGAAAAGACCGACAACGCCTATGTCGGCGGCAACCAGGTCACCATTTCGGCCCAGGTCCCGGGCACGGTCGTAGCGATCCTCGCCGATGACACGCAACTCGTGGAAGCCGGCCAGGTGCTCGTTCGACTCGACAGCACGGACGGCGACGTGCGCCTGCGCCAGGCCAGCAGCGCGCTCGCACAGGCCGTTCGGCAGGTTCGCCAGCAGACCGATTCCGCCACTGGCGCCGACGCGCAGGTCGCGGCTCGCCGCGTCGATCTGAAAAAAGCACAGGCTGACCTCAACCGTCGCCTGCCGCTGATCGCCGCGCAGGCCGAGTCGCCGGAAATCGTGCAGCACCTGCGTGACGGCGTGGAGCAGGCGCAGGCCGCACTCGACGCCGCCGTGGCGCAGGCGAATGCCGCGCGCGCCGCTGTCGAAGGTACCGAGATCGAGCAGAACCCGGCCGTCCAGCAGGCACGCGCGAACTACCGGGCCGCCTGGGTTGCCGCCCAGCGCAATGCGATCTACGCCCCGGTTCGTGGCTATGTCGCACAGCGCAGCGTGCAGTTGGGTAACAGCGTGCAGCCGGGCCAGCAGTTGATGACGGTGGTGCCACTGCACGATCTGTGGATCGATGCGAACTTCAAGGAAAACCAGCTGCGCAAGATCCGCATCGGCCAGCCAGCCGAAGTTGTTGCGGATGTTTATGGCAGCGGCGTGAAGTACCACGGCAAGGTCGTGGGCCTGGGCGCCGGTACCGGCAGCGTTTTCTCGCTGCTGCCCGCGCAGAATGCCACCGGCAACTGGATCAAGGTGGTGCAGCGCGTGCCTGTTCGCATCGCCATCGACAACAAGGATCTCGACCAGCATCCGCTGCGCATAGGCCTCTCGACCGAAACCACCGTCGACATCACCGATGCCGAAGGCCCGGTGCTGGCAACGGCACCGGCCAGCCAGCCGGTGGCCGAGACGAATGTCTACGAGCAGATGGCCAGCAAGGCTGACGCTGAAGCCGACCGCATCGTGGCTGACAACCTCGGCCGCAAGTCGAACTGAGCCGGCAAGCCATGGCCTCCACGCCCGAAGAAGCAACACCCCTCAAACCCCTGCAAGGCGGTGCGCTGGTCTTTCTGACCATCGCCGTCGCGTTCAGCACGTTCATGGAAGTGCTGGACATGACCATCGTGAACGTGGCCGTCCCGCACATCGCGGGCAGCCTCGGCGTCAGTCCGAGCGAGGGCACGTGGACCATCAGTTCGTACGCCCTGGCGAGCGCCATCATGCAGCCGCTCACCGGCTGGCTCGCGCGCCGGTTTGGCGAAGTGAAAACCTTCATCGCCTCGGTCGCACTGTTCGTGGTGTTCTCGATGCTGTGCGGCCTGGCTACCAGCATGCCCATGCTCGTGATCTGCCGCCTGCTGCAGGGCGCCGGCTCCGGCCCCATGGTCGCCCTCTCGCTGACCCTGCTGCTGTCCAGCTATCCGAAGGCCAAGCAGGGCATTGCGCTGGCCTTGTGGGCGATGACCGTGGTGGTGGCGCCCATCTTCGGCCCGATCCTTGGCGGCTGGCTGACGGACAACTTTTCCTGGCCGTGGATCTTCTATATCAACGTGCCGGTGGGCGCGCTGGCGGCCGTCATCACCTGGGCACTGCTGCACAAACGCGAAACCAAGACCTACCAGACGCCGATCGACATGATCGGCCTGATCCTGCTGGTCGTGGGCGTGGGTGCGCTCCAGTTCATGCTCGACAACGGCAACGACCACGACTGGTTCGCGTCGCCGATGATCACCGTGCTGGGCATCACCGCCCTCCTTTGCATTACCTTCCTGATCGTCTGGGAACTGCATGCCAAGCATCCGGTGGTCGACCTGAAGCTCTTCAAGCAGCGCAACTTCACCGTGGGCGTGACCGCGCTGTCGCTGGGCATGATGGCGTTCTTCGGCATCAATGTCGTGTTTCCGCTCTGGCTGCAAACGACACTGGGCTACACGGCGACCTGGGCCGGCCTGGCGACGGCGCCGGTGGGCGTACTGGCCTTCCTGATGGCGCCGGTGATTGGCGCCAACATCAACCGCCTTGACTTGCGCGCGGTGGTGACAGTGGCCTTCCTGATCTTCGCCGGCACGTCGTTCTGGTTCGCCAGCTTCGACAGCTCCGCATCGTTCAATACCCTGGTGTTGCCGCGCTTCATCATGGGCGCGGGCATTGCGTGCTTCTTCATTCCGTTGAACCAGGTGTATCTGTCGGGCCTGCCACCGGAGGAAATCGCCAGCGCGTCGGGCCTGGCCAACTTCTGCCGCACGATGGGCTCGAGCGTCTCCACAGCGGTCACGGTGACCTTGTGGCAGCACCGGGGCGAATACCACCACGCCGTCTTGACCGAGAGCGTGAACCAGGCCAACCCGGCGGCGACGCAGTTCGTCCAGGGGCTGAGTCACGCCGGGTTCGCCGGCCAGAAGGGCCTGGGCCTCATGGACCAGCTGGTCACCCGGGAGGCCCTCACCCTGGCCGTAAACGACGTCTTCTGGCTCTGCGCCGTGCTTTTTCTTGCGATGATCCCGCTGCTTTGGTTCGCCAAGCCGCCCTTCGGCTCGGCCGGTGGCGCCGTAGGCCATTGATGCGAAAAGCCTGAATCGGAAAATGCTGCACCCGCCGGGTGCAGCAAATATATGTCCATGGCAACTGGTGCGGCGCAATACGTTCTGGTAGTTTCCGCCGCATGGCACAAACGATCCGCATCATCAAGAAGTACCCGAACCGTCGCCTTTACGACACGGAGATCTCCAGCTACATCACGCTGGAAGAGGTCCGTCAGCTCGTACTCGATGGTGAAACCTTCGAGGTTCGCGACGCCAAGAGCGGCGAGGACCTGACCCGCTCGGTGCTGTTGCAGATCATCTCCGAACACGAGGAGAAGGGTCAGCCGATGCTGTCCCCGCAGCTGCTCAGCCAGATCATCCGCTTCTACGGTGATTCGCTGCAGGGCTTCATGGGACCTTACCTGGAGCGCAGCCTGCAGGTGTTCCTGGACCAGCAGCAGCAGTTCCGCACCCAGCTCAACAGCCTGCTTGGACAGACGCCCTGGTCGATGCTCAACGAGCTGACCGAGCGCAACATGGAAGCCTGGAAAAACATGCAGCGCGGTCTTGTCGATGCTGCCGCCCAGGCCAATCCTGCCAATCGCGGCGGCAACACCAAGAAGTAGTTCGCTTTTTCTTCACGCGCCCCGGTCGGCCTGCCCACCGGGGCGTTTTCATGTCTCAACCGCTGCAATACAACATGTGTTGCCCTGCGGCATGTCCGGTGGTGTTCCATGCAAAAGCGCGTTGCAATCGTGACCGGTGGCATCGGTGGCCTGGGCACCGAAATCTGTCGCCAGCTCGCCAAAGCAGGTCGGACCGTCGTTGCCGTCGACCTGCCTTTGCGCGACGAGCGAATCGCAGCCTTTCACGCCGCCATGACGGAGTTCGCGGGCGCCGTCACGTTCGAACCGGCCGATGTGAGCGATTTCGACAGTTGCGAGCAACTGGTCCAGCGCGTGGAAGCGACGCATGGCCGCGTCGACATTCTCGTCAATGCCGCCGGCATTACCCGTGACACCAGCCTGCGCAAGATGTCTCCACAGCAATGGCATGAGCTGATGCGCGTGAACCTCGACGGCCTGTTCAACACCTGCCGCCAGGTCATCGACGGCATGAGCGCACGCGGCTTCGGCCGCATCGTCAATCTCAGTTCGGTCAATGGGCAGACGGGCCAGTTCGGGCAGACCAACTACTCTGCGGCCAAGGCGGGCGTGCACGGTTTCGGCATGGCGCTCGCACGCGAAACCGCGCGCAAGGGAATCACCGTGAACACGGTTTCCCCGGGGTACTGCGATACGGCGCTCGTGGCGGCGGTGCCGGCTGATATTCGCGAGCAGATCGTAGCGGACATTCCCGTGGGTCGCCTGGGATCACCGGCGGATATCGCGCGCGCTGTCCGGTTCCTGACGTCCGACGATGCCGGCTACATCACGGGTGCCAACCTGCCGGTCAACGGCGGCTATTTCATGAGTTTCTGATCACGCCGCACTGCGGCGGGCACCAGCAGGTCGAAGCGGCTAACCTTGGCGGATCACCGGTCTTCACGACCCATTCCTCCCTGACACTCACCGGCAACGATCAACTTCATGGCGATCACTCTCATTGGCGGCGGCCTGGTCGGCGCCCTGCTGGCCCAGCAACTGGCTCGTCGCGGGTTCTCTGTTGAAGTCTTCGAGAAACGTCCGGATCCGCGCGTCAGTGGATTCGCGGGCGGACGCTCGATCAATCTGGCGCTTGCCGAGCGTGGATTGCAGGCGTTGCGCACGGCAGGCCTGGCCGACGACGTGATGCAGCGCGCGGTGATGATGCGCGGTCGCATGGTGCACACGCGCGACGGCCGCTCCGGTCTACAGCGCTACGGCGTCGACGACAGCGAGGTGATCTGGTCGGTATCGCGTGGGGCGCTGAACATGCTGCTGCTCGATGCGGCCGAAGCGGCGGGTGTGCGATTCCATTTCGGGCACGGACTGGTCAACGCCGACTTCGAAGCGCAGCGCATTCGCCTGGCTGACGAACACGGCGTCGAACGTGACATCGATGCGCCGGTTGTGATCGGTGCGGATGGTGCGGGCTCGGCGTTGCGCGCTGCCTTGATGCGCCACGCCGACCTTGGCGAGCGCGTGGAGCCGCTCGGGCACGCATACAAGGAACTGGAAATTCCGCCCGCGCAACGGCTCTCCCCCGATCTGCTCCGAAACAGCGGCGGCCATGACCAGTTCGCGCTGGAACCCCATGCCCTGCATATCTGGCCGCGCGGCGGCTACATGTGCATCGCGCTGCCGAATACCGAAGGCAGCTTCACCGTCACGATGTTCCTTCCGGCCCATGGCGCGCATCCGAGTTTCGACACACTGCCGGATGCAGCCGCGGCGGAACGCTTCTTCGCCGATGACTTCCCGGACCTGCTTCCGTTAATCCCGGATTTCCGGGGCGACTACGGCAGCCATCCGGTCGGCACGCTGTCCACCCTTTACCTCGATCGCTGGCACCTCGACGGACGCGCCCTGCTGATCGGCGATGCGGCCCACGCCATCGTGCCCTTCCACGGCCAGGGCATGAACTGTGGCTTTGAAGACACCGTCGTACTGGCTCGCCTGCTGGCCGAGGCACCCAACGACACCGCAGACGTGTTCGCGGAGTTTCAGCGCATTCGCCAGCCCAATGCGAATGCCATCGCGGCCATGGCGCTGGAGAACTACATCGAGATGCGCGACTCGGTCGCCGATCCGCACTACCTCGCCAAACGCGAATTGGGCGCAAGACTGGCCGATCGCGCCCCGGAACATTTCATGGCGCGCTATCGCATGGTGACGTTCACGCACCTGCCCTACCGCTACGCCATGGATCGCGGCCGCGCGCAGGACCAGTTGCTGGAACAGTTACTGCGCGGCTCGACGGATGTCGAGTCGGTCAATCTCGAGGCCGCGGTCACGGCGCTGCGCGCCACCCTTCCCCCGCTTCCCGAGTTGCGGCATGGATGAGGCGCTGCTGCGCGCCTACCTCGCCACCGACTATCAGGTGCGACTGCCGGACGGTCGTCGCGCCAGCCTCCGCGTTGATGCCCCGGTACCGACCGCACTGGCACGGTGGCTCGGGATACGGCCCTGGGTGTACCTCACCGCATGGAACCCGCAATCCAGACCACGCGCCTTTCAGGTCAATCGCCTCGCGCAGCGGAGCCTTCTGGCTGCCCTCGAAGGCCGCCCCGTGCTCGCCGGCGTGGGTATCGGCCCTGACGGTTGGCGCGAATCCAGCCTCCTCGTGGCGGGGCTGGATGTGCCGGAAGCCGACGCGCTCGGCCATCGGTTCGGACAGCTGGCTTACCTTCACGGAAGCGAAGGCGGTCCGGCCCGGCTGCGCTGGCTCTGAGGGCCCGCGAACGTCGGCGGCACTTGGCCGCATGGACAAGTCCGCCGGGCATTTCGGACAATCACAGAAATGACTGCCCACGCCAGCCAGCCCCCTTTCCTGATCGAAGCCCGGGGCCTCTCCTTTTATCGTCAGGATGAGCCCGTGTTCGGGCCGATCGACTTCGCCCTCAAAGCGGGTGAAATCGCACTCGTTGAAGGGGATAACGGCAGCGGCAAGACCACCTTGCTGCGTATCCTGGCCGGCCTGCTGCACGTGGACGAAGGCGATCTGCGCTGGCGTGGCACCACCTGGCGCCGGGACGACCATCTGGGCGACACGATCTTCCTCGGCCACCATCTTGGCCTGAAATCCGATCTCAGCGCGCGGGAGAACCTGGCGGTTGCCGCTGGTCTGTACGGGACTCGCGAAGGGATGGATGTCGAAACCGTGCTGGCACGGATTGGCCTGAGTGGGTACGAAGACGAACCCGTCCGCCGTCTCTCCGCCGGCCAGAAGAAGCGCGTTGCGCTCGCACGCCTCCTGCTGACCCCGGCCACGCTGTGGTTGCTGGACGAGCCATACGCCAATCTGGACCGGATCGGCATCGACCTGGTCAATCGCCTGCTCGCCGACCATGCCGCCACCGGCGGTGCCGCGCTGGTGACCAGCCATGGCGCGGTGAGTTTCCTCGGCGGCGAGCCTCGCCGCATCCGGATGCACGCATGAGCCGGCCGACGCTTTCAGGTGCCTGCGCCGCCATGCTGCGACGTGATCTCACCCTGGCCTGGCGCCGGCGTGGCGACATCGCCATGCCGGTGCTGTACGCGCTGATCGTCGCGACGCTGTTTCCGTTCGCACTGGGGCCTGAGAACGCGCTGCTCGAGCGCATCGCCGGCGGCGTGGTGCTGGTTACCGTGCTGCTGGCCATGCTGCTCGCGCTGGATGCCATGTTCCGCAGCGATATCGAGGATGGTTCGCTGGAACAACTGGTCCTGGCGCCGCAACCGCTTGCCACCTTGCTGGCGATGAAAATCCTCGCGCACTGGATCACCACGGCCCTGCCGCTGATCGTGGTCGCACCGCTGCTGGCTGGCATGCTGCACCTTCCCGCCCAAGTGATGCCGGTACTCGTGCTGAGCCTGCTGCTGGCGACACCGCTGCTGAGTCTGCTGGGCGCGATCCTGGTCGCGCTGACGGCCGGGACACGTCGCTCTGGTATGCTGCTTGCCCTGATGCTGCTGCCTTTGTGCGTGCCCGTGGTGATCTTCGCGGCCGGCGCCGTTGCAGCGGCCCAACAGGGTTTGCCCTGGCTTGCGCCCATTGCCTGGCTGGGCGCCGCCCTGGCCCTCGCGCTGGTTCTCGCGCCGCTGGCCTGCGCCGCCGCCCTCCGCATCGCCCTGGACGCTTGAGAACGACATCATGACCGTCCTGACGACCATGCATCACCCAAGCCACGCATCGCGCAGCGCAACCGGCGCGCGCGTGCCCCACACCCACTTCGTTATCAAGACGGGCGCGCGCCGTTCGTCCCGCATCGACAGGCTTGCCTGAATGGCCAACTGGATTCCCCTCTGGATGCACAAGCTCGGCTCGCCGCCGATCTTCTACCGTTTCGCTGGCGTGCTGCGCCCGTGGATGATCGCGCTTGCGCTGCTGACCGGCATCATCGCGCTCTATGGCGGCCTGGTCCTGGCGCCGGCCGATTATCAGCAGGGTGATGCCTATCGCATCATTTTCATCCACGTACCCAGCGCCTGGATGAGCCTTTTCATTTATGGCGTCATGGCCGTGGCTTCGTTCATCGCGCTGGTATGGCGCCTGAAGCTGGCCGAGATCGTGGCCATGGAATCGGCTCCGATCGGTGCGGCATTTACCTTCATCACGCTGGTCACCGGCTCGCTCTGGGGCAAGCCGATGTGGGGCACCTGGTGGACCTGGGATGCGCGCCTGACCTCGGAGCTTGTGCTGCTGTTCCTCTACCTGGGCGTCATCGGGCTGTATCACTCGTTTGAAGATCGCCGTCAGGGCGCGCGCGCCGCGGCGTTCCTCGCCATCATCGGCATCATCAACGTGCCGATCGTGCACTTCTCGGTGAACTGGTGGAACACGCTGCACCAGGGTTCGACGGTGCGCATCCTCGGCCCTTCCAAGATGAGCGGCAACATGATCTGGCCGCTGCTCACGATGATGGCCGCCACCAAGTTTTATTACATCGCCAGCCTGTTCGGTCGCGTGCGCACTGATCTGCTGGCCATGGAAAGCGGCAAGGACTGGGTCAGGCAGATTGCCGAGAAGGAGGCTGCGCGATGAGCAGCTTCTTCGCCATGGGCGGTTACGGCGCGTATGTGTGGCCCGCCTACGCCGTGTTCTTCATCGTGCTCGCCGCCGACTACATCGCGCCGCAGCTGCGTCGCCGCCGCAACCTGCGCGAATTGCGCAGCCGCATGGCGCGCCAGGCCGCACGCCAGCAACGCACTTCCACGTCGCCCTGAGCGGGCAGGAACGCATCTTTCATGAATCCCACTCGCAAGCGTCGTCTCACCATCGTGTTGCTGGTTATCGCCGCGGCCGTCGTCGCGGTCAGCCTCACTGTGTTCGCCCTGCAGCAGAACATGAATTACCTCTTCACCCCGAGCCAGGTGCAGTCGGGTGAAGCGACCGCGTACAAGACCTTCCGTCTCGGCGGCATGGTCAAGGCAGGTTCCATCCAGCGCAGTCCCGATTCGCTGAAAGTGACCTTCACCGTGGTGGATGCCAGCGGCACGATGCCCGTTGAGTACAACGGCATCCTTCCCGACCTGTTCCGCGACAACCAGTCGGTGATCGCCACGGGCCACATGGACAACGCACGCTTCATCGCCACCGAAGTGCTCGCCAAGCATGACGAAACCTACATGCCGAAGGAGCTGAAGGACGCCATGGCCAAGGCGCACGAAGGTAAGCAGGTTGACGAAGCCGCGCAGGACAAATCGCAATGAACCCCGAAATCGGCCAGCTCGCCCTCATCCTCGCCCTGCTGCTGGCGTTCGCGCAAGGCGTGCTGCCACTGATCGGTGCGTGGCGCAACAACAGCGCGCTGATGGCCGTGGCACGTCCGGCTGCAGCGGGACAGGCGGTGTTCGTCGCGCTGGCGTTCGGCGTGCTGAGCTGGGCATTTCTGCAGTTCGATTTTTCGGTGCGCTATGTCGCCGACAACTCCAATCTTGCGTTGCCCTGGTACTACCGCCTCGCGGCCGTCTGGGGCGCCCATGAGGGTTCGCTGCTGCTGTGGATCTTCATCCTCAACATCTGGACCGTCGCGCTGGCCGCGCTGAGCCGCAATCTGCCCGACGTGTTCGTTGCGCGCGTGCTCGGCGTGCTTGGCCTGGTCGCCGTCGGCTTTCTCGCCTTCATCCTGTTCACGTCCAATCCGTTTGAGCGGCTGATTCCGATGCCGGGCGACGGCGGCGATCTGAATCCGGTATTGCAGGATCCGGGCATGACCTTCCACCCGCCCGTGCTGTACATGGGCTATGTGGGCTTCTCGGTGGCGTTCGCCTTCTCCATCGCCGCGCTGCTTGGGGGTGAGCTGGAGCAGGCCTGGGTGCGATGGGCGCGTCCCTGGACCAATGTCGCATGGGCGTTCCTGTCGGCCGGCATCGTCGCCGGCAGCTGGTGGGCGTATGCCGAACTGGGCTGGGGCGGCTGGTGGTTCTGGGACCCGGTGGAGAACGCGAGCTTCATGCCGTGGCTGGTCGGTGCGGCGCTGATCCACGCGCAAGCGGTGACGGAAAAGCGCGGCGCCTTGCGCGCGTGGACCATCCTGCTGTCGATCTTCGCGTTCTCGCTGTCGTTGCTGGGCACCTTCCTGGTGCGCTCGGGCGTGCTGACCTCGGTGCATGCGTTTGCATCGGATCCGAAGCGTGGCCTGTTCATCCTTTGCTTCCTGGCCGTCGTCGTCGGTGGGTCTTTGCTGCTTTATGCCTTACGCGCACCGAAAGTAGGGGGTGGCAAACCCTTCGGTCTCGTATCGCGCGAAACGGCCATCCTGATTGGCAACCTGATGCTCACCGTCGCCGCGGCGATGGTGTTGCTGGGCACGCTGTTCCCGCTGGTTGGCGATGCGCTGCACCTGGGCAAGGTGTCGGTGGGACCGCCCTACTTCGGTTTCCTTTTCACATTGTTGATGATTCCGATCGTGCTGCTGCTTCCTTATGGCCCCTATTTGCGCTGGGGTACCAAGGGCGATGCATCACTACTCAAGAACGTCACCGTCCGCGCGGGTATCGCAACCGTGGCGTGCGCCATCGTGGCCGCCTTTGTCACGAGCTTCGAGCTGAAAGCCATCGCCGGCACCGCCGCGGCCGTGTGGTGCGGCTTCGGCACGTTGCTTTACGTGTTAAAGCGCTGGCGCGAAATGCCCGCCGGACGCCGTTATCCGGCTGAGATGGCCGGCATGCTGCTCGCGCATTTTGGCGTGGGCGTGTTCCTTGCCGGCGTGCTGCTCACCGAATCGCTGAGCGTCGAGCGCGACGTGCGCATGGCGCCGGGCCAGACCCAGACCATCGGTGGCTATGACTTCCGCTTCGACGGTGTCCATGTCACGGAAGGTCCGAACTGGCACGGCGACCAGGGCGTCGTCACGGTGCTGCGAAAGGGTCGCGAGATCGCCGTGATGCATCCGCAGAAGCGCACCTATACGCGCGGCCAGGTTCAAACCGAATCGGCCATCGACCCGGGTGTGACGCGTGACCTCTATGTCGCACTGGGCGAGCCGATGGATCGCAACAATCCGGAAGGCGCCTGGGCGCTGCGCCTGTACCACAAGCCCTTCGTGCGCTGGATCTGGGCCGGCGGCCTGTTCATGATGCTGGGTGGGTTCTTCAGTGCGGCTGATCGACGCTTTCGTACGCGTCGCGCGGCGGAGACCGAGGCAGCACCCACGGTGATCGCCACTTCGCAGGAGTCGCGTGCATGAGTCGACTGGTTCCGTTCTTCGGTTTCCTTCTGCTGGTTGCCCTGTTCGGCTTCGGCATCTGGTGGAACACGCAGCACGACCAGCGCGAAGTCCCGTCGCCGCTGATCAACAAGGCCGCGCCAGCCTATGTGCTGCCGCGCCTTGATGATCCGACGCAGACCGTCAGTCGCGACAGCATGCTGGGCAAGCCCTACCTCATCAACGTCTTCGCCAGCTGGTGCATTGCCTGCGGCGAAGAACACCCTGTGCTGATGACCGAGGGCCAGCGCATCGGCGTGCCCATCGTCGGCTACAACTACAAGGACGAGCCGGGTGACGCGAAGGCGTGGCTCGACCGACACGGCAACCCCTACGCCATGGTCATCGCCGACCACGAAGGACGCACGGCCATTGATTTCGGCGTATATGGCGCACCGGAGAGCTTTCTGGTCGACGCCAAGGGCGTGATTCGCTACAAGCGCATCGGCCCATTGACGCCGGACGTGATCGAGAAGGAACTCAAGCCGGCCATCGCCGCGCTGCAGAAGGAGGCGCCCTGATGCGCGCCTTGCTCCGTTCGCTTGCGCTGGCGGCGCTGATGGCGCTCAGCACCGTCGTGCTCGCGCAGGCCATCGATCCGCTGCCTTTCAAGGATCACGCCGAAGAGGTGCGTTTCCAGAAGCTCACCCGCGAACTGCGCTGCCTCGTCTGCCAGAACGAGAACCTCGCCGACTCCAATGCCGACCTCGCGCGCGACCTGCGCCGCGAAGTATTCCAGCTGATGCAGTCTGGCAAATCAGACGCGGAGATCAAGCAGTACCTGGTCGACCGCTATTCGGATTTCGTGCTGTACGACCCGCCGGTGCAGGGCAGCACGCTCCTGCTCTGGTTTGGACCGCTGGCGATCTTGCTGGCCGGTGCCGCCGTGGTGGTCACGACCATCCGCAAACGTAATCGCAACGACGCCGGCCCTGCCGCGAACGACGAAGGGGACGACTGGTGAAGCTCGCTTTTTTCCTGGCCGCCGCGGTGATGATCGCCGTGGCGCTCGCCCTGCTGCTGCTTCCGCTCATTCGACAAGGACGCCGGCAGGGACGTTCGCGTGGCGTTTTCGTGCTCGCGCTCCTGGTAGCGTTCGTGGTGCCCTTGTCGGCGGCCGGCCTGTATCTGGCTGTCGGTACGCCAGCTGCACTCGACGGCGTGAAGGTGGCGGATGCCAATCCCTCCATGACGATCGACGAGGCGGTTGCCCAGCTTCGCCAGCACCTCGTCGAGAAACCCGACGATATCCAGGGCTGGTTGCTGCTCGGCCGTACCTACAGTGAAATGAAGAAGCCGGACGAGGCACGCGATGCCTACGACCGTGTCCTCAAGCTCGACCCGAACGTCACCGGCGCCATGATCGGGTGGGCCGAAGCCGATTCGATCGCCCGCACCGATCACCGCATCGAAGGTCGCTCCCGTGATCTGCTGGAGCGCGCTGTTCAGATCGAGCCGGACAACCAGCGCGGACTGTGGCTGCTGGGCATCAGCGATTTCCAACTGGGACAATACATCGACGCCGCCAACACTTGGCGCCGCTTGCAGCCCCTGCTCGACCCGGGCTCCAGCGTTGCCAAAGCCGTCCAGGAGCAGATCGCCGTCGCGGAGGCACGCGCTGGCGGCAAGGCCCCGTCGGAAACCGAAGCCGCACCAGCAGGGGCCTCGCTTGAAGTACGCGTGACGCTTTCGCCCGCTCTCAAAGAAAAGCTCGCGCCGGGCGCCACCCTGTTCGTCTATGCCCGCGCCGAACAGGGCCCGCCGATGCCGCTCGCTGTTGCCCGCCTGGATGCCACGGCCCTGCCCGCCACCGTGACGCTCACCGATGCCATGGCGATGACGCCGCAGCTGAAGCTCTCCACCGTGCCGCGCGTTTTTGTCGGCGCCCGCATCAGCAGCAGCGGCCAGGCCATCGCCCAGAGCGGCGATCTGGAAGGCGACGCAGGCGTGGTTGCCGTCGACAGCAAGACACCCGTTTCGATCATCATCGACAAGGTCCACTGAATGAGCCAGGACGCTCGCCGTTACTTCGAACTACCTTCGCCCTTCCCGATGAAGCGCGGCGGCGAACTACACGGCGCGCGTGTCGCCTACGAAACCTGGGGCGACCTGAACAAAGCGCGCGACAACGCCGTGCTGATCCTTACCGGCCTGTCACCGAGTGCCCACGCAGCATCGAACGCGGAAGATCCGTCGCACGGCTGGTGGGAAGCGATGATCGGCCCCGGCAAGGCGATCGACACCTCCCGTTGGTTCGTGATCTGCGTGAATTCGCTGGGCAGCGACAAAGGCTCCACCTGCCCCGCGTCGCCCGATCCGGCCACCGGCCAGCCCTACCGACTTACCTTCCCGGAGCTGGCGCTGGAGGACGTTGCCAACGCGGCACATGCGGCCGTGAGCGGTCTGGGCATCGATCAACTCGCCTGCCTGGTCGGCTGCTCGATGGGCGGCATGAGTGCGCTGGCCTACATGGTGCTCCACCCCGGCAGCGTCCGGACGCATATCAGCGTTGACACCGCGCCGCAGGCGCAACCTTTTGCCATCGCTATCCGCTCGCTTCAGCGCGAGGCCATCCGGCTCGATCCGAAATGGAACGATGGCCTGTACGACGACGCCAGTTACCCCGACACGGGTATGAGCATCGCGCGCAAGCTGGGCGTGATCACCTACCGTTCCGCCATGGAATGGAATGGCCGATTCGCGCGCATCCGCCTGGAAGCCGAACAGCGCGACGACAATCCCTTCGGCTTTGAATTCGAGGTTGAATCGTACCTGGAAGGCCACGCACGCCGCTTCGTGCACACCTTTGATCCGAATAGCTACCTTTATCTGTCGAGGGCCAGCGACTGGTTCGATATTTCCGAGTACGGCGGCGGCAGCATTCACGAAGGGTTGCGACGCATTCAGGTGGAGCAGGCCCTGGTCATCGGCGTCAGCACCGACATCCTGTTCCCGCTGGAGCAGCAAGAGCAGATCGCCGAGGGCCTGGAGGCAGCCGGCGCCGCGGTCGAGTTCGTGGCGCTGGATTCACCCCAGGGGCACGATGCCTTTCTGGTCGATATCGAGAACTACAGCCGGGCAATCGGGAATTTTCTGTCGCAAGTATGAGCGCTTTCCTGCCAGACCATGAACAGTCTGGTAAGATCAAGACGTTAGTCGCGCTCCCGAGATTGCCATGCTTACCCTGGAATTCCCCGGTTGTCGCAAGCTGATCGACGCCATCGACGAAGCCGTCAGCAAGCCGACCACGCCCGAAATCACCGACAGCCTGCGCAATAGCCTGTGCAAGCTCATTCGCGGCAAGGAAGTCACCTTGCCTGACTGCGTGTTCGAGACTGCCGAGGGCCGCTACGCCCGCCGCGAGCTGTACCGCAGCGATGAACACGGCTACTGCGTCGTCGCCATGACCTGGGGCCCCGGCCAGGGCACCCCGATCCATGACCATTGCGGCATGTGGTGCGTGGAAGGTGTCTGGAGCGGCGCATTGGAAGTGGTGCAGTACGAACGCCTCAGCGATGCTGACGGACAGTGGCGCTTCGCCCCGGTTGGCTCGATCCAGGCCGGCCCCGGCTCCGCCGGCAGCCTGATCCCGCCGCACGAATACCACACCATTCGCAACCCCAGCGACGACAGCGTCGCCGTGAGCCTGCACATCTACTCCGGCAACATGACCCACTGCGCCATCTTCCAGCCCATGGAACAGCCGCAGTGCTATTCGCGCACGGATCGCCAGCTAGGTCTCGACCCGGTTCACTAAACCCGGCATAATGCCCCGCTCGCAGTGCCGGTGTGGCGGAATGGTAGACGCGGCGGACTCAAAATCCGCTTCTGGCGACAGAGTGTAGGTTCGAGTCCTATCACCGGTACCACTGATTGAGGCCCCTATAAGGGGCCTTTTTCATGCCTGCGATTCAGTGAATCGTCCGCATGCGACGCCGACATTCCGGATCATCGACTCACAGACGCCTTAAGGTCGCCTGGTTTCGAGCGATAAGACACAGGACGAGCAACACCGCCAGATACGCCGCCTGGAACAGGGCATCGTAGGCATCGGACCACGGATCGCCATTGTGGACGTGCGTGAGGATTGCGCCGACCATGATGCCCAACAGCATCAGCGACGCAGTCACGCGGCCTTTCAGTCCAGCAAGCAACACCACCAGTGAGCCAGCGATTTCCAAGGCGACTATCGCGTAGTGAAACCAGGCCGGATATCCGGACGCGCGAAAAAAATCCTCCATCTCGACGTTATGGCGCAATTTGCCTACTTCGAACATGAAGAACTTGATGGACACCATGAGCGCGGCCGACGTGATGGATAGGGTCCAGCCCAGTCGCTGTTGCTTCGACCACATCAGTCCGTTCCTTGGCCATATGGCGGCACAGATCAGCACTGCCATGCAGCACCAAAGGACGCCACCAGCGACGACCCACTGATCGGCCATGGCCGCGAAACTGCGATACGTCGAGCGCGTGAACAAGGTCCAGAGTTGGGTGACAAGGATGATGATCGACAGTCCGAACAAGCCTTTCGCTGCAAGTTCGACACTTGCAGTCGAAGCGCCTTCGTTCAAAAGACTTATCCACGCGTCGTCCGGCATCGACTTGCCGGCATCGCCATCCGTGGATTCGGGTATTCCGTCGCGGTCGTGCGAAGTCAACCTGGTGGCTCCGTCAGCAGGGATGGATGCGCGCCGGAGATGCTCGTTGATATCCATACCCTACGTGCAGCAGACCAGCGCGCGCCATCAGTAGCGTCAGTCGGATTAATTCGCAAATGCAGCAAGTCATGTCGGGAGAAAGCATGACGCATCAGCATGCGATTGGCCGTCCATTTGCGCGAGGCCAAAGAAAAAGGCGCTTAGCTTTCGCTAAGCGCCTTTCCAGTTGGTGGGCCGTGTAAGATTCGAACTTACGACCAATTGATTAAGAGTCAACTGCTCTACCAACTGAGCTAACGGCCCGTAAAACTTTAAATTTGGGGTGAGCGATGGGATTCGAACCCACGACAACCGGAATCACAATCCGGTACTCTAACCAACTGAGCTACGCCCACCATAACTTTGTATTGTGTTGGCGCGCCCGACAGGAATCGAACCTGCAACCGTCGGCTTAGAAGGCCGATGCTCTATCCGGTTGAGCTACAGGCGCTTTGCACAATGTGCATCGCACTTGCTTGGTCGGGGCAGAGGGATTCGAACCCACGACTTCCAGCTCCCAAAGCTGGCGCTCTACCAGGCTGAGCTATACCCCGATTTCGAACCCTCGATCGCTTTCGCGACGTCGAAGCTTTGAAATGCTACGGGTGCGGCTTCGCCCAGTCAATCCGTATCGAAGCACACCGAACACATCTTTCGTCCGGTTCCGCATGACGATGTTCTGCCCTGCGGCGCAATCATGATGCGAACATCATGCCCTGCTTAAAATGGCGCGCCCGGAGAGATTCGAACTCCCGACCACCAAGTTCGTAGCCTGGTACTCTATCCAACTGAGCTACGGGCGCGCTGTAAAACGTTTGCCTTGTCGCCTTAACACCGAAGTGTAAAGCGCCGAAGCGAGAAGCGGAATTATTCAGGTTCGAGGCGTTGTCGTCAATACTTTTTGAAGAATTTTTTCATCGGAGGTGAAAGTGTTCATCTCGGATGAGGACGACCCGCCTCAGCGGACGCGCATTGTAGCCACCCCACGACACCTTCGCCTAGGGGTTTGACGCACTTTTGTTTCACTTTTTTGCACTGCCGTGCGCAACCCCATGCGTGCACGCAAAAAAAGAGGGCGACCTGATGGCCGCCCTCTTCTGCAACTTTGCTTTACTCGCCGTCAGGAATGCGTCTGGCGACTCTGCACCGCAGGATCACCCACCTTTCCCGTGTCGCTGCGCGGTGGCGGAGGCGGCGGCGTGGGACCCGGTGAGGCGGTCTTGCTCCAGTCAGCCGGCGGCCCCGGAATGCGACCCGACATGATTTCGTCGATCTGGTGCGCATCGATGGTTTCGTACTGCAGCAGCGCTTCTGCCATCACGTGCAACTTGTCGATGTTCTCGGTCAGCAGCTTCTCCGTGCGCGCGTAAGCGCGATTGAGAATGGCGCGGACTTCTTCATCGATCTTGCGTGCGGTCTCGTCAGAAACGTTCTTGTGCTGAGTGACGGCGCGACCAAGGAACACCTCGTCCTCTTCCTCGCCGTACGTCATCGGACCGAGCGTATCGGACAGGCCCCACTTCGTGGCCATATTGCGCGCCATGCGCGTGGCGCGCTCGATATCGTTCGAGGCGCCGGTGGTGACCTTGTCCTCACCAAAGATGATCGCTTCCGCAACACGACCGCCGTAGAGCGAGCACAGCTGCGACTCGATCGCCACGCGATTCATGCTGTACTTGTCGCCTTCCGGCAGGTACATCGTCACGCCCAGTGCGCGGCCGCGCGGAATGATCGTGACCTTGTAGACCGGATCGTGCTCAGGCACGAGGCGACCGACAATGGCGTGGCCCGCTTCGTGGTACGCGGTCAGCTTCTTCTCGTCCTCGCTCATGGCCATCGAGCGACGCTCGGTGCCCATCAGGATCTTGTCGCGCGCCTTGTCCAGGTGGCTCATGCGCACATCGCGCGCATTCTCGCGAGCAGCGAACAGCGCAGCCTCATTGACGAGATTGGCCAGGTCAGCGCCCGAGAAACCCGGGGTACCGCGCGCAATCGTCATCGGATCCACGTCCGACCCGGTCGGCACCTTGCGCAGGTGCACCTTGAGGATCTGTTCGCGACCCTTCACGTCCGGCAGGCCGACCACCACCTGGCGGTCGAAACGACCCGGGCGCAGCAGCGCGGGATCGAGCACGTCGGGACGGTTGGTGGCGGCGATGACGATGACACCCTCGGTGCCCTCGAAACCGTCCATCTCCACCAGCAACTGATTGAGGGTCTGTTCGCGCTCGTCGTGACCGCCACCCAGGCCGGCGCCGCGATGGCGACCGACGGCGTCGATTTCGTCGATGAAGATGATGCACGGCGCGTGCTTCTTGGCCTGCTCGAACATGTCG
The DNA here is from genome assembly GCF_004322705.1 of Dyella terrae. Classification (NCBI taxonomy): domain Bacteria; kingdom Pseudomonadati; phylum Pseudomonadota; class Gammaproteobacteria; order Lysobacterales; family Rhodanobacteraceae; genus Dyella; species Dyella terrae. The sequence goes on along the minus strand of NZ_SIZZ01000001.1, from coordinate 531,867 downwards.
CGCACACGACTGGCGCCGACACCCACGAACATTTCAACGAAGTCCGAACCGGAGATCGAGAAGAACGGCACTTTGGCTTCACCCGCGATGGCCTTGGCCAACAGCGTCTTACCGGTACCCGGGGGCCCCACCATCAGCACGCCGCGCGGAATCTTGCCGCCGAGCTTCTGGAACTTGCCCGGGTCGCGCAGGAATTCGACCAGCTCGCCCACTTCTTCCTTGGCTTCGTCGCAGCCGGCGACGTCGCTGAAATTCACCTTGATCTGGTCCTCGCCCTGCAGCTTGGCGCGCGAGCGACCGAAGCTCATGGCGCCGCGACCGCCCGCACCGGCCTGCATCTGGCGCATGAACCAGATGAACACGCCGACGATCAGGATGATCGGCAACCAGTTGAGGAGGAGACCAAGCAGCGAGAAGCCGTTATTGGAAGGCTCCTGGCGCACTTCCACGCCCTTGTCCTGCATCTGCTTGACCACCTGGTTGGTGGAGAAGCCCAACACGGGGGCGACGGTACGGAAAGCGCTGCCGTCCTTCAGTTTGCCGGTGATCGCAGCAGGTTGATCCGCACTGATCATCGCCGTGGACACGTTGCCGTTGTCCACGTTCTGCACAAAGCTGCTGTAAGCAAGGTCGGACGACGACGCGCTGTGCGGATTGAAGCTCTGAAAAATCGTCAGCAGCACGACCGCGATAATCAGCCAGAGCAGCAGGTTTTTAGCCATTTCGTTCATGCACGGTTCTCGCCCGGTTGACCGCCACTGGCCTTCTTTCCCGTGGCCAGTGCATATACCTCACTCGAACGTGCGCGTGAGGCCTTTGGTTTACGCATAGTTACGCGCGAAAAGTCCGCGCGCAAGCTACGAAGGTAATCGTCGAATCCCACCCCCTGGAACAACTTGATCAGGAAGGCTCCCCCGGGTTTCAGCCATTGACGGCTGAAATCGAGTGCCAGCTCGGCCAGGTCCATTGCGCGGATCTGATCGGCCAGGGCGACACCACTCATATTGGGGGCCATGTCGGAGAGCACAAGATCGACCTTTTGGCCCTCCAGGAGGGCCTCCAGCTCGCGCAAGACGCTTTCTTCACGGAAATCGCCCTGCAGGAAGCTCACGCCGCCAATACCCTGCATGGGCAGGATATCCATGGCGATGATGGTGCCGTTGTCTCCCATGCGCTGGCGGACCAGCTGGGACCAGCCGCCCGGGGCGGCACCCAGGTCAACCACGCGCATGCCCGGCTTGAGCAGCTTGTCGCGGTCGATCAGTTCCTCCAGCTTGAAGGCGGCGCGCGAACGCATCCCCTCGGACTGGGCCTTCTTCACATAAACATCATCGAAATGCTCCCGCAGCCAGCGGGAACTGCTTTTGCTGCGAGACATGGTCGGCAACGGCCACAGATAGGGGGAGGGATGGGGCCATGATAACCTTTACGGTCCTGCTCCCGCGAATCTGAGACTGAACGCATGGCCATCTCCCCTTCACAACGCCGCTATCTGCGCAGCCTGGCGCATGACCTCAAGCCGGTCATCCTGCTGGGTAACAAGGGCGCGACCGACGCCGTGCTCAAGGAACTGGACCTGGCGCTGTCCCACCACGAGCTGGTAAAGATCAAGCTTTCCGGCGGCGACAAGGATGAGCGTCAGGAGCAGATCGATTTCCTCGCCAACGGCACGTCGGCCGAAAACGTCCAGCAGATCGGTCATATCGTCGTTCTGTTCCGCCGCAACGAAGACGAGCCGAAGCTCGCCCTGCCCCGCTGATCCACGCGCATGGACCTGTCCCTCGACCGCCCCGGCGAATACCTGTACGTCCGCCGCGTAGGCCCGAACAGCATCACCGTGGTGGACCGCGACTACAGCCGCAGTCTGGTGGTATCGCCCGCTCGCGTACTGGAAGACTGGCCGGTTTCGCATGCGAGCCAGCTGGACGCTGAGCATGTGTCCACGATTCTTGAGCTCAAGCCCGAGGTGGTCATCCTGGGTACGGGCGATCGACAGGTCTTCCCTGCCGCGGCGTTCCTCGCTGGCTTTCTCAAGAAGGGTGTCGGCGTCGAAGTGATGGACAACGCTGCCGCTGCACGCACCTACGACCTGCTGGCCGGCGAAAGCCGCCGCGTCGTCGCGGCGTTCATCCTTCCCGCCTAGAGGCGCCGCCGCGAGGTGATTGGGTGTCCCGCTCGCCCTCGCCACCGCATCAGCGCGGTGGCAGATAACTCATCGGGTCGACGGGATTGCCGTCCTTGCGGATCTGGAACTGCAGTTCCTCCCGCGGTGCGCTGGTCGCACCCATTTCCGCAATCTGCTGGCCAGCACTGACTCGCTGACCTTCTTTCACCAGGCGCTTGCTGTTGTGCCCGTAGGCCGACAGGAAGCTGTCGTTGTGCTTGATGATGATCAGCTCGCCGTAGCCCACCAGGCCATTGCCGCTGTACACCACCACGCCATCGGCGGCAGCACGGACGGGATCACCCGTCTTGCCGAGAATCTCGATGCCGGGAATGGCATCGCCACTCTGGAAACGTTTGCCGATCGTGCCATCGGCTGGCCAGCGCCAGTTGACGCCACCGCTTGAGCGACTGGCACCGGCGGGAACCGCTGCGGGCGGAGCCGGCGGCGGTGGCGCGGAATGCGCGCTGGCAGGCACGCCGGCCACCGGCACCACCGACGTGGTGCTGGCAACGGCGGTCGCAGGCGGCGTGGCCGGCTGCGGCGCCGGCTGGGCCGTCGTGGCGGTGGCTTGTGGCGACGACTCGACACTCTGGAAGCCGGGCGACGGCGTCGGAGCAGGCGTTACGGCATGGGCCGGCGCCGTCGAGGATGTCGCAGGGTGCGCCACGGGCGCGGCTGCCACGGTATGGGCCGGCGGTCGGGCGCCACCATTGGCGGACAGCTTCAGCGTCTGCCCCGGCCAGATGGTGTACGGCGCGGCAATGTTGTTCCAGGTCGCCAGATCTCGGAAGTCCACGCCATTGCGGAAAGCGATCGAATAAAGGGTATCGCCCTGGACCACCCGGTAGGTACCGCCCGGCGCGGATGCGCGCGGCGCAGGCGTCGGCGCCGTGCTCGTGCCTCGCGACGGGGCACGTTCAACGATGACCGAGCGCTGCGGTGGCGGCGTCACGCATGCCGCCAGCGTAAGCGCGATGGCGGCAGGTGCGAGGTAGCGGAGAAATCCTTTCATGGCGGTGAGCATAACGGGGTGACCGCGCATTTTCATGCAGCCAGCGGTCAGCCCTTCGTGATTACTTCAGCCACAGCCACCAGACAGCCAGCCCGGCAAGGATCACCACCGCCGCCCAGCCGATCCATTCGATGTGCTTGTGCAGGATGCGTTCGGCACGTTCGCCAAAGATGCGGATCAGCAGGGCCAGCAGCCACACGCGTTTGCCGCGGCCCACGGCCATGCAGACCAGGAACGGGATAATCGGCACGCCGACGATGCCCGACGCCCAGGTCACGAACTTCATCGGCACGACCGGCTGCAGCGCGGCCAGCGCCAGCACCAGCAGCAACCCAAGCCAATGCTGGTTCATCTGGGTGCGCAGGTTCTCCACGCCCTGTTCGATCGGCGCCAGCAAATGCAGGGCATCGAGCACCGGATGCAGCGCCTGGAAGGCCCAGTGGCCCAGCGCATAGCCGACCAGCGAGCCGAGCAGTGAGAACAGCAAGCTGATGTTGGCGTAGAAAAAGGCCTTGTGACGCTTGCCCAGCATCATCGGCGCCAGCATCACCTCCGGCATGATCGGGAAGATGAAGGCTTCCACGAAGCTCAGGCCGCAGAGGTAAAAGACCGCCTTGGGATGGCGCGCCCAGTTAAGGGCACGCGCATAGAGCGCTCCAAACAAACGCATCAGGGATTTCCTTTCGTGGAGCGCATCAACCGATGCCGCCGAGCAGCGGCACGAAACTTACCGCGCCCAGTTCTTCCTGTATGAAGTCGCCTTGCCCGTCGCCGCGCAGTCGAATCAGCATCTGGCTGCTGGGCGAACCCACCGGCGCCACCAGCACGCCCGTGGGGCTCAGCTGATCGAGCAGCTGCGTCGGAATGGCGTCACCGGCAGCGGTCAGAATGATGGCGTCGAAGGGGGCCTCATCCGGCCAACCCAGCTTGCCGTCATCGTGACGGGAGCGGATGTTGTTGAGGCCCAGCTGGCGGAAGCGGCGGCGCGCCTGCCGGAGCAGTTCCTCAATGCGTTCAACCGTGAACAACTGAGGCACCAGCGACGCCAACACGACCGCCTGATAGCCCGAGCCGGTACCGACTTCCAGCACCTTCTGCGGCATGCCGAATTCGAGCAGCGCCTCGGTCATGCGCGCCACCACCCACGGCTGGGAAATGGTCTGGCCGTGACCGATCGGCAGCGCGGTGTTTTCGTAGGCGCGCGAATGGAGCGCCTGGTCGATGAAATGGTGGCGTGGCAGGTTGCGAATGACATCAATGACGCGCTGGTCGCGAATGCCCTCTTCCTTGAGCTTGGAAGCCAGGCGGTCGCGCGCACGCTGGGAGGTCATCCCCTCCCCTCGCAATGCTGATGGCGGAAGTGGATGCACGTTCACCTCACGCGGCCTTGTCGTCGGCATCGACCATCGCATCGGTCAGGCCCTGCACCCAGGTACTGACTTTCTCCAGCGCCTGGTAGCGGGTCAGGTCGGTATGAATGGGCGTAATGGACACGTAGCCGCGATGGATGGCGTTGAAGTCCGTGCCAGGGCCGGCATCATCGACGTCGCCGGCAGGGCCGATCCACCAGATGGTCTTGCCGCGCGGGTCGGTCTGCTTGATGCAGGACTTGGAGCGGTGGCGCTTGCCCAGGCGGGTGACTTCGTAGCCATGGATCTCGTCCCAGGGACGGTCCGGCACATTGACGTTGAGAATGGTATCGGCGGGCAGCGGATCGACCACCAGGCGTTCCATCACCCGCAGGACGGACTTGGCGGCGGACTCGTAGTGTTCGCCCTTGTGATCCTGGCTGACCAGGGACACGGCAATGGCCGGCAATCCCAGGAAGCGACCTTCCATCGCCGCCGACACCGTGCCGGAGTAAATGACGTCATCGCCCAGGTTGGCGGAATTGTTGATGCCCGAAACCACGATGTCCGGCTCGAAATCGAGCATGCCAGCCAGGGCCAGATGGACGCAGTCCGTGGGCGTCCCGGCAACGCGGTAGTAGCCGTTGTCCATTCGCAGCGCACGAATAGGCGCATCCAGCGTCAGGGAGTTGCTGGCGCCCGATCGGTCCCGATCCGGCGCCACGACGGTCACTTCATGCCCGGCCGCAGCCAGTCGCTCAGCCAGGACGCGGATGCCCGGGGCATCCACACCGTCGTCATTACTAACGAGTACTCGCATCGCTATCCATCTGAATTTGTAGGAATGCCGCCCCAAACTGTCGGCATTCACCATAGACCCTGAAGTCTACCCGAGCGAGGCCCGGGTTTCATGCTGACAGGACGTCGCTTTGGCAGGCTCATCCCATTCTTTTCACCCCTCGGAATGCGCCTTGGGATTTAGGCGGCCACCCGCATAGACTTACAAGGATTACCTACGGCGTCTCCGGCATCCCGCGACATGAAGCGACGGCCTCCCAACCCTGTCTCCGACGACGACACCCGCTTGTTTCGCGAGTCGATCGGCGAGATTCGTCGCCTTGACGAGGTGGCCGCGCCACCGGAAGCGCCAAAGCCCGAACCACGGGCCCACATGCTCGAAGCTGACGAAGCCGCTGTCCCCGCCGAGTTGCTGGACATGGCGTTCGACCCGGGCCTCATGGAAGTCGGCGAGGAACTGAGCTATTTGCGCGACGGTTATCCGCCGAAGCTGCTCCGCCAGCTCAAACGCGGTCAGTTCAGCGTGCAGGACGATATCGACCTGCATCAGATGAATGCGGCCGCCGCCACGGCGACGATCGCGGACTTCCTGGCCGAGGCCCGGCACAACGGGATTCGCTGCGTGCGCATCGTGCACGGGAAGGGGCTGCGGTCGAAGGCGGCGGGGCCGGTGCTGAAGGCGCTGACCGATCGCCTGCTCAGGCGACGCGATGATGTGATTGCATTTGCATCGGCGCGGCCGATGCAGGGTGGGACGGGGGCGGTGGTGGTGTTGTTGAAGGGGTGAAAGTGAGACGAGGCGAGGCCATCACGTCCCCTTGTCTGGTCGTCATTCCCGCGAAAGCGGGAATCCAGGGGCGACCACATGGGGTTCTCGCCCCTGGCGAATAACTCGCCGGCCTTTGCTCAGCTTTGGCACCGTGAGTCACAACTCATTTCATCGCCATTGGATTCCCGCTTTCGCGGGAATGACGACCCTGGGAGGTGGCGACATGACTACGTCGAGTCGCCGACACGCTCCCTCAAACCACCGCCAGCTCCCGCACCACCACCGTCGCATACGCGCCCGCCGGCAGTTCGAAGCTCAACTCCAGCGCATCCTCATCCAACCAGCGCCATTTCAGATCGGTAGGCAGCAGACGCAGTGCACGTCGCTCCTGGTCCATTCGCGCGGCAACCAGCCCGTCGGCCAGATCCTGATTGGCCGCCGCCACCGCGTTCTCGACCTCGGCGGCAGGTCCTTGAGCGGGCGTATCGCCCTGCCCCCAGAGCGGCCCCGACGGATGGATATCGCCACGGGCAACACGATCGGCCAGCGTGGCATCGAACGGTTCCGGTCCGAACCACGAACGTGACCCGGCCAGCGACCAGATCTCACCTTCAAGCGGCTTGTCCCACGCATCGCGCTCGACGCGCTCAGCGAGCACGGCATTGAAGATGTGCGATCGCGCGGCAGACAGCAGAAAGCTGCGCTTGTCACGGTCCACACGCTTGCCACCGAACATGGCACGCGCCTGGGCGATATTGCTGCCCTCGCGCCCGAAACGCTGCTCGCCAAAATAGTTGGGCACACCGCGCGTGGCGATCTGCTGCAGTACGCGTTCAACGGCGTCCCGGTCGCCCTGCGCATTGCGCAGCACGATGACGAAGCGGTTGCCGCGCAACGCACCGCGCTTGAGCTTGCGCTTGTGCCGCGTGGCTGCAAGCACCCTCACTTCGGCGTGAGGAAATACCGACCAATCGGGATCGGGTTTGCCGGCGAGCTGTACGGTGAACGCCTGGCGCGTTACGGCGTGGCGATCCTTCATGCCCGCAAAACCCACGCCCACGGGTGACACTTCAGCGAACTTCGCAAGCTCGCGACCGACCCAATCGGTATTCGCGCCACGCTTTTCCACCCACAGCATGGCGTGCTCGCCTTCGCCGTCGGCCTCATAGCCAAGGAGTTCTTCAACCTGGAAGTCTTCAGGGGTGGCGCGCAGCTGCGCGGTCAACGGCGGCGCGCCGTAGGCGTAGGGAAGCTCGGACATCGTCAATCCTTCGGCCGCGACACGGCCATCATCCGGAAGCCGCTCGAGGCGACATCCTTACATCAGGAACAGGGTCGCCAGACCCAGGAAAATAAAGAAGCCACCGCTGTCGGTCATGGCGGTGATCAATACGCTCGATCCGAGTGCCGGATCGCGACCGGCTCGCGCCATCAGCATCGGGATGCCGACGCCGCAAAAGGCAGCGAGCAGCAGATTCAGTGTCATCGCCGCGGTCATCACCACGCCGAGTGCAAAATTGTCGTAGAGCATCCACGCGACGACGCCGATCACGCTGCCCCAGATCAGGCCATTCACCAGGGATACCGTAATTTCCTTGCGCCACAGGCGGCGCACGCTCTCCGTGCTGACCTGGTCCAGGGCCATGGCGCGGACGATCATCGTGATGGTCTGGTTGCCGGAATTGCCGCCGATGCCGGCGACGATCGGCATCAGGGTCGCCAGTGCGACCAGGTGCTGAATGGAGCCTTCAAACAGGCCGATCACGCGCGAGGCAACGAAAGCGGTCACGAGATTGATCGCCAGCCAGGCCCAGCGATTGCGGAACGACTTCCACACGGAGGCGAAGATATCTTCTTCTTCGCGCAGACCGCCGCGACTCAAGGCCTCGCTCTCACCTTCCTCACGAATCACGTCCACCATGGCGTCCACGGTGATGCGTCCGATCAGGTGGCCATGGTCGTCGACCACGGGCGCAGTCACCAGATCGTAGCGCTCAAACGCCTGTGCCACGTCGTACGCATCGTCGCCGGGGTGGAAGGTGTTGACGTCGGGCGCCATCACTTCGCTCACCATGCGCTCGGGCGAATTGACCAGCAGCCAGTGCAGCGGCAAAACACCGGTCAGCAAGTTGACGTTGTTCACTACGAACAGCTTGTCGGTCTGCGCAGGCAGCTCGTCGAAACGACGCAGGTATCGCAGCACCGTCTCCAGGCTCACATCCTCGCGGATGGTCACCATCTCGAAGTCCATCAACGCGCCGACCTGGTCCTCTTTCCACGACAGTGCCGACTGCAGCTGCTCGCGCTGCTGCGCGTCCAGGCTGGCCATCAGCTCCGGCAGCACTTCGGTAGGGAGGTCTTCGACCAGGTCCGCCAGCTCGTCAGCTTCGAGCGGCTCGACGGCGGCGAGGATTTCGCCCTGGTCCATGTCGGCGATCAGGGTTTCGCGTACCGAGTCCGACACTTCGAGCAGGATCTCGCCGTCGCGATCGGACCGGACCAGCTGCCAGACGGACAGGCGATCCTCTAGCGGCAAGGCCTCCAGGATATACGCGATGTCGGCCGGATGAAGGCCATCCAACTGCAACTGAAGCTCCGCCAGATGCTGGCGATGCAACAGATTGTCGACGATGTCCTGATGCACGCCGTGCTGGGCGTGGGCCACCTGCTCCACCAGCTTCTGCCGGCGTAGCAAATCGATGATGGCTTCCAGCTGCTCGTGCAACCGGTTAGCGGAGCCGCGGGCTTCGGCCTCGGTCATGCGACAACCAGCAGGACGCAGGCCTGGGCTGCAATGCCCTCGCCGCGCCCGGTGAAGCCCAGCTTTTCGGTCGTGGTGGCCTTCACGCTGATGCATTCCACGTCGCAGCCCAGCTCACGGGCAATGATTTCGCGCATGGCTTGGGCGTGCGGGCCTACCTTCGGGCGCTCGCAGATGACCGTGACGTCGGCATTACCCATCGCATAACCACGATCACGCATCATGCCGGCGGCATGACGGAGGAAGACACGGCTGTCCACGTCGCGCCACTGCTCCTGGCTCGGCGGAAAATGGCGCCCGATATCGCCCAGCGCCAGCGCGCCAAAGATGGCATCGCACAGGGCATGCAGGACGACGTCGCCATCGGAGTGGGCTTCCACGCCGCGATCATGCGGAATGCGCACGCCGCCCAGCATGACGTGGCCACCCTCGCCAAACGCGTGGACATCGAAACCCTGGCCGATGCGCATCATCACAATCCCTTCCCCTTAAAGCGTCTTTTCCAGCAGGAATTCAGCCAGCGCAAAATCGGCCGGCGTCGTTACCTTGATATTGTCTTCCGCCCCCTCGACAAGAAATGGCGAAAACCCCGATTTTTCCATCGCCATCGCCTCGTCGCTGACCACCACTCCCTGGGTCGCCGCCGACTGCAGCGCCCGCTCGAGTTCGGCACGGCGGAACATCTGAGGCGTGAACGCGCGCCAGCGATGATCGCGCGGTTCCGTGACTTCACTGCGACCATCGGCGTTTGCCCGCTTGAGCGTATCGCGCAACGGCGCGCCCAGCAGGCCGCCGCCGGCGGCTGCGCCCTGGGCAATCAGCCTGGCGATATCAGCCTTGCGCACGCAGGGGCGCGCGGCGTCGTGCACCAGCACGAAATCATGCCCGGCGACATCGGCAGGCAAGCCACGCAATCCCGCCAGGACCGAATCGCAACGCTCGGCACCACCCAGGACGGTATGTACGGGTTTACCGTGAAGTTCGGTCAGGCCCGGCCACAGCCCGTCATTGGCCCCCAGCACCACCATCAGCCCGGCGATCCCCGGATGCGACCCGAGCCGATCCAGGGTGTGCAGTATCAGCGGGCGCCCCGCCAACGGCAGGTATTGCTTAGGGATGTCTCCCCCTACCCGGGCGCCACGACCGGCTGCCGGCACGACACACCACAGACCGCTCATGCTTATGGCCCGTTGCTGGGGGTTGAGGGTGGCGGCGGCGCGACGCTGCTGGCCGCGCCCGGCTTTTCCACGACCTGGTAGAAGGTTTCGCCCGGCTTGACCAGGCCCAGCTCCGCACGCGCACGCGCTTCGACTGCCTGTTCGCCGTGCTTGAGGTCATCCACGTCAGCGCCAAGCGCCTGGTTGCGCTGGAGCAACCGGGCGTTATCGTCCGCCTGCTTCTTGACGGAAGCGCGAAGCGATTCCACTTCGCGCACGCCGCCGTTGCCGGTCCACAGTTTCACCTGCAGACCGATCAGCACGAGCAACAACACCAGAGCAATCCAGCGCAGCATGGCTCGTCCGTCTCCCGCTTAGCCCGGAAGGCTGCTCAGGTTCGGGAAGGCATGGCGACCGGCGTAGCGCGCGGCCGAGCCAAGCTGCTCCTCGATGCGCAACAGCTGGTTGTACTTGGCAACGCGATCGGTGCGGCACAGCGAGCCGGTCTTGATCTGCGTGGCCGTGGTTGCGACGGCAATGTCCGAAATGGTGGTGTCTTCGGTTTCGCCCGAACGGTGCGACACGATGGCCGCGTACTTGGCGGCGTCGGCCATGGCGATGGCTTCCAGCGTTTCCGACAGCGTGCCGATCTGGTTCACCTTGATCAGGATCGCGTTGGCGATGTGCTTCTCGATGCCCTCGCGGAAGATCGCCGGATTGGTGACAAACAGGTCGTCGCCCACCAACTGCACCTTCTTGCCGATGGCGTCGGTCAGCAGCTTCCAGCCGTCCCAGTCGCCTTCGGCCATGCCGTCTTCGATGGTGACGATCGGGTACTGGCGGCTCCAGTCGGCCAGCAGATCGACGAACTGGGCCGGCGTGTAGATCTTGCCTTCGCCTTCCAGGTCGTACTTGCCGTCCTTGAAGAACTCCGAGCTGGCCACGTCGAGGCCGAGCAGGATGTCGCTGCCGATCTTGTAGCCGGTCGTGTTGACGGCTTCGAGGATCGTGTCGAGTGCTTCGACGTTGGAACGCAGGTTCGGGGCAAAGCCACCTTCGTCACCCACCGCCGTGTTCAGGCCCTTGCCCTTCAGCACGCTCTTGAGCGCGTGGAAGATTTCGGTGCCGGCGCGCAGCGCCTCGGCGAAGCTCGGCATGCCGACCGGCAGCACCATGAATTCCTGCACGTCGACGTTGTTGTCGGCATGCGCACCGCCGTTGATGATGTTCATCATCGGCACCGGCAGCGTGCCCGGCTTGCCGTGCGACAAGTACTTCCACAGCGGCTCACCGCGCGAAGCGGCCACGGCGTGGGCAGCGGCCATGGAAACACCGAGCAGAGCGTTCGCACCCAGGCGCCCCTTGTTCGGGGTGCCGTCGAGGGCGATCAGCTTCGCATCCAGACCCTTCTGGTCAGCCGCATCGAAGCCCTTCAGCGCGTTGGCGATTTCGCCATTGACGTTGCCGACCGCCTTGGTCACGCCCTTGCCCAGGTATCGGGACTTGTCACCGTCGCGCAGCTCCACGGCTTCGCGGGTACCGGTGGACGCGCCACTGGGCACGGCCGCACGACCGAAGCCGCCATTGGACAGCGTGACCTCGGCTTCAAGCGTGGGATTGCCACGCGAGTCGAGGATTTCACGGGCGTGGATGCGGGTGATGTCAGTGCTCATGCAGATCCTGTCGTAAAGAGGTCGAAACGAAAGACGACAAACGGGAGCGCCGGCACCGGCGCCCCGGCATTACACGGTAGCTTCGAGGAAGGCGTGACGCTTGGTGACGGCGTCCAGCTCCATCAGCGTCTCCAGCAGGGCTTCCATCTTGCCCAACGGCCACGCATTCGGGCCATCGCTCAAGGCCTTTTCCGGATTCGGATGGGTTTCGGCGAAGAGACCGGCGACGCCCACGGCAATCGCCGCGCGCGCCAGCACCGGCACGAATTCGCGCTGGCCGCCCGAGCTCGCGCCCTGGCCACCCGGCAACTGCACCGAGTGGGTGGCGTCGAACACCACCGGGCACCCGGTTTCGCGCATGACGCTCAGCGAGCGCATGTCGGAGACCAGGTTGTTGTAGCCAAAACTCGCACCACGTTCGCAGACCAGGATGTCGTCGTTGCCGACGTCCTTGGCCTTGGCGACCACGTGCTTCATGTCCCACGGCGCCAGGAACTGGCCCTTCTTGATGTTCACCGGCTTGCCCGCGCGAGCGACAGCCTGGATGAAATCGGTCTGGCGGCACAGGAAAGCCGGCGTCTGCAGCACGTCCACCACCGACGCCACTTCGGCGAACGGGGTGTATTCGTGCACGTCGGTCAGTACCGGCACGCCGAGCTGGCGCTTCACTTCACCGAGGATGCGCAGACCTTCTTCCATGCCCGGGCCGCGGAAGCTGTTGCCCGAGGAACGGTTGGCCTTGTCGAAGCTCGATTTGAAGATGAAGTTGATACCGAGCCGGCCGGTGATTTCCTTGAGCGTGCCGGCCGTGTCGATCTGCAGCTGCTCCGACTCCACCACGCAAGGGCCGGCGATCAGGAACAGCGGCTGGTCCAGGCCGACGTCGAATCCACAAAGCTTCATGCCACCGACTCCTTGGCCAGGCGCTCGCCCTCGCGCACCGTCTTGAACTCGCGCGCGGCGCGCACGAAGCCAATGAACAGCGGATGGCCGTCACGCGGGGTCGAGGTGAATTCCGGATGCGCCTGGCAGGCCAGGAACCACGGATGCTTCTGCTGCGAGTACTCGACGATTTCGACCAGCAGGTCGTCCATCGACTTGCCCGAGATCACCATGCCGAGGTCCTCGAAGGACTGGCGATAGCGGTTGTTGAACTCGTAACGATGGCGATGGCGCTCGCGCACCACGTCCTGACCGTACATGTCGCGCGCCAGCGTGCCGGCCTTGAGACGGCATTCCTGCGCGCCCAGGCGCATGGTGCCGCCCAGGTCCGAGCGCTCGGTGCGCTGCTCGGTTTCACCCGTCGCCGTGGTCCACTCGGTGATGAGCGCGATCACGGGATTGGCGGTATTGCGATCATTCTCGCTGGAATCGGCGTCGGTCAGCCCCGCAACGTGGCGGGCGAAATCGACGACGGCAGCGTGCATGCCATAGCAGATGCCGAAATACGGCACGCCATGCTCACGGGCGTACTTGGCCGCCATGACCTTGCCTTCGAAGCCGCGCTTGCCGAAGCCACCCGGCACCAGCACGGCGTCGACGCCGCCCAGCACCTTGGCGGCGCCTTCGGCTTCCACCTGCTCGGAGTCGATCCACTTGAGGTTGACGCGGGTCAGCTGCTTGATGCCGCCATGACGCAGCGCCTCGCCCAGGGACTTGTACGCGTCCTTGTGTTCGACGTACTTGCCGACGATGGCGACGTTGACCTCGTCCTTCGGGTTTTCCACGGCATCGACCGTGCGCTGCCAGGCCGACAGGTCGGCCGGGCCGGCGTCGAGACCCATGCGCTTGACCACGATGTCATCGAGGCCCTGCTTGTGCAGCCACAGGGGCTGCTTGTAGATGATGTCCACGTCGGCCGCGCTGATGACGGCGTTCTCGGGCACGTTGGTGAACAGGGCGATCTTGCGACGCTCGCCATCGGGCAGCGGCTGCTCGCAACGGCACAGCAGGATGTCCGGCTGAATACCGATCGAGCGCAGCTCCTTGACCGAATGCTGCGTCGGTTTGGTTTTGATCTCGCCGGCAGCCTTGATGTACGGCACCAGGGTGAGGTGCATGAACAGGCACTTCTCCGGGCCATGCTCTATGCGCAGCTGGCGGATGGCCTCCAGGAACGGCAGCGATTCGATGTCGCCCACCGTGCCGCCGATTTCGACCAGCGCCACGTCAAAGCCACGGGTGGCCTCGTGGATGCAGTGCTTGATCTCGTCGGTGATGTGCGGGATGACCTGCACGGTCGCACCGAGGTAGTCACCACGGCGCTCCTTGCGGATGACCGATTCGTAGATCTTGCCGGTGGTGATGGAGTTCTTGCCGGTCAGGCGGGTGTGGACGAAGCGCTCGTAGTGGCCCAGGTCCAGGTCGGTCTCCGCGCCGTCGTCGGTCACGTAGACCTCGCCGTGCTGGAAAGGACTCATCGTGCCCGGGTCCACGTTGATGTACGGGTCGAGCTTCATCATGGTGACCGAGAGGCCACGCGCTTCCAGAATGGAAGCCAGCGACGCCGCGGCGATGCCCTTTCCGAGAGAGGACACCACACCGCCGGTGACGAAAATCAGGGGGGTCATGGGATGCAGCCGTGCTGGAAATCGGCATTTTAGCGGCAGTTGGTCTTTGCCGCGAGCCGTCCGGGAGAAATTCCTTCGACAGATTCATCTGACCCCTTCGAAATGGCGCGGCGAGGCCCATCCGGGATGGACTAACATGAACGAATGAGCACCCCCATCCCCTCCCGAATTGCCGCCCTGCGCCAGGCCATGCGCCAGCACCACGTGGCCGCCTGCCTCGTTCCCAGTGCCGACCCCCACCTTTCGGAGTACTTGCCCGCGCATTGGCAGGCCCGGGCATGGCTGTCGGGTTTCACCGGCTCGGCCGGCACATTAGTGGTGACCGCCGACCACGCGGGCGTGTGGACCGACTCGCGGTACTTCGCCCAGGCGGAGCAGGAACTGGCCGGGACGGGCGTGGAACTGATGCGCCAGCGCACTCCGCATGCGCCGGAGCACCTGGCATGGCTTGAAGATCACCTCGGAGAGGACGCCGTGCTGGCCGTGGCTGGCGACAGCCTGGCGGTGTCCACCCGGCGCACCATCGCCCGTCGCTTCGACGCAACCGGGGCCCGCCTGCGGACGGACCTGGACCTCCCGGCAATGGTGTGGACCGATCGCCCGGACCTGCCCACACAGCCGATCGTCGAACACGCCCTGCGCTACGCCGCGGAAACCCGCGCCGACAAGCTTGGCCGGATTCGCAACGCCATGCGCAAGGCCGGCGCCACCCATCACCTGATCTCAAGCCTCGACGACATCGCGTGGATCACGAACCTGCGCGGCAGCGACGTCGAGTGCAATCCGGTCTTTCTCGCCCACCTGCTCATCCGCCTCGACGGGTCGGGCACGCTGTTCGTCGGTCGATCCAAGCTGACCGACGCTACGGTTGCCGCCCTGGCCGCCGACGGCGTGCATCTGGCCGACTACTCAACCATTACTGACGCGCTGGGCGAACTGACGCCCGACGACCGCCTGCTGGTGGACAGCATGCGCATCGTCAGCGCCATCGGCGACAGCGTGCCGACCCCCGTCACCTGGATCGAAGGCGCCAACCCGTCCACGCTGATGAAGGCCCGCAAGGGCCCGGTCGAGCTGGATCACATTCGCGAGGTCATGCGCCGGGACGGTGCGGCGCTGGTGCGTGCATTCCGCCGTCTCGAGGAACGGGTTACCGCCGGCATGCCGCAGACGGAACTGGATGTTGACGCGCTGCTGCACGAGGAACGCTCTGCCCAGCCGGATTTCGTCGGCGAGAGTTTTTCCACCATCGCCGGCTACCAGGCTAACGGCGCGCTGCCCCACTATCGCGCCACGCCGGAACATCACAGCGCACTCAAGGCACAGGGCCTGCTGCTGGTCGACTCCGGCGGCCAGTACCTGGGGGGCACCACGGATGTCACCCGCGTCCTTGCCCTCGGTGAGACGACGGCTGAGCAGCGACGCGACTCGACGCTCGTCATGAAGGGCCTGATCGCCCTGTCGCGCGCCCGGTTCCCTCGCAACGCCAGCGGCCCCCAACTGGACGCCCTCGCCCGCGCTCCGCTGTGGGCCAGCGGCATGGACTACGGCCATGGCACCGGTCACGGCGTCGGCTTCTTCCTCAATGTGCACGAAGGGCCGCACAGCATCCGGCCGCCCATTTCCGGCGGCACGCTCGTCACCCTCGACCCCGGGATGATCACCTCGATCGAGCCGGGGCTTTACAAACCCGGCCGCCACGGCATCCGCCACGAAAATCTCGCCGTCATCGTCGACGCCGACAAGACCGAATTTGGCGAATTCCAGGCCTTTGAGACGCTGACCCTGTGTCCTTTCGACCGTCGTACCCTCGAACCGAGCCTGCTCAACCCCGAGGAACGTGCCTGGCTGGATGACTATCACGCCATGGTGCGGGCGGCGCTCGCCCCTCTGCTCGAAGATGCCGACGCGGCCTGGCTGGAACGGCATTGCGCGCCGATTTAGAAGAACGGTTAACAGTAAACGGTAAAAGAAAGTGCCAGTCCGCGAAGCCACCTCACCCTTCCATGGCTCTTACCGTTTACTGTTTCCCGTTAACCCTTGACCCCACCTGCACGTCACCCCATCCTCCCCCGACTAATTTCCAACGAAGCCCCCAATGAGCAGTCGTTACAACGCCGCCGACATTGAAGTCCTCTCGGGTCTTGACCCCGTCAAACGCCGCCCGGGCATGTACACCGACACCTCGCGCCCGAACCATCTGGCGCAGGAAGTCATCGACAACTCGGTGGACGAAGCGCTCGCCGGCCATGCCAGCGCCATTGATGTGGTGGTGCACAGCGACGGCTCGGTGGAGGTCTCCGACGATGGCCGCGGCATGCCGGTGGATATCCATCCGGAAGAAGGGATTCCGGGCGTCGAGCTGATCCTCACGCGCCTGCATGCGGGCGGCAAGTTCTCGGGCAAGAACTACAACTTCTCCGGCGGCCTGCACGGCGTGGGCGTGTCGGTGGTGAACGCGCTGTCGAGCCGCGTGGAAGTGACCATCCGCCGCGATGGCAACGAATACCGCATGGCATTCGAGCACGGCGATCGCGTCAGCGAGCTGGAAATCATCGGCAGCGTGCCGAAGAAAAAGACCGGCACCACGGTGCGCTTCTGGCCGGAAGCGAAGTACTTCGATTCGCCGAAAATCCTGCTATCGAAGCTCAAGCACCTCCTGCGCGCCAAGGCCGTGCTCTGCGCTGGCCTCAACGTGAAGCTTACCGACGAAGCGACCGGCGAAGTCTCCGAGTGGCATTACGAAGATGGCCTGCGCGATTACCTGCGCGGCGAACTTGAAGGCGCCGAAGCGCTGCCGCAGGATCTCTATGTGCACCATGTGGCCCGCGACACCGAAGGGCTGGACGTTGCGCTCGCCTGGCTGCCCGAGGGCGAGCTGGTCCAGGAAAGCTACGTCAACCTGATCCCCACCGCGCAGGGCGGAACGCACGTCAACGGCCTGCGCAGCGGCCTGACCAATGCCATCCGCGAGTTCTGCGACATCCGCAACCTGTTGCCGCGCGGCGTGAAGCTCGCCCCGGAAGACGTGTGGGAGCGCCTCGCCTTCGTGCTGTCGGCGAAGCTCCAGGACCCGCAATTCGCCGGCCAGACCAAGGAGCGCCTGTCGTCGCGCAACGCCGCCGCCCTGGTCGAAAACGTCGTGCACGACGCTTTCAGCTTGTGGCTCAACCAGAACGTCGAACTGGGCGAGCGTATTGCACAGCTGGCGATCGAGCGTGCGAGCGCACGCTTGAAAGCGTCCAAGCAGGTGGTCCGCAAAAAGATTACGCAAGGTCCCGCCCTGCCCGGCAAGCTCGCCGACTGCACGGCCACCGACCTGAGCCGCACCGAGCTGTTCCTGGTGGAGGGTGACTCGGCCGGCGGCAGCGCCAAGCAGGCGCGTGACAAGGAATTCCAGGCAATCCTTCCGCTGCGCGGCAAGATCCTCAACACCTGGGAAGTGGAGTCGACCTCGGTGCTCGCATCGGAGGAAGTCCATAACCTCGCCGTAGCCATCGGCTGCGACCCGGGCAAGGACGATCTCTCCAGCTTGCGCTACGGCAAGGTGGTCATCCTCGCCGACGCCGATTCGGATGGCCTGCATATCGCCACCTTGCTGAGCGCCCTGTTCTTGCGCCACTTCCCCGCACTGGTCCGCGAGGGCCACGTGTTCGTCGCCATGCCGCCGCTGTTCCGCGTCGACGTAGGCAAGCAGGTCTTCTATTGCCTGGATGAAAACGAAAAGACCGCGATGCTCCAGCGCATCGAGCGCGAAAAGATGAAGGGCCAGGTCAGCGTGACCCGCTTCAAGGGTCTGGGCGAAATGAATCCGGGTCAGTTGCGCGAATCCACTATCCATCCCGATACCCGCCGCCTGGTGCAGCTGACCGTCGACGATGGCGAAGGCACCACGAAGCTCATGGACATGCTGCTGGCCAAGAAGCGCTCCGGCGACCGCAAGTCCTGGCTCGAAGAAAAGGGCGACCTGGCTACGCTGGAAGTCTGACGCAGGCAAGAGGGGCCGGGCGCATGCCTCGCCCCTCTTCACTCCCTCACCCCGCAGCGCTACCGTAAGGCGACCCTCGCCACGCCTGCGCCCGCTCATGTCCTTGCTGCCCCCGCTCGACCTCCAAGCCTGGATCGACGAACACCGGCACCTGCTCAAGCCGCCGGTCGGCAACAAGTGCATCGTCGACGGCGACTTCATCGTGATGATCGTCGGCGGGCCGAACGCACGCACCGATTACCATTACGACGAAGGCCCGGAGTTCTTCTACCAGCTCGAAGGCGAGATGGTGCTGAAGGTTCAGGACGACGGCGTGCAGCGCGACATCCCCATCCGGGCGGGCGAGATGTTCTACCTGCCCGCCCGCGTGCCGCACTCGCCGCAACGCATGCCCGAGTCGATCGGCCTGGTGATCGAACGTCGCCGGCTGTCGCATGAGCAGGATGGCCTGATGTGGTTCTGCGAACGTTGCAACCACAAGCTTTTCGAAACCTATTTCCCGCTACAGAGCATCGAGCAGGATTTTCCGCCGGTGTTCGATCGTTTCTATCGCTCGATCGAAGCGCGCACCTGCGCGCAGTGCGGCGAGATTCACCCTGCCCCGGCGCGCTATCTGCAAGACTGAACGCCATCGCTGCGGATGATGAAGCCATGTCGAAGCAGCGACAGGGTTCTCTTCATGAACTACTCATCGATTGCTAACCGGCTCATCAAACTCCCCTGACAGGATCGAAACCGTCAGCGTAATTCACGCCTGACGCGCGCTTCGCGCCCACCTGTTTCGCCCATACCCGAGTCGGACACTTGCGATGCGCTGCGCGCGTGGCAACGACACGGGCAGGCCAAGGAGTTTCAGTGAGAAGGACGTTGTTCGCTGCCGCATGGCTGACGGCTGCATTCACGGCACACGCCACCCCAATGCGGGCCACCGCAAACTTCACCGGTCCGCTGGTCACACCGAATCCGTCAAATCTGCCGGCTGGCATGTTCAATGTGGAACCGTACCTCGTCTATCAGGAAAGTCGGGCGTACTACGACCATCAGGGCAAACGTCACCGTAGCGCGCATGCCGCCGAACAGTGGCAATGGCTCCTGCCCATGACGGCAGGCCTGACCGACCGGCTGCAGGCCCAACTCACCCTTGGCGCGGTACGCGCCCACGCCGGCCGCGACTCGTCCGACGGTCTGCGCAGTGCCGATACCAGTCTCAATTTCCAGTATCTGGTCCAGAAGTCAGCCGACGACGGACAGCGACCCGCCATCGCCGTCAACTATGCCCACCGCTTCCCGACGGGCCGGCACGACCGACTTGGCAGCAATCTGCTCAACGGCACCAGCCAGGGGGCGAATCTCAACACGCTCGCGGTGCTGGCGCAGCAGGTGATCTGGCTCAACAACGGACGCCCGCTGCGTTGGCGCGCCCGCCTCCAGTACGGGCAAGCGGCATCGCGCGTCCTGGTCGATGGCGCAAGCGTGCATGGCACGGAAGTCGGTTTTCGCGGTTTCGCGGATATCGGGCGCCAGATCGGCGCGTCCGCCGCGCTCGAATACAGCATCAGTGAACGATGGGTCGCCGTGATGGAAGCGACCTACGAGCATCGCGCCGGAGGACGCGTCTGGGGCACCATGCCCAACACGTCGACACCCATCGATCGACGCACACACGCCGGCTCGCTCTACACGCTCGCACCAGCGGTGGAGTACCACCTCAACAGCCGGTTCGGCTTCATCGGCGGCGTCCAGTTCAGTGTCGCCGGCCGCAACAGCGCTGCATTCGCGGCACCGCAACTCGCATTCAACATGGTGTTGTAATGTTGAACGCCACCGTTTCCGTGCCCTTATCAGGCGATGGCTCGCGCCAGCCATTTGTCGGCCATGCGCCTGAGCGACTCGTCCGTACCTGGCTCGTCAATCAGCACCGGGATCGGGCGCCATTCGAGCGCCAGGGACTCTTCGCTCACCACAAAAGCCTCCGTGCCCGTCGCGCGCACCACGTATCGCACGTCGTAGTGCCAGTGACCCGGCTCGCTTCCACGCTCGGGGATCCAGTGGCGATCAATGTCGAAAAGCTCGTCTTCGACGCAGAGATCCGTCAGCCCGGATTCTTCCTCGGCCTCTCGCAACGCGACTTCGGCAAGGTCTGGGCTGCCATCGGCGTGACCGCCAAGCTGCAGCCAGCGGTTGAGCTTGCGGTGATGGGTGAGCAGCAATCGCTCGCCATCCCCACTGACCAGCCAGGCCGACGCCGTGAAGTGACCGACCCGGTGGCTGCGCTCGAACACGGAAGGTGCCGACGCCAGGAACGCCATGAACTGGTCCGCGACCCCGGCCTCCTCCGGATGACGAGCTGCGTACCGCCGAAAATGACCCATCAAGGATTCAAAAGTGTCTTGCATGACTTGTGACAGGGGTAGCGTCGATACCGCCCATCATAGCTGCGGTGCGACTTGTCCCACCCAATTTGCTCCGCTAAGGTTCAGGACTTCCGTGCTTGGCGCAGCCTCGTGGGGCGCCGGAAACATTCATATAACTAATAAGCTGCCATTCCCGGAGGGGGGAACTACATGCTGAAGAACTTGTTTGCGACGACCACGGTGTCGTCGGGAGGAGCGAACGAGCTCCCCGACGGCGGCGCCCACGGCGAAGTGACGCTCAAGCGCGCGCTCACCGCCCGCCACCTGGTCATGCTTGGCATCGGCGCCATTATCGGTGCCGGTATCTTTGTGATTACCGGCCAGGCCGCCGCCCAACATGCCGGCCCTGCCATCACGCTGAGCTTCATCTTCGCCGGCATTGCCTGCGCCCTTGCCGCACTGTGCTACGCCGAATTCGCGGCCATGCTCCCGGTGTCGGGCAGCGCCTACTCTTACTCCTACGCCACGCTGGGCGAATATGTCGCCTGGTTCGTCGGCTGGAGCCTCGTACTGGAGTACCTGTTTACCGTCGCCACGGTGGCGGCCGGCTGGTCCGGATACTTCAACAAGCTTCTCTCCATCATCAGCGAATGGGTTGGCCGTGACGTGACCTTGCCGCAGGTGCTTTCCGCAGCGCCGTTCACCGTGGTCGAAGGCCATGTGCAGGCCACTGGCATGTTCATCAACCTGCCTGCGGTGGCGATCATCGCCGCCATCACTGGCCTGTGCTATGTGGGCATCACGCAGTCGGCGTTCGTGAACTCGATCATCGTGGCGATCAAGGTCACGGTCATTCTCCTGTTCATCGCCTTCGCCGCGAAGTACGTGAACCCGGACAACTGGCATCCCTTCATCCCCGCCAGCGAAGGCCCGTCGAAGTACGGCTGGAGCGGCGTGGGACGTGCGGCCGCGATCGTGTTCTTCTCGTACATCGGCTTCGATGCGGTCTCCACCGCAGCGGCCGAAGCGAAGAATCCGCAGCGCGACATGCCGATCGGCATCCTCGGCTCGCTGGTGCTCTGCACGATCCTCTACATCATCGTGGCCGGCATCCTTACCGGCATTGCCGACTTCCGCCTGCTGGGCACGCCGGAGCCGGTGGCTACCGCGCTGGACAACTACCCGTCGCTGCACTGGTTGCAGGTGGTGGTGGTGATCGGTGCGGTGACCGGCCTGAGCTCGGTGATCCTGGTGATGCTGATGGGCCAGCCGCGCATCTTCTATTCGATGGCGCGTGACGGTCTGATCCCGGCCTATTTCGGCCGCATCCACAAGAAGTTCCGCACCCCGCACGTGGGCACCGTCGTCGTCGGCGTGCTGGCCGCGGCACTGGGTGGCATGTTCAACATCGGCGTCCTGGGCGAAATGGTCGCCATGGGTACGCTGCTGGCCTTCGCCACGGTGTGCGTCGGCGTGCTTGTCCTGCGCTACAGCCGCCCCGACCTGCCGCGCGCGTTCCGCGTGCCGGTGCCGTGGCTGGTCTGCCCGCTGGGCGCCCTCGCCTGCCTCGCCCTGTTCCTGCAGTCCTTCGTCGAACATTGGCGCTGGATGCTGGCCTGGATCGCCATCGGCCAGATCATCTACTTCGGCTACGGCTACTCGCACAGCAAGCTACGCAAACCCGCCGCATAATGGCGTACCGAGGGCCGGCTCCACGCCGGCCCTCTGCTTTTGCCGGCCGGCCGCCGGATCCTTTTTCGCGCATTGCCAGGTTCACGCATGCTCAAGCAGCTTCTCGCCCGCAAGACTGATTTCTCCGACGCCGACGACAGTCACGGCGGCCCCACGCTCCGCCGTACGCTCGGCCCCTGGGGTGTCACCGCACTGGGTATCGGCGCCGTCATCGGCACCGGTATCTTCGTCGTCACCGGCCAGGCGGCCGCCGAGCACGCCGGTCCGGCCGTGCTGATTTCCTTCATCCTTGCGGCGATCTGCAGCGGCTTCACCGCGTTGTGCTACGCCGAATTCGCCACGCTCATCCCGATCTCGGGCAGCTCGTACTCATATGCCTATGCGACGCTGGGCGAGATGGTGGCCTGGTTCATCGGCTGGAACATGGTGCTGGAGTACGGCATTTCCGCGTCGGCCGTGGCAGCCAGCTGGACGGGCTACTTCACCAGCCTGCTGGACCATGTCGGCATCCATCTGCCGATTGCGCTTACGGAAGCACCGCTCGCTTTCCGCGACGGCACCCTGGTAACGACCGGGCACATCATGAACCTGCCTGCCGTCGCCATCGTGCTCGCCCTGACGTGGCTTTGCTACGTGGGCATTCGCGAGTCGTCGGGCCTTAACGTGCTGATGGTGATGCTCAAGGTCGGCCTGATCGTCATCGTCGTCGTTGCCGGCTATCGCTACATCGACCCGGCCAACTGGCACCCCTTCATTCCCGAAGAACAGGGACCGGGCAAATACGGATGGTCAGGCATCATGCGTGGCGCTGCGATGGTGTTCTTCGCCTACATTGGCTTCGAAGCGACATCCACGGCCGCGCAGGAGTGCAAGAATCCCCAGAAGGATCTGCCCTTCGGCACCCTCGTGTCGCTGGTGATATGCACCATCCTTTATCTGGCGATGGCCGCGGTGCTTACCGGCCTGATCTCCTACACCCAACTGGGCACCAGCGAGCCGGTCGTGACGGCGATTCGCAATCATCCTGAGCTGGGCTGGCTGCGACTGATCGTCGAGATCGGCGCGATGATCGGCCTGTCCTCGGTAATCCTGGTGATGATCATCGCCCAGCCGCGCATCTTCATGGTGATGTCGCGCGATGGCCTGATGCCGCCGGTCTTCAACCGCATCCATCCCAAGTACCGCACGCCGCACATCAATACCCTGATCACCGGTGCCGGCATCGCCATTCTTGCCGCGGTATTCCCGCTCGACCTGCTCGCCGACCTGACGTCGATGGGTACGCTGATCGCCTTCGTGGCCGTCTGCGCGGGCGTGCTGATCCTTCGCTACACCTCGCCAGACCTGCCGCGCATGTTCCGCGTACCGGCCGCGTGGTTCGTCTGCCCTGCCGGCATCTTCAGCTGCCTGGCCCTGCTCAGCACCATGGCCTGGTTCAACTGGACCCTGATGATCATCTGGACCGTCATCGGCCTGATGATTTATTTCGGCTACGGCCTGCGTCATAGCCGCCTGAGACAGCGCGGATAAGTAGGAATTTCGGCGATCGGCTTCAAATGAAGCCGATCGCCAGCCAACGGCGCTCAAAATCTGTGAAATATCACTAATGACGGCGAACGTAGGCTAATGGCTGAATTGTTGACCCGCAATCACAAATGATGCTGCAACTCGTTGAAATATCTATATTTAACGAGACTTTTTCGAGAAAAATTTTGTGCCCGGGCGCCCATTCCGCCGATCCGGGAGTATGATCGGTAGTCCGTGGGTAGATCACTTGGCAGTGGGCCCCGGATTGCCGCCCGGCGCGTCAGGCGGGTCAGCTCCTCGGCCTGACGCGTCTGGGCAGCACCTTCTCTCCGGTGAGTCATTCGACCACCGATGAATCACGCTTTCTCGCAACGACAGCATCGCTCAGGCGATGGGTTGTGCGTGCGCATGGCCATGCACGCAGCCGCGAACAACAACGAACGAAAGTCCCGCCAACAAAAAGGCCGGCACATGGCCGGCCTTCTGCAAGCAGCATGGGACGCTGAATCAGGCTTTCTTCGGTTGGTGCGATACGCACCAGCCCTTCGCGTTGACGGATTTGCCCGGGAACAGCTGGCACGGACCATAGCCCGACGGGCCGCCGGTATAGAACTGGCAATTGGCGCAGTCGTCGCCCGGCTTGCGCTTCGCGTCCTTGCTCTTGCTTGCGTCTTCGACGTAACCCAATGCCTTGGCGGTGGGATCGCTCTCAGCCACATGAGGCAGGTCAGCGGCGCGCGCGAAGCGCGGCAAGCCACCGATCACCACAGCTGCGGCAGCGGTACCCGCGGCGGCCTTGAGAAAGCGGCGGCGAGATTCGAGATCTTTGTCGTGCGACATTGGTAAAACCTCCGTCCTGGTAAAAATCGCCACACCTTGCGGCGAATCGGGGCGATGGTACGCCCTCACGCGAAATAGTTCCTGAAATGCGAGAATGGCTCGCATTTCGTGTTTTTGACCTCTCGTTCGACGGCGATCGCGACACCGGAATGACTTGCCGATATCACGGGGCCGCAAGGCCTCCATGCTATGCTTATCCACCGTTTGGACGTCCATAACGCATGAGCCAGACCCTTCCCGACAGCATCTCGCCCGCCCTGTTTGCCGAGCGCGCCGACGCCGTGGCCGATGCCGCGCGCGAGCTGGCCCTGTCCGGCTGGACGCCAGCCACGAGCAGCAACTTTTCCATGCGCGTCGACGCCGACCATGCCGCGATCACCATCTCAGGTCGCGACAAGGGCAAGCTCGGCCGCGACGACATCATGCTGATCGACATGCAGGGCAAGGCCGTCGGCACCAGCGCGCGCCCCAGCGCGGAAACGGAGCTACACACCCAGATTTATCGCCGCTGGCCCGAGATGAATGTCGTCCTGCACACGCACTCGCGCACGCAGAGCGTCGCCTCGCGCCTCTTCGCAAAGGACGGCGTGATCCGCCTTGAAGGCTGGGAGCTGCAAAAGGCCATCGCCGGCCAGACCACGCATGACGCCGAACTGCTGATCCCCGTCTTCCCCAATACCCAGCACATGCCAGAACTGGTCGCCCAGGTCGACGCCTGGATCGACGCCGGCAAGCCGCTGTATGCCTATCTGATCAATGGCCACGGCATCTACACCTGGGGCCGGGATATGGCCGAAACGCGCCGCCACCTGGAAGCCCTGGAGTTCCTGCTGGGCTGCGAACTCGATCTCAAGAGGTTGTCCGCATGAGCCGCCTGCGCATCTTTGACGAAACCCAGCCGCAATCCCCCTTGGCGGTACTCGACGACCACGACCGGATCTCTGCTGAGCTGGGCAAGGTCGGCGTCCGCTTCGAGCAGTGGGAAGCCTCTCAGCCGATCGCCCCCGGGGCCAGCCAGGATGAAGTGATCGCCGCCTATCGAAGCGACATTGATCGCCTGATGAGCCAGGAGGGTTACCAGTCGGTCGACGTGATCAGCCTCAAGCCCGATCACCCGGACCGCGCCACCCTGCGCCAGAAGTTCCTCAGCGAGCACACGCACAGCGAAGACGAAGTGCGCTTCTTCGTCGCCGGCGCGGGCCAGTTCACGCTGCACATCGACGGAAAGGTCTACGACGTACTGTGCGAGCAAGGTGACCTGATCGGCGTCCCGGACGGCACGCGCCACTGGTTTGACATGAGCGAATCGCCCTACTTCGTGGCCATTCGCCTGTTCACCAACAAGGACGGCTGGGTTGCCAATTTCACGGGCGAAACCATCGCTGAGCAGTTTCCGCGGATGATTCCGCACGATTCCGCGCGCGCCAGCTGACGGCCGGGCAGCGACGACAACGTCCGCTGCACGGCGCCAGGCTTACAACGTCTTCCATCGCTCGCCTGCCCCACCGGCGCAGGCTGCCAGCGCCACGGCGCTTTTCAGGATTTCAGGGACAAGGTTTCCATGACCACCATTCGCGCCATCGTCACCGACATCGAAGGCACCACCAGCTCGATCAGTTTCGTCAAGGATGTCCTGTTTCCGTACGCCCGCAAGCGCCTGCCGGCCTTCATCGAAACGCACATCGACAAACCCGAGATCCAGCACTGGCTGCACGAGGCGGCGAAGGAAGAAGGTCTGGTTGAAGCCAGTCGCCAGGACATCATCGACCTGCTTCAACGCTGGATCGACGAAGACCGCAAGTCCACGGCCCTCAAAGCCCTCCAGGGCATGATCTGGCAGGAAGGCTATGAGGCCGGCGATTATCGCGCCCATGTCTATCCGGAGGTCGCCGCACGCCTGCAGGCATGGCGCGGCGAAGGCCTGCACCTGTACGTGTATTCGTCGGGTTCCGTGCCGGCGCAGAAGCTGTTCTTCAAATACAGCGAAGCCGGCGACCTGACGCCGCTGTTCGCCGGCTACTTCGACACCGAAACGGGACCCAAGCGCGACCAGGCCAGCTATACCAGGATGGCCGAGGCCGTCGGCGAACAGCCTGCGCACCTCCTTTTCCTTTCCGACATCGTCGAGGAACTGGACGCGGCGCGTGCGGCGGGGTACCAGACCGCCTGGCTGATTCGTCCGCCGCTCGCCCTGCCGACCGAACCGCGCCACCCGACGTACACTGACTTCAACGCCATCGCGCCCTAAGAGCCTGCTCATGCGCAACGCCCTGCTCGTGCTGCTCGCCTTTGCCGCCGGCGTGGCGGTCATGCTGATGTTGCCGGGCCACGGGCCATCGTGGATGACCCATCGCGCCGCGCAGCCACACGCCATCGCCGAGGCGGCGCCGGCCACCGCCGACAGCGCCCCCGCCCCGTCTACGACTGCTCCGGAAGTCGACGACCTGGCGGACAACTGGCCCGGAAACGCGCCCTCGCCCGAGCAGGTCATTTACGCGCAGCCACGCATGGTGCGCGAGGCGTTGGAGAAGCTGGGGCATCGCGCAGCCGGCAAACCCAATCTCTACCTGATCGCCTTTGCGGGTGACGGTGGCGAAGACGTGTTCCGCAACGAAGCCGAGTTCGCCGGCAAGTTGTTTGGCGAGCAGTTCGGTGCCAATACCCACACCTTGATCATGGTGAACAACCCGTCCACCCTGCAAAAGTACCCACTGGCCACCTGGAGCAACCTGGAGCTGGCGCTCGACGGCGTTCGCGCGGCCATGCAGCCCGATCAGGACATCCTGATGCTCTATGTCACCAGCCATGGCGACGAAGACCATACCCTGCTGGTCGACATGGATCCGTTGCCACTCGATCAGATTGGCGCCGACGACCTTGCCACGCTGCTGGCCAAGCGCGATTTCAAGTGGAAAGTCATCGTGGTCAACGCCTGCTATTCGGGCGGTTTCGTGCCGCCACTGCGCGGGCCCGGGACGCTGGTGATGACGGCAGCGCGGACCGATCGAAGCTCGTTCGGATGCGGTGCCGACTCCGATTTCACTTACTTCGGTCGCGCCTGGCTGATCGACGCCCTGAAGGAAACGCCGGATTTCGTGCAAGCCTTCAACCGGGCCAGGCAAGAGATTTCGCAATGGGAAAAGCGCGACAGCGTCGTCCCGTCCGAGCCGCAGATCAACGTGGGCGCCGGCATCGCCGACCAACTGGCACGCTGGCGCGCGCCGGGCAGGTCAGCTGCCGCCCGACACTCACCGTAACGCCACTCAGGTCTCCTGCGACGACCTGACGACGTGACGCGCCTCGAGTACGCGCGCGACGTCGTCTAGTCCAAGCCCGCGCGCGCGCAAGGCCACGGACAGGTGATAGATCAGGTCGGCCGACTCACCCAGCAGGGCGTCGTCATCCTGGGCCACTGCCGCGAGCGCCACTTCAACGCCTTCCTCGCCAACTTTCTGCGCCATGCGCCGTATGCCACCTTCGAACAGGCGCGTGGTGTAACTGCCCTCGGGTCGCTCTGCGAATCGTCGCTCCACGAGGGCGTCCAGTTCGGCCAGAAATCCCAATGGCGGCCGCACTGCGTCACGGTCGCCGAAGCAGCTTGAGGTCAGCAGATGACAGGTCGGCCCGACGGGATCGGCCTGCACCAGCAAGGTATCGGCGTCACAGTCCACGCGTACGGACTTGAGCGTAAGCACATGGCCGGAGCTTTCGCCCTTCATCCATAAGCGCTGCTTGCTGCGGCTAAAAAAAGTGACGTGCCCACTAGCCAGCGTTTTCGCCAGCGCATCGGCGTTCATATAGCCAAGCATCAGCACTTCACCGCTCTGCCAGTGCTGCACGATGACCGGCACGAGCCCATCGCCCTTGTTCCAGTCAATGCGCGTCAGGTCAGTGTTGATCGTATTCATGCCGACGCCTGCCCAGGATTCAGGCGAACGCGAATGCCCTCGCCATCGAGATAACGTTTAAGAGCCGGGATGGCGATCGCCCCGCTGTGGAATACGCTCGCGGCCAATGCGCCGTCGACGTCCGCATCCAGGAAGGCATCGCGAAAATGGGTCTCGTCACCTGCGCCGCCCGAAGCGATCAGCGGCACTGAGCACGCATCCCTGGCCGCCCGCAACTGTTCGAGGTCGTAGCCTTCGCGCACCCCATCGCTGCCCATGCAGTTGAGCACGATCTCACCGGCGCCGCGCTGCTGCACTTCGCGCATCCAGTCGAGCGTGCGGCGAGCCAGCGCCTGCGTCCGGGAAGGATCGCCGGTGTACTGGCGCACGCGCCATTCGCCATCGCCATCCTGCAGGCTGTCGATACCCACCACGACACATTGCACGCCGAAAGCGTTGGCAATTTCGCCGATCAGCGCGGGGCGTTCGAGCGCCGGTGAATTGATGGAAACCTTGTCGGCACCGGCATGCAGCACTTCGCGTGCATCATCCACGCTGCGAATGCCGCCTGCCACGCAGAACGGAATATCGATCGCGCGCGCCACACGCTCGACCCAGCCGCGATCGACGCTGCGGCCTTCCGGACTCGCCGTGATGTCGTAAAACACCAGTTCGTCCGCGCCTTCGTCGCGGTAGCGAAGCGCCAGCTCGACGATCTCGCCCATCACGACATGGTCGCGAAAGCGGACTCCCTTCACCACTTTGCCGTCACGCACGTCCAGGCAGGGAATGATGCGACGGCTCAGCATGCCAGTGCCTCCTCGACGGTAAAGCGTCCCTCGAGCAGGGCCCGACCAAGGATCACACCGCGCGCACCGGCTTCACGCGCTGCGCGAATGTCATCCAGCGAGCGCACACCGCCAGACGCCTGCAATTTAAGCGACGGCGCGATGGACGCAAGGTGACGATAGAGGTCCAGGTTGAAGCCGGCGAGCATGCCGTCGCGGTCGATATCCGTGCACAGCAAGTGCCGCGCTCCGCGATCGGCGTACCAGGGTGCCAGCTCGTCCAGGCTGCGCGCCTCCATGGCCGTCCAGCCGGCGCTCGGCAGTGCCCAGCGGCCATCGATGCGGCGTGTATCGAGCGCGACGGTCAGCCGGTCGGCGCCATACGTCTCCAGCCAGTCCAGCACCGCGTCCGGCTCGCGAATGGCGACGCTGCCCAGCACCACGCGGCTGACACCCGCATCGAACAGGCGGCGCAGATCGTCCTCCGAGCGCACCCCACCCCCGGCCTGCACCATCAAGCCGGCATGGGCGATGGCCTCCATGACCTGCAGGTTGGCGAAAGCGCCGTCACGCGCGCCGTCCAGATCCACCAGATGCAACCACTGCGCGCCGGCGCCGGCATAGCGCTGCGCCAGGGTCGCAGGATGGTGGTCATAGGTCGTCTGCTGCGTGTAGTCGCCCTGCTTAAGGCGAACCACTTGCCCGTTGCGCAGATCGATCGCAGGAATGATGGCAAAGCTCATAGCTCGATGAAGTTCCTGAGTAGCCGGCTGCCGACGTCGCCCGATCGCTCGGGATGGAACTGCATGCCGTGGAAGTTGCGGGCCGACACCATGGCGGAGAACGACACGCCGTGCTGCGCGCTTGCCAGGGTGAATGCACCCAGCGGAACCGCGTAGCTATGGACGAAGTACGCCCAATCGCCATCGCGCACATCGCGCAGCAAGGGATGCGATTGTTCCAGCGCGAGCTGATTCCAGCCCATATGCGGTACGCGCAATCCGGGCTCATCGGGGATCAGGCCCACGCTGGCGGGAATCAGCCCCAGGCACTCGGTATCACCCTCTTCCGAATGCTTGCACAGCAACTGCATACCCAGGCAAACACCGAGCACGGGCTGCGCCAACGATCGCATCAGATCGACCAGACCCAGCTCGCGCAGGCGCGCCATGCCGGGGCCCGCCGCGCCGACGCCCGGCAGGATGACCTTGTCGGCCCCGCGAATCGTATCGGCATCCGCCGTGAGGCTGGCCTCGACGCCGAGGCGCTGCAGCGCATACCGGACCGATCCGATATTGGTGCCACCCGCATCGACGAGCACCACGCGCATCAGAGTGCTCCCTTGGTACTGGGCAGGTCGCTGCCTTCGCGACGCATGGCTTGCCGCAACGTGCGCGCGACGACCTTGAAGCAGGCCTCGACCATGTGGTGTGCGTTGTCGCCACTTACGCTCAGGTGCAGGTTGGCGCCGAGGGTCTCGCACAGCGAACGGAAGAAATGTGGCACCAGCTCCGTGGGCACGTCACCGACGCGCTCACGCGGGAAGTGGCCTTCGAACACGAAGTACGGCCGACCGGACAGATCCAGCGCCGCAGCGGCCTGCGACTCATCCATCGGCAGGGTGAAGCCATAGCGACCGATGCCGCGCTTGTCGCCCAGGGCTTCGCGCAGCGCCTGCCCCAACGCGAGCGCGCAGTCTTCGATCGTGTGGTGCTCGTCGATGTGCGTATCGCCATCGCAACGCAGGTTGAGGGCAAAGCCGCCGTGCTTGCCGATCTGCTCGATCATGTGATCGAAAAAACCCAAGCCGGTCGACACCTTGGGCTCAGCCACGCGATCCAGATCAACGGTGACGGCGATGCGGGTCTCCTTGGTCTGGCGCAGCACGCTGGCTGTGCGCGGCGCGTCCAGCAACTGGTGCGCCAGTTCATCCCAGGCGATGCCCTGCGGACCAACACGGAATCCACGCACGCCCATGTTGGCGGCAAAGAGCAGGTCGGTTTCGCGATCCCCGACCATCGCCGAGGCCGCGCGGCTCCAGCCATCGTCGGCCAGATAGTGACGCATCATGCCGACACCCGGCTTGCGGGTATCGAGTCCTTCATGCGGAAAGCTGCGATCGACCAGAACCTCGCGAAAGCGGATGCCTTGCGACGACAGGATGCGCATCAGCAAGTCATGCGGACCGGTGAACTGGTGCTCCGGAAACCGGTCCGTGCCCAGGCCATCCTGATTCGTCACCATCACCAGTTCGTAACCCGCAGCGACGCAGCGTTGCAGCGCAGCGATGACACCAGGAAGCAGCGCCAGCTTTTCGAAACTGTCGATCTGCTCGTCAGCCGGCTCCTCGATCAGGCACCCGTCGCGATCGATGAAGAGGATTTTGCGGCTCATGCCGACACCCCTTGCATGAGGGATATGACGCGCGCGTTCTCTTCAGCGGTGCCGATAGTGATGCGCAGCGCATCGGAGAGGCCCGGATAGCGACGCACATCGCGCACCACGATGCCGACGGATAACAAGCGCTGATAGACAGCACCCGCATCATCGAGACGTACCGTCAGGAAATTGGTCGATGACGGCAGCACGCCGCGCACGCCGGGCATCTGACGCATGACGTTCGCCAGGCGATCGCGCTCCTTGCGCACGAAGGCGATATGGTCGCGCGCCGCCGTTTCGCCCGCGGGCGACATGGCTTCGAGCGCCACGCGTACGCATGGCTGCGGCAACGGATAGGGGGCGATGACGCGACGAAGAAGCTCGATGACGGGCTCTTTCGCGACCAGGGCTCCGATGCGCGCTCCCGCCAGGGCCCATGCCTTGGACAGCGTGCGCAGCACGACCAGGTGCTCGTGGGTTTCGAGCAGCCTAATGGCGCTGTCGTTCGCAGAAAATTCGAGGTAGGCCTCATCCACCACCAGCAGTGCGCGACCTTCCAGCCGCTGCGCGAGAGATTGGATGGTCGCGAGTGGGACGACTTGCCCCGTCGGATTGTTGGGCGCGCAGACGAACACCAGCTTTACAGCCGGCGTCACCGCATCCAGCAGCTTGTCGGCATCGACCGAGAAGTCTTGCTCCAGCGGTACTTCGAGAACCGCCGCCCCCTGGATGCGCGCGCATACGGCGTACATGCCAAACGTCGGCGGCTGAATCAGGACCGCGTCCTGGCCTGCCCGGCAGAAGGCCCGCACGAGAAGATCGATGATCTCGTCGCTGCCTCGCCCCACGAGCAACTGGCCGGCTGGCACGCCATACAATGCTGCCAGGCGCTCGATCAGCGCGCGCGGTTGCGGCTCCGGATAGCGATTGCAGCCATTGCCCTCGGCACCTTCCGGTGACCAGGCCGACTCGTTGGCATTGAGGAAGATCTCGCCACCGCTGGCCTCCATGCGCGCCGATGAATACGGCTGCAAGGCGCGGATATCGGGGCGTGCCAGATCGAGCACACTCATGCTTTCTGCTCCAGGGTTGCCAGTCGCAGCGTGACGGCGCGACGGTGTGCTTCGAGTTGCTCGGCGGCCGCCAGCGTGGCGGTGCACGGACCAATGGTGCGAAGGCCCTCCGCGCTCAGTTCCTGCACGGTGATCTGTTTCTGGAAACTGGCGACCGATGCGCCGCTGTAGCTGCGCGCATAACCGTAGGTCGGAAGGACGTGGTTGCTTCCGCTGCAATAGTCGCCCACGGATTCCGGCGTCCAGGCGCCGAGAAAGACGGAGCCGGCACTGTCGATTTCCGGCAGCAGCGCACGGGGCTCGCGCACCTGGATGATCAGGTGCTCGGGCGCATAGCCATTACTGACGTCGATGGCCTGCGCAAGCGATTCGACCAGGATGAGGCGGCTTTCTCCAAGCGCCTGAAGCGCCACGTCCGCACGCGGAAGCGTCACGCGCTGGCGCTCCACTTCGTGCTCAACGCGTTCGAGAAGGTCCGCCGACGGGCTGACCAGGATGACCTGCGAATCGGGGCCGTGCTCGGCCTGCGAGAGCAGATCTGCCGCAACGAAGACCGGATCGGCATCGGCATCGGCGATAACCAGCACTTCCGACGGCCCCGCCGGCATGTCGATCGCGGCGCCCCGGGGATCGACCGACACCTGCAGCTTCGCCTCAGTCACCCACGCGTTGCCCGGCCCAAACAACTTGTCGCAGCGCGGCACGCTTTCCGTGCCATAAGCCATGGCCGCAATGGCCTGCGCACCGCCGAGCTTGAATACCTTGTGCACGCCCGTAACTCGCGCGGCAAACAGCACGGCTTCATCGCAGCGGCCGTCCGGACGCACGGGCGAACACAGCACGACCTGACGACAACCCGCCAGGCGCGCCGGTACGCCAAGCATCAGCGCGGTTGAGGGCAGCGGCGCAGTGCCGGCCGGTACGTACAGACCCACCGTCGTGATCGCTCGAAGCACGCGCTCGACACGTACGCCCGGCGCGGTGTCCACGGCGATGGCCTGGGGCGCCGCCGCGCGATGGAAAGCTTCGATGCGCGAGGCGGCCTCGATGATGGCCGCTTTCAGTTCGGGTGCGAGGGCGCTCTCGGCCGCCGCGAATTCGTCAGCTGTCACTTCCAGGGCATCGAGGTCGCAGCGATCGTAGCGGGCCGTCAGATCCCGCAAGGCGCTGTCGCCATGTGCACGTACCGCCGAGACGATGTCCTCCACGGCCAACCGCAGCGTCTCGGCCCGCGACTGCGCAGGGCGCTCGAGCACCTGCTTGCGCGCCTCGTTGCCAAGGGCATTCCAGTCAAACCGTTTCATGCCAGCATCTTCTCCACCGGCAGCACGAACATTTCGCGCGCACCGGCCTTCTTGATCTCTTCGAGCTGACGCCAGCTCACCTCGCCG
Organism: Dyella terrae; assembly: GCF_004322705.1. NCBI lineage: Bacteria > Pseudomonadati > Pseudomonadota > Gammaproteobacteria > Lysobacterales > Rhodanobacteraceae > Dyella > Dyella terrae. The sequence continues at coordinate 497,692 of NZ_SIZZ01000001.1, read as the reverse complement.
GCACACAATGCCTGCAGCATCAGCTGATCGGGCTGGCCCGCCACCGGCAGCAGGGTCGGCTGCGGACCGCCGGGCAACAGGCGCGTCACCGCGTCGAGCGCATGCCGCGATGTCTGCAGCAACAGCAGGCGCGATTCGCGGACCTGGATGACCCCATCGAGACGCTTTAGCAAAAGGTCGATCATGTCGCCGCGTTCGTCCGTCGGCAGCACGGCCGGGCCGGCCAGCACGGCCTCGCTTTCAAGTAGTACATCGGCTTCGCGCAACTGATTGGCGACGAGCGTGCCTCCGCTCTGCACAAGATCGCAGATCAGATCCGCCGTCCCCAGGCGCGGCGCGATTTCCACGGAGCCGGCGAGGGTCACCACGCCCGCCTTGACGCCCTGCCGCGCCAGCCAGTCGCCCAGCAGGCCGGGATACGAGGTGGCAATGCGCATGCCCTCGAGCTGCCCGGGAAGCTCGTAGTTCAAGTCCTGCGGAACCGCGAGCGACAGGCGGCAGCGTCCGAAGCCGAGCTTGCGCCATTCGGCCAGCGGCGCGGCCTCGGTCCCGGCCGTCAGCTGGAATTCGCTCAGGACATTGCGACCCACGATGCCCAAATCGCATACGCCCTGGGCGATCAGCCCGGGAATGTCGTCATCGCGCACGAGCAGCAGGTCGACGGGCTCGCCTTCACCGAAGCAGAACAGCTTGTCGCGACTTTGCCGGAACGTCAGGCCACATCGATTGAGGAGCTCGAGCGCGGGCTCGGTGAGCCGGCCGGACTTCTGCATGGCAATTCGGAGTCGATCACGCGGCTTCATGCTTTAGCCTTCTTTGCGGCGGCGGCGCGACGACGCGACGCACGCGCGGCGGCAGCGAGATACCCGCCACTGCCCTGATTGAGATACCGCGCGACGCGGCCAATGGTGGTGATGCTCACCGCCGTCCGCTCGTGGATCTCGCGATACGACACGCCATCAAGCAGGAATGGCACGACGCGCCAGCGATCGACCATCACCTCGAGCTCAGCCGGCGTGCAGAGGTCGTGCAGGAAGGCCGACATCTCCTCGACGTTCTTAAGCGACAGCAACGCCTCGCAAAGACTGAGTTCGACGGATTCGGAAGAGGTCTCGGGATCGAGTGATCGGCGCTTCATAATGTACTAATGCGTTAATACAGTGGAGCGGATGATACGCGGGATGGTGCGTTGCCGCAAGCGAGGAGCAACACCGGGTTTACCAAGGCGTCACGGCAGCGGATGCCCTGCCCACCCGCCTCCATCGCGTGGCCGGACGGCCCCATCGACGCCATCAGCCCTGGATCGGCTACGCTTTGCGCGTCTCAGGCCACGCGAAACACCATGCATCCGACGCGCCTTCGCCTTGCAAGTCTGTTCCTGCTGTCCGCGTCGGCCTATTTCGCACTGGTCGCAGGAATCCTGCAGTGGACGCGCAGCGATCTGGATCCGGTCGCCATCCCCCTGAGCCCGTATCTCGTCGGACCCGGCGGCGCGTGGCTACGGAGCGCTTACTACGCCATGGCCCTGGCCATCCTCTGCATGGCCGTTGCCGGTTATCGCGCGACGATGCCGGCGAGCCGCAGCCTCCTGGCAGCAATCCTGTTTGGTGGGGCCGGCCTGGCCCTGCCCGTCGTCGCGGTGACCGAGCTCTATCTGGGAACGCCACACGAAAGCGCGGCGCAACTGATCCACGGCCTCGCCGCGCAGGCGACGTTCCTGTGGCTGAGCTTTGCGATGTTATTGGTGAGCGGCCGCTGGCGACGCGATCCACGCCTGCAGCGGGGCTCCGCCACGGGCGTGGCGCTGGCCTGGCTGGCCACGGCTGCCTTGTGGTCGATGGTCTTCGCTCGCAGCCTGCCCCACGGCCTCATGCAAAAGCTGACGATTGCGCTGGTGCTGCTATGGATGTGCTGGGCAGTGCGCCAGCTTTGGCGCACCACCCAGGATCCAGCCGACGCTCAGAGTGCGCGCTGACGCACCAGGTCGCAAACCGTACGGACTTCACCATCCATCGCGCGATCGCGCGACATGAAGCCGATATACCGGCGTAGCACGGCATGCGCCCCACGCACGGATTCGCCCGCATGGAAGTCGCCAACGCCTGCGAGCGCTGCCATAAGATCACGCACTTCGGACGCGAACTGCTCATAGCTTGGATGATCCTCGCGCGGCGCATTGGCGATCTTGGCGGCGATAGCCTTCCAGTCGCCACGTGATGCCAGTCGACGTGCGGCATTGAGCATGTTCTGGCGGAAATCCAGCGCCTGCGCCGCGGTGTAAAGCTCCAGCGCGATGACGTGGCTGAGGTCTTCCATCATCTCCAGCACGTGGCGCGCCTCGTTGGCGCCCATCGACACATGGTCTTCGGCATTCGCACTGGTCGGCACGGAATAGACGCTCGCCGGATGAGCGCGTGTCGCCAGATCATTGACCAGCGCAGCGGCCGTGTACTGAACGATCATGAAGCCCGAATCGGTGCCATCTTCGTTGCCGGTCAGAAAGGCCGGCAGGCCATCGTTGTTCGCCGGATCGACGAGCTTGTTGAGACGACGCTCCGAGATCGACGCGAGCACGGGAATGGCGGCCTTCACGTAACTCATCGCCAGGGCCAGTGGCATGCCATGGAAGTGACCCGCCGAAATCACCTGCTCCTCAATGAACTCGGCGTTCTCGGCATCCGGGAAGATCAGCGGATTATCGGTCACCGAGTTCAGCTCAATGTCGATCACGCGGCACGCCTGCGCCCAGGCATCGCGCACCGCGCCATGCACCTGCGGCATGCAACGCAGGCAGTAGGCGTCCTGCGGCTGGTGCTTCTTGCCGCCGCGGAACGGGAGGAAGCGCTTGTAGAAGGCTTCGCGACCATGGCGCTGATTCGCCGGCACCCAGTCCCAGCCGATATCAAAGCTCAAGGCCTGATCCTGCGGCTCGACCCAGGCCTCGGCTGACCACTGCTTGAAGCGCGGCACCAAGTGATACGGGATGTCGACCAGGGTGCTTCCGCTCAGCAGGCTGCGCACGTGCGCGGCGGCGTCGACCTGGCCCGGGTGCGGGCGCAGATCGTGGACCTCAGGACGCAAGGCGCCGCTGCGGCCGGCGAACGCATCCAGCGTCATCGCGGCGGCCAGGTCGGCTGTATCCAGCAGGTATTCCAGCGAATCCAGCGCCAGGGCGGCCGTTGCGAGCATCTGGGCTGTGCCGTTGTTCAGCGCCAGACCCTCCTTGAACGACAAGCGGATCGGCGTGAGGCCAGCACGTGCCAGGGCTTCGGCACCGGGCAGGCGCTCGCCCTGATAAAAGGCTTCGCCACCACCCAGCAGCACGATCGCCAGATGCGAGAGCGGCGCGAGGTCACCGGAGGCACCCACCGAACCTTTTTCCGGCACGACGGGCACGATGCCGCTGTTGAGCATCGCGGTCAGGGCTTGCAGCGTTTCGACACGAATGCCGGAATGGCCGCGCATCAGGGTGTTGATGCGGATGACCAGCATGGCGCGGACGACGTCCTCGGCAAAGGGCTTGCCGACGCACACGGCGTGCGTGGTGATCAGATTGTGCTGGAGTTCTTCCAGCAGCGTGCCTTCCGGCTTGTCCGGATGGCCGCCGGGAAGCTCGTCGCGCAGGCGATGCGCGCCAAGCAATTTGTCGGCATTGCTGCCAAAGCCCGTCGTGACGCCGTACGTCGGCTCTCCGCAACTGACCTTGTCGGCAAGGAAATCGGCGGCGCGCTGGACGCGCCTGAGCTGGGCGCTGTCGAGTTCGACAGGCAACCCCTGACGGGCCACGGCCACCAGCTGTTCGCGCGTGAGGCTGTTGCCGTCGAGAAGAATGGTCTTTGCGGTCATGCGTGTCTCACCCCAGAAAACGATGGAGGGCAAGCGACCCGCCGTGCCGGCCGGGTCATCTGCATGACCCGGCGCACGGGCGCCGTCGCAACGCCCATGCCTTGCCTCAGGCGCTGATTTCAGCCTGCGCCAGTTCGACGCGAAGGGTCTTGATCAACTCCGAACGCGCCACCTCGAACTGGTCTTCGCGGCGCAAATCTTTCACGGTCACGACACCCTTGGCGATCTCGTCTTCGCCCAGCACGACGACGAAGCGAATACCGGCGCGGTCGGCGTACTTGAACTGCTTGCCCAGCTTGCCGCCCTCGAGCACCACCTCGGTGGGAATGCCCGCACCACGCAGCTCCGAAGCCAGCGCCAGGTAGGCCGGCAGCTGCTTCTCGTCCATCTGCGTGATCAGCACATCGACCGTGCTGCGCGCCGTGCCGATCAGGCCGGCGTCTCGAAGCTGCCAGTACAGCCGCGTCAGGCCGATCGAGATACCCACCCCCGGCAGGCGCGACTTGGTGTACTGGCCGGCGAGGTTTTCATAACGGCCGCCCGAGCAGATCGAGCCGATCTGCGGGAAGTCGTTCAGCGTGGTCTCGTAGACCGTGCCCGTGTAGTAATCAAGGCCACGCGCGATGGACAGGTTCAGGACGAAGTGCGATTCGGGCACGCCGAAATCGCGAATCATCGTGAGCACTTCCTTGAGTTCCGTGCGCCCCTGCTCCATTGACTCCGTGCCGGCGCCAAGTGCATCCAGCTTGTCAAAGGCGTCCTGCAGCGAGGTCGAACGCACCTGGACGAAATCCAGGATCTTCTGCGCCACGTCGGAACTGAGGCCAAAGGCCTCGCCAGTGAGCGTATCGCGCACGTAATCAGCGCCACGCTTGTCCAGCTTGTCGACTTCGCGCAGCACCAGGGTCTGCTGATCGGGATCGGCCACGCCCAGGCTCTCAAAGTAGCCGCGCATGAGCTTGCGATTGTTCAGCTGGATGGTGAATGCGCCGATATTCAGGTCGCGGAACACGCTGTAGATCACGGCCGGAAGCTCGGCGTCATAGCGTACGGACAGGCTGTCTTTGCCGATCACGTCGATGTCGCACTGATAGAACTCGCGGAAACGACCGCGCTGGGCGCGCTCGCCGCGATAGACGCGCTGCATCTGGTAACGACGGAACGGGAATGACAAGTCGTGCTCATGCTCGGCCACATAACGAGCCAGGGGCACGGTCAGGTCGAAGCGCAGGGCCATGTCGGGCTTCTCGCCCTGCTCCATGGCGCCCGTGGACTGGACGAAATAGACCTGGCGCTCGGTCTCGCCGCCGGTCTTGGTCAGGAGGACATCGGCGTACTCAATGACCGGCGTCTCCACCGGCAGAAAGCCAAAGCGCTCATAGTTTCGGCGGATGACATCAAGCATCCGCTGGAAAGCGATCTGGTCGAGCGGCAGCAGCTCGAGTACACCTGGCATGGTGCGGGCCGGGGTAAGCGCCATAAATCCTCTGCTCAAAAAGGGGAATCACGCCCCGCGCCACGTGCGCGCGGCGGCAAACGCATAGGTTACCAGAACCCCTGCATCCCCCTTCCTACAAAAATCTTGCTGCCCGACCTTCACAAGTGTTGCCAAGCCGCAAATCCGCCATTAAGATACGCGGCTCCCACGGGGTGTAGCTCAGCCTGGTAGAGCGCTACGTTCGGGACGTAGAAGTCGCATGTTCGAATCATGTCACCCCGACCAATTGAGGTAACTCCCGAGTTACCTGAGAAAAAGCCCGCAAGCGCAAGCTCGCGGGCTTTTTTGTGCCCTCGGTTCGCCTGGCGCATTCATCCGGCCGAGCGCCCCCTCCTGCCCCATCTCGCGCGCGCCGATACCCGACACCTGCAGGCTAGCCGCCAGACTCCGCCATCTCCGAAGCCCGCTGGGGACAGAGTGCGGGATGCAGCGATGCGACACTGCTGCTGATGTACTTCTTCCCGGCCGTCACCTGATGAACCGCGGCGACCAGCTCGCCGGTCCCATCCCCCTTGCACACGAGCGCGTGAATATCGTGCCGCTCCAGCTCACGGACGACGCATGCGCTGCACGCTTCCGTGAATACCACGACGCGAGTGTCTGGATACGCCCGCCGAAGCTGGCCCAACAGCGACATGCCCGTCGTGAACATCTCGCCCGACTGGAACGGGTCGACGATCAGCAGTTCGCAAGAAACGATGCCGAGCAGACTGGGTAACTGAGCTGGTTTGCTGGTCGTCAGCGCGATTCGCCAGCCTGCACAAATCAGCGCGTGCTCCGCACCATAAAGAACCACGGGATACTCATCGGCAATGATGATTCTCGGCTGCATGTCTTCAACACCTCCCTGTCGATGCTACGCACACGCGGCGCACTCCGACGTTGCGATTTCCGCTGGCACTCCGGGCACTCCATGCATCCCTCATGCACGAGTACGCTTTCGACCTCACGCCGCCTGACCCCACGACGGCTCCCGCAACCTCCATTTAGTGCATGTCGTTGTGATGGCAGCGTACAAACCAAGGTTCGACGCCGCCGACACGCGACGGCATCACACGTCAAAACCGGACACGAACCCCGGCATGGCCGGACCAGCTACGCACGCCATAGCGACCAAGATGGTGTTGATAGGTCGCCTCGCCATAGACCTGGACGCGGCGACCCAGATCAGCGGTAGCTCCGGAAGCGACACGATAGGCATTGCCCAGCCGCCCCACGCGAAAATCATCGGAGACATTCCACGACGCGCTACCGATACTTGCGTTGGCGCGACCGCTGAACGAGCCGATCAACTCGACCCTGGCGTACGGCGTGAAACGCGCGGCCTGCTGCCGGGACACGGTGGCCCCCATTCGCAACTGCGTTTGCCTGATGCGGGAGACCTTCGTGATGACATCATCGACGTCGTGCACGTCATCGAAGGATTGCGATGCACGCTTCAGTCGCGCATGCGGCTCCACGGCCCAGGCATCCGCCAGGGCGAATCGATAGCCGGCCTCGACCGAAGTCGACCAGCCACTGCCGCGCACACGGGCCACGTCGGTACCGCGGGCCGCCGTACCCACGTCACCGCGAAATCGGGACCCGCGAACCACCGCATCAACGTACCAGGGCGCATCACCCGTCAAGGTCATCCATACGGATGCACCGTCGACGGTGTACTTGGCCTGGCTTGCGCCGTCGGCGGCTCGCGGCGTCACCCGGGACGTTCCCCGATCGGCCGCCCAGCCAGCGCGCAGCGTGGCGCTCCCCAGTTCACTGGTGACCAGGCCGGCTCCCAACTGAAGCACATTGACCTGCTGGCGAAAGTCGAACCCAAAGTCCTGGAATCCCAGGTCAGTCGTGTAATGCTGCTGGCCCGTCACGACGCGGGCGAAGACTTCGCCCTCATGCCCCTTTCGGAGCCGCGGTTGACGGACGTCGCCAAGCCGCTGCATCAAGCCATCATTGACCGCATCGTCGTACCCCAGCAGGGCCAGCGGCGCCACAAGGTATGACGGCGCCTGTGGAACGAGGCCTTTCCGTACCGCCGGAGGATCGATCACCGGTGGGTCGATCACCGGTGGATCGACGACGGGGGGCTCCGGATCCTTGCCCCCATCGTCCAGCAGCCTGCTTGCCAGTCGGTAGTCCCATTGCAGCGAACCCACGGGAAGAACGTTCTGCGAGGCATCGACTTCACCGGGCCCGAAAGCGTGCAGAGTGTATTGCCAGGGGCCTGCGGCAACGTAACCGCCGGCCAGCGCAAAGGCGTCCCGGCGCGAAGCGCCGCCCACCTGCACCAGGGACATGCCCTCGAATGCATCGACTTTCCCGTTGCCATTGCGGTCGGTATTGGCGCCAGCACCGATGCCATTGACGTCGAGCCACACGGTGCCCAGGGTTGTGACATCACCGCCAACCAGGACGCGATCCGTGAACTGAGTGCCGACATCACCGCCTTCATTCAAGCGTGAATGGAGGCGAATCACACCACCGCGCCCGACGACATCACCTGCGACGTACAACGACGCATGGGTTCCTGCCGTGCCTGCGCCAAGGCCGACGGTACCGCCATCAAGCGCAAATGACTGCAGCGTCACGTCACCACTCGGATGCCACTGACTGCGATCCGCCATGGCAAGGCTGACATTCCCCAGCAGGCGACCTGACAAGCTGGCATCGCCAAACAAGCCAAGCTTGATCGAGCTGCTCTCATCGGTGACAAGATCACCCGAGAGCGCACTGTCGTGAACCCGAATATCGGCCGTGGAGTACTTGCCCACTTTGACGAGCACACCCGTCTGGCTCAGCAATTCACTTCCATTGCGGATGGTGATCACGGGATGGGAACGTGTGTAGTCGACCGCAAAGTCATTCACCACAATGGCCGCTTCGCTACCACCCTCCACTTTTGACCGATCGAGATTCACGAACGTACCGTCGGAGTCATAACCGCGCACGTCTTCGACGACCCACACACCCGCCCTGTCGCCGCGCAAATGGCTGCCACTGAATGCATTGAGAGTGCCGCTGCTGATGACGGCGGCGTACCCCTCACTGCAAGTCCCGCGGTGACACCGCCCCACCACCGACGTGCCCTGAAACGTGGCACTTGAGTTTCTGAGGATGTTTACGCCCCGCTGCACGCCCTCGATTCTCGAATCGACGGCAACAAGCTGACTCGATAACCCGCCATCTGGCCCCATGCCAGCCCCTGTTCCCACGGCGATGGCCATGCCGCTGTCGCTGATGACGTCGGAGTTGACGAGGGTGGCCACCGACTCGTTCTCGATGGCGAGTGCGTAGCTATTGATGCTGTGCTCAAGACGCGCGCCCGTCATCTCAAGATAAGCGCCTCTCACCGCCACCGAGTTCATCCGGGCACCCGGCTGTGCCCGAAGCCGCGCATGGTCGAACACGCGCCAGCTTTCACTGGCATCGCCCTGCCTGATATCAAAGACACGACCCGGGCCGGCGAGATCACGCGCCTGGGCCGATGAAAAACAACCAGCCAAAGCCATGGCAATAGCGCCACGTGCCAGAGTGAATGGCGATCCATGTATGTGTTGCATGTGGAGCTGTCCCTGCCTGTGAAAAGGTCCTGACGCAGGGCCTGCATCATTGCAATGCAAGGTCGGCGGCGTCGGAGGTGCATTTCATCAGTGCACCTGACGCAGCTCCATCCAGAACAGTCCTAAATCTGAGTCGCGACTCACGTAGCGCGGCGTGATCGATGGAAGCGCATCGGAAGCGCATCGCGACGCCGTGCAAGCGCAAAGATTCTCAAATGCGAACTTCATGAGACGCGTGATTTCATGCTTAGGTCCCGGCGACCTTTGGTCGGTCGAGAGACGACTTGCCAACCGATGGCCGACGCAAGCGCCACGGCACTGACGACAGCATCACGCCCCGGCGTCGGTCATCCGCATCGGACCCAATCCCTGGAACAACCCAGGACTTCGCGCGCACAAACTACAGGACCCAGATGGACAAGGACGCATACCGACAACCTTCCCGCCGCCCCTCCCCCGAAGTCGAACGGCCCGTCCTTCGACGCATCGGTCGAACAGGACCCGCTGATTACGACTTTGCTGCCATCAAGATTCCCGATGCGCTGGACGACGGCACCCTTCCGCAACCCTACGTCGACCAGGATGTCGAGACGCGCATTCCGTTGTGGATGGAACTTCCCATCCACGTCAACGACAAATATTTCGTGACGATCGACGGCAAGCAAGTGGGCGATCGGGGAATCATCACGCAGGAGATCATCGATCGCGCGGAAGACCTTTCCGTCAAGATCGACAAAAAGGAATTCGCCGGCCCTGACAGGACCTATCAGGTCAGCTACGCCGTCGCAGTGTTCCCCGGGGGCGACATCTTCGACAGCAAGCACCCGTTTGCCTTGCGCATCGACCGCACGGCACCCGGTGGCGAAGGGCTCGGAGAAATCGACTTCCCCAATGATATTGAGGACCACGGACTGACCAGCGAGCGGCTCGATGAGCTCGGCGATGTTCTCGAAGGCGCGATACCGGACTATTTTGATCGCATGATTGGCGATGTCATCCAGCCTTATCTGGGTGATGACATTCCCGTCGACCCGATCAAAATCACCGCTGTCAATATCGACCAGTTTCCCGTGGCACGTTTTACCCGCAAGCACCTGCTGGATGCCGGCGGCAAAGGGATAGTGAAGTTCTACTATCGCGTAACGGACCGCGCGGGAAACATCTCGCAACGCTCGACTGAAACACGCCTGCGTCTTTTCCTTGTCGACGAACCCATCAACCTGACGGCACCTGGCATCGCTGCCATGCATGATGGCTCCACGCCCGGCGTGATCGTTGAAAAAGAAGCCCGCGATGGGGTGGCCGTCAGCATTCCACAGTACACCCATGTCGCGCCGGGGGACGAAATCATTCTGGACTGGGCCGGAGTTCGCCTGCCTCCCGTCACGGTACGGGCCAGCGACATCAAGCCCGGAGAACCCGCCACGCCACTGTTCTACATCATTGCAAGCTACGCCGACATCCAGGCGGCCAACGAACAAAGCAGGTACGCCGCCGAGGTGATGTACATCGTTCGGCGCGGTCGGGAAATCATGTCCGAATCGACACTAGTGGTGGTCAATCTGTCCATCCCCGGTGGACCCGACCCGGATCCCGGCACGCCCATCAATGAGAATCTTCACGCGCCACGCGTCAGGGGCAAGGCATCAGGCCAGGACAACAACCTGACGCCCGAAGACTCCATCGCAGGCGCCAACGTGTTTATCCGCACCACCACAACGGAGATGCCGCCAAGCGTGGCCTTTGCCAAGGATGACGTCATTCAGCTGAGCTGGCATGGAAGCCCGGCTGGCGCACCCTATGTCGTGCGGGAAGACGACATTGGCGGTGACATCGTGATCGAAGTCGATGCCGACACCATCGGATTGGGCGGGTCGGGCCTCATCGAGGTGCAGTACAAAGCGACGCGAAACAACGAACCCGATCCGGGTAGCAACACCGCGCTGTCACCCGTTCAAGGCGTCCGCGTCACGCTCAAGGGCGACCTGCCGGGTGGCGGCAAGCTGGATGTCGGCCTGTTCACCGAGGCCAACGAAAACAATGCCATCGGTTATGCCGCTGCCAATAGCGATGGCGGCACGCCGTTCGTCATGCCGCACTACCGCAACAAGAAGCCGGGCGACATTCTCTTCGTGCATTTCGTGGGCAACGACAGACTGGATGGCAGCGGAAAAATCATCGAAGGATCGCGCTTTACCCATACGCATTTCGTAAGTGGCAATGATGCGGACACGGCAAGCACCGTCGTCATTCCGACAGTTCATCTGCTCGAGATCGAGTACGGCTCGGCGCATGCCTACTACACCGCATCGAACGAGTACGGCGTCGTGCGCGCAGATGATGCCTTCGTCTATATGGATACGCGCCACGGATCCAATGACCTTCCTCCTTCTGTCAAGGCATTCGCATGACCAGCCACGTTGCAAGCATTCAAAGCCATTCTCCCGCCCTTCTCCCGGCTCCGCCGCAAGCTGCGCTGATCGTCGACGGCTATCTCGATGTCATTGACATGCCCGCCACAGGGTTGGAAGTCGTCATTCCGCTCTATGAAGGCATGCAGCGGGGCGATGAAATCGTCCTGACGTGGGACAGCCCGACGGGCGTGCGCCAGATCGCGCATCAGGTTCAATTCGTCGGTGCCGTCGAACTGCACGTTCCGCGCACGGACGTTCTCAATGCCATGCACGCCTCAGTCCAGCTCTATTACCTGGTCTCGCGTTCCGACAGCCAAACCAAATCCTCGGCGCTTGTTTTTGCCGTGGGCGGCGGCGCGCGTTCCGTCAGGGACGACTATGAAGGCGCTCCGCTGGGCAAGTTCACGGTGTTAGCCAGGCCGCAGCTCGTGCTCGTGTCGCATGGTGACTGGGAGGTCGGCCTTGTTCCGGGCGTTGCGCAAGGCGGCGCAAGTCATCAGGCGCAGGCCTCATCACCTGCACCGGCTCTCATTTCGCCGGCAACACCGAGTCTGCTTAGCGTCGATTTCAGGCGGGATTTCCGGGAAGTGCGTTTTCGTATTAACGGCCCCATCGCCTCGCACACGAGGGCCTGGGGGAACATCTGGATCCCCCTGTTCCCCATCAAACGACCCGAGACACCCCCGGCGCCCTCCATCTTTGCTGCCATCGTGATGTACGGCAAATCCGGCCAGGAGATCGGGCGCACGACGGTAAGCGGCGCGGGGCATATTGATGCCGACGTAGTGCTGGTGCCTGACGATGTCGGCAAGTCCATCAGTCGCTTTGAGATCAAGGCCACTGCGGGACATCGCATGGCCATCGGTCCGATGGAACTGCGTTACTGATCAGGCCACGGGTGCCGGCACTCCGCCGGCACCCAGCCCACACACATCCATTGAACCGTGCCCGCGACGCATGACCGCATGCGTCATCCACAACCGGCCGCTGCCATCCACCCGACAGCCCCGCCCATCTTGCCGCGGGCCGGCTCCACGATCTCCCAAGGCTGCACCATGCGAACGCTCATTCCTTTCCAGCGCGAAACGAACGCGCTTCAACTCATTCCACCATCCCTGCCGCGCGCCGAAGATAACGGTGGCATCGGCTGGGACGACATCCGCGATCCGGCGAAGCGCATTATCGTTCTCGTCGGCCCCTGGCAGCATATGGTTGAAGGCGATGTTGTCAGCGTGTACTGGCAACATGCCGGTCGACCCGTCACGACGTATGCCCTCGGCGCCGACGACAAGGGTGTCCTGGCGCTTGGGCTGCCTGTGCATGACCTGGACATCGGTACAAACTCCCTTATCAAGGTCTGGTACTCGGTGCGCCAGCGCCTGACCGGCGAAGTGTCCCAGTCGCCACCTGTCCACGTACATGTGGACATCACGGTCCCCGGCGGCCCGGATCCGGACGCGACCACGGATGCCATCAACGAAAACCTGGCGAGCATGCGCGGCGTGCCTCCGTACGTCCCTGCGGGACAGCCCGTCACCCTGACGATCCCCGCCTGGATCAACATGGAACCGGGCGACCTGTTGACGGTGGCCTGGGGCAGCTATCGCCATCGATGCCCTCCCATCAAGGATGGCGAGCCAGGCAGGCCTGTCACGGTTCACCTCACCGCGGACGACATCGCCCAAGGCGGCGATGGCCGGCTCGCAGTGACCTATGAGGTGCGCGACCGGGTAAACAACTGGTCGCTTTGGGCACCGCCCCACTACGTAGAAGTCGAGCTGGGCAACCGGTTGCCACGGCCGCTTGTCATCGATGCCGACGAATACGACACCGTGCACCTGGACCGGCTCAACGGGCAGGCGGTGCAGGCGCGCGTGGAATACACGCTGTCAGCCGCCGATCTCCGCGAATCGTCCGTACGCATCGAACGCGACGACCTTGTCACGTTCTATTGGGAGGGCTATACCGGAGAGGGCGCGCCGCTGCCCGTCCACCGCGACGCGCGCAAAGTCGAAGGACAGGTGGGGTTCCTCAGGTTCGATGTACCGTTCGATGTTGTTGCGGCGGCGGCGCAGGGCACGGCGATGGCCTATTACCACGTGCTGCCAGGCAAAGCGGGCGGCGAGCGACGCTCCTCCCGGCGCACGGTTCGTATCGTGGGGCAGTCTGTGCGCCTGGTTGCCCCCGACATCCTTGAAGCGAAGTCCGGCATGCTTGATCCCGTTGATGTTCCGAACGGCGCGACCGTTCGGGTCCCCCCTTATCGATTCATGCAGGCCGGTGACACCCTTGCACTGACATTTGATGGCACCGACGTCAACGGCGATCCCGTCGTCGATTACCAGTCGCGGCAAGTCTCTGCGGCCATGGTCGGCAAACCCGTCGACTTCGTGGTTGAAGGGGCGAAGATCGCGCGACTGAACCGGGGCTCAGCGAAGGTTTATTACAACGTGACTGCCTTCGAACGTGATGCGCGGGGACGCTTGACGCCAAGGCTGGTAGCGGGGCTGCGATCTGACACCCTGCACGTACAGATTCGCAATGCGTCACAACGCCTGGCGATGCCCACCGTTGAAGAAGCCCGGGGTGGCTGGCTCGATCCCGATCTCGTACCCGATCCCACCGGTGCCACCGTCGCTATCCAGCGCGCCGGAGTCATCAAGGGTCGCGACCATGTTCACCTGACATGGAGTGGCAGCAGAGCGGGCGAGTATAAGGACACCCTACCCGTGCGCGACGTACCGGGCGCGCCGATGGTTCGCTTTCAGGTGCCCAAACAGCATGTGACGGGCAACCTCGGGGGCACTGTCAATGTGAGTTATAGCGTGAGCCATCCCAGTGGCCCGGACAGCCATTCCGAGACCCTGCACCTGGGCATCGGCAAAGGTATCGGCGCACTTCCCGGGCCACGCGTCCCCCTGGCGAAGGACGGCTTCCTGGATCTGCGCGATCTTCCGGCACAGGGGCTGGATGTACACGTCGATGCCTATGACGGCATCCGCGTCGATGACGTGATCGAGCTGCGCTGGATAACGGCCGGAGGCGAATACCTCGTGGCACATCGCGTCGACCAACCGGTCCCGCAGAACATTCGCATACCCGCAGACAGGGTGACGCCTGCACGCGGTTCAACCGCGTCCGTGCATTACGGCATTCGCGGCCACGACCGGCAATCACCCACGCTCTCCTTCTTCATCGCCGAAGGCGGAAGCGAGCTGATTGAGAGCTATCACGACATGCCGCATGGCCCGGTCCAGTTCGCCCGACGCCCCCACGTCGACTTGAGCTCACCCGGCGACTGGTGGGTATCCACCGAGAGCATTTCCCAGCCGCGCCACTTGATCTTCCCATCAAAGCACTCGGTCCTTGCCGTGACATTTCGTGTGCCGTTTCGCGAGGTCATCTTCCCCTTGTGGTCGGGCCCGGACGCGTTTCCGACGCCTCAGCCGTTCGAGGCCGTGGTGAGGACCTACGACGTGCACGACGTGCTGATCGAAGAGAAGCGTGTATCGGGGGTGGGCCGTTCCGCGGAGCACTGGGTGACGCTGGCGCCGGTGAAACCCGGGGTACGCATGGCTCGCATGGAGGTCCAGCGCGTACTCGACAATGGCAATGGCATCAACATGGGCGCCATGCGCCTTCGATCCTGATCACGAGCGATGTGTGCCAGGCGTTGGCGACCCAGGTAACTCAATCACGACCTTCGTCGCCGCCCTGCTCCATCAGGGTCCCCTGAAGCTTGAACAGCTGGGCATTCGACTGAATGCCCAGCTTTCGAAAGGCAGCGGACTTCTGCGCACTCACCGTTTTCAGGCTGCGCTTGAATTTGGCAGCAATATCGCTGACCGACATGCCATCGAGGAAGCATCGCAGCACCTCCCACTCCCGCGGCGTCAGCGATGCAAGCTCCGTCTGACCCAGTTCGTCGGCAAGCTTGTCCGGCAGATACACGTGACCACGCATGACCCGCTGTATCGCCCGCTCAATATCACGCGCGCCCTGGCGCTTAGGGAAAAAACCGTGCGCGCCAGCGCGCAAGATCATGTTCACGGTGACGACATCATCGCGACCAGACACGACGAGGATGCGCTTGTCGGCATGACGGCGGCGCAGGCGTCGAATAAGCGGAAGGCCGTCAGCATCGCCCTCGGACAAGGCGTAGTCGAGCAGGATCAGGTCGACTTCGAGACGATCGAGGGCATCGATCAATCCGCGACTCTGCGCGAAAGCTCCGACGACCCGACAGTGAGGCAAGCGTTCGAGCTGCACGGTCAATCCCTGCAGGACGAACTCGTGATCATCCAGCAGTGCGATGCGAACCGGACATTCAGGCGTCATCTGCATGACGCGTGAGTATATCGGCGCACTGGGATAAACCCTATAGAACGCCACCGAAAGCGGTGTTTCTATGGTGCAAATAGGATGAATCTCTGCTGCGACAGCCCTAATCCGAACAGGCGACGCATGGCGTCAAAACGACGCCGAATCGATGTCGAAAATGCCTACGGGTTATCGGCAACGCGCATCCATTGCATGCTCAAGGTGTAAAGCACGCGCAGGTCATCGGCATCCAGTTCCTGGCCCTCCATGCCGCGGAAGTGATGTCGAAACGACTGGACGGCTGCGGCGCGATCATCGAGTGCGTAGCCGATCTGCGATAGCGCCAGCCATGGATCAAATCCGGGTGGTGGCTCGAGCAAGGGCTCTTTTGGCCACAGTCCATAGCCCGCTTGAGCGAGGGTGCGCCAGGGAAACAGGGGACCGGGGTCGTTCTTTCGCCCGGGTGCCAGATCTTCGTGACCGATCACTTGCGAGCGAGGAATGCGCAGCCGCGTCGTGAGGTCGCCCAGCAAGCGCAGCAGACTATCGATCTGCGCCTTCGCAAAGGGCGCGTGGCCGTCATTGTCGAGCTCGATGCCAATGGACGCCGAGTTCAGATCGGTAATCGTGCCCCACCGGCCCGACCCTGCATGCCAGGCGCGCTTGTCATCGTCGACCAATTGAAAGATGTCGCCGTTGGCGCCGATGAGGTAATGCGCGCTCACCTGCCCCTGGCTGTTCGAACTGCGCAGGGTATCGAGACTCTCCTGCACCGAATGCTGGTCGGTGAAATGCAGGACGATTATCACCGGCCGACGGATGTCGTAGTTGGGTGACTCGACCCAGCGTGCCATCGGATTGTGCACCGGTGCCGACGTGCATGCTGCCAGCGACAGGCCCATCGCCATCCACAGCAAACGCCAGGACGCCCAGCCCACCCTACGCATATCCATTGGAATCTCCCCGTGCCAGGCCCCCACCGGTCTCGGGACCAAGCGATAACGCTCGCTCACCCGTGCATCGGCGTCAAGACGGGACCGCTCGATCAGCCGAGCAGCGCCATCTCCGTCAGACGATCGAGTTCCTGCTCGTCGAAACCGGCCTCAAGCCTGGCGGGCCGGTTAAAGGGCCCTCGCAGGGTGCGGCCCATGTAGGTTTGCAGCAGGTCGAGGAAGGTTTGGCGCGGATCCACGCCATCACGCTGACAGCAATGGCGAAACCAGCGTGTGCCCGCGGCAACGTGGGCGACTTCTTCGCGCAGAATGACCTCCAGCACGGCCACTGTCGCTTGATCGCCCACGCTCAGCAGTCGCTCGATCATGCCGGGCGTGACGTCAAGACCTCGCGCCTCGAGCACGCGAGGGACCAGTGCCATGCGGGCCGTGTCGTGATGCGCCGTTTTTTCGGCCATTTCCCACAAGCCATTGTGGGCGTCGAAATCGCCATAGGCATGGCCCATGTCCGCGAGGCGCTTTGAGAGCATGGCGAAATGCCTGGCTTCATCGTGGGCGCAGCTCGCCCAGTCGTGATAGTACGCAAGCGGCATGTCGCGGAAGCGATAGACCGCATCCCAGGCCAGATTGATGGCGTTGAACTCAATGTGGGCGACGGCATGGACCAGCGCGGCGCGCCCCTCTTCCGTACCCAGTCCACGATGCGGCACCTGGCGCTGCGGCACGAGCCGCGGCAAGGCCGGGCGACCGGGAGCGCCCATCGGGGACGGTGGTGGCGACGATGCCGAAGGCGTCAGCTCGCCCGCCAGCCATTGCTGCCAGGCCTCGTGCGTCAGGCGCAACTTCTCCGCCGGATCGGCAGCTTCAAGGCAACGCCGGGCGGCCTGATGAAGATCGGACATGGTGGACGTCAGGAGACGTGGCCCGCACCAGCGTGCGGGCCATCGGCATCACGCGCTTCGGCGTGCGGCCTTGGCGTCGTCGGAACGCAGCATCTCGATCTGTTCGAGGTAGCTGCGGTCGAGGCCGGTGACGTACTCGCCGTTGAAGCACGAGGCATCAAACTGCTTGAGGCTCTCGTTGCCATCCTGCACGGCCCAGATCAGGTCCTTGAGGTCCTGGTAGATCAGCCAGTCGGCGCCGAGCAGCTTCTCGACTTCCTTCTCGCTGTGACCCGCAGCCACCAGTTCGGATGCCGCCGGCATGTCGATGCCGTAGACGTTTGGATAGCGCACCGGCGGTGCCGCGGAAGCAAAAAACACGTTCCTGGCTCCCGCATCGCGTGCCATCTGGATGATCTGGCGCGAGGTCGTGCCACGCACGATGGAGTCATCCACCAGCAGGACGTTCTTCTTGCGGAATTCCAGATCGATCGCGTTGAGCTTGCGGCGCACCGATTTCACGCGCTCGCCCTGCCCCGGCATGATGAAGGTACGACCGATGTAGCGATTCTTGACGAAGCCCTCGCGGAAGGGCACGCCCAGCGCCTCCGCCAGCGCGCTGGCGGCCGTGCGGGCGGTATCCGGAATCGGGATCACGGCATCGATGCCGTGATCCGGACGCTCGCGCATGATTTTTTCGGCGAGCTTTTGACCCATGCGCAGACGCGCCTTGTAGACCGACACGTTCTCCATCATGGAGTCCGGCCGGGCCAGGTAGACGTACTCGAAAATGCATGGTGCATGCACGGCGCCTTCGGCGCACATACGGGAGAACAGCTGGCCATCGTCGCTGATGAAGACCGCTTCGCCCGGCGCCACGTCGCGCAGGCGCTTGAAGCCCAGGATGTCCAGCGCCACCGATTCGGATGCCACGGCGTACTCGCGGCCTTCGGCGGAAACGCGCTCGCCCAGCACCAGAGGACGGATACCATTGGGATCACGGAACGCCAGCAAGCCGTAACCCAGGATCAGCGCCAGACAGGCATAGCCGCCACGAGCGCGCGCATGCACGCCGGCAACGGCCTTGAAGATGTGATCGGGCGTCAGCGCCATCCGGTCCTGGATCTGAAGCTCGTGCGCCAGCACGTTGAGGAGCACTTCGGAATCGGAATCGGTATTGATGTGGCGGCGATCGTCTTCGAACATCTCGCGACGCAGCGTCTCGGTGTTCACCAGATTGCCGTTGTGGGCGAACGCGATGCCGTAAGGCGAGTTCACGTAGAACGGCTGCGCTTCGGACGAGCCCTCCGAGCCCGCCGTGGGATAACGGCAGTGACCCAGGCCAATGCGACCGCGCAGTCCGCTCATCGCCGTCTGGCTGAATACGTCGCGCACGAGTCCGTTGCCCTTGTGCAGGCGCAGACGGGAGCCCTCCACGGTGGCAATGCCCGCCGCGTCCTGGCCGCGATGCTGAAGCACCGTCAAGCCGTCATACAGGGCCGATGCCACTTCCGTGGTACCGACAATGCCGATGATTCCGCACATGGTTGTGTTGCCCGTAGCTAATGATTCGTCGCCGCAGTGACCGCGCCCGCAGTCGCGTTCACCTGGGTACTGTGGGCAGGCGCTGGCGTTGCGCCCGGCACAGCCGCCGGAAGGGCGGGTAGATGATCCAGCACGGCGGGAGGATTCAGATAACGCCTCACGCTATCGGGCACCTTGTCGCCAAGCCACGCAGCTACTCCCTTGAACTGCGGCAATAACACCGACTGTTGCCACCAGGGATCGCGCGCAAACGCGGTAAAACCCAGCAGGAACACCGCGAGCGTCACCAGGAGCACGCCTCGCGCAAATCCGAACACCATGCCCAGCAGGCGGTCCGTGCCCGACAGGCCGGTGCCCTCCACCAGGCGACTGACCACAAAACGCAGCAGCGCGCCCGCCAGCAGGACGGCAAGGAAGCAAATGCCGTAGCCCACCAGGATCCGCGCCGACGGCAGCTCGATCCGATGCTCGAAGTAGCCGGAAACATCAGGACCAAAGGTCCAGGCCACCCAGAACGCGGCAATCCAGATGCCAAGCGCCAATACCTCGGAAATGAGGCCGCGCCACAGTCCGATCAAGACCGACAACCCCAGCACTGCAACAATGATGTAGTCGGTCCAGTTCACGCGTCGCTACCGTCTCTCAGGGTGCCGCGACGACGTTGCCGTCCAGGCCCAGCTTGGTCTTGATCTGGTCCCGCACGCGCACGGCGTCATCGCGCTGCGTCTGCGGACCGGCGCGAACGCGCCAGAGCTGCTTGCCACCCGCGTTGACCGTATCCACGTAACCGTCGAAACCGTTGGCGCGCAAGCGATCGCGCAAGGCATTGGCATCGCCCTGCGTGCCCATGGCAGCTACCTGAACAGCCCAGCCACCGGGCTTGCCCGGTGCAGCCGGTGCCTTGGCGGCCGCCGCCGGTGCCGGCGCGTCGCCAGCGGGCGTGGAAGCGCTGCCTTCCAGACGGGCGGGAGCACCGGGGATCGACTGGGTGATCTTCAGGCGCGCCGCTTCGGCGGCTGCACGGGTTTCAAACGGACCGGCAGTCACCAGCGTCAGCGGCTTGCCGCCCTGCGAGATCTGACGGCTGCTGGCCGGATAGCCCAGGCCCTGCACGCGCTGCACGAGGTTCTGCGCGCTGCTGGCAGAGGCATAGGCACTCAGGTTGAGCGTGAACTGGCCGCGCGCGGCCGTGGCCGGCGGGGTCGACGGGACGACCGGCGGGGCGGCTTTCGCCGGCTCGGCAGGCTTGGTCTGCGCCGGGATTACCGGCTGCGTGGCGGCTGGCTTGTTCTGAATCGGGATGACCGGCTGGTTCGCCGTGCTGCCATCGGCCCGCGTCACCGTGGTGGGCTCGGGCTTCTTGCCGGCGGCCGGATCGGTCTCGACGTCTCGCGGACGATTGGAGCCGATATTCACCGTGGCCAGCTTGTCGGAACTGACGGGCGCCGCACCGGGGGCGCTGGGCTCATTGACGCCCTCCGCCGGCCTGGGCGCTGCCGCGGCGGTGGCCGACGGCGCGGCCCCGGGGGTCAGGCTCATGGTCTTGGTCTGCAGGTCGCGATCCGGCGCGGGCGGGATCGCGAGACTCACCGACTCGTCGCCATTGGCAGCGGGCGGCGTGTTGGAGAAGAACATCGGCACGAACAGGACCGCCAGCGCGATAAGAACGGCGGCTCCGAGCAGACGTGTTTTCAAGACAGACTCCAAGGCGACAGGCGCAACGCGAAAACGGGCGGGATTATACCTGTCCCGGGGCCATCCCTTCCTAATGCTCAGCGATTCGATTCAGCCAGGGCGGCGGCGGCAACAAAAAACGAACCGAAGGCAAGGATGCGCGCACCCGCTCCAGCCTGTCCGCGCGCCGCATCCAGCGCCGTGGCCACATCCGTGTAAGTTGCGAACTCGGCGCCCGGCAGATTGGCCCCAAGCCGCTCGGCGAGCGCCGAGGCGGGCAAGCCGCGCGGCGTATCCCCGTCCAGCCCGGCAAGGTGCCATTTGGCGACGTGCGCACCGACAGCGCGCATGACGCCATCGACGTCTTTGTCCGCCAGCGCCCCATAGACCGCGTGCACCGGCGCCAGTCCCTGCGCCTCGAACCATTGAGCCAGGGCGCTGGCCGCTTGCGGGTTGTGACCGACATCGACGATGACTTCCGGGTCGCCTCCGAGCGACTGCAGGCGCGCCGGCACCCGGACGCGAGGCAGGGCCTGCCGAGCGGCGACGTGCAACTGCTGGATATCGAGCGGACCCGCTTCGCCCAGCGCATGCAGCGCGGCGATGGCCGTCGCCGCGTTGGCGATCTGGACCGGTGCCGCAAGTGACGGCTGCGGCAGGTCGAGTCGGGTCCCGTCACGATGGATCCAGCGCCATCCATCGGCACCCGGTTCGACCTGAAAGTCGATACCGGCCCGTTCCACGCGCGCCGCTGCCAGCGCCAATGCATCGAGCAAGCCTTGCGGCGGCGACATGTCGCCCACGATCACCGGACGCCCCGCGCGCGCGATGCCCGCCTTTTCCCGCCCGATCACGTCGCGATCCGGCCCCAGCCAGTCCATGTGATCAAGATCCACCGTGGTTACCACGGCCACGTCGGCATCGATGATGTTCACCGCGTCCAGGCGACCGCCCAGCCCCACTTCCAGCACGGCGACGTCAAGCGGCTCACGCGCGAACACGTCCAGTGCTGCGAGGGTGCCAAATTCGAAATAAGTCAGCGGCAGATCGCCGCGCGCCGCCTCGATGCGCTCGAAGCTGGCCACCAGTGCGGCATCGTCGGCATCCACGCCATCGATCCGGATACGCTCGTTGTAGCGAAGCAGATGGGGCGACGTGTAACACCCCGTCCGCGCGCCACCCGCGCGAAGGATCGCTTCGAGCAAGGCGACCGTCGATCCCTTGCCATTGGTGCCACCCACCGTGATGACATGCCGGGCCAGTACCGGAGCACCCATGCGCTGCCAGACCGTTCGCACGCGATCGAGCCCCAGCTCGATGCTGCGCACGTTGACGCGTTCCTGGAAGCTCAGCCATTCAGCGAGGGTGCGTGACATGGGCGACATGACCTGCAATGGGGCGCGAAGCTTAGCGCAACGACTCGTCCCCGGGGTGTCGGCTACGGGACCTCCGGCCCCTCATGGCGATGTGGCATCACCCCGACCCTGACGACCTCCGGCGTGACTTCGGGCGCCCTGACAGGTGGCTCTGCGCCATCACCGTGCGGCGCGGTGACAAATCGCAGCGCGTACAGGGATGGCGCCACGACCTGCCTGCGGTTGCTGACCCGAATGCCGCGCTCACGATGCGGCGCCAGCAGGAAGCGCGATGGCTCCACGACCAGGGCGTCATTCAAGGTACCCGGCAACAACTCGCCGATCACCGTCGCTGGAGCACCGTCCTCGACGTGCTCGACCTGTACCTGCACGACCAGGGTGCGATCTGCCAGCGAGCGCACCTGGACGCTGACTGACTCGCCTTCGCCACCCTTGAGCCTGACATCCACGGGCGCCTCATGGCCATCGGCGCAAGCCACCGTCATGAACAGCAGGAGGGCCGTGCCCGCATTCCTCACTACGCATCGACGCATTCAATCGCCTCCGGTCTTGCACCGACACGCGGTCGAATCGACGGCGCCTGGGTACTCAATACAGAGAGACGACCGACATGCCGCCGACATTCAGTGCGCCATCAAGCGGCCGGCAAAGACCGGTCCTCGCGACTGGCCGTGTGACGCATCGCAGCGACGACCAGACGCCGCTCAAAGCGCTCTGCCACCGAACCGGCCCCTTCCAACCCCATGCGCACGATCGCCTCGGCTTCCTGCGCCACCGGCTCCCCGCGCCTGAGCAGTTCGCGCAAGATGCCGAAGCGCCCCCGCCAGGTGGCCTGCCCGCCCTGCAACCACTGCAACGCGGGCAACAGGCGCTGCTCGATCCCGGTGAAGTCGCTGCCAAAGGGAAACGGTGTCAACGTCTTCGCTTGCATCAATGGCGCGAGCGCATCGCGCAGGTGCCCGGGCGTATTGCGCCGCCATTTCTCCGGGACCTGAAAATCAGCGGCCAGCTTGCCTTCGGCCTTGGCCTCGGCACACAGCGCGTCCTGAAAACGCGCATCGGAGATGGACAGCATGGCCTCGATGCACTCGGCATCGGTCTTGCCTCGCAGATCGGCCACGCCATATTCCGTCACAAACAGATCGCGAAGATGGCGCGCAATCGTCGTATGCCCGTAGTTGAAACGGATATTGGTTTCGACGGTGCCTTTCGACTTTCGCGTGGACCGCAACAGCAGCACCGATCGTCCGTCCGGCAACTCGTGCGCCATCGCCACGAAATTGAATTGCCCGCCAACGCCACTGACGACATGCCCGTTCTCCAGGCCATCCGACACGGCCGACCCCATCAGCGTCGCCATCATGCACGTATTGAAGAATCGGGCACCACGCCGTTGCAGGCTTGCCAGCGCCTGATGATCGCCATACAACTGGTTGACGTTTGATACGCGGCACATGTCGAGCGCATCGGGATCGCTGGCTTCCAGCTCACCGATCCATCGATAAAGATCACGCGAGCCGAGGAAGAATGCACCGCGCAGGTAATGCCCGCCCGGCGTACCCTCCGCCAGCCGACCCTGTGCAGAGGCCCGTTCAAGCGCCAGATTGTCCCAGCTGCGCCGTCGCAGGATGCCCGCACGCGCCAGATGCATGAAGCCATCCATGACCATCTCGCTGGAGCCGTAAAGCCCCGCCTTGAACGGTGCAAGCCCACCCATGCGCGCCGCCAGCGCGTGCGTTGCGCCACGAGGATCCAGCGCCACCAGCGCGCGACGCCACGCAACATTATCCTGCTCGCGAAGCATCAGCGACCGCACCAGCGCATCGGATAACGCACCGATGCCGATCTGCAGGCATCCGCCATCCTTCACCAGTGCGCTGGCGTGCAAGCCAAGCGCATATTCCGCGACATCGATGGGTTGCCGGGGCAGCGCGAACAGGGGTGCGCTGTGGGCCGGCCTCAGCTCGGCATCGAAGTAATCGGCACCGACTTCAGCGTGGCCGCTGACATAAGGCAAGCCCGGGTGGACCACCGCCACGCAAAAGGGTCGTGGCTTGCCGGAAGCCGCCACCATGTCGATGAAATCCAGGGTCAGGTCCGGATTGCACGACATGCTGTAGCGCACGCCATCAGGCGTGTCCCGCTTCGCCACCAACTGCACGAGCACATTGATGTCCTGGACCGCAAGATCGCGTGCGACGTGCGTGTAGTTCTGGCTGATGTAATTGCGCTGCGCCGAGCCCGAATGCAGCAATGCACCGGACTGCATGTAGAACTCGTGCACCGCCACGTTGGACGGAAGCTTGTCCCGCGCCTGGTCCAGGGCGTACTCGGGATCCTCCGCATCCTTGCCAAAATGGCGGTCGAGGAAAGGTTGCATGAAGCGGGCTTCCAGCCCGGGCGCCGGACGCGGCCTCGTCAGGGACAGCGCGGTATAGAGCGACAAGGAGCGCGAAGGGTCGTCGCGCGTCAACCGGTAAAGGGCATTGAGGAGCCCATGCGGTTTGCCCAGTCCCAGCGGCGCGGCGATGCGCAAGTCCGGGCCGACGCGTTCGGCTATGTGATGGGCACAGGCTTCGGTGTCGGTATGTCGGGATTCGGGCGGCATGCTCTGGATCATGGCAGAACCCTGTCATCGCCAACATGACTGTTTGCTGAGAGGCTCGCTTGCACGAAGTGCACGGCGCGTGGACGCCAGGTGAGCCTCCATCTGCCCGTTGAGGAATTCACCGGGGCATGTCCTACACTGGATCCATGAACCGACCCGTCTTCCCCACGTCACCCGGTCGACTCGTCGCCGAGCAGGCACTCAGCCGCGCCGCCGGCGCACCGCTGTTGCCAGGCAACCATATTGAGTTGCTGATCAACGGCAAAGCGCATTTCGATGCATGGCTCCAGGCCATTCGCGGGGCACAGCACCGCGTCCTGCTGGAGAACTACATCATCCGCGACGACGAGGTCGGGCGCGCGTTTCTCGATGCTCTGGTCGAACGCGCAAACGCTGGCGTATTTGTCGCCGTCATCTACGACTGGATCGGCTGCATGGGGCAGTCACGCTCGGGTTTCTGGGCACCCTTGCGCGCCGCCGGCGGCGAAGTGCGTGTGTTCAATCCGCCGCAACTGGGCAGTCCGTTCGGCTGGGTCAGTCGCGACCATCGCAAGGTTCTGGTGGTCGACGGCGAACTGGGCTTTCTTTCGGGCGTATGCATCAGCGCGAAATGGCTGGGCGATCCCGCGCACGATGTGTCCCCCTGGCGCGATACCGGCGTCGCCATGCGAGGCCCCGCCGTCGCGGAAATCGAACAGGCGTTTGCACAGAGCTGGGCATCCATCGGCCAACCGCTGCCCCATTTCCCCGAGCAGCCGGCCTATGCCCACGGCAACGTTGCGCTGCGCGTGATCGCCACGCAGCCCGCCACGGCCGGCATGTATCGCCTGGACCAGATGATCGCGGCGCTGGCCCGCAAGACGCTGTGGCTGACCGACGCCTATTTTGTCGGCGTGGCGCCTTACGTGCAGTCACTGGCTTCGGCGGCCCAGGACGGTGTGGACGTGCGCTTGCTGGTTCCTGGCAGCAGCGATATTCCCATGGTCGCCGGCATGTCGCGATCGGGCTATCGACCGCTGCTCAAGGCGGGTATCCGCGTGTTCGAGTGGAACGGATCGATGCTGCACGCAAAGACGGCGGTGGCGGACGGCCAATGGGCGCGCGTGGGTTCGTCCAATCTCAATATCGCCAGCTGGTTGAGCAATCGCGAGATCGACGTCGCGGTGGAAGACACGGGCTTTGCATCGCAGCTTGCCGAGCAATACCTGCGAGACCTGGAAAGCGCCACCGAAATCGTCCTCGCGCCGCGCCGCTACCATCCGTCCTCCGAAAGCGTGCAGAGCAGCAGGCCGCCGGAACGCCAGGGTCATCCGACGTTCCGGCGCATGGGTGGCAGTTCCAGCCGCGCCGCGGCCGGCGCACTGCGCCTGGCCAACAACATGGGCGCGGCGCTGACCGACCGCAGGGTGCTGGGTGACACGCAAACCACGCCCCTGGTCGTGGGTGCCTTCGCCCTGGTCGTCCTGGCCGTCATCGGCATCCTCTGGCCGGCCGTCATCGGCTGGCCGCTGGCCCTCATCGCGGGCTGGCTTGCCCTGAATCTGGCCATCAGCGCCTGGCGCACCCGCAAGCGACATCTCCAACGACAGCGCGAACTCAAGGAAAGCGATCAGCCACACTGACCGCAGCACTAACATCGCCATATCAAAGACTTAACAGCAACGCCTGAGAATCTTCCTCTTCAGCCGGCGCCAAGCGGATGTAATCCGAAGCGTTCGTGATAGTCTCGCGCGTTCATGCAAGCGCCTGACCAGACCACCCCGCCGACCCGGCACATCCTCACGCCCAGCACGCTGAACCGCCTGGTTCGCGACCTGCTGGAGGATGCCCTGCCCATGGTCTGGATCGAGGGCGAGCTCTCCAATGTCGCGCGCCCGGCTTCCGGCCACATTTACTTCACGCTCAAGGACGCCGGCGCCCAGGTTCGCTGCGCCATGTTCCGCCCCAAGAGCGGCTGGCTGAAATTCCGTCCGGCCGACGGCATGCATGTGTTGGTACGCGCCCGAGTCGGTCTGTACGAGCCGCGTGGTGAGTTCCAACTGGTGGCCGAACACATGGAGCCGGCGGGTGAAGGCGCGCTGCAACGCGAATTCGAGCAGCTCAAAGCCCGCCTTGGCGCCGAAGGCTTGTTTGACGACGAACGCAAGCGTCCCTTGCCCACCTTCGCCCGGCGCATCGGCGTGATCACCTCGGCGACCGGTGCTGCGGTTCGCGATGTCCTCAGCGTCCTGTCGCGCCGCTGGCCGTTAGCGCACGTCGACGTCCTGCCCGTGCCCGTGCAGGGTCGCGAAGCGCCGCCGGCCATCGTCAGCATGCTGCGCAAGGCGTCCAACAGCGGACGCTACGACGCGCTGCTGCTGACGCGCGGTGGTGGATCGCTGGAAGACCTGTGGGCCTTCAACGACGAACAGGTAGCCCGCGCCATTCACGCCAGTGCCGTGCCGGTGGTCTCTGCCGTCGGACACGAAGTCGATTTCAGCATCGCGGATTTCGTCGCCGATCTGCGTGCACCGACGCCGTCGGCCGCCGCCGAACTGCTCGTGCCGGACATCAACGCGCAAACGCGCCACCTGCGCCAGCTCCAGCAACGCCTGGCGACATTGCAGCAACGTCGCATGCAGGCACTGATCCAGCGCACCGACCACCTTTTTGCCCGGCTTCAGGCACAGCGCCCGCAAGCCCGACTGGCGCGCGATCGTCAACGCCTGGCTTACCTGCAACATCGCCTGCTGACCGTCGCCCAGAACGCACAGCGCGATCGGCGCATCCGCCTGGAACGACTGCACGCGCGCCTGCTTGCGCGCCACCCGCAACAGCAGCTCCCCCTGATGACGCGCCGCCTCGCCGAACAGGACCTGCGCCTGAAGCGCGCGATGACTCAAATCATCGAACGTCACCGCGCCCAGCTGAATCAACTGGCGCGCGCCCTGCACGCCATCAGCCCGCTGGCCACGCTCGACCGCGGCTACGCCATTCTGTTTGATGCGGAGGGGCGCGTGGTTCGCTCCGCGAAAAACGTACCGGAAGAGACACCGGTGCGGGCCCGCCTTGCCGATGGCGAGCTGTCGCTGAAGGTCACCAAGCCGGGCGACTGAAGCGCGCATGCGCCTTTCCAGACCGATACCTTGGTCTTCGTCAGCTTCACCCCTTCCCAACGCCCCATCCCCCATCCTGCCTCGCTGTGTTTAACCACGCAGAGTTGCTCCCCGATGAAAGCAGCAGCATTGTTCGTGAAGGCGCTCGAAGCCGAAGGCGTACGACGCATCTTCGGTGTCCCGGGTGAAGAAAACCTCGATCTCGTTGAAGCATTGAGGGAATCGCCCATCCAGCTGATCGTGACGCGCCACGAGCAAGCCGCCGGTTTCATGGCCGCCACCTGGGGACGCCTGACTGGCGAAGCCGGCGTTGCGCTGGCCACATTGGGCCCGGGTGCAACCAATCTCGTAACGGCCGCCGCCTACGCCCAGCTCGGCGCCATGCCGATGATGATGATCACCGGCCAGAAACCGATCCGCACGCACAAGCAGGGCCTGTTCCAGTTGGTCGACGTCGTCGACATGATGCAACCACTGACCAAGTACACCCGGCAACTGGTTTCCGCGCCGACGATTCCCGCACGCGTGCGCGAAGCCTTCCGTCTTGCCGAAGAGGAACGGCCAGGCGCCGTCCATCTCGAACTGCCCGAAGACATCGCACGCGACGACGTCGATGAAGTCATCATGCTTCCCACCGAGTACGCGCGACGCCCTTCGCCGGACGACGCCGCACTCCTGCAGGCGGGCGAGGCAATCACTTCGGCCAGGCATCCGATACTCATGATCGGCGCGGCGGCCAACCGTCAGCGCACTGCCGTTGCCCTGCGCGACTTCATCGACAAGCTTGGCCTGCCGTTCTTCACCACGCAGATGGGCAAGGGCGTCGTGGATGAGGACCATCCCCTCTGGCTCGGCAATGCCGCCCTCTCCGATGGCGACTTCGTCCATCGCGCCATCGATGCCGCCGACGTCATCATCAACGTCGGCCATGACGTGGTCGAGAAACCGCCCTTCTTCATGCACAAGGGGCGTCGCACCGTCATCCACATCAACTTCTCCTCCGCCGAAGTCGACACCGTCTATTTCCCGCAGATCGAAGTGGTGGGCGATATCGCGCATACGGTCGAACGTCTGACCGATGCACTCACACCGCAGGCCCACTGGGACTTCCGCTTCTTCGACAAAGTGCGCGCGGCGTTCGAGCAACAGTTGATCGATCATTCCGACGACCCGCGCTTCCCCATGCACCCGGTACGGGTGGTGGCGGATACGCGCCGCTACATGCCCGATGACGGCGTACTGTGCCTCGACAACGGCATGTACAAGATCTGGTACGCGCGCTACTACCGCGCGCGCCAGCCCAACACCGTCCTGCTCGACAACGCGCTGGCCACCATGGGCGCGGGCCTGCCGTCGGCGATGGCCGCAAAGATGGTCTTTCCGGATCGCAAGGTTCTGGCGATATGCGGTGATGGTGGCTTCATGATGAATGCGCAGGAGCTGGAGACCGCCGTGCGCCTCAAGCAGGATCTCGTCATTCTGCTGCTGCGCGACGACGCCTACGGCATGATCCGCTGGAAACAGGCTGAGATGGGCTATCCCGACTTCGGCATGCAGTTCAGCAATCCCGATTTCGTCGCCTTCGCCCAGGCGCACGGCGCCCAGGGCCACCGCCCTGAACGCGCTGAGGATTTCCTGCCGACGCTCAGGAAGGCTTTTGACGAGGGCGGCGTCCATCTCATCGACCTGTTGATCGATTACAGCGACAACCACCGCATACTCAGCGAAGAAATCCGTCAACTCAGTGCAGCGATTCGCTAACGGAGTCACCCATGCTTGCCAAGAAATACCCCTACTACCTCGCCAACAAGGCACAGCAGTCCAAGGAACAGATGGACGTGCTGGACAAGTACTCCGGCAAGGTCGCCACGCGGGTCGCCGTACCGGATGCGAAAGCCGTGGAGAAAGCGATCGCGGCCGCCGTGAAAGCCGCCGGCCCCATGCGCGAGTTCAAGCCATGGGCACGACAAGCCGTGCTGCAGCACTGCGTGCAGCGCTTCAGCGAGCGCAAGGATGAACTGGCCTATGCGCTTTGCGTGGAAGCGGGCAAACCCATCAAGGATTCCGCCGGTGAAGTTACGCGTCTGATCGAGACTTTCACCATTGCCGCCGAGGAATCGGTGCGCGTCAACGGCGAAACCATCAACCTGGAAATCGCCAAGCGCCTCAATGGCTATCACGGCTACACCAAGCGCGTACCGATCGGTCCCGTGTCGTTCATCACGCCGTTCAATTTCCCGCTGAACCTCGTAGCGCACAAGGTTGCCCCGGCCATCGCCGCAGGTTGTCCTTTCGTGCTCAAACCCGCGGAACGCACCCCCATCGGCGCGCTCATCATTGGGGAAGTGCTGGCTGAAACCGACTTGCCCGAGGGCGCGTTTTCCATCCTTACGCTCGACGGCAAGCACGCCAGCCCGCTGGTGGAAGATGCACGCTTCAAGTTGCTGTCATTCACGGGCGGACAGATCGGCTGGGATCTCAAGGCACGTGCCGGCCACAAGAAGGTCACGCTGGAGCTGGGCGGCAACGCAGCGTGCATCGTGGATGGGGATCAGGGTCCCAAGCTCGACAAGGTGGTCGAACGCCTGATCTTCGGCGCCTTCTACCAATCGGGCCAGAGCTGCATCAGCGTGCAGCGGATCTATGCGCACGACGCCATCTATGACGCGCTGAAAAAGAAGCTGGTCGCCGCCGTGAAAGCCCTCAAATCCGGCGACCCAAAGAAAAAGGAAACCTTTCTCGGCCCCATGATCGACGAAGCCGCCGCCGATCGACTGCATGGCTGGATCGACGAAGCGCGCAAAGCCGGCGGCAAGCTGCTTTGCGGCGGCAAGCGCAAGGGCGCGATGCTCGAGGCCACCTTGATGGAAGACGTGCCCACCGACGCCAAGGTCAACCGCCTCGAAGTCTTCGGGCCGTTCGCCCTGCTCTCCCGCTACAAGGACTTCGAAGACGCGGTCGCGCGGGTCAACGACTCGGACTTCGGTTTGCAGGCGGGCATTTTCACCGACAGCCTCGACCACGCCATGCGCGCCTGGGACGAACTCGAACAAGGCGGAGTGATCGTCAACGACATCCCCAGCTTCCGCGTGGACAACATGCCCTACGGCGGCGTGAAGCTGTCGGGCCTGGGACGCGAGGGCGTGCGCTACGCCATCGACGATATGTCGGAACTGCGCCTGATGGTGATGAAAGGCCGGTAACCCCTGAACGAAAGAGCCGCACGCGCGGCACTTTTCAATCAACCGGCAACGCGCAAGCGGCCCACGTCGCGCACCGGCGGGGAGCCGAACTGGCGAGAGTATTCGCGGCTGAACTGCGACGGGCTTTCGTATCCCACCCGATGTGCGGCCGTCGCGACATCGCAGCGCTCGGCGAGCAGCAAGCGACGAGCCTCCTGCAACCGGAGGCTCTTCTGGTATTGCAACGGACTCATCGCCGTCATGGCACGGAAGTGGTGATGCAGCGACGACGCGCTCATGTTCACCATGCCGGCCAGGTCATCGATCCGCAGCGGCTGGGCATAACACTCGCGCAGCCACTGGATGGCGCGCGCGATCTGGCTGCCCTGGGTACCCGCCGTGGCTATCTGTGCAAGACGCGCACCTTGCGCGCCGGTGAGCAGGCGATAGAAAAGTTCGCGCTCGATCAACGGCCCCAGAATCGGCAGATCCTCCGGCGTCGCCAACAGGCGAACGAGGCGCAGCAGCGGGTCGATCAAACCCGCATCCATCGGACTCAGTGCAATGCCTCGCGCCGGCCCGACCGGGGCGGGTTCCACCGGTACGTCGTGCAACAGTTCGCGGATGCGCTGGAGATCGAAGCGAAAGTTCAGGCACAGGCACGGCTCTTCCGGCGTCGCGTACGACACCTGGGCCGTCACGGGCACATCGACCGACGTCAGGAGATAGGTGGCCGGCCCGTGCGCCATGGATTCCTTGCCCACCAGGATCTGCTTGCGCCCCTGAAGGGCGAGACCAAGGCTGGGCTCGTAAAGCGCGCAGGTGGGCACGCTGTTCGAGTTGGCGCGGAACAGCGTCAGGGGCGCCCAGGCGGTCGGATGCGTGCCCTCGGCTGGGGCGAATCGTTCAACCAGGGCTGTCAGTTCCTCGCGATCCTGCTGGAGGCGTGAAACGGCAGAAACTTCTGAAAGCTTGGCATTCATGGGACTGACACAAAGACCGGACCCCCATAGCTTGCCTGTTCCTCCAGACCGAGGCGAGCCCTGCCCTGTGAGACTTGCAGAATCGGGCAAGGAACTCGCAGGAATCGGCTACCTGTCCTCCACACCCGATCCGCATACTTTGTCGCCTTGCTGTACCCGTTCACCTGGAGGAGAGACCCCATGACCCTGAGCATCAACGGCTACGCCGCCCAGTCGGCCACCACCCCGCTGGCGCCGCATCGCTTCGAGCGCCGCGACCCGCGCCCCAACGACGTGGTGATCGACATCGCTTACTGCGGCGTCTGCCACTCCGACATCCACCAGGCCCGCAATGAGTGGAAGAACAGCATCTACCCGATGGTCCCGGGCCACGAAATCGTCGGTCGCGTCAGCGCCGTCGGCAAGGACGTGACCAAGTTCAAGGTCGGCGACACGGTCGGCGTGGGCTGCATGGTCGACTCCTGCCTGGACTGCGCCTCCTGCAACGCCGGCCTCGAGCAGTACTGCGAAAAGGGGGCAGTCTGGACCTATAACGGCGTCGATCGCCGCGACAACATGCCGACCTTCGGCGGCTACTCCGAGCGCATCGTCGTTTCGGACAAGTTCGTCGTGTCGATCTCGGACAAGCTCGACCTGAAGGCCGCCGCGCCGCTGCTGTGCGCTGGCATCACCACCTACTCCCCGCTGCGCCACTGGAAGATCGGCAAGGGCAGCAAGGTCGCGGTGATCGGCCTGGGCGGCCTCGGCCACATGGGCCTGAAGTTCGCCAAGGCCATGGGCGCCGACGTGACTCTGTTCACGCGCACCCCGGACAAGGAAGCCGAAGCCCGTCGCCTGGGCGCCGACCACGTCGTGCTGTCCACCGACAAGGATCAGATGAAGGCGGTCTCGCGCCAGTTCGACTTCATCCTGGACACCGTCCCGTCGCCGCATGATCTCAATCCGTACCTGGCCACGCTCGCCGTCAACGGCATGCTGTGCCTGGTGGGCCTGCTCGAACCGATCGAACCGGCCGTGCAAGCCGGCATGGTGGTTTCGGGCCGCCGCTCGATCTCGGGCTCGGCCATCGGCGGCATCGCCGAAACGCAGGAAATGCTCGACTTCTGCGCCGAGCACAACATCGTCTCCGACATCGAAATGCTCGACATCCAGAACATCAACGAGGCCTATACGCGCATGCTCAAGAGCGATGTGCGGTATCGCTTCGTGATTGACCTGGCTTCGTTGAAGAAGGCGGGTTGATGTGCAGGGGGCGACCTGGAAAGCGTCGCCCCTTTTTGCGGCTCACAGACGCTGGATGGCAGCGTTCGCCGGAACCCCGACACCACTACGCACCCAACCGGATCGCGCCTGCTACTCCCGCGCGGGAATGGCCGGCGCATTCAGCCCCATTGCGTTGTACACGTAGTACCGCGCGATCCCGATGTACTCGTGCAATGCGGCATCGGCCACTGCGAAATTCCATCCCTGTGGATACGGCGTCCAGATGGCCTTCAACAGATCGCCGCGCATCGGCAGCGGCTTGATCCCGAAGTGCGCGAAGTACAACAGGCTTCGCTTCAGGTGCGTCGCTGAACTCACCAGCAAGATCTGCTGCGCACCATAGCCATCCAGCATCGGCTTGGTGAACTGCGCGTTCTGCCACGTACTCTGGCTGCGCGTCTCTACCTGCACGTCCGCCGCCGGCAACCCGGCCGCCAGCAAACTGTGCTGGTAGGTCTCCGCTTCCGACACGCCATGCGACTGCACGTCGCCACCCGTCACGAAAACCTTGCAGTCAGCCCCGGCCGACTTGCACGCGCGGTAAAGCTCGACAGTCTCCAGCAACCGACCTTGTGCGAAATAACTTGGCTCGACCCGGTCTTCGCCAGGCACCGTGTAGGTACCGGCCCCCAGCAGCACGATCGCATTGCGCTCTGACCACTGCGGCGGTGGCCGATTGTCAAAGCCACCCTGCAAGTGTTGCAGCATCCATGACGGCACAGGGCCACACCCCACGCCCAAGCCCATCACCACACCCAAACCCATGGCCCACGCTCCCGCGCTGCGCTTGCGCCGCCATCGCAGCGCAACACCAAGCAACACGAGCAGGACGACGATAAGCAAGGTCATGATCAGATAATCCCAAAGGGTTACGGATGCTTCCCACGCCATCGTAGGAAAACAGGCGACGAACTCAGGCATTCGCCGACTGGCTGCGCAGATATACGGCATTGCACCATCACTTGCATACGTATTCATGAAACAGACGTGCGCGGGCAAGCCAGAATCGGCCAACGTTTAGCGCGTCGATACCGGGGAGGGTTTGATGAGCGCAGTGGATATCAATGGTCTGGACCAGCGGGCTACGGCACGTGTCGTACTCATCGCCGCCGCAGCGGCACTGGGCGGATTCCTGTTCGGCTTCGACACGGCCGTCATCAATGGCGCGGTGGACGCCATTCGCGGCAACTTCGACCTGGGCGCCGGACACATCGGCTTCGCGGTTTCCTGCGCCCTGCTCGGCTCGGCGCTCGGCGCCTGGTACGCCGGCCCGCTGGCCGATCGCCTGGGCCGCGTGCGGACCATGCAGGTGGCTGCCGTGCTGCTGGCTGTCAGTGCGCTGGGCTCGGGCCTGGTCCACGGCGTGTGGGACCTGATAGCGTGGCGACTGGTAGGCGGCATTGGCGTGGGCATGGCCTCGGTCATTGCACCGACCTACATCGCCGAAGTCTCGCCCGCCCAGGTGCGCGGACGGCTTGGCTCATTGCAGCAACTTGCGATTGTGCTCGGCATCTTTGCCGCGCTTTTGAGCGATGCCTTTCTCGCCAATACGGCGGGTGGTGCGGCCAAAGCACTGTGGCTCGGCCTGGAAGCATGGCGCTGGATGTTCCTTGTCGCTGTCGTGCCTGCCCTGATCTACGGCTGCCTCGTCCTCGGCGTACCGGAATCGCCGCGCCACCTCGTCGCCAAGGGTCGCCTCGCCGAGGCCAGGAACGTCCTGCGCCAGGTACTCGACCTGCACAACGAATCGGCGCTGGACCACAAGGTCACCGACATCCAGCAGAGCCTGCGTTCTGAATACCGCCCGCGCCTGCGCGATCTTCGCGGACCGGTCGCCGGGCTGTTGCCTGTCGTGTGGATCGGCATCCTGCTGTCGGTGTTCCAGCAGTTTGTCGGCATCAATGTCATCTTCTACTACTCGTCCACGTTGTGGCACTCGGTGGGATTCAGCGAGGCGGACGCGTTCACCATCACAGTCGCCACTTCCATCGTGAACGTGCTGGTCACCCTGGTCGCCATCGCCCTGGTTGACCGCATTGGCCGCAAGCCACTGCTCGTGATCGGTTCGGCCGGCATGACCGTCACGCTGGGGCTCATGGCATGGTGCTTCTCGCAAGCTACCGGCACCGGCGCCGCGCTGACCCTGCCCGCCCCCTGGGGCCCGGTGGCGCTCGTGGCCGCCAACGCCTACGTCGTGTTCTTCGGCCTGAGCTGGGGCCCGATGGTGTGGGTGCTCCTGGGCGAGATGTTCCCCAACCGCATTCGCGCCATCGCCCTGGCGGTGGCGGCCTCGGCCCAATGGCTGGCCAATTTCGCCATCACCAGCAGCTTCCCGGCCCTGGCCGAAATCGGCCTGTCGTTCGCCTATGGCCTGTATGCGTTGTTCGCCCTGCTCTCGCTGGGCTTCGTGGTCTATGCCGTCCGCGAAACCAAGGGCATGGAACTGGAAGACATGCGCGACTGAGCGCACGCCTTCACGATCTGGCCGTCAGGCGGTGCCCTGACGGTCAGGTCTTTCATGGATACTCGACCCACTGACACGGAGTCGAGCCATGACGAGCCTGGTATTCGTACACGGCTGGAGCGTGACCAACACCTCCACCTACGGCGCACTTCCTCAGCGCCTGCAACAGCAAGCGTCTGCCACTGGCATGCCGATCAGCATCGCCAATATCTGGCTGTCCGAGTACGTCAGCTTCAACGACGCCGTCACGATGGGGGACCTGGTCCGCGCCTTTGATCACGCCCTGCGCGACCTGCATCTCACCGACGCCAGCTTTGCCTGCATCACCCACTCCACTGGCGGGCCGTTGGTGCGCGAATGGCTGCGCGCGCAACGGGAATTCCCGAACACCCACAGCACCATCCGGCTGAGCCACCTGGTCATGCTGGCACCGGCCAACTTCGGCTCGGCCCTGGCCCAGCTGGGCAAGAACTTCCTCGGGCGCGCCAATGCATGGTTCAACGGCGTGGATCCCGGCAAACGCATTCTCGACTGGCTCGAACTGGGCAGCAGCGCATCGCTGTCGCTCAATATCGATCACATTCATGGAAATGACCCGGCGACGCGCAACCAGTTCCTCTTCGTGCTGACCGGCGATCGCCCGGACCGCAAGCTCTACGACCACCTCAACAGTTACACCGGCGAAGACGGCTCCGATGGCGTCGTGCGCATGGCCGCTGCCAATCTCAATGCCACGCACGCCGTGCTGACACGTAGCGCCACCACCACGCGCGGCGACACGCTTGAACCCAATGTGACACACGCACCCCGCAGTGCATTCAAGCTCATTCCCGGTGCCGCGCATTCCGGTGACGAGCACGGCATCATGGCCGCCGCCCAGGACGCCGTCATCGAAGCGACGCTGCGCTGCCTGGCCATACGGGACAGTGCCGCCTATGCGCGACTCTGTGACGCGTTCGACCAGGAGAACGCGGCGCGCGACGCCAACAAGGTCGAGCTGGAAAGTGTCGGACCTTTCCCGGCGCGCGTGCACATTCACGACCCACGCAGCCTGCTGATCGTGCGACTGGCCGACGATGCCGGCGAAGCCCTTCAAAACGCACGCTTCCTGCTGGCCGCCGGCAATCCACCCAATCCCGACTGGATGCCCGAAGGCTTCATGCTCGATCGACAGGCAAACAAGCTCGCGCCCAACGTCATCTCGTTCTTTCTGAATTACGCGCTGCTTGCCGGCGATGATCGGGTTGCCGATCCCAGGTCACCCCGACGCAACCTGCGCGCCGCCGTCGCATCCCATCGCCCCTACACCGCCAGCATCCAGCCCATCGATCTGGATGGTCTGGTCCATCACGCGCTCGCCGCGATGTCGCCGGCGGACGATCTGCTCGACGCCCTGCGGCCGCATCAGACCACCGTGCTCGACGTCGTGCTTCCGCGCAAAGTGCACGAAGGCGTATTCCGCCTCACCCAGAACCTCGCACCGCACGACTTCGCGCCTACGGTGCCAGGCCCGGTCATTCCCTGAGGGATCAGTCGAGCGGAACGCGATTCAGGCGCAGCGCGTTGGTCACCACCGACACCGACGACAGGCTCATGGCCAGTGCCGCAATCATCGGCGACAGCGTGATGCCCAGCACGGGGTAAAGGACACCTGCCGCGAGCGGCACGCCCAACGCGTTGTAGATGAAGGCGAAGAAAAGATTCTGGCGAATATTGCCGACCGTGGCCCGCGACAAGGTACGTGCACGCACCAGCGCCGTGAGCTCGCCCTTGACCAGGGTCACCTGAGCACTTTCCATCGCCACGTCCGTGCCACCACCCATGGCGATGCCAATATCCGCGGCGGCGAGCGCCGGCGCATCATTGATGCCATCACCGGCCATCGCGACGCGATGACCCGCCGCACGAAGTTCGTTGACGACGGCGGCCTTGTCCGCCGGCGACACGTCCGCGCGCACCTCATCAATACCCAGTGTGCGTGCTACGGCCGCGGCGGTCACGGCGTTGTCGCCCGTCACCATGACCACGCGCAGTCCGGCGCGATGCAGCGCTTCGATCGCCCGAGGCGTCGTCTCCTTGATGCGGTCGGCCACCGCCATCAGGCCAGCGAGCTTTCCGTCCACGGCAAGGAACATCACCGTCGAGCCGTTCTTGCGCAATTCATCCGCCTGCGCTGCGGCAGCGTCGTTGACGGTGACGTGCAGCGATTCCATCAGGCGCAAGTTGCCCAGGGCCAGGCCACGACCTTCGACACGACCGCCCACGCCGCCGCCCGTCAAGGTGCCAAACTCGGCGATATCCGGCACGCGCACATCGCGCTCTTTCGCGCCGGCAAGAATCGCGCGAGCCAGCGGATGTTCGCTCGGCTTCTCCAGTGCCGCCGCCCATGCCAGCAGCTCGGCCTGCGTATAGACTGCATCGAGCACCACCACGTCGCGCAGTGACGGCTTGCCTTCGGTCAGCGTGCCTGTTTTGTCGACCAGCAAGGTATCTACATCACGCAAGCCCTCGATGGCACCGGCATCCTTGAACAGCACGCCATGACGCGCGCCGCGGCCGCTCGCGACCATGATGGAGATCGGGGTCGCCAGGCCGAGCGCACAGGGACAGGCAATGATCAGCACGGACACCAGTGCAATCAGCGCATGCGCCATGCGCGGCTCGGGCCCGATCACTGCCCAGGCCATGAATGCGAGCACGCTGGCTGCAACCACAGCGGGGACGAACCACGCCGCCACGCGATCGGCCACGCGTTGCAAGGGCGCCTTGCTGCGTTGTGCCTGCGCCACGAGGTTCACGATTTGGGCCAGCATGGTTTGCGCGCCAACCTTCTCGGCACGCATCATCAGCGCGCCATCCTGGTTGACGGTGCCACCGGTCACGGTGTCACCCTTCAGCTTCTCCACCGGCAATGGTTCGCCGGTGAGCATCGATTCGTCGACGTGGCTGCGTCCTTCCAGCACGATGCCATCCACAGGCACCTTTTCGCCCGGACGGACACGCAGCACATCGCCTTCGTGCACTTCGTCGAGCGAAACGTCGACTTCCTCGCCATGGGCCTCGACGCGACGCGCCGTCTTGGGGGCAAGCCCCAGCAAGGCCTTCAGGGCCGCACCCGTCCGGCGACGCGCACGCAACTCAAGGAAATCACCGAGCATCACCAGCGTGACGATCACCGCAGCCGATTCAAAATAGACGTCCACGCGACCGTGCGCGTTCCGGAATGCCTCCGGGAACATACCTGGCAGGAAGAACGCCACCATGCTGTAAATCCATGCCACGCCGGTACCCAGCGCGATCAGGGTGTACATGTTCGGCGACCACGGCTTCAGCGATTGCCAGCCGCGCTTGAAGAAGCTTGCGCCACCCCACAGGACGACGACCGTCGACAAGGCCATTTCGGTCCACGCCGCCACCTCGCCCCACGGCGAAGGGAGATGCCAGCCGAACAAGTGCGGCCCCATCGCCAGGAGGAATACCGGCAGCGTCAACGCCACGAGCGTCCAGAATCGCCGCGACATCTGCGTCACTTCGTGCCCGTCGTCCTCGTCAAGCGTGGGCATCATTGGCTCGAGCGCCATGCCGCACTTCGGGCAATGTCCCGGGCCAACCTGCTGGATCTCGGGATGCATCGGGCATGTGTAGATCGCGCCCGGGATCACGGGCTCAGGCTCGGCCGGTTGCAGGTACTTCTGCGGATCGGCGACGAACTTGTCGTGGCAACGCGCCGCGCAGAAGTAATAGGTCTGTCCATCATGATCGGCCTGGAACTTCGCCTTGGCCGGATCCACGGTCATCCCGCACACGGGGTCCTTGACGGTGTTCGCGTGATGCATGGCGTGATCGTGAAGCGCGTGATGATCGTGCCCGTGATGGTGATGGGCGTGATGCTCATCGCCGTGTGGCGATGGCGTGGTACCCGCCACCGTGGTCGGAGCGGCCTCGTCCCTGGATGCCGAACTGCAGCAAGCGTGCTTCTCCGTGCTCATGCCTGCGACTCCTCATCGACCAGCGCGCGCAGGATCGGGCACTGGTCCGGCGAACCATGTCCCGGACAGGCATCGATCAATTGTTCCAGCCCGTTGCGCACGCGCGTCAGCTCGGCAATGCGCTCGTCAATGGCAGCCAGGCGGTCCTGGGCCCGCTGCTTCACGGCCTTCACGCCCAGACTCCGGTCAGCGGACAGCGCCAGCAAATCCCGAATCTCTTCCAGCGTGAAACCAAGGTCCTTCGCGCGACGGATGAAGCGCAGCTGGCGGACCGCGCTCTCGTCGTAGCTGCGATAACCCGAAGCCCGCCGCAGCGGCTCCGGCAGCAGCCCTTCGCGCTCATAGAAGCGGATCGTGTCGATACCCACGCCGACGCGCTTGGCGACGGCACCAATAGTCAGGGAGGCGGAGGTTGTGTTCATGGGGCATAGTCTAGACCTTTGATCAAGGTCCAGGGTCAAGCCCTTTCCTTCCGCCCCACCTGTTGTCGACATCCCTTAACTCTGGCACTGACGCCCCTAACCTTGGCACTAGCCCCTAACGCTGGCACTGGGCGGCCCTATTACGCCCGTCGCGGGCTGCGGCGAACCAGAACACCCAAATGAGGCTCAGTGCGGGTTGGCTCGTGCGCAGGCATGAAACCGATAGATGACTTCAAGCGATACTTACAACGCATCATCGAACTTCAGCAAGTGATCACTCGCGATGGAACCAAGGGTCGAAGATCGGCTCACTCCACGACATTTGCACTGGATGCCCCACCGAATGACACACCCCAACCCACCAAACGCAGCCCCCACTACCGATTCTGCAGCCCCATCACCGCCGCCGAGCATGCTGCCTCCTCCGACCACCACTTCCTCGCAAACAGGATGGATACGATCGGACAAAATCTCCGTGGCAGCACTTATGGCTGCGGTCTTCAGCCTTTTCGTGGCTATCGCAAGCTTTGTCGAAACACATATCGCAGGACAGACGAGCGAAAAAGCGCTCGCCCTGGCCAAAGCCGCGGATGACAGAAGCAAAAATGCGGACGAAGCGTTGTTCCTGGCCACGGTTCTGCTAATCAAAGAGCGTCTAAACGAGATAGTAGATTCGACCAAAGACGCCGACTGGCGATTGAAGAGCATCGGATTGCGATCGCCCGACGCACTCATGATTCAGCCGAACAAGCGCGGCCTTGCCTTCATTCAACACCTAAGCGGTCGCATCGCATCAGCCGATCTATCCGCCGATCAGATCGCTTATTTAGCGAAAGGACCTTCGGACATCGCCGCTACGGTGGCACAGTGCATTCAAATGCGAAATCAATTGGTGGCGGACCTCAATGGGTACAAGAATGTGACTGCCGAGCGCATGACTGCCGAACAGCGAGTGACGTTCCCCATCTTGCCGAACCGAATCAGGCGTGTCAGCGACGCCTGCTCGACAGCGACGGGCAAACTATCAACACTGGTCCCGATCCAATTCAAGGACCACGTCATTCGAGGCACAGTGGCGGAGCTGGCTAACGCACAGGCTGAGGCGATAGAAATGAGGCACACAGCAACCGCGGCGAAGGCCACTAAGCCTTAGGATTGGTCATATCACCAACTACTGCCAAGTCACGACCTTCGACCGGCCGGGCGCAGTCCACCGAGTGCTCGCCTAAGAGAGAAAAGAACCTTGTCAGAACCCTTTGTCAATGCTGATTGCGCAGCTTATCCGGTGGATATCTGCGTGCCTACCTGAGCGATGTACTTGAATTCTCCGAGAGCATCGATCATGCCGTCGACTTCGCCATGCCACCTCGACCTGAGCTCCGCATTCCGATGACGCTCACAGGCGCTCTGGCAGGAATCACTACGGCCTCCATAACATCCGTTCCAAATGAATGGCCGGCCTTCGTGGCCGAGGGCTCGTCAAGGCGTGTTTAGCGCAATTGGCCAGCACCCGTTACGGCGCTGGATGATCTTCAGGTACCAATTCGGTAGCGCGAAGTGGCCTGAAGCCATCCCATCCGAGTGCCGCGGACAGCTTGAGTCAGATATCAATTCGGCTCTAGCGTGCCCAATACAACAAGGTCCCAACTTGCCAAGGAATGTCTCTGTTCCGCACTTGCAGGATGCCGTCAGTAATTCCGAGGGTTTCTTCGTCGTCCTATAACAAGCTCCGGGAGTTTTATTTACGTCCTCGCCACCATTTCGACAGGACAGGCCAGAAAGCCGTAATGGCGCCTCCGATCAAGACCGCGAGCGTAAACAACGTTTCCCAGCGAGACGGCGGATTGAGGCTATTCCATCGCAGATGAGACAGTACGATGCAGCCACTCAAGATGTCTAATGGCATCTGTGATATTACCCTCGACGACTTAAGCCCGGCTATTGGTTCCGGAGCGCCACATACGTGGGCGCTCCGGAACGACCACTTAGATGGTGTTGTGTACACCGTGTTCGTTGGCGAGCGGTACTTTGACGGGCATGGTCAACGAGGCGTATCCCAAGTCAACTGCATGATGGTTCAGCTTCCTTGAGGATTGAGTCAACCGCCCTTTTTTAGGGCTTTCCAGATGCAGGTACACGCCAGAAAGGCAACCATTACCATGCCTGTCGTTTGCGCAGAGACGGCCAGCCAGAACCACAGTGGATGTTCATCCCGATGAAACAGGAGATTTCCACCGCCTCGGGTTCCGGCAACAACATCACCTACTTCAAGTGCGTATATGAGTCCGAGGCTTCCTCTATACACTGCGCGCGCGAATGCGATCCCTACAAGGAACCAAGCGACGCGAGCAGCCCCATTCCTGGCACCGTCAGTGAGTCCCTTATTGAACATTGCTATCGCGATACCGCCGCATAGCGATCCGACCGCGGCGAAATCAATTGCTGTCATCGTTGCCATGCTTCCCATCTCCCCGTTTCTATTCTGGCGAGAAATGACCGTGGTATCATCGCTCGCGCATTGCCTCGCTTCGCATCTGAGTTAGTGGCGATAGGATGTAGTCAATCACACGACGCTTGTCGGTCTTGATCTCAACCGATAGCGTCATGCCGGGTGTCAAATCAACTAGCGATCCGTCTACAGCGATCGAGTTTTTCTCAATAGCCACCCGCGCCAAATAGATCAATCCAAGCTTCTCGTCTTGAATTGCATCGTGCGAAACGCTTTCAACTCGACCTTCTACCTGGCCATATCGGGTATAAGGAAAGCTGTCGATCTTAACGGCCGCCTCCTGGCCTGGCCGGATGAAGCCGATATCCTTGTTCAGGATGGTTACCTCGACCTCCAGAGGTTCATCATCTGGTACGACCGAAAGGATCGGTTGCGCAGGCGTGACTACACCGCCAATAGTGTGCA
The DNA here is from genome assembly GCF_004322705.1 of Dyella terrae. NCBI lineage: Bacteria > Pseudomonadati > Pseudomonadota > Gammaproteobacteria > Lysobacterales > Rhodanobacteraceae > Dyella > Dyella terrae. Next base: position 454,711 of record NZ_SIZZ01000001.1, on the reverse strand, counting down.
CAACGAGCTGTTGGACGGTGCCGTTAGCTGGAGCGCGGAGCTCCATCTGAGCGTTGCGCTGCCTGGTCTTTGCGACCTCAGGTTCGTATTGTGCGATTTGCTCTCGCGCTTGACGCAGTTCATCTAAAGTCTGTCGTCGAAGATCGGCGACAGATAATGCCAATTCCTCACGTGCCCCCGTGATCGCGGATCTCAGTTCCTGTGCCTTGCTGCGCTGCGCGGCTAGGTCACGTTCCGCATTGATGCGTTCTTGCTTGCGGAGAAGGTATTCCTGCCGCGGCACATAGTTCTTGTCCAAGAGTGCTTCGTAGTCGGACACCCGATAGACTTGCACCATGTTCGCCCACCGTAGTGTCATAGCCCTGCGGAAGATCAACTATGAAGTCGTGCGCGCCCGCCAGCCGTGCAGCTTGTATGACGCGATCCATTGGCATGCCTGGATCGCCAATCGCGATGTTATCTCGCACACTTCGGTTAAAGAGAAAGTTCTCCTGGAGAACGACACCCAGTTGGCGCCGAAGCCAAGCGGGGTCCGCCAGCGCCAGGTCATGTCCATCAATCAGGACGCGCCCACGTTCTGGCACGTATAGGCGCTGCACCAATTTCGTCAGGGTGCTCTTACCTGAACCAGAGCGCCCAACGATGCCGATGACCTCGCCGGGCTGCACGTCGAAGTCGATGTCTGAGAGTACTTCTGCCGTACCGGCCGGTGATTGAGCCCCGACTACACGCCATTTGACCAACCCCTTTCGACATCCTTGTCGAGAACGGGAGGCGCAGCTAATTGCGCCTAGCGCTTTCTCTTACGATTAGTCTGCCAGCCAGCTACGGCGAATCGCAAGGTATACGCAAGGGACTGAGATCACAAAATCTGGGTAGTCCGTGCATCTGATTGCCCAATCTAAGCATTTGCTAAGTTTTCAAGAGGTGGCTGGGGGTCCCTTGCCAGAGGCCATCCCTGCCGACGTCGCAGGATCTTCACAGTGGGAATCCTCAGTCGCAAATGCCTCGTCTGGCCTCATACCGCTGGACCAGGTCGCCGGCAAAGCCCTCACCAAGGCCGTCGCGGACGCGGGAAGCTGCCCGCGCGCCTAATCAGATTGCACCTAAGGAGATTGGGGAGCACAACGATGCCTGAATTGGCCATTAGCGCTGACGCTAGGCGGCTATTCGCTCCTAGCGCTGACACTCAAGCACCGCAGTCACGTCCCCCAGCAAGAACAATCAGGCTATTTCAAACAACTGCGCCCAGTGACAGGGTTAGGGGATGACGACACCTGCCGAGCGTTCTTAACCTTGGCAGGGAAGCCCATGACTTGGGCGCTCGCCTTGACGTTGGCACGGCGCGAAAAAGCGCCTGTGACACCGATGGCCGTTTGGATCCGGGCCCCCACCCAGCCAACGGACTGCAAGGCACTCACAGCCAAGAGGGGCTAACACACTGCTGTGTGTATCGCGCCACCCGCCTGGCCCACTCATCGTGAAACAAATGCGTCTGTGGTGGCCATGTCTCCCTCATTTGAGGGAGGCGGTGGCATCCGCAACTGCTGATAGTTCCCGGCAACGAGCGTTCCGGGTCCGAAGCGTCGAGCTGTTCGCTCAGCTTCAAGGACCCCGGGATGGACAGAGGCGATCCGCCCTATCGTGGGGAACAACGATGAAGATACCTGCGGCGAAACTGTTGTGCCGTGCCCGGGCCGACCGAATCAGGACTGCACATCATCAGCCCTTGGCCATCGCCATTGGCCTGGTCCTGCTGCTGGGTGATGCCCGCATGGCCGCGGCGCAGACGGCACAATGGACGGGTGGTGTCTCTTCCGACTGGCATGAGCCGAGGAACTGGACGATTCCTCCGGGAGCCACGCTTGGCACCGATATTGATCGGTCCACCCCAAACATCGCCCGCATCGCTGGCAACGACGCCATCGGCTGGCTGATCGTGGGCAATTCTGGCAGCGGCGAACTGGATGTCACCCCAGGTGGGACGCTGCAAGTCGTCGGTGCCGAGCCAAGCGTCGGATTTGGCATGATCCTTGGTGTCTCAAAGAGCAGTTCCGGACGCGTGGCGTTAGACGGTGCGGGGGCCTCCCTATCGGTGAACGCCAATGCATTGATTGGTTACGCGGGACAAGGCTCGCTATCCATCACCAACGGCGCCACGGTCGAACTGGGAATCGCCAGTCCCGGTAGCGAACTTCTTGTCGGTTTCGGACTTGGAGGCAGGAGCGGCTGGAATGGCCAGAGCGATGTCAGCGGCGGCACCGGTGCGATCAGCGTATCCGGCGCAAATTCGACGCTCAGCTATGGAGGTGGGCTCAATTTGCTCAATGGCACCGTTGACGTTCGCGACGGCGGGCAGCTGATCAATCGTGCCCGCCCGGCGGAAGGCGTCGGTTACTTCGATAGCGTCATTGGCGTCGCCATGGCGGCAGACGCCAGGCGTGGTCAGGCCGAGTTGAACGGCCAGGGCTCGGTAACTGTTTCGGGAGCCGGATCCACCTGGTACAGCGACAACGGCTTGGAGATAGGGCGTGGCGGCAAAGGGGTGTTGAGTATCCTGGACGCTGGCACCGCCCGTTTTACGGGAAATACCTTCCTGGTTGGAAGTTCAAACGGCAGCAAGGTCGGCACGGGGACGGTTCTTGTATCAGGGGTCGGCTCCCTACTCGAGATCGGCTCGGGCGCCGTGAACAAAACCGTTCTTGTCGTCGGCCAGGGAAACAACGATCTGCTGGAGATTGCCAAGGGCGGCACGATGACGGTCACGGGATCCGGAACCGTCACGGGCAAGTCATCCGGGTCGGGTGGAACGGTGGCGGTACATGACGCCGACTCCCACTTGCAGGTTGCCGGCACGATGACAGCGACGAATGGCGGCACCCTGCAAGTCGCGGATGAGGGCCAGGTGATTGTCTCGGGCGGAATGACGCTGGGCGAGCTTGGCAGCATCGTCATTGGCAACCCGTCAGGCGCGGCACTCACCTCGACGCCGGGCTTGCTGAGTACGCCGACGCTGGTGTTCAGCGCCCCCACCAGCCGCCTGGCGTTCAACCACACGGCCGGTACTTACGATTTTGCGTCGGCCATGAGTGGCAACGGCACGATGGATGTCGACGCGGGATTCACTCGACTCACGGCGGACAGCCGCCTCTTCATTGGCGTTACCACCGTCCGGAATGGCGCAACCCTCTGTGTCGATGGTGCATTGGGAGGCGTCATCAACGTCGGGCAAGGTGGCACCCTGGCCTGCTCCGGTAGCGTCGGCACCGTCATCGCGGCGGGCGCTATCGCGCCTGGGCATTCGCCGGGCACTTTGCACGTCGATGGTGACCTCACCATGCAATCCGGGTCGACCTACGAGGCTGAAATCGATCCCGGCCGGGGCCTGCACGACAGCATCACGGTCGGCGGCAATGTCGTGATCGAGCCGGGCGCGACGTTGCAGGTAATCCCTATCGGCACCGCAGGCCTCACCCCGGGAACGCAGCTCCAACTTTTGCAGGTCGCCGGAACGACAAGCGGCCAGTTTGACGCCGTCGACGGCAGCATCACCCCTTTTCTTGGATATGGGTTGACCTATGGCAATGGCGGCATCCTGCTCACGGTACAACGCAATGACCTCACGTTCGCCAGCTTTGGCAGCAATGCCAATCAACGATCTGTCGGTGCTGCGTTGGATAGCCTGCCCGCCGACAGTGCGCTCATCACCGACTTGACCAATCAGCTGACAAATACCGCCCTGGTGGGTGGCGCGTTGGCATCACTGGCAGGCGACTTTCATCCCAGCGTGCGCACCGCACTGGTCGAAGACAGCTACTACGTCCGGCAAACCGTCAATGATCACCTGGCGGGCTCCTTGAACTCCGTCAATGGTCAAAGTGCCCATGGCGGTGACACGTTTTCCACTTGGATCGGTGCGTGGGGCCATCGCGGTGACCACGACGCCACCGCGCAACACCAGCAACTGCGAGCAAGCGGCAGCGGCTTTCTGGTGGGAGCGGACATGACGTTAGGTAGCACCCTGCTTCTGGGGGCGTTGGCGGGAGGTAGCCGAAACAACATTCACATGAATGACCCGTCTGCATCCACTGACGTCACGGCAACCCACTTTGGCATTTACGGCAGTACAAGCGTGAGTGCCTTTCGGTTTCGGGCTGCAGCGATATACGCCTGGGAACGACTGGATAGCCAGCGAACGGTGACCATCGGAAGTCTGTCGAGCGAACCCAGCGGGCGATATCACGCAAATCTCGCCCAAGGCTATATCGAGGCCAGCCATGTGACCGAGCTGCCACGGGGCATACTGGAGCCCGCGCTCAGCCTGGCGCAGGTGCGTGTGCATACCGACGCCATCCACGAGCGCGGTTCGAATGCAGCACTGAATGTGGATGCGGCTACGTCGCGGCAGACGTATGCGACGCTGGGCGTGCGAGGGCTTGCTGTACTCGGCGCCAAGGGTGAATTCGCGCTGGAGGGAAGTCTTGGATGGCAGCACGCCTGGGGCGATCACTTGCCGAAGGACACGATGCGCTTCCTGGATGGTGGAGATGCGTTCACTGTCACGGGCATGGCGGTGGCGAAAGATGCCATGGCCGTGTCGGCGGGCATCGATCTGGCGCTAACCTCCAACCTGATACTGAGCGGTGGCTATCGGGGTCAGTTTGCAGGTTCGGCAAAGGACCAATCGGTCAATCTGCTCCTGTCGCTTACCTTTTGAAGAAGCCATGCGATGGCGACAGCCATGAAAAAAGTCGGCAGACAGCGGACACCGGCAGAATCCACTTTCGCTAGACCTTGCTGGAAGGCGCCAAGGTAATGATCCGCTCGACAATCGCCAGCAGCTCGGCCTGGCCACTGGCTCCCGTTTTCGCAAACGCATGCTTCAGGTGAGTACGAACCGTGGAGGTTGCAACACCGAGTTCGGCAGCGGCGTCATCGACATCATGGTGTCGGCGCAAGGCGACAAGCACGCGCGCCTCCGCAGTGGTCAAACCGAGCCCGGTCCCAATCAGCTGCGCATTCCATTGGCCAGGATCGAAGCTGGCAAGAGGGCAAAGAAAAGCCACCAACCGAACCGCCGGACCAAAACAGGTAATCGAAGGCAGCGCGCACAAGTGAAGAAGCAAAGTCGGTCGCATGCCGTGATTCGATGCGGAAATGACCATGGTCAGCGTGTGGACACCGGCATCGGTGGCACACAGGGACTTCACGGCCTGATGAAAACGAAGCCTGTCACCATGGCAATCGAAAGACAGACTTCCCTTGCCTTCTCTCGCGACACCCATGTGGGACGAAACGATTTTTTCCGCTCTCTCGTTCGCCTTGAGCACCTTTCCATCCGTATCAAGCTGCATCATGCCAGCCGGCGTCATGTCCATGGCGGCCATCAGCGAACGGTTGCAGTCCCGAAGTTGGGCGGCGCCCTTGTAGATCATGAAGGCGTTGACGAGATGAGGCCTCATCGCTGCGACAAAACCCATCTCTTCCTTCGAAAACGGCCCTTCAGCGGGCGCACGATTGAATGATGCGACCACGACCCGTTCCGCTCCGGCATGCCACAGGCAAATGCCAAGGCCGTGACGAACATCCACTCGGCGCAGATAGTGCTGGTAGTAAGGCATGGCGAGGAGCTCTTTCTCACCCACCACTTCGTCACCGTCGCCGTAGCCACGGGTGATGAGCTTCTCAAGGCCTCGCTGCATCCACGTGTTTCCACCGCGCCACCGGCCTGCATAATCCTGGATGAGCGAGGCGATTTCAGGCGCACTTATCTCTCCAGTCACATCGACCCTGGATCTGCATTCAACAAAGTCGTCGAAGTGGACAGCGGAGATGTGGCTACGAAGATTGCCAGCCACCAAGTCCAGAATGTGGCAGAAGGACACATCCTCAGCGAGCGCGCCATACATGGCGCGCAAAATCGGCTCCAGTTCAGTACGTTTTCCACGAATCCGAGCATCCATGACGCTCCCCACCTTCGGCTTCGAGTGGCCCTACACGCAATCAATCTTTCGCCAGAGCCGCCGACCATTGCCATGGCATGCCGTGGCGTCTCGCCTTGCCTGCTTAACTTTCGCTCCTGAAAAGCACGATGGCCCGGCATTGGCCGGTAACAGCACGCTCTGCGTTTTCCGCCAGGAAACCGCAGGTAAATTCATGCGCGTTTGCGACACCACAGGGTTCGCCCGACATCACGAACGAAAGGGCCGCATGGTGCATGACGGTCCTCTTGGCAGAGTTCAATAACCAGGCAGGTACCTCGCAAGAGCTTGCGCGTTAACACCATGGTGAAACGCCCGGGTCGACGTGGCAATAATCCTCACGGCCGATCCGCCTGGGGTCCGGCAGCCATGATGGTGAAGATGCCTTCACATTTTCCGAGCCCCTGTGGGAACTGCCCGGATAGGGCATCGGCAACAAGGTGACCAACGCCAAGCGCGTGGTTCAGACCGCGACCCGATGTGCCAAGCCACGCGCGCGTAATGACTCTCCCGTTCCTGGCGCCCCCACCCGTAGGATCACCCCACTTGGCAAACGACGAAATCAACCACTCAATCAATCATCTTTACTCAGTGGCAGAGTTAAGGGACTACGACACGGCCGGCCAGCGAAACTCCCGGATCAGTGGGCCCTGATCGAAGTCCGAGTACCTCGCCCACCGCGGACTCACGCACCAGTGCGCCAGTTTTCCCGATGCGGCCCGCTCGCGCCCATCCGGCCAGACGGCGAAATAGACCGAACGCAGTTCATCCGTCCCGGCGTCATCGGGAGCCAGCCAGTGCGCTGTCCCCTGCAACTGGAGCGTCTGCTCGCCGGGCCCTTGAAGTACCACGGCGACACGAGGGTCCTTCAACAGGTTCGCGTGCTTGCGACCCCGAACGCCTGTATCGAAGATCACTTCGCAATTCGGCGAAACGGCAATGCCGACCAACGCCGCCTGCGGTTCCCCGTGCGGCCCAACAGAAGCAACCACACCCAGCCGCTGGCTCCGCATGTATGCAAGCAAAGCCGAATCATCGAACGCCATCGACGCAGTGCCCGTCGGGTGAGACGACGCACCATGCGCGGACTTTCATGATGGTTGCGTCAATCCTTTGGGCTATCGCATGCGCCAGACACGCACCAGCCCAACGACGGAGTTGGCGATAAAGCACGCCCAACCCAGTCCAACCAGCAGCTCCGACCGGGGCCAAACCCGCAACACCAGCAGCGAAGCTGCACCAAGACACACCATCAAAAACCCTGCGACGCAGAAGGCCTCCGTTGGGTAAAGCCACGTACTCGACAGCCATCGTGAATACGGAAACTGCACCAGGAGCGAAGCGAAACAGGCCGTCACTACGAACGCCAATCCGCCATTGAAACGGTAATGAGGGACGCAGGCGACGACGAACCATTCGATCATCACGGAAGCGGCCGCGATCACCAACACATGCAGAAGCAGCCTTCCGCCAAAGACGCCCCAAAATCCAAGCGTTCGCGTCATACGAGCCCCCTCACCCGACCTGATCGACCCTCTTCGCGTGATCGCAAGAACTCGCGCCCCAAGCTGCCGCACATAGTCTTGTCGTCCACCGCGCTCCCGGCCAGATCATAGGGCCTCGCCAGCTCGCGACATCACCATTACGAAGTAAAACTACTTACTCCGGCATCGAATTTTGCGGATGCGCGTGTAGCGGGATCGGAGCAGGCTGAGCCGGGCCGAATCTGCTGACCCTATAGAACTGCCGCACAGGCGTAAGCGTCACGCAAGCGTTGCCGCGCCTCGCCAAACCGGCTCAAGCCACGACCGAATCCGACATCTCTGTGCGAGGGGAATACCCATGATCAAGCTCCCGACCGTGTGCATCCTGGTGGCCGCTGTACTGATGGGCGGCTGCGTTTCCCAGAAGACCTATGACGAATCGCAGCAAAAGAATGCCGAACTCGAAGCACAGTACAAGCAGTTGAATGAAGCCATGGGTGCGGAAGTAGCCTCGCGCGACATGAGCATTTCGCGTATGCAGGACGCGATCAAGGTGTCGCTCAATGAGCAACTCCTCTTCCCGTCCGGTGGCTGGGAGATGTCGGACAACGCCAAGCGCAGCATCGCCAAGATTGCTGCCATCCTGGCGCCGCATCAAAAGAACAAGATCAACGTGAACGGTTACACCGACAGCACGCCGATCGGCCCTGGCCTGGCCAAGCAGGGCGTTACCACCAACCAGATCCTCTCGCAGAAGCGCGCGGAAAACGTCATGCAGTACATGATCTCGCAGGGCGTCAAGCCGTCGATGGTGTCGGCGCAGGGCTTTGGTGAGCAGAGCCCGGTAGCGTCGAACGACACCGCGGATGGCCGCTCGCAGAATCGTCGCGTCGAGCTGACGGTAGCCACTCCGGGCGCATAAGCGTTTCCAGGGGCGCGCATGCTTCATGCGCGCCCTTGCCATCGATGACATAAAGAGAAAGCGCGCGTGAGCGCGCTTTTTTGTGGCTTCAGTCCAGGCCCCGCTGCGCAGGGGTGACCCTGCGCGCGCTCCGTCGATCTCACCAGTTCCAGCGCATGCCCACCTTGGCATCCCAGGCATGGAACCCCCGGCTTCCAAAGCCGTTCTGGTAGCCGACATTGGCGTAGAACGACGCGTTCCGGTCCCACTCCCAGGTGACACCTCCATTGAGTTGCCACCACGAGCCCTTGATGCTTCCCTGGAACGGCACGTAGCCATCGGCGGACGAGAACGACGTCACGGGCTCGCCCTTGAATTCCTTCCATACGTTGGCCCGAAGCCAGCCCGTGAGCAGGCGCGGCGATCCGTCGCTACCGGGTTGCTGAATCCAGGTATTGGCCCAGCGCAAACCCACCCGACCAATCAACGACGTTATGTCACTGAAGCGAATCGTCGCGCCGATGTCGCTGGTGGTGCCGCTGTTGGCATGTTGATAGATCACCTGGGCCTGCGGCTCCCACACCTGGGTATCGTCGTGGAAGGGATACCCACCCTCGAGTGAGGCGGCCCATCCGAAACTGTCGTGATGCAGCTCGATGCCATCGTCCGACTTGGCGCTGTACTTGCCCCAGGTGCCCTGCCAGACCGCATCGAGGTACTGCCCTTCGGTCCAGAAGTGCGTCCAGTAAGCGCCCAGGCTCTGGCCCTTGACCACGTCATCGCCCGCATCGGTGCCATCGTAGTTGGCGACATCGCTGCGTATGCGTCCTGTACCCAGCGTCACGCCCACATGGTCACGCTGCCGGTCGTCGTGCTCCTGCGCATAGACGTCCATACCCGCCTGGAGCGCCATGATGTTGTAGTCGTATTTCGGGCTTCCGTTGTAGATGCCCTCGCTCGCGCCACGCACGTTGCCGTCTTCGCCGATGACACGCACCCAAAGCGCATTCAGATAATCGTCCTCGCGCAAATCGGAGCGACCGCGCAATTGCTCCTCTTCGCCGACACGCTCGTGCAGGTTGTCGAGCATCGCCCATCCGTAACGCAGGGCCATCGCAGGCAGCGCCGTGTAGAGCGACACTTCGGGGCGATACACCGGCGTCACCGGATCCTCTCCACCACCGGGGGCGACCGGATCGGGCACCGGCGGCGCAGGCGGCCCCGGATCGGGCGTCGGCGGGTTCACCGGGTCCGGCGGAGGTGCGGGCGGTGGCGGCGGTGGCGGCGGTGGGGGTGCGGGCGGATCCGGTGGATCGGGCGGCGCGGGACAACCGGGCGTCCCGGGTGTCGTGCATTCAATCGTATTGCGCAGGAACCAGTCGTTTTCCACGCCGGGAGAGACACCGCCACGATGCAGCAGATACGCATAGGGGCCCGCAATGACCGTACCTGCCAGGGCGAATGCATTGGCGCTGGTGGCGCCGCCATTGGCGACCTGCACCACCAGGATGCCGTTCCCCGTTGTCTCCGCGCCAGCACCCCCCACGTTGGTCACCGCGATTCGGCTCGTGCCTGTGGCGGTTCCTCCATCGATGATGAGTCGATCGGTGAGTGAATTGTCATCACCAAGCACCGTGTTGATGCCCAGGGTTCCGGCACCGGCGTAGGAGTGGACATAGAGCGATTTGAACTCGTTGGCGACCGGCGCCGTGAAGGCAACCAGGCCGTTATTGGTCAGGGTGCCTGACAACACCGAGCTGGCGGGAATGGACCACGAGCTGCTGCCGTCAACGGAAACGTTGCTCGCATAGAATGCCTTGCCGACCCAGGACGAACGATCAGTAAGCGTGACATTGGCGGTGCTGTCGCTGTCGGCCTCGACCAGCCCGCTCAGCCTGCTCGCACCCGAGGCAGACAGGTTGACGAGCGTCGCTGCATCACCGCCCGATGTGTTGATACCTTCGGCATAAAGCAACCACTGCCCACCCGTGATGCTGGCCCCGTTGGTTGCCGCGATGTCGCTAACGCCCTGCCCGAGCATGGCGTAACCATCACTCGACAAACCACCACCATCGAAGCTGATCGCATTCGCGTACAGGCCCTTGTTCTGGTTCACCGTCCACAGACCGGCCGCCCCGCCTGTCGCCGTGATGGTGCTGTTGGTGAACGACATCGTGGTGGCTGAAACGATCGGCTGGTTGTTTGAGGGATTGGCGTAGCTCCATGCATAAAGCGCCACCGAGCCGCCCGTGTTGGTGATTTGTGAGTCGCTCACGACGTACTGACTGTTGGTGTAGCCCATCATGCCGATCGTGCGCGAACCGGTGGCATTGATGGTGTTGTTGGCGAGGCTCATCGTGCTGTTGGACGTGCCATTGGCTCCGGCGTAAGCGCCATAGCTGCCCGAGGCATTGGCATTGATCGTCGTGCCCGTGCTCGTCATCTGGCCGCCAAGGTTGAGCAGGCCGGCACGCCAGGAGGGCGCGGTTACCTGGCCGAAGATGGGATTGACCAGGCTTGTCGTCGCTATCCGCCACGATTGCCCGTTGGTGGCCGAGTTGATGTCGATGCGACTTGAACCGGTCAGCGTTGCACTCGTACCCGCCTGCGTCCAGACGCCGACGGCAGCGGCAGGACCAGTCACTACAAAATTGCTCAGCTGCGCCGAACCATTGCGCATGACAATGGCACCCGAGCCACCTGAGCCCGACGTGGCCGTGAAGTTCACCGTCAATCCGTTGATGGGCGTTGCCATGGTGGTCTGGTCGACCGATACGCCAACACCACTGTTACCGGTGATCACAATCGTTTGTGGCTGTGAAAAATTGACCGCGCCCCCATCGTACAGATAGACGCCAAGTGCACCCAGCCCGTACATCGTCACGCCACTGAGGCCGCCCGAGAAAGTAAACGGGGTGTTGATGTTGATCGCGGATCCTGCGCCCGATGCGCCGAATGCGACCCGATTGGTGCCACTGGTAGCCATGGAGGAGGTACCGGCGACGGTGATAACGCCACCTGCGTCCGCCACCATGCCATTGCCTGCTGCACTTGCGCCCGAATAGAACGGATCATTGAAGTTGGAACTGGTGATCGAAACTTGGGCGCCATTGCGCGCGACAGCCGCATACCCTCCACCCAGAGACGTCACCAGGCCTCCGTTCAACGTCAACGAAGCCGCGGAACCATCCGCATAAAGTGCCGCACCGGTGCCTGTGGTGATGTTGACGCCCGCCGGCACCGAAATGATGCCGCCATTGGTGTACAGCGCGTTCCCGCCATTCGTGAGGAGACTGATGGCGCCGGGGCGCGAACCCGCACGCATGTCAACGACAAGGGTGCCACCGGATACGTTGGTGGCATTGTTGGCACCACTTCTGACGTCGACCGTGGTGTTACCAACGATCGTCGTCGTACCCGTAGTGACGTTGACGGGGGCCGTCACGGTGCCCGGGCCCACGGACTGCGCGTACAGATGCCCACTACCCAACGTTGACGTGGCCAGGGTACCGAGCAAGGCCACCTGGATGCTGTAAGTCAGGGAACGACGCGCAAGCTGCATGGCAAGAATTCGCGGGGCGGCGGAGCACTCAATCTCGGCCAAACCACCAACGACTGCCATCGCGTTTCTACTGCTGCACGCTAAGTAGTTTCACGAAGTAGCGCACTCGGAATGCGGAGCGCACCCATTCGCTCATTACTCATTGAGACATTTGCGCTCACGCTCCGGACAAGGCATTGGGCACGGCGCATGCGCACCATGCCAGGCATGGCGTCGATGATGTTCGAGTGGCGGCCGCGAAGCCAACGCAGCCGCCACTTGTGCAGGACTCAACGTCGTTACGCGCGATCAAGCCGCGCAGTGAAGGTCCCAGCTTCAGCTGTTGCCTGCAAAGTCGGTAACGATGGAGACACGCCGGTTGGGCTGCCCCTGTTCTCCCTTCGCTCCCTTCACCACCTGCCGGTTCTTGACCGATCCATAGGCCACGGCACGAACCTGATCCGCACTCATGCCCGCCTGCACCAGGTAATCGCGCACGGCATTGGCGCGTTTGAGCGCGAGCTTCTGGTTGTACGCAGGCGAACCGGATGGATCGGCAAAACCTTCGGCGGTGACGAGGGCCTGCGCGTGATGATCGCGCATGACTTTCGCAAACTCGTCCAGGCGCTGCTTGTCTTCATCCCGAAGGGTCGATTGGTTGGTGTCGAAATGCGCGATGTTGTCGACGCTGATGCGCCCTTGCAGCGCGGTGATCTTGGTGTCGTAGTCGGCAAACTTCTGATGCATTTCCTGCGCCAGCGCATCAATCTGCTGTTGCTGCTTCTGGTCATTCGCGCGCAATTCGGACACCGCAGTATCAAAATCCGCCTTCTTCACATAACCATTACAACCAGCCAGCGCAATGGCAATCACACCGACGAATCCATAGGTGATCCGCGATCCCAGAGTTGTCATTGTTTAGTCTCCTCTCGTTGACGGCGCGCGACGCGTAACCGTGACGATGAAGCTCTCCAGGCAACCAGTGACACGCACCCTCCGGGCCCGTGACCTGCCGACAATCCTTTTGACGCACCGCTACGTTCAGCTAGTCACGCAGCGAGATACCGCGGCAGCATTCGCGTGCCGCAGTCGTTTGAACATGCGCCAAGTGGGCAAAACATTTCGTGAACAGAAGCGTCATCGATGCCTTCCATGCGCCATCTACCCACACCTTGGGTACGTGGCTGGCCGGCACTTATCCCTCGGCACCCAGTGCATTCTGCATGCGCATGCCTTCGTAGTGACTGACAGCATCTTCCACGCGGGCGAACATGCGACCTCCCGCCAATACCTCGTAAAGCGGCGACCGACGGACCAGCTGCTTCACGCCCGGCGTCATGCCCACCAGCCACACCTCCCACCCGCTTGCCCGCGCCTTCGCCTCAGCTGCCACGAGCATCTTCAGCGCGGTGTATTCCAGATCGAATACCGCACCCAGATCGACGATGACGACGCGAGGACTTGCCTGCTCCACCTGTTCGAGCATCTTGCTGCCCAGACGCTGGGCATTGACGAAAAATATGCGTCCCTCGGGCCGAAGGACCAGCAGGCCATCCATGGATTCGTCATCCGGATAATCGGGCGAGGCCGGTCGGAAAAGCGTGGTTCCTCGCTTGCGTTTCAGCACATGAAGCGCCGGGTCCGACACCTGGTACGCCAATGCCAGCAGGGACACCATGATCGCCACGACGATGCCTCGCAACGTACCGAGGAAAACAACGCCCACCGCGGCCACCATCGCCCAGACAAACTCCGTCTTACGAATGGTGCGGATGGCCCGAAATTCGGCCGGCTTGATCAGCCCCATCGAGTAGACGATCACCACGGCCGCCAAGGTGGCCTGCGGCATCATCGCAATGAAGGGCCCCAGTACAAGCATCGTGCACAGCGCGCCGCCGGCCGTCACCAGCTCGGCCATCTGCGTGCGCGCGCCTGCCAGGCGGTTGACGGCGGTCTGAGAGGTACCGCCGCCTGCAGGCATCGCGCCAAGGAACGCTCCGCCCAGATTGGCCAGTCCCGTGGCGAGCAGCTCCCGATTGGCGATCGGCACGGGCTCATCGTCCCGGACAAATGCACGACCGGCGGCAATGGTCTCGGTGAAACTCATCAGCGCGATACCGACGGCGGCGGGCCATAGCTCGCCCACCAGGCTGCGGTCAGGCAGGGTCAGTGAAGGCAGCCCCGCTGGAATGGGACCGACCAGCGCGACACCTTGTGACGACAGATCGAACAGAGCGACGCTGGCGATGCACGCCGCCACGGCGACGAGCGGCGCCGGCGCCTTCGGCCAAACGTGCTCTATGCTCACCAGCATCGCGATCGTCGCTGCGCCGATCATGAAGGTTGCCAGCGACAGATGGGGCATCCCGGCCATCAGCGCATAGACATCGTGGAGAAAGGACCCCTTGTCGACATGCAGGCCGAAAAGCTTGGGCAGTTGATCGACCACGATCACCACCCCGATACCGGCCTTGAAGCCCGTAAGCACGGGATCGGAAATGAAGTTGGCGACGAAACCAAGTCGCAGCAGCGATGCCAGCAAGAGCGTCATACCCACCAGTGCGGTCAGTGTGGCCACCGCGACTGTCAGCGTTGCAAGGTTGCCGTCAGGAACCACGCGACCGAGTGCCGTCGCCGTCAGGATGGCAAGCGTGGTCGTCGTACTCACGCTCAGGGGCCGCGACGTGCCCAGAAACGCGTAGATGATCATCGGCAGGAAGGCGGTGTAGAGGCCGACCTGAATAGGCAGTCCTGCCACGGTCGCGTAAGCCAGTGCCTTGGGTATCACCACCGCTGCCGCAGTCAAACCCGCAACAATGTCAGCCTTTGCCCAGGAGCCGCTGTAGCGGCGGCTGCGCTGCCTCGCATGCGGTTGCGCAGGTATCTCGGAAACCCTGGAAGCATGTGGCATGGAAGAGCTCCTGCGACCATCGCCGGACATTCGCCCGACTTCGGATCACCCGCAAGAAAGTTCGATGCAATGACAAAGATGCTCGCGCGCATCGCGAAGCGCGGCCGAGTCTGATCCCGAATCCGGGTAGATTCAAGCGCGCAGGTCATGGGTACACGCGCGTTTCATGAGGCATCGCACCGGACGTCCGCGGACTGTCCACGGACAAGGCTTCGCCACCGCAAAAGGCGCTGGCACCCAACGAAACAGCCACTCCCGCGCTGGCATGCTCTTTGCCCTCCTCCATCAATGTTGCACTCATCAGGAGGAGTCGTGTTCATGCGTACTGGATGGCTGTCGTTCGTCGCCGTGCTTGGCCTGGGTGCCGTTGCCGGTTTGCATGCGGAAGATGCACCGGGCCCACGCAATCGCGCGGAAGCCGTGAAGATCATTGCCGACCTTCAGCAGATCGTTTCACCCGACGGGATCGACCAGCATGAAAAGGTCCGTATCGGTGGCATCGATCAATGGGTCAGCATTCGCGGCAATCACCGCAACAACCCTGTGCTGCTTATGCTGCATGGTGGCCCTGGCTGGGTATCGATGCCCACGAGCTGGTACTTCCAGAAGGGCTGGGAGGAGTACTTCACCGTCGTCCAGTGGGATCAGCGTGGCGCCGGAAGTACCTATGCCGCCAACGATCCGGCTGCACTGGCATCCACGGTCACACCCGACCGGATGATCGCCGACACGGTAGAGATGGCAGCGTGGCTTCGGAAGACCTTTGGCCAAGAGAAAATCTTCGTCCTTGGCCATTCCTGGGGTTCATTCCTGGGCCTGGAGCTTGCCCGCCGCCATCCGGACTGGCTCTACGGATATATCGGCATCGGGCAGATGACCAACATGCCCGAGAGCGAGCGCCAGGGCTGGGCCTTCGCGATGGACGAAGCGCGCAGGGCCGGCAACAAGGAGGCCGTCAAAGAGCTGCAGTCCATCGCACCTTATGCCAAGGGCACGACGCCCGAGCCGCTGTCTCGCGTGATGATCCAGCGCAAATGGCTCGATGAATACGGCGGCATGGTGTATCGGCGCACGGGTGGCTACGCAGAAAGCGGAGCGATGGCGCTGTCACCGCTTTACACCGACAAGGATCTGCTTGCTATCGATGCCGCCAGCGAATACTCGGTGACGAAGCTGCTCAATACTGCGCTTACGGTGGATTTCAGCAGCGTACGAAAGATCGACTGCCCGGTCTTGCTTTTCCTGGGAAGGCACGATCACAACGTGTCATCCAGCGTCGCCGAAGTGTGGTTCAACCAACTCCAGGCGCCGTCGAAGCGAATCGTCTGGTTTGAAGACTCGGCGCATGAAGTCATGGTCGAGGAACCGGGCAAGTTGCTGGTATCACTCGTGCAGTACGTTCGACCGCTCGCCGAAGGCACGCCAGCCACCGCGAAGCCAGCTGCAAAGTAAGCCAACGTCTGGCGCCGCGGTTACGCGGCGGCGCCAAACAACATGCCAACGGCGGTCGTGATGGCCATGGCAAGCGCACCCCAGAAGGAAATGCGCGTGGCGCCAACACGAACATTGGCACCTCCCGTGCGAGCCGCAATGCCGCCAAGCACGGCCAGGAAAACCAGCGACGTGGAGAATACCCACCACAGCAGCCCCGACCCTGGCGCGAGCGCCACGACAAGCAGCGGCAGCGCCGCGCCGGCCGCAAAGCTGACGGCTGACGCCGCGGCAGCCTGAATGGGCCGGGCTTTCAGTGCTTCAGTGATCCCCAGCTCGTCGCGCATATGCGCATCCAGCGCGTTATGCGCCATGAGCTGTTCGGCCACCTGGCGCGCAAGCGTCGGCTCCAGGCCCCGGCCGACATAAATGGCGGCCAGCTCCTTGTGCTCACCCTCCACATCGGTCTCCAGCTCGTTCTTCTCGCGCGCCAGATCGGCGTTCTCGCTATCGGCCTGGGAGTGGACCGACACGTACTCGCCCGCCGCCATCGACATGGCGCCGGCCACCAGGCCGGCGGTGCCTGCGACAAGGATCGACGAAGGGCTACCGTGAGCCGCCGCGACACCCATCACCAGGCTAGCGGTTGAAACGATGCCATCGTTGGCACCGAGCACAGCGGCGCGCAACCAGCCCATGCGCTCGGTGACGTGACGTTCGCGGTGACGGTGTGCCATGGAAATGCCTGCTCCTGTCCGTCAGGCCATGCGCCGAAGGGTGTTGTCCTTGCGACCAAAGTGGTGCCACAGCGCGGCAAGGATATGCAGGCCAATGACGTAATAGAAAATCTCGCCCACGAGACCGTGTACGTCCTCCCATGGGTGAGCGAGCTCACGGTCACCGGCACCGAAGAACGCGGGCAACACGGTCACGCCGAACAGGCTGACGGGCTTGCCGGCGATCTGCAGCGTCACGATACCCATGATGGGCTGCGCGATCAGGAATGCGTAGAGCGCGACGTGCGTGATCTTGCTCAGCGCCTGGCTCCACTTGTCCATGGCGGGAACAATGGGCGGTGACGGGTGTTTCAACCGCGTGGAAAGCCGTGGAAGCACCAGGAGCAGGACGGCAATGCCGGCAAGCGCGTGGATCGCCAGCGAGTCAGCGCGACCTTCACTGCCGCGCGGAAACAGGCCGCGTACATTGATCGCCACGTAGGCGATGAGAACCAGCGCGAAGCTGATCCAGTGAAGCCAGCGCAAGGCGGGCGCGTAACGATCACCTGCATTCATCTGCATCGGAAGGATCCCTGTAACCGAGGCGTGCCACGTGGGCACGGGGCGAACAGGTGAAATCTACCCCGTTAAAGCATTCGCTGATGAAATGGGACTCGCTCTTGTTTCGAACCCAATAGAAAAGCCCGCCCTGTTGCCAGAGCGGGCTTCATGCGCGAAGCCTTGATCAGCCTGCCGCCATAAGCGGCCGCACCGGCGCCGGCTTGCTGGGGAACGCATGACGCAGAATGCGCCAGATAACCGTACCAAACTGCTTTGGCAAGGAACCCGTGTTGTAGTGCTGGCCATAGCGGGCGCAGATCTCGCGCACTTCCACGGCCATCGCAGCGTATCGGTTCGCCGGCACGTCCGGATAGAAGTGGTGCTCGATCTGACGGCTGAGGTTGCCGCTCCACAGATCCATCCACCAGCCGCCGGTGAGGTTTGACGAACCGCGCAGCTGACGCAGATACCAATGACCGCGTGACTCGTTCTCCACGCATTCCTTCGGGAACACTTCGGCGTCGGCAGTAAAGTGACCGCAGAAGATGATCGTGTAGGTCCAGATGTTGCGGATCACGTTGGCGACGACATTGCCAAGCAGCACCGGCAGGAAGAACGGGCCCGCCAACAGCGGAAAGATCACGTAGTCCTTGAGCATCTGCTTGCCGGCTTTGCGAATCACCGGCACCGACAGCTTCCACAAGGTGCTACCGGTCATCTTGCCCTTGACCCAGTGACCGATACGCAGGTCCTGCATCGCGACACCCCATTCGAACAGCACGGCGAACACAACCGCCACGGCCGGCTGGATCAGGTAGTACGGCTTCCAGCGCTGTTCGGGAAAGATCCGCAACAGCCCGTAGCCGATGTCATCATCCATGCCACGCACGTTGGTCCAGGTGTGGTGGCTGTAATTGTGCGTCTTGCGCCAGTTGTCGCTGGTGCCCACGATGTCCCACTCGTAGGTGCGCCCCTGCAAGGCCGGATCGCCCATCCAGTCGTACTGGCCGTGCATCACATTGTGGCCAAGCTCCATGTTCTCGAGGATCTTGGACAGGCCGAGCACGACCGCGCCCAGGATGCACAACGGCCACAGCAGCACAGGCAACAGCGTGCCACCAAGGATCGCGCCGGCCATCAGCAGCACGCGACCGCTCAGGCCCAGCCAGCGCACGCCGGCAGCGACCTTGCGGATGTAGTTGGCGTCATCCTGGCCACGCGTCGCCAGGGTGCGTGCGCGCAGTGCATCCAGTTCCTCGCCGAAGCGATCCAGTTCTTCCGCGCTCAGCGGACGGCTATTGATCTTGGCCATGTCGTTCACAGATCCAGGGAGAGATCGCTTTGCGCGGCGTGAATGCACAGGCGCAAGGCGTGGGTGGGTTCGTGCTGCACGCTGCGGTCATGCAGGTCGCGCGTAGCGCCGCTGGACTTGCCGCAGGAACAGGTGTTGCAGATGCCCATGCGGCATCCATGGCGCGGAGTGAGACCCTGCTCCTCCAGCGCCTCGAGCAAGGATTTGTTGCGCGCAACGTCGATCGTTCGCCCGGTCTTGAGCAAGGTCACCCGCACGTGGCCTTCGTCGCTGGGGTCGATCACGCGCGGTGGCGGGCTGAACGCTTCGGCCTGGAACGATCGGCAGCGATCGCCGAGCAGGCCACGGGCGGTTTCAACGAAACCATGGGGACCGCAGGCGAGCACATGGGCCATCGCATGGTCGGCGAGCCACGCAGACAGATGACCCGACTCGATCCGGCCTTCGAGTTCATCAGCGGCCACGGCCCCTTCACCCGTCAGCACGAAATGCACGCTGAAGTTGGCATGCCGCGCGGCCAGCGCACGAAGCGCATCCGCCTGCACCCACTCGGCGCGCGTGCGCGCCCAGTACGCCAGTCGCACGGGCTTGGGAAAACCAGCCTCCGCCTGGGCATGGATCAACGCCAGCATGGGCGTGATGCCGCTACCGGCAGCAAGCATCAGGGACGGCACTGAATCATCGGGAACGCGCAGATCACCGAAGGCTTCGCTCAGGTACACGACGCTGCCAACAGCAAGGGATTGCAGGTGCGCGCCCACTTTGCCGCCTTCGACGGATTTCACCGTGATGCAAACGCGGCCGTCGGCGCGCGGCATATCGGAAGCGCTGTAGGACCGGGTGTAGCGGACACCGTCGATTTCAACGCCCACGTTGATGTGCTGGCCGGCGCGGAAGCCACGGAAGTGGCGGTTCGGGCGCAGGACCAGCGTGGTGACGCCAAGGGCTTCCTGGCGACGCTCGATCACCTTCGCCCGCGCCTGGTGCCATGACCAGAGCGGATTGAAGCGCGACAGCCAGAAGTCGAGCACGGCCGGGGGTGCCCATACGGCATTGAGGCGAGAGAGCCAGGAGGGTCGGCGAATGACAGTTTCCATGCCCCATTATACAAGCATATATACAACTGTATATACAATCGTCTATACAGTTGTCTGCTATCCTTCAGCCCGTCCCAACGGACCTGCCCATGCCCCAGACTCTCGCTCCCTACGAGGCCCCCGAGGCCGGACGCAAGCACCAGATCAGCCGGGATGACCTGCTGAAGGCGGCCTTGCGCCTGCTCGGTCCGCACCGGAGCGTGTCCAGCCTGGGCCTGCGGGAGATCGCCCGCGAGGCCGATATCGCCCCCAACAGCTTCTACCGCCACTTTCGCGACATCGACGAGCTGGCTGTTGCGCTGATCGAGCTGTCGGGCGAGGCCTTGCGCCGGGTGGTCGTCCAGGCACGCACGCACGTCGTCAGTGGCAACGCGGTGGTGCGAGGCTCGGTCGAGGCCTTCATGTCCCAGATGCGCTCGCGGGATGGACTGATGCAGGTGCTGCTGCGCGAAGGCACGGCCGGATCGGACGCCTTCAAGCAAGCCGTGGACCGCCAGCTCGATTTCTTCGAGGAAGAACTGAGGGTTGAACTGGAGCGCCTGTCCAGGGCTGCCGATCAACCCCTGCATGACCCCGCCATCGCCGCCAAGGCCATCACGCGCCTGATCTTCGCCATGGGTGCACACGCACTCGATCAGCCCGTGGACCACGACGCGCAGCTGGCTGACCAGATGACCCAGATGGTGACCATGATCCTGCTCGGCTCGCGCCAGTTGCGGACGCGCCAGGGCTGACTGGAAGCCCGGCATCCCGAATCGTTGCGGGAAGCGCTTTACACATACACACCTTGCGTCACAATGGGGCCGGAACAGACTGTCGGTCGTCGCCGCTTTGCGACTTTCCGGAGCTTCCCCATGAAGACCAGCATCAGGCTTTTCACCCTGTCGGCGGCGTACTTCGCCACCATCGGCATGGCCATGGCCGCCTCCCCTGCCACGCACGACATGGGATCCATGGCACAGGCCGCGCCCGCCACTTCTGTGACCGCCCCCAAACTTGATGCCGCGCTGCGCCAGCTGTGGCATGGCCATGTGGTCCACACGCGCGAATACGCCATGGCCATTCACGCGCATGACAGCGCCAAGGCAAAGGCCGCGGAAGACGTCGTGGTCGCCAATGCCAAGGAAATCGCCAATGCGGTGGCCGGTTTTTACGGCAAGCCGGCTGGCGATCAGACGCTCCAACTGCTTGCCGGGCACTGGGGCGGCGTAAAGGCCCTCACCGAGGCAACGGCCTCCGGCGACAAGGCGGCCGAGCAGAAAGCCATGAGCGACCTCAACGCCAATGTCACGGCCATCGCCAAGTTCTTCTCGGGCGCCAATCCCAACTTGCCGGAAAGCGCGGTGCAAAGCCTCTTTGCCGCCCACGTCGCCCATCACGCGACGCAAATCCAGCAGATCATGGCCGGTGACATGAAGGACGAGCAGACGACCTGGACGGCCATGCAGGCACACATGAACACCATCGCGGACGCACTGGCGGGCGGCATCGCCAAGCAGTTCCCGGACAAGGCCAGTTGAAAATGGGGGCGCTCAGGCAACTCGGTGCCACGCAACAGCGCCTACTGCGACAGCTGTTGAAGGGCGCCGGGCAAGGCACCGTTGAGGCGCTGTGCGAAACCCTGCACATCACGCACAACGCCGTGCGCCAACACCTGAGCGCCCTGATGGCACATGGCTATGTCGAGCGCGCGCAATCCAGGCCGAGTGGCGGGCGGCCGGTCGCCTGCTATCGGCTCACGGACGACGGTCGCGCGCTGTTCCCCCGCAACTACGGCATGATCTCCACTGCCCTGCTGACCGAGCTGCAAACGCGCCTTGGGCCAGCGGAACTGGAGACCATGCTCCGTGATCTCGGTACACGGCTGGGCTCAAACGAAGTCGTTCCGCCGGCATCGGCCACCCTGGCCGAGATCGCGACGCAACTTGCCTCGCAACTTGATGCCCTTGGGTACGAAGCCATACCCGCGCGACAAGGAAACCACTGGGAAGTGGAGGCATTCAACTGCGTCTTTCACGCCATGGCACGCCAGCATCCGCAGGTGTGCAAGTTCGATATCGCATTCATGGAAGCGGCCAGCGGTCGGCGCATCCAGCATCGGGAATGCATCATCCGTGGCGGCACGTGCTGCCGGTTCAGGATCGAACCGTCCGCATCGACACCTGATAAGTAGTGCCCAGTGCGCTGCATCGCATCAACGATCACCCCATAAACGCTCGTTGCAGAAGATAGCCAGCACGCGTTTCTTGCTGCGCGCGCGTTGATTAGGTTGGAGGACATCCCGCACCCTTCACGGAAATGGCGCACATGCCCGAGCCACGTACGCCTCGACGATGCATCCCGCTCTGGCTCGCCATGCTTTGCGCATTACTCGCATCCTGCGGTGTATCGGCCCCCAGAACCGTGGTCATCATCGGTGGCCCGCACAGCGAAGGCCCGGGAAAGCACGAATATCAACTCGGCGTCGCACGCATCGCCCGGATGATCGACGCGTCGCCGGAAGCCCGAACCGCGTTGAAGGTAAAGACGTATCCGGACGGCTGGCCCGTCGATCCCCATGCCCTGGACGACGCTGCCACGGTGATCTGGTACTTCGACGGCATGGATCACCACCCCATGACCAACCCAGGCAAACGGGCGACGATGGAAGCCGCACGCCAACGTGGTGTCGGCATCATTGCGCTGCATCAGGCGTCGACATCACCGGCAAGCGATTCGCTGGGCCTCGAACACTGGCTGGGTGGCGTGCGCCTGGGCATGGCCGACCGGACGACGGAATGGGCAGCACTGGAGCCTGCCATCGAGGGCCATCCCGTGGCGCACGGTCTCCGCGAGATGGCGTTGCGCGATGAGTTCTATCCCACATTCCGGTTCGCTGATACGGGTCAGCGCACGCCCATCCTTGTCGCCGAGCTTCATCCGCAATTTCGCAACGGCGACGCGGTGCTCGATGACCACGGCGAGCGCGTCGACGTGGCCTGGACTTACGAGACCAACGATGGCGCGCGCTCGTTTGTGTTCACGGGCGCGCATTTCATCGAGACACTCGACCGGCCAGATGTGGCGCGCCTGATCACGAATGCCGCGCTTTGGACGTCTCACCTCCCTGTACCCGATCAGGCCGTCGATCTCCCCACTCCGTTGGATGCGGCGCCGCCCGCAACCCTTGCCAGGGTGGAGCGCGCAACGTTCCACGCCGATAGCCGTCGCAGCGGCTGGTATGCGGAACAGGACGCGCTGGCACCCGACGATTTGCGCCAAGCCGCTTTCGGCATCGCCTGGGAATCACCGCCACTGGACGCCGTCGATGGCCACGATGCCCGCCTCTATGCCAGTCCGCTCTTCATCGACGCACTAACGCTGAAAAGCGGGCCGCTGCGCGGCGAAACCTTTGCCGTCGTGATCGCGGCGTCGAGCAATGGCTATGTCTACGCGATCAATGCCCGTCGCCATGGCGACCTCGCGCCGGGACGCATCCTGTGGCGCACGCGACTGGATGCGCCCTGCTATCTCAAGCCGGCGCCGCTGGATGGCGTTCCCACGGGCATCCTGAGCACGCCCGTGGCTGACGTACGTCGTGGACGCCTCTATGTCACGCATTGCGCCGCCCAGCAAGGCTGGCAAGCCTACGCACTCGAGCTTGCCACCGGCCAACTCATCGATGGATGGCCCGTACGCCTGGATGAGCCTACGCTCAATCGTGTAAATGCCAACGCTGGGCCAACGCTCCTGCCACCGACACGCAAGTTCGACTTTCGCGTGCAACGCGGCGCCCTGAACCTGAGTCCCGAGGGCGACGCGCTGTACGTCGTGTTCGGCGAGACCGAAACCGGCTGGATCGCGGCGATCGACACGAAACGCCCGCATGTCAGCAGTGCATTCGCCGCTGTCGCCATGCCGCACCGGGGATCCGGCGGCATCTGGGGCGCGGGTGGCCCGGCGGTCGACGAGGCAGGCCATGTCTTCGTGGTCACGGGCAGTGGATTCGATGGCTATCGCGATCTCGACCACGACTGGACGCAGTCCGTGCTCAAGCTCGCTCCGCCGTCGGGCGTACAGGGCTTCGTGCTTCAGGGAACTTACACGCCTTTCAACTATTGCCTCACGGCCAAGATGGATATCGATCTCGGCTCGGGTGGCGCAGCGCTGCTGAAGGGAGGCGCGACGCCGTTGATGGTGGTCGGTGGCAAGCAGGGCAATATGTATCTTCTCGATCCCGGGCACCTGCCCGGGCGACTCGATCGCAGGCCAGCTTGCACGACGAACTCGGCAAGCGACGGCTCGCTCCTTCCACCGGGACCGCAACCGCAATTCGGCAAGCGTGGCCCGCTCAACGTCTTCGGCCCTTACTCCGAAGAGGACGCGTCCATGGACGTCGCGAGGGCGCGTTCCGTGCCCGCCACCTTCCGTGACAAGGCAGGCGTGGAATACGTGTATGCAACGGGCAACAACAAGGCCGCCCGTGGATCGGCGGCAAGCGTTCCGCCCTCTTTGGTTCGCCTGCGTGTCGAACGCCCCTCGCATGGAACACCTTTCCTCCGCGTGGATGCGCGCGCATCGACCCTGGTGATGGGCAATCCTGGCTCGCCTGTCGTCACCAGCGGCGTCGACGGCCATCCCGTGGTGTGGGTGCTGGACGAAAACGCGCCGCGCTCTGCATCACTGAATGGTTCGGATGCACCCCGCCCCATCCTGTACGCCGTGGACGGCCTTTCCATGGAGGTGCTGTGGAAGAGTCTGCCGGGCGAGCTCTTCACCAGCGGCAAGTACAACGAACCGACCTTCGGCCAGGGTCAGGTCATGGTCGGCACGGATCGCATCCAGGCGTTTGGCGCAGGCGGAAAGCGCATGGGTGGTCGAGCCGTCGTCGCGCCCGTTCAGCCCGCGCCTGCCGTAACAAACATTCCGGCTGTGCCAGCCGACACTAACGCCAAAGACATCTTCCAGCAGCGCTGCGCGATGTGCCATGAGCATCCCCAGGGAAACATACCGCCGCGCGCCGTGCTCAAAACACGCTCGCATGAGCGGATCGTCGACGCCCTCAGCAAGGGCGTGATGCGGCAACAGGCCGCGGGCCTGAGCGCCAGACAGATCGAGGAGATCGCCGTGTTCCTGAAGGAGTAGCGACGCGCGCGTTCAACGCACCGGCTTAGATCCGCGTGGATGTAGCGGCGCAGTCGGGTACGCGCATGTTGCCCTTGCCGTCGACCAACACGTCGTAGCCGCCGCCCAGCGCCACCAGCAGCTCCCCATTCCGTTGCAGCCGCGCACCTTGAGGTGACCAGGGCAGCATGCGCCAAAGCGAGGCATGCCAGACGCCGTCATCGCTGCGCTTAATCATGTACAGACCACCGCTGCTGATGAGGTAACTGTCGATGGCAACGACCGCGACGATCTGCCCGTGAAAACGCTGCAGGCTGGTGATGCGCTGCTCAAGGATCATCTGATCCTGGCCGCCTGCCGGCTGAAAGGACAGGCTGGCGCCCCATTCCCCGTTGTCAACGACCACGAGGTCACCGCCGGGAACGGGCATTTTGGATGGACTGCCCGTGAGAGTCCGACTCGCCGAACACGTTGAAGACTGACGTTGTTCGCGCGCGAAGATGTGCGCAGAGACAAAGCCGAACTCGTCGTCTCGTCCAAGGGGGGCGTACGGCACACCGCTCGACAAGTGGCTGAGCGCTTCGGCCGCCCTGGCCCTGACGGGTGGAAACCAATGCGCTTGCGCGGCCCATTGCAGCGCCGGCCTGGCCGACGCATCGCCAAGGCGCCCCAGGCTTTCGGCGGCGGCGCCATTCAAGCGCACATTCGCCTCGTTCTTGAGCGCATCGATGAGGGCCGGCACGGCGGGGCGATAGCCAATCAGGCCCAGGGCCTGTGCTGCGCTGACCTGGAGTTCGCCCTCTTCGCGCAACAGGATCTTCAGCACCTCAGGCCCCGCGTCGTAACCGGCAGGTCCCAACAAGCCAAGGCGACGAAGGCTGGTGTAATCGGCACCGTGCGCGGCGAGGACACGGCCGACGATCGCGCCTGCCGCAGGTGAGTGAATGGCGATCAGAGCCGCGTCAATCCCTTGTGCGAGCGCCAGTCGATGCGAGCGCAAGGCGATCAATGCCGGGCCTGCCGATTGGGCGACCGGCCCCATGTTGGCAAGTGTTGCGATCGCCTCGCCGGCCGTTGCTTGAGGCACCCAGGGATCCCCTGCAATCCCAACCAGGGAAGGAATCGCGCTCATGGCCTCCGGCCCCATGCGGCCCAGCACTTCCCCGAGCTTGTATGCCTGGCCCGACTGACATCCTGACCGGCAATGTGCGATGTCGATTATGTAAGGTATGGCCCGCTTGCCTGACAGCTCCACGGCGTACGACGCCTGGTCGAGCGGCGCATCTGGCGAACGCATCAGCTCGTCGACGGCCCTTCGAGCAGCCTCGTCCGATGGGATGCGCCCCAATGCCGCAACCAACCAGGGCAGTCCGCGGTCCAGTCCTCGCTCGATGGCCGGGAGGTAACGAGGGTCAATGGCGTTCGCGTCTCTTAGTGCCGCTGCTGCGATGGTGGCCTTGCCGATATCTGCATCGCCAAGCATTTCGACGAGCCTGGGAACGGCGTCATCGAGCTGCAACAGCTGGTGACTCAACGCGATCTGCTCCTGCGTTTGCGCAGCGGGCGACGTGCCCACTCGAGAAGCCTCGATCTGACGGATGCAGTCGTCGAAGACCCGGCATGCCTGGCCAGGCTCTGCCGCCATAACCGGCATTCCCATCAGCGCGATGAGGAGCATCAACAACTGCTTCGCGGCACCGCAGCGTATCCAGCGCATCTCTCCCGCCCCCCGTCAGATGCCCATCGACCCAGGAAAATCGCCCCCGAAGTAGAGCATGTCGGCAGGCGAAGTCGCCAGCGCGCGACAAGGGCGCGCAGGCGACCCCGGGACGCCAGGGCTTCCATGAAGCGCTTGGGTAACTGTCCTCAAGGGCCACTGATCAAGGAAAGCCAAGCCACCAGCCCGGCGGGCTCCGCCTATGACCTTGGCGTGCTTCTCTTTTAAACTTCCGGGCATCCATCAGGGAACGATGCCATGCGACGTTCGGGACTTCTGATATGCATCTGCCTGCTGACAGTGTTGCTGGGTGTGCAGCGCTCCGCTCGCGCTGAAACCAGCCTCGAAAACCCAGTCCGACTAAACCCGGCAACCGTAGCGCTGAATGCCACGTGGCGCTTTCATGTGGGCGATGATCCCCGCTGGTCTTCGCCCGGGTTCGACGACAGCGGGTGGGAAGCGGTCGACCTTACGCCAGCGCCGGGTGCCCATGATGGCGACGTAGGCATCACCGGTTACGTCGCTGGCTGGAGTCGGCGCGGACACGCCGGCTATACGGGTTATGCGTGGTACCGCATCCGTGTCACCGTCGAAAGCGACAAGGGCGTGCCGCTGGCCATGTCTGGCCCGACCCTGGTCGACTCGACGTATCAGGTTTACGTCAACGGCAAACGGCTCGGTGGCCCCGGCGACTTCTCCGGCGCGACGCCGACTGCCTATAGCGTGCGTCCCACCGTATTCCCCCTACCGTCGTCCGGCTCGGGCCCACAGACTTACGACATCGCGTTCCGCGTCTGGATGGATCCGGTGGACGCCGGTGACGAAAGCGGCGGCCTGCACGTCGCGCCGGTCATCGGCCAGGCCGACAGCATCGATCATCTTGTCCGGTCACAGTGGATGACGACTTTCTGGGGCTACGTTGCCGATGGCATCGAGCCGCTGGGCTTTGTCGTGCTGGCCATGATCGCGGCCGCACTCGCCATCGCACGGACAAGTCGTCGCTATGGGTGGATGATCGCCGCGTTGTGCCTGCTCGCCCTTCTGCGCCTCAATCAGGTGCTGTACTACTGGGGCCACTTCCTTAGCCTGCGCAGCTCCGACATCGGCGTGATGATCTTGCTCCGGCCACTTGTTCTGGCAACATGGACGCTTGCCTGGCGCGAATGGTTTCGCATCGACGACCTGCGCTGGCTTGGCAAGGCTATCGCTGGGCTCACCGCCATCTACATGCTCACTGCATGGATCGCTCGGCCGTGGTTTTGGATGGATGGCCCGCATGCAATCAAAGCCATGGCCGAGGCTGCAGCCACCGGCGCTCGTATCGCATTTGCAGCGATCTATGCGTGGATCATCCTACTGGGCGTGATTCGAACCCAAGCGCTCGGCGCCTGTCTGGCTGCCCTCGCCGCAGTACTCGTCGGCATCGGCCTGTTCGCCACCGAGGTTAATGCCCTTGGCGTCCCGGGCATCTGGTTCCCGTATGGCATCGGCGTCGCGAGGGGCCAGTATGCGTATGCACTGTTCATCCCCTTGATGTTCGGATTGCTCCTGTCGCGCATAGTCCACTCCGCGCGACAACGTCAGGACTGAACCGGGTAAAAGGGGCGCGGCCCGCGACCGCGCCCCTTCCTGTCGCGACATGTACGACTCAGAGCCCAATGGCCGACACGCGCGTTGCCCAATTGCCCAACGCACCCCGCGTTCCGCCACACTGGAACAACGGAGCGGTCAGGTACTGCGCCAGCGTGCACGTTTGAGCGATGTACTCCGAAGCAATCCAGATCGTATTGCCGTCGGCCGAAGCCGCACCGTAGTCGCCCCAGCGAGGACGGTCGCCACCCAGGTAGGGGATACCCGTGAAGCCATCCCAGGGGCCGGCGCCAGCGGCCGCGAGATGGACATCGCCGGCACCGATCTTGGCGTCGAAGCTCGCATAGCCCGCGCTCGGGTAGTCATTGGGCCCGACGACGGTGAACGCGATGACACCACGCCCGCTTTGCGTTACGGCAGCCGAGCCGTAGGTCAGATTCGCATCAGGCAGCGACAGCGTGCCGTTGGCGAACAGTCCGCCGGAGTTCGGGTTGATGACGAAGAAATTGATGCCCGAACCATGGCTTCCGTCACCGAGCAAAACGTCGGTATCCAGGGTGCCCCACAGCTTCCCGTTGGCATAGCTCACCTGCTGCATGCGTGAGTCGTTGACCGCCAGGTCGCGCGGCGCGGGATAGACGTGGTTCGGATAGCCGAGGTAGTTCGGCGCACACCCTGGCACGGCAAAACAATCACGCAATGGCGTGCTGCCAGGCTTCTGGTGGGCCAGGCTGCTCGGAA
This sequence comes from Dyella terrae, assembly GCF_004322705.1. Taxonomy (NCBI): domain Bacteria; kingdom Pseudomonadati; phylum Pseudomonadota; class Gammaproteobacteria; order Lysobacterales; family Rhodanobacteraceae; genus Dyella; species Dyella terrae. Next base: position 425,625 of record NZ_SIZZ01000001.1, on the reverse strand, counting down.
CGGCGTATTGCTGCACGCCGACGGACGACACGCTCAATGCCAACGTGCCGGGTGCGCTATCGATCGCCTGCGTGTTGGACACGGCCCACAACCAGATCGTGCTCGACACGCCCGAGTCGTAGAACACCGCGTCGGAGCTGAGCAGATACTCGGTACCGCCATGCGCGCCGGCATATTGCCCACCGGACGAGACGGCCGGCCAGACCGTGAAGGCCGGCGCGGGAATGCTCGGATCGCCGCCATTGAACAACACGACATTCACCGCCGCCGACCACGAGGCGAGCGCTTTCTTGGAAATGGCATAGATCTGCGAGCCGTAGAAGCCGTCGCCGAAGAACGAGAACTCGTTGGTGGTCAGGAAGATCGCGTTGGCATCCGCGCCTATATGCGGGTAATCGCCGAGGCAAAAGCCAAGGTCGCACTGGTGATCAGGCGTACCTTGCGTGCCGTTGTTCTGCACGGGAAGCTGATACACGATCCAGGCGCCCGTGGGGTCGGCTGTTTGGCTGACGGCGATATCCAGGTGATTCGTGCCGGCTAACGCGGAGGTTGTCCCGATGCGATCGAGCGTCAAGACCACCTGAAACCAGCGCTTCGTCGAGGCGTCGTAGTAGCACGATGGATCGGTGATGCTGGGACCGTACTGGCCATTGCTGCGATTGATCGCTGCCGGATAACCGTAGAACGTATTCAGATCGACCGGACCGACAAGCTGATGCCCCGAACTGTCATAGATCGCCAGCACATCGTTGACACTCTCGAGGACGAAGCCATTACCCGCACAAAGCCCCTGATCCGGCGGCTCGACCGAGAATTGATTGCCGTTGTTCGAGTAGCGCTGATCATGGAAGTTGAGTCCATCGAATCCACCAAGCAGTTCTGGGCTGGACTTTGCGCGCTTGGCGTTGCCCATGCGATTCACACCCGCGCGACCATGCGCAATGGAGCGATTGGTGACGGGCTTGTCACCGAGGTCGTTACCATCGCCTGAATCGGCATCACCTCCCGACATCGCCGGGTCCTGTTCAAGGGCCGTGATGGGCGCCCCGCCTATCTGCGATGACACGGGTGTCGTCGTTGCCCCTTTCTGAATTTTGAGCGTGACTGGCGTTGCACCCATGGCGCTCGTAGCGAACGCCATGACTGCCACCGCTAAAAGCAGTCGGTTCTTCATGACTATGGCCTCCCGTATTGCGTTAGGTGACCGCGCCCCCTGGCAAGGCTGCACATCGGCGGCACCGATGAACGCCTTCGCTAGTACGCATGGATTGCCCATGCGTTCGCGCACCTTACGCGCGAGAAAACGCAGGCGCCATCGGCCATTGGCATGATGCGATTTCAGGCGATTTCAAAGTGATGGCTAAGCGGCGAAGGTTCTGTCGATAGCGCTGCTTCCGCAGGAAACACAACGCAAGCTACGCGCAGGCTAAGCGCACGCTAAGCGGATGGAAGCGAGACAGCTTGCGCGATCCTGACGACAACATCTTGTCGTCGCACCGACGCAAATCGCACGCGCCAGATGACATTGCGTCACATTGGCATTCATCTCTATTCAGCGCTTGATCGCGACGATCGCAACGAAACATTCCGGCCGTGTGGCGATGGGTGATTCAGTGCCCATCGGCAACCTGCGGCGAAGGCTGGAACGTTGGCGTGGTGAAAACGATCTTCGGGGCATCAATGGTTGATGGAAGCTCAGGCATCACTCCGGTGCCGAGGAAACGATAGATCGCCGCCTTGGTGCCACTGTCTTCACGCAACAAATAGAACGTACCGTCATGACCGCCACGATGCACGATGATCGCGTGGGAACGAACAAAGTAAGGCAACAGCCCCAGCGTGTTTTCCACGGGGGTGGAAGTATCGAAATCGCCGTGCACGAAAACGACGGGGATGGTCGTGGTAACGGGTAACCGCAATTCATCGCCCATGTCCGGCGTCGGCCATGCGCTCCTTGAGCCCAGATAGGGCTCAAAATTCCAGGTACCCAGCATGTCCAGCGCCGGATCGGTCCGCATCTGAAATTCGCGTGCTGCACTGACGCCAAGACTCTGGTCCATCAAGGGGCCAATCAAGGTGACCGCCGAAGGCTGTCGATCCCGGGCTACTGAAGTTGCCCAGGACGTGTAGTGCCCGTAATAGATCGCCAGCACCAGCGCCGGCCAGTCATCGGCCACGGACGAGTTGTCGACAAGGAACTGCTGGAAATCGCCCACGCCGAGCGTGACGCGCTGTGACTTGCCCGTGGCCTGGTCGACGAGGTCGATCGTCACCGGCGCTTTGGCCAGACGATCGCGAACGACGCGAACCGCGGCCATCAAGCCTCCCTTGGGCATCCACGGTGCGAGGCCGGGATCGCGATCGGCGTCAAAGGCGATGCGCTGCATGGCGGCGTAGACGTGCGAGGGCATGTCATAGCCGTTGTCCAGCGGCTCGACACCGGAGAGCACGGCGCGCGCCACTCGGTCCGGATGCCGCCGCATGACGGCCATGCTCCACTGAGAGCCAAAGCTGCCTCCGAAAAGACTGATCTGCCGGTAGCCCAGCGCATGGCGAAGATCGTCGACGTCGTCGGCGCATGCGGCGATGGTGTAACCGGCAAGGTCGGCAGCTGGGTACGCCTTGCGGGCGGCTTCCGCCAAGGCAGCGTACCGACGAATTTTGGCTGCCGGCGTTTCCGGCTCGTCGAGCGGAAGTGGCGAGTTGTTGGCTCGGAGCATTTCCCCCATGGCCGTATAGCCGCGCTGCTCGATGATGACGACATCCGCCACATGGGTGAATCGCTCCCACATCGCCACGCGCGCCTGTGCACTCTCTGTCTTGCCTTCGAAATCATGCAAGACGCTCAGGCCAGGCCCACCAGGCAACCAGAATACCGGAGGCACGCCAACCGCTGCCCCGGAGGAGCGAATGCGCGCGAACCCCACCGGGATCAGCCGGCTATGCGCGACCTTGCGATTCTCGGGGACATAGAGGGTGCCTATTTCGTACCGCACGCTTCTGCCATCGGTCGTATGCAACGTCTTGACGGTGGATTCAATCGATCCCGCCTTGCGCTCCCCGGCCTGGAGACACTTTATCGGCAGCATGCATAACGCGAGCGCGAGCACCAACGGGGACCACCGGAACAGACGGGCCATGGGGATATCCAGCGCCGGATTGGGGTATGCCGATCCTTTTGGACGGCCAAACGACTGTCAAGTGCCAATGCCGCCCGATCGCCATAGGTCATGGTTTGACGGGCGACGTGGCACGGGGCCATTCACCACGCCTCTACCGGCGCGAGGGACAGTAGAATGGTGGGCGCCGATACCCCATGCACGAGGCCACGATGCTCATTCGCCAGGGAACTGCGCGCGACCACGCGACGGATCGGCGTCTTGCCTGCATTCTCGCGGCGATCGCCGGCGCCGTGAATACCGCGGCCTTCCATGCAGTGGGCTTCTTCTCAGCCAATATGACCGGCAACGTATCGGCCCTGTCCGATCATGCGTCCCGCGCGGACTGGATGATCGGCGTGTTCTATCTTGCAATCATCATCGTTTTCATCATCGGCGCGGCGTTTTCATCACTGGTGATCAATTCCGGACGCCGGCGTCAGATGCCAGGCATTTACGCGTGGGTCGTGATGATCGAGGCCCTGTTGATGGCCGCACTTGGGGCCGCCGAACTGGCGCTCCCGGGCGCCCAACGGGGGCCGATGTTGGTGCTTGGACTTGCGTTTCTCATGGGCCTGCAGAATGCCGTCGTGACTCAGATTTCCGATGCTCGCGTGCGTACAACACATGTATCGGGCATGTCGACGGACATCGGGATAGGCCTGAGCATGCTGTTCGATATCGCGCGGCGACGCGAACCGCGTACCGAACTGGCGGCCCACGTCACCCGGTTGCGACTGCATACCCAGACTGTGCTCTCTTTCCTCGCTGGCGGCGTGGCCGGCGTACTTGCGTACCAGAGGATCGCAACGAATGTCCTGTTCGTCGCCGCCGCGATTCTGATGCTCATAGCGACGCTGGGACTCCATCGTTCGCGCAGGGCTCGTTGAATCGTCGCGTAATCTTCACGTCATCGTTTCGCGGCGGCCTCATGCGTGCCAAACTTGGGCCGAGATGAGACCGGGCCTGAACGCCCATGAGACAAAGCCTTAAGGTGGCTTGCGGGTCTTGCGGCTTAGGCGCAGTTTGCGGCCCTAGTCGCGCCCCCTGTCATCGGGAGTCAGGCGTTATCGCCAGACTGCATGGCGGTGTATGGAGCCCGCTCCCTGGCATTGACGGGAATGATTCAATGCAAACTCCACAGCGAACACACCACACCACCTTCAAGGCACCCGTGGTCGTGCCGTCATTGATCGTCGTCGGACTGCTCCTGCTTGTCTGCTCACTTTGGCCGGCCGCATCGGGCGCGCGCTTCATGGCTGCGCAGGCGTGGGTGATTGCGCGATTTGACTGGTTCTTTGTGCTGTCGGTGGCGATCTTCGTGATCTTCCTCCTTGTTGTCGCACTCAGTCGCTTCGGCAGCATCAAGCTGGGCCCTGACGACGTGGCTCCGGAGTTCAGCTTCGTATCATGGACCGCCATGCTTTTCGCGGCGGGCATGGGCATTGGCTTGATGTACTTCGGTGTCGGCGAGCCGATCCAGCATTTTGTCTCTCCGCCCAACGCCGTGGCGGCGACGCCGGAAGCGGCCCGCGAAGCCATGCTGATGACGTTCTTCCACTGGGGCTTCAGCGCATGGGCCGTTTACGGGGTCATGGGACTGGTGCTGGCGTACTTCGGATTTCGTTACAACCTTCCCCTGACCTTCCGCTCGGGCCTCTACCCCATCTTGCGCGAACGCGTGAATGGCGTGCTCGGTCATGCCGTGGATGCCTTTGCGCTGGTGGGCACGATTTCAGGCATTGCCACTACGTTGGGCTTTGGCGTCATGCAGATGAGCGCCGGCATGCACCTGGTTGCCGGATGGCAGGTGGACGGGCTGGGATTCAAGCTCGGGCTAGTTGCTGTCGTCGTAGCGCTGGCTGGCTTGTCGGCGGCGACGGGTCTCGACAAAGGCGTGCGGCGGCTGTCCGAAATGAACCTGATGCTGGCGATTGCGCTGATGCTGTTCGTGGCGATTGCCGGCCCGACCGCCTTCTTGCTTCGCGCGTTCGGAGACAATCTTGGGAACTATCTCTCCAGCCTGATAGAGCTTTCTTTCCACACATACGCTTACAAGGCGCCGAACGAAAAGGACTGGTTCGCGAACTGGACAATCCTTTACTGGGCGTGGTGGGTTTCGTGGTCGCCGTTCGTAGGCATGTTCATTGCGCGCATCTCGCGCGGCCGAACAATTCGACAGTTCGTCATCGGCGTGCTGCTGGTACCAACGGCGTTCAACCTGATCTGGATGACCGTGTTCGGCAACAGTGCCATCTGGCTCGATACGCACTCGGCCGCGGGCGCGTTGACCCAGACGGCCGCCAATGTCGATGCCCTGCTCTTCCGGTTCTTCGAATACTTGCCGATGACGTCGATACTGTCTGTTGCGGCCATCATCCTGGTCGGCGTGTTCTTCGTGACATCGGCCGATTCCGGCGCGTTTGTCATCGATTCCATTGCCTCGGGGGGCGCGCCGGAGTCTCCGGTTTGGCAACGCTTGTTCTGGGCCACCTTGCTCGGTGTCACGGCGGTGGTACTGATCGTCGCCGGCGGTTTGAAGGCGCTCCAGGCCGTGACGCTTATCGCCGCGCTACCAGTCACCGTGGTGATGCTCGCACTCTGCTATGGCCTTTGGCGCGGACTGATGGCCGACGACGCGCATTACTCACAAAGCATGGCGCCCGCGACCCAGTTCTGGACGGGGCAGCACTGGCGCCTTCGCTTGTCCCGGATGCTCAAAGACCACACTGAGGAGGACGCGAAGCAGTTCATTCGTCAGGTCGTCACTCCGGCGCTTCAGACGGTGACCAACGAACTTCGCACGTCGGATGTCGTCGCACGCGTCGTGAAGGATTCGGATGAGGTCGTACAGCTCTCGATTCCCTCGGCCAGCCAGCGTGACTTCGTGTATGGCGTTCATGTGCTGAAGAAAACCGCCCCCAGCTTTCTGCCACGCGATGCCGCGGAACCGGCTTCGGAGCAACCGCACACGTACGACATATCAACGTTCTTCGCCGACGGTCGCGAAGGCTATGTGATCAGCTATCTTCGTCCCGAAGAAATCATCGCTGACGTGCTTCGCCAGTATGAACGCTATGTTCTGCTCGCTTCCGACCACCGGACTGACCTCCTGAAAGGTGCCCCCGAGCATACGAACGCGCCCCGATGAGAGTGAGCGTCAACCGTCAACAACCATCCGGCCGATCTCCGCCAACACGTGGCTGCGAACATCGTCGCTGACATCTGGATGGGCGTAGTAGGCCACGATAAGCACCGGCTTGCGGCCGGGCGGCCAGGCAAGCGTGATGTCGTTCGTCTCGCCGTGCGAACCGCGACCGGTCTTGTCGCCAGCAAGCCATGCCGGGGGAAGTCCCGCACGGATGGCGGTCAATCCCGTCGTAGTTTGCTTCATCCACGCGGCGAGTTGCTCGCGCGATGCGGGTGACAGTGCATCGCCCAGCATGACTTTTTCGACGCTCCCGAGCATCGCCTTTGGCGATGTCGTGTCCAGATCGCCATGGGCGACGTTCAATGTGGGCTCGTTGCGATCGAGCCGGGTCACATGATCACCCAGGCTCCGCAGAAAGCCGTTGAAAGCCATCAGGCCACCCAGGCTTTCCAGCAGCAAATTCGCCGCCGTATTGTCGCTCACGGTGATGGCCGCCTGGCACAACTCACCGACCGTCATGCCTTCGCCACCTGCATGTTGCCGGGTGATCGGCGCGTGCGACAGCAGCACATCCGGCCCAAATACGATCCTGCGATCAAGGGACTCAGCCCCTTTGTCCACGCGAGCGAGGATGGCCGCCGCCTCGAGCAGCTTGAACGTGCTGCACATAAGAAAGCGCTCGTCCTGGCGGTGCCCTGCCTTCTGCCCGGTTTCAAGGTCGTGTATCGCCACACCCAGCCGGCCGCCAAAGCGACGCTCGAGGTCAGCGAACTTGTCCTGCTTGCCGGCGACCGGTTTCGCCGACGACACCCACGGAGAAGCTCCCAGGGCGAGGACCCCGTACACGCCACCTTTCAAAACGCTGCGTCGATCCATGCCATGGGTTCCTTCGAAGGCTTTTCCGCCGACCGATACTGTCGCCGGGATCGGCCCGCGCAGGGCCGACCTTGAGGAATTTCCCGGGCAAGCCGCGTACCAACCGTCTTGCACATCAGCAAGTCACTTCCTTCGCGCGATGCCTACCGCCTGCTCGATGGCATCGATCACCACCTGTGGCTTGTCGAACTGGATGTAGTGGCCGCTATGGGGCACGATGATGTTGATGCCTCGCGTAGACATGCTCGCCACCTGCGTATGCATATCCTCCCACAGCAGGGTCCGCTGGTTGCGCTCGACCTGGGTTTCGTCATCGCGCTTGGGAAAAGGCGAATGCGTCAGGACGATGATCGGCATGCTGCCGAAATCCTTGCGCGTCGCGCGCGTCTCGCGGGCGCTTTCGTAGAAGACGTTTTCACGCTCGGATGCCGCGGCCGCCTGATATGCCGGCAAAACTTCACGCCGGGTCCGCGCCTGGTTGATGGCATCGCTAATGCGCGTATCGCTCGTTCCCAGGCATGTGGCATACATGGGCGAGCCCTCGATCAGACCCTTCTGAGCCTCGGCAATGCAGGCATGCGTTTCCTTCAGCCAGGCATCCCACTTAGCCTGCGCACCTTCCTCGCCAATGGCCCAGCCGCGCACCGACTGATCCTCGTGCGAACCTTCGACCACCACCATTCCCACCACGTCGGCGGGATACTTATCGGCAAACACTCGCACGTTCATGCCTGCCATCGAGTGGCCGACCATCACGTACGGCGGCATCACCTTCGCCGCCCTGAGCAAGGCATGCAGGTCTTCTGACTGATTGACCGGCGTACTGGTTCGCCGCGCCGGATCGCTGAAACCCAGCCCCGCGCGATCGAACGAACAAACCCGGGTGATTTTCGCAAGCGAAGGCTGCACCAGCGCCCAGGACACCATCGAGTCACTCATGCCGGCATCAAGGATGACGGTGGGCGAACCCGAGCCCTGGCAATAGAGGTTCAGGCGCTGGCCCTGGCCAATATCGACCAGGCGAACCGGTTTGGTATAGATCTCATCCGTAATCAAAGGCGCCGGCCTGGCGGCATCCGCGGCGACGTGCGCCGAGAACGACAAAGCCACCCACGCGAATGCACACGCGCGCCCCATCGGACCGAACGTCCTACGCTTGCCCATGAATGTGCCTTCCCCTGTCGATGCCATCAAGCTTATCCCAGCACGTCCTGTTCGGGCATCGACAACGTTGCATTTACCACGCGATATGAGTGAGCAGCATGTTGCCGGCAATCCGACATGCACCGACGTCAATCACATCACCCTGGCGGAACGCGTCACACAGGTGCTCCGTCAGTTGCAGGCGCATCGTGCCACGGCCCGGCTGAAAATCGATAAGTCGAACCACACTGAAATCGAAGTAGTGGCCCACCACGTCAAATGCCGCCTTGAAGAAACTTTCCTTCGCGGAGAACACGGTGGTCAACGCAAGATCCAGCGACAACATCGCGACTTCGCGCTTCAGGTACGTCAGCTCACGGTCGTTGACCACCGTTTCCGAAAGCGCGTGACACGCTTCCGCGCTGGCGACCCGTTCGATATCGATGCCAATGCCCGAACGAGGTCCGCGACGCTCGACGGCGGCACCGACCACGCCATGGGCATGCGAGATGCTGCCAACGATGCCTTCAGGCCAGAGCGGTTGCCTGGACGCACCCATGCCGATGTCGCCCACGTCGAGTCCCAGCGCCGATAGTGCATGCCGCGCCATGAGGCGGCCATGGAAGTACTCGGCCTGCCGTTTGGGCACGCTGCGGGAAATCGAAGGCGGCTGCGCCACGCCGTGTTGCGCGAATGCCGAAGCATCGAAGGCCTGAGTATCGAACCGCATCAGGTAAGCGCGCAGACCGGCGCCATCGGCCACAGGCAGCTCGAGGTGAACCGGCTTGCCGGGCGCCATACCCTCCAGAATCAGATGATCGGGCAATGAACCCATTCGCCGGGTACTCCGTCAGAAACCCGGCCGCGTCGCGAGAAAATGCTTCACCTCGCTTTCTTCAAGCGGGTGGCCGATGAAGAAACCTTGCGCATAGTCACAGCCCATGTCCTTCACCTGACGAAGCTGCTCTGCGGTTTCGACGCCCTCGGCGACGACTTCAAAATGCAGCTTGTGGCTGAGGTTGACGATGGCGCCGACGATATCCGCCGCCATGCTTTCCTTGTGCATCGCCTGGACGAAACTCTTGTCGATCTTGATGCGATCGAAGGGAAAACGATAGAGATAGCCAAGGCTCGCATGACCGACACCAAAATCATCGAGCGCGAGCTTCACGCCGAGTGCCTTGAGCTGCCGCATCACCGAGATCACCACCTGATCGTCTTCAAGCAGCGCCGACTCGGTCACCTCGAAGTAGCAACGCGAAGGATCGATGCCGGTGCGCGCGATGCTGTCGCGCACGCGCTCGGGCAACGAAGGGTCGCGGAATTCGTAGGCGGGAAGATTGATGGACAGCGCGAGCTGATCTGGCCATTGCGCCGCCGCGTCGAACGGCGAACGGGCCACCATGCGCTCGATGGGCAGCATCAATCCGGTGCTTTCGGCAATGGGAATGAAAACATCCGGCGGTACCTGGCCACGGCGTGGACAGTGCCAGCGCAACAGGGCCTCGAAACCGGTGACCGCATCCTGGCGCAGCTGACAGATCGGCTGGTACATCATGTACAGCTGAGTGGTTCCGATCGCGCGGCGCAGGTCCTGTTCGATCGACACGCGCTCCTGGCGCGGGCGATCGGCGGCAGACTCGAACCAGCGATGGGCGCCAGCGCCCGCTTCCCGGGCGCGATACATCGCGGATGTCGCATCCTGGATTAACTGTGCCCAGTCACCAGGCCGCGCAAGCCTGGCCATGCCGATGGAGGCATTCAGTGCCAGCTCGCGTTCGCCAAAGGCGTACGGTGGTTGCAGAACGTGCAGCAGCTGCCGGGCAAGCGCCTCCGCACCGTCGCCGTAACGCACGATGCCGAAGTGCTCCGTGGCGAGCCGTCCCACCACGTCGTCGTCGTCGAGCACGCTGCGAACGCGCTCGGCCATCTCGGCAAGAATGCGTTCGCTCGCCTGGTGAGTAAGCGAGCGCGATACCGCCTGGAGTCGATTGATGCTGAGCATCAACATCTCTCGAGGCTCGCGACGCTCGTCGCGCAACACTTCTTCGAGCCCCGGCCGATTCAGGAAACCGGTCGCCTGGTCGTGGGTCAGGGTTTCCAGAAAGCGGTGCTGGGCATGCCATTCGGAGATGCCCTTTTGGTGCGTCATCCAGCGCTGGCGAATCCACAGCCCGAACATCGCGCACGCAATCAGCAGACCGATGGCGGCCGTGGCAATCACCACGGCCTCGAAGCCCGCCCTGCCCGCCAGGATGGCCGCCATGGGCTTCATGGCCGTGTAGACCACCAGCGAGTTGCTGGTGCCAAGCACCGTCACCAGCCAGCGCTGCCCGCGATCGTCGACGGCCTCGAAGTTGCCACCGTCCTGCGCCACGGCGTGACTCCACGGGGCGAGGAGCCAGTCCGGAATGCCAGGCGACATATCCGGGTGACTGAGCAATTCCGTGCCGTTGGGCAAAGAAACCACGGAGGAGATCGACTCGGCGGTGAGCGTACTGAAAGGCCGTTCGAGCGTGCGCTTCAACAGATAGGCAACGACCACGCCAAGAATGCGCCCGTCGCTGGACCGGACCACGCGACCAGCGGCAAGGCTTGGCATGCCCCACAGATCCGACGAACCAGCGTCCATGAGGAAGGTTCGCGTGATGGGTGTGCGAATCGCCTCGTTCCACAACTGCAACGTGCCGCCCAGCAAGGCTGGCGAAGGGTGCAGGGTCTGCGATGACACCGCCCACATACCCTGGCTGTCGAGCACGTTCATGCTGACCACCGACGGCAGCACGGCAGTCTGGTGGATCAGTTCCTCGCGCAGTTGGATGGAGACGTCGGCGTCATGGAGATCGCCGTGGGTGGCATCCAGCACGAGCAGGTGCCGCCCGATGCTGGCCAATGCCAGGTCAATATCCTGCAGGTCACGATTCGTTGCCGCTGCGGCAAGCGCCAGGGATGATCGCAATTTCAGCTGCTCTGCCTGGACGGCTTCGCGACGATGCTGGCCAATGATCCAGACCACCGCCCCTATGGCAACGGCCAGCCCGAGCAAAAGCAGCCCGACGTAGAGCCATGGGCGCCACGGAGCAAGTATTTGCGGTTGAAGTGCTGCCGATCGTCCCTGAGTCGCGCTCGATGCTTCAACGGATGGCGAGGGGGATGACGACATCCTGTCCCCTCACGAAATTTCGTGCTTCTGCAACGCAAATTCGGTCGTAAGGCTCCGAACGCAAACCACCCCTGCCCCCTTGTGACTCGACACGTGGCGCGCCCCTGCGCGCCATCCAAGCGCCTTAAAGTGCAGGCAGGCAGTCGGCACTGTCAACCAATGGTTTTGGTGACCGGCCATGAGGGGGCTCAAGTCCGTTCAAGGCCGGTGCAGCGGGCCCTGAATTCCATCGAAGGAGTAGCTCACCGCAAGGTGCCGATGGGCCCGCGGTCCCGGAACAGGTGCGAAGCGTCACCCACTCACGTAAGGCCCGGTCCCCGGAAACGTGGCCAGCAAGGCACGCGTGAGCACGGCGGGATAGACAGTGAAGTGGTCCTCGCCCTGGACGACGGAAGTACTCACCTTCAGGCCCTGGTAGCCCCGGGTTCGCAGTCGCCTGGCGAACTCGTTGTTGTCGCGCAGCAGATCGTTGTGCCGGAAATAGCGCGGGCCCGGCTTCACCGTTTCGTAGCTGCCCACCGAAAGCAGCACGTTGGCGGCGAGTACGCGATGGTCACGCGCATACGCTTCCTCGAACTTGCGAATGACGTGATCGTCGTACCACAGCGACGGGCTGGACAGGATGTACGTGTGGAACATCGCGGGACGCGTCAGCAGCACGAAGGCACCGAAGAGCCCGCCATACGAATGGCCAGCGAAGGCACGGCGGGAAGAATCGGTACGGTAGCGCGTATCGATCTGCGGCAGCACCGTATCGGCCAGAAAATCACGGTATGTCGCGGCGTCGCCGTATTCGGGAACACCGTAGTTGTCCGGATCGCTCAGATTGGGCACGGTCGGCGTGTAATCGCGCGAACGACTTTGCAAGGAGGTCAGCCCCTCCTGAGGCGGAAGCCCCACCAGGATGAAGTCTTCGATGTTGACGCCTTTCTGCCCAACCAGATTGCGCAGGCTGCGCACGAGCGGAAAGCTGTACAGCGCATCCGTGACATAGAGCACGGGGTAGCGCTGGTTGGGGTGCTCGGCGTAACGGGCCGGCAAGGCGACCCAGATCGGATAGGTGCGACCGTGCGGACCGGCGAGGGAAAACGATTCGGTGTCCGGCAGCACGACGCCGGCCACGGGCGGCGGCGGCGCGATGGTGGAACTGCGCGCCGCAGTCGCGGGGGCGCGATCGGCCGCCCAGCCGCATGCCATCACGCCACACAGCAACATTCCCCACAGCAGTCCCTGCTTTCCACGGCGCATCGTCGACGTCCATCCCGTATGAGAGCCGCGCATAGTGACATGGGCGGCTCGCGTACGGCGAGGTCAGTGCGCGGCGATGCGCTCCAGAGCATTCAACACATCGGGTGGGAGCACAAGGTCCGCGGCCGCCAGGTTCTCGCGCAAATGCCCCACTGACGACGTGCCAGGGATCAGCAACACGTTGGGCGACCTGGCCAGCAGCCATGCGAGCGCGACCTGCATCGGCGTCACCCGCAGACCCGCAGCGACCGCGTCGAGCGAATCCGATTGCAGCGGCGAGAAACCGCCAAGCGGGAAGAACGGCACGAAGGCAATACCTTTGCCCGCCAGGTCGTCGACCAGGGCATCGTCCCGTCGATGCACCAGGTTGTAATGGTTCTGGACGCACACCACCGGCGCGATGCGGCTCGCCTCGGCCACCTGCGTCGACGTAGCGTTGCTCAGGCCAAGGTGTCGGATCAGGCCCTGCTGCTGCAACTCGGCCAGCGCGGTGAACTGGGGCTCAATCGAACCTTCGCCGGGCTCGAAGACATTGCCCATGATGCGCAGGTTGACGACATCGAGTGCGTCGAGGCCAAGGTTGCGCAAATTGTCATGAACGGCGCTGCGCAGTTCGTCGGGGCTCTGTGCGGGCAACCACGAGGCGTCGTCGCCGCGCCGCGCGCCGACCTTGGTCACGATGACAAGGTCATCCGCATAGGGATGGAGGGCTTCCCGGATGATCTGGTTAGTGATGTGGGGCCCGTAGAAATCACTGGTGTCGATATGGTTGACGCCCGCCTCCACGGCGGCGCGCAGCACGGCCATGGCGGCGGCCCGGTCCCTGGGAGGCCCGAACACTCCCGGCCCGGCCAGTTGCATGGCGCCATACCCCATGCGGGCCACGGCGGCATCACCAAGACGAAAGGTTCCGGAATTCATCAGCTTGCTCATAGAGGCTCCACGCAATGAAGGGGTCGAAACGGGTACCGGAAAACTATAGGCGTGCCGTCATTGCGCGATAATCCGGTCAAATCCATACAGGCTGTACGGATATCAAAACAATGAACAACCAGCTGCAGGATCTTTTCGCCTTCCTCGCGGTAGTACGCGCGGGAGGATTTCGGGATGGTGCAAGGGCCAGTGGGACGTCGGCATCGAGCCTTAGTGAGGCCGTAAGGCGCCTCGAAAGCCGACTGGGCGTCCGCCTGCTCCATCGCACCACGCGCAGCGTGACGCCCACGGAAGCGGGCGCGCGCTTGGCGGAGCGCCTGCTGCCGGCCCTGGGTGAAGTCGAAGCGGCGCTGGATATCGTGAACAGCTTCCGTGACCGTCCAACCGGAACCCTGCGGCTAAATGTACCCGCCAGCGTGGCACGACTTACGCTTCCGCCCATCATCACGCCCTTCCTGGCGACTTATCCGGAGATCAAGCTGGAAGTCATCGTCGAGGACAGTTTCGTCGATGTACTGGCGGCAGGGTGCGATGCAGGGATTCGCTATGACGAGCGACTTGAGCAGGACATGATCGCCATTCCCATCGGTCCACGCAGGCAACGCTTCGCAACCGCGGCGGCGCCGGCGTATCTGGACGCGCATGGTCGCCCCGCACATCCCCGCGAACTGCTGCAGCACGCCTGCCTGCGAGGACAGTTCAACAGTGGGTCCATTCCACCCTGGGAATTCGAATGCGATGGCGAGGTGATCCGAGTGGATCCCGACGGACCCTTGCTCGTGCGCCTGGGTGCGGGCGTGGACCTGAAGGTCGATGCTGCCGTCAGTGGCCTCGGCATCGTCCATCTCTTCGAAGAATGGCTCCAACCCCATCTGGACAGTGGTGCACTCGAACCGATTCTGCAGCCGTGGTGGCAGACATTCTCCGGGCCGTATCTCTATTACCCCGGACGCCGGCATTTGCCCGCTCCGCTTCGCGCGTTCGTCGATTTTGTAAGGTCGCTGGCTTAGCTGGCCGAATGTCACGCCTGCGACATGTCAGCTGGATGCGCACGCCATCCTTCTGCCGCACGATGCCCCCGAACCTGCGCCGGGCATGACCGGCTAGCGAAGAATGCGGCTGCTTCGGGCCAGATCGATCAGGTCACGAATGTTGGCAAGCCCCAGCTTGTCCATCACGTTTTTCTTGTGTGCACTGACGGTCTTGTTGCTGATCATCATGTGGCGGGCGATATCGATATTCGACATGCCCTGCGCGAGACACCGGAATACTTCGAACTCCCGCTTTCCCAGCGAACTCAGTGGACCACCCTGGCCTACCGTGATGACATTCGCGGCAGCCGCCATGATTTCCTTATCGAAATAGATCTTCCCACGCACCACCAGTTGCGACGCCATACTGATGTCCGTCATCGCAGCACTCTTGTGCACGAATCCATCGGCTCCCGCGCGGAACGCACGCACGCCGTTGACGACTTCATCGCCCGCGGAAATCATCAGGATGGCCATGCTCTCGCCCGACTGTCGAAGTCGATGGACGACTTCGACGCCGCCAAGCAGCGGTATGTCCAGATCGATGATCAGCAAGTCAGGCCGCATCTCCCTCGCGGCAGCCAGACCGGACGTGCCACTGGTGCATTCGGCAAGCACGCGAAACTCCCCCACTTTCTCCAACAAGCCGCGAACGGCCCCGTTAATCATCGGATGGTCGTCGACAATGATTGCAGTGAACATATTCTGGCGTCCCTGTGTAATTGGCGAAACACGGACCGTCCACTTCCATGACGGCCGTTTCAGAAGCGGGCGCCCTCCCCGACGGGCGCCCTGTGAATCAGTAACCAGCCTCCACCGCGTAGGCGTAAATCTCCATGTCGGAGCGCAGCCCGAGCTTCTTCATCGCGTCGGTCTTCTGCTTGCTGACGGTCTTGACGCTTCGATCAAGCTTGCGTGCGATCTCAGTGACACTCATGCCGGCCACGAGCAAGCGAATGACTTCGCCTTCCCGATCGGTCAGGCGACTGACCGAATGGGCACCGAACCGCGCGAGTCTCCCCTCGAAAGTTGAACTGACAAAAATGTGTCCGGCTGTTGCCAATCGAATGGCCGTGTGCACTTCGGACATCGCCGTGCTTTTATCGACAATGGCACGCACGCCAGTCGCGAGCAAGGCCTGCAGGAGGCCGACATTTCGCAACATGGTAAGAACAATCACCGGAAGCTGCGGTCGCATCGAGCGCAAGCGCTCGATCAAACGAATGCCATCGGGCGAACTGTCACTGGGCATCACGTAGTCGGTGACCACCGCATCGCATTCGATCCTGTCGAGCAACGACAGCAACTCAACAGGACACGATGCCTCTCCCACTACTTGAATCTCGCTTCCTTCGAGCACGGCGAGCACGCCCTTGCGAATGATGGGGTGATCGTCCGCAAGAATGATTCGGATGCTTTGATCGGCAGGTACGGTCATGAGCAAACTCCTTTCCTTATTTTGGTTATTGTCCTCACGATGCTCCGCTGCGTGTCACGCGGCACGCTCCACCTGCGCGTGCCAGAAGCAGCGCGAAGGCAACCCGAGCCGACCATTTGCCCACGCGGCCAGGCACCCTTTGAAGGATTCTTGCGTCCATGCAGAACGGGTTTCCATGCGACGTTTCTGAATCTCCTTAGCGAATATCAATGCACACGTAGGAATGTGTCGTGCTTTTGATCTGCACCTGCCCTATCGCCGGATTCGATCAGGCCGCCCCTGCCCGACTTCATCCATGCGTCGATCTTGTCACCCAGCACCTTGAGGCGGAGTGGTTTGGATATGACGTCATCCATGCCCGCCTTCAGGCATCGCCTGACCTGGTCCGGCATGACGTTTGCCGTCAGGGCGATGATGGGTATCCGGCCACCCGATGGCATGGCGCGCACTCGAGTCGCCAGCTCGTAGCCATCCATATCGGGCATGTGGCAATCGGTGAGGAGCATGGCGTACTCCCTCGCCTCAAGCCGCTGCAATGCCATACGCCCATGCTCGGCCAGATCAAAAGTCCAGCCCAGGCGCTCAAGTTGCTGGCCGAGCACGTCGCGCACCAGCGGGTGATCGTCGACAACCAGAATGCGTCGAGTGGCAAGGCCATCCGAGATGCTTCGTTGAGCCGTAGGCGACCGACCCGCCAGGTGTTCAGATGCCTCGATCAACCCGGCTATTCGACCGAGTGCGTCACAAAGCGCACGCCAGGATGAAGGATCGCCATCGATGCGGATCGCATGGGCGTCGGTGGCTGCCGTTCGCGCGCTCAGGAGCAAATGCGTACGCGTTGTCTCGTCCTGCGGCGACTCAACGTCGATTCGCATGTGAGCATCTGACATCAGCGATGCATCGGGGGAAAGAATGACCTCTGCCCCCATCGCGAACAGATGCTCCACGAGGCCTTCGTTGGCAGCAGGCGATGGATGCTGCACGAGGATACGACGGCCGCGCACTGCGCCAAACGTTACGCGCTGTTCTGCGACCGGCACGACGCCGGACACGACGAAGCTCGTGCCATTGCCCGGCTCGCTCTCAAACGTCAGCTGCAGGTCCAGCAATTTGCAGAGCCGCTGAACAATGGCGAGGCCCAGGCCGGTGCCGCCGCATGACCGCTTGGCGGCCGATGGCTCCCGGGGAAAGAAAAGCTCCGCATGCCGTTCCAAAGCGATGCCGATTCCGGTGTCGACGACACGGAGCGCGACGCACTGACTGGCATCCCTGGCGGGCTCGGCATGCATTTCTATCCGAACACTGCCTTCGCGGGTGAACTTGATCGCGTTGCTCACCAGGTTGAAGATGATCTGTCGCCAACGGACGCTGTCGCCGACCAGCATGCCTGCCACGCTTCGACCGACAACCACCTGCACCGCCAGCCCCTTGCTGCGCGCCTGGGGAAGGAGAGGCGCCAGAACCTCATCGAGGTGCTCCCTGGGATCGAAGGGCATTCGATCCACGGTCATGCGGCCCGCCTCCATCTTCGAGAAATCAAGAATGTCGTCGATGATCCGAAGCAAGGTGCGGGACGATTCGCCGGCGACCCGAACGAGGCTGCGCTGGCGCGCATCAAGTCGTGAATGCTCCAGCAGTTCCAGCGTTCCCAACACCCCGTTCATGGGTGTGCGTATTTCGTGGCTCATGAGGGCGAGAAAGCGGATGCGCGCTTCGGCAGATCGCTCCGCCATGGATTGCGCGATGCGGCACTTTTCGGCCTCGCGACGCTCATCGCTTATGTCCAGCCAGCAGCCGATCCAGTCCCTTCCCGAAGCATCGTCGTGCGCGACTTCGCTGACGTGGGCCCGCAACCACCGCTCCTCGCCATCGATCAATGTCCGGAATTCACCATTCGCCAGGCGTCCATGGCTTAGCAGGTCGACGATGGGCAGATCGACCTCGGGAAGATCATCGGGATGAACGGCTCGAAGCGGACATCCGGCGTCGTCCATCCATTGTGCCGATGCACTGCCGAAGCAAGCTTCCACGGAACCCGCCACGTAGACGAACCCGCCTGGACCACCCGACTCCTGTCGATAATGGAAGAGTACGCCGGGAATGATCTGCGCAAGACGCGCCTGCCTGTCCTCCAGTGCGCGAAGGGCTAGCTTGAAAGCACGCACGTCGGAATCGTCCGTCCACCGACCCAACCATGCGATCCCGCTATCCGACAGGCGCAGGCTTCGGAATGTCTGATTGAAGAATCGCCCTGCTGTAGCGGTTTCCACCGTCGGAAACGGGCGCTCCACGGGTGTCCTTGAGCCGGGCGGAACCCACGCATAGGTCTCGCCGTCCATGGCCTCGGAAGTGCCACCAGCGCACGCGTCACGATCGGCATGCCATTTCTTGCATGCGCGGTTTGCATGGGGAACCTGACGGTCGTCGTCTTCGACATACAGCGGATGGGACGAAGCGTTGAGCCGGGAGCGATGCAGATGGCATTGCCGACGGGCCTGCAAGTGACGCGCGCGCATCCAGATCATGGATATGGCGCAGGACGCGATCACTCCCAACAAGATCCAGATCGCCCCGTACCCTTCCGGTGAAATGCCAAGCGGAGCCATGTACGAAGCCGACGGCCTGGCGGTCGACGGGCGAGCCTGTCGCCTGTTCGCCCTCGCCTGCCCATCCGATGCCCATGTCGGCACGTGCGCATTGCCACCATGACAGGCGGCGTAGTGCCTGGACTGAACCATCGGGTGACGCGTGAGCCATGTACGCAACCACCGGTGGTGCGACATCCATGTCGCCGTCCTTCCAGCTCTCCTGGCTGTCCACCCCATGCCACCACTCCGACCGCTCCGTGAACACTTGCCGTCCGACGGCCCTGAAGGCCTCAGGCACCTGTCGAATGGACGCATACCGGATCCTTCCGATGCCGGCCCCTCCGGGCAGCGAAATCGCAGATTCCGAAAGTTCCGAAGCGTGCAGGCATTGTCGGGCGATCCTCCCCCAGACGGGTATCAGGCACATCCCGAAAGAAAGACGGAAGGCTCTTGCTCAATCCGTGATTCTTAAGACGTTTCGCAACCGCCTCGTCTCACGCCGCATGCAAATCCGTTCGCCGGAACGGCTTGCACCTTCCGTCGCCGCCACGTAGAATTCGCGGCTCTCTGCCGGAATAGCTCAGTTGGTAGAGCGGCGCATTCGTAATGCGTAGGTCGCAGGTTCGACTCCTGTTTCCGGCACCAGCTCAAGAAAAAAGCCCGCCAATGGCGGGCTTTTTTTGTGGCCTTTCCAGCCGGTAATAGCCGGCCAGGCGCGCCTCAGAGGCGCGCGGAACCGCTGTTGCCGGCGATACGCAGCTCTTTGGGCAAGGCAAAAATAATGGTTTCCGCCTCACCGTCCAGCTCACGCACCTCACCCGCACCCCACGACTGAAGGCGAGCAATCACATCGCGGACGAGTTTTTCGGGCGCCGAAGCGCCTGCCGTCAGGCCGATGCGGCTCACGCCGTCGAGCCACGAGCGCTCGATGTGCTCTGCGCCGTCGATCAGAAATGAGCGAACGCCCTGCTTTTCCGCCAACTCGCGCAGCCGGTTGGAGTTGGAACTGTTGACGGAACCAACCACCAGCACGAGATCCACTGCCTCGGCCAGGCGGCGCACGGCGTCCTGTCGATTCTGCGTCGCATAGCAAATGTCGTCTTTGCGGGGCCCCTCGACGTCGGGATACTTCTCACGCAATGCCGCGATGATGGCCTTGGTGTCGTCGACCGAAAGCGTCGTCTGCGTCACATACGACAGCGCGTGGGGGAATCGGGGCTGCATGGCAGTCACGCATTCCACGGACTCGACCAGCAGGATTTCACCCTCATTGGCCGGATTCCACTGTCCCATGGTCCCTTCGACCTCAGGATGCCCCGCGTGGCCGATCAGCACCACGCTACGCCCGGTGCGCCCGAGGCGCGCCACTTCCATGTGCACCTTGGTCACCAGCGGACAGGTGGCATCAAATACGTTCAGTCCTCGCCGGTCGGCCTCTTCGCGCACGGCCTTGGACACGCCATGGGCACTGAAGATGACCGTGGATCCATCCGGCACTTCGTCCAGCTCCTCCACGAACACCGCCCCACCCGCGCGGAGCTTGTCCACGACATAGCGATTGTGGACCACCTCGTGGCGGACATAGATCGGGGCGCCATAGGCCTCCAGCGCACGCTCGACGATGGCAATGGCGCGGTCGACGCCAGCACAGAACCCACGGGGATTGGCGAGCAGAATGTCCAAGAAGCAGCCTCAGCGGTCAGACGAGTCGCGGCAAGTCGCCGCGCAGACAGGAATTATCGCACGCCCTCGGCGGCCTTGCCGGTGAACATGCCGAAGGCGATCAGCAGCACGGCGCCCACCGTAATGCCGCAATCGGCCACGTTGAAGACCGGATAGTGCCAATCGCGGTAATAGACCTGAATGAAATCGGTCACCTTGGCCTGGTGCAGCCGATCGACGAGGTTGCCCACGGCACCGCCAACGATCAGGGCCAGCGGCAGGGCCGTACGCCAGTCGGAGCGCGCCGTGCGCTTGAGCCAGACGCCGAGCACGCCGCTGATGACGACGGCCAGCGCCACGAAGAACCAGCGCTGCCAGCCTTGTCCGTCAGCCAGAAAACTAAAGGCGGCACCGGTATTGAAGGCCAGCGTCCAGTTCAGGAAGCCCGGGATGACTTCATGTGGCATGCCAGCCGGCTGGAGTGCATCGAGCGCCCAGATTTTGGTGACCTGGTCAAGCGCGATGACCAGCATCGACAGCCACAGCCAGGAAAGTGCGTTGGGTTTGATGCTCATGATGTTCCGTCAGAAATATCCGCGCGCCCTTCCCCATCCGCGCCGCGACAAGGCGCAGACGGGTCAATGGTCACGATCAGAACCAGCGCCGATCCTCGCCGGCTCCTTCCACATTGGTCACGCATCGACCGCAGAGTTCCGGATGCTCGTGGTGGTGGCCCACGTCATCGCGCAACTGCCAGCAGCGCACGCACTTGATCGCGCTGCTTACCGTAGCGGACACCCAGACATCGGCGCCTTCCAGCTCGGAGAGCACGGCGTTCTCGGGCTGCGCACCGGCCACGTCCAGACGCAGATCGGAGGTAATGAAGAAGAAGCGCAGCTCCTCCGCAGCCGGTGTGTAACGCGCCACCAGTGCCGGATCGGCATGGATGGCGAGCTTCGCTTCCAGCGAGGCACCGATGTCGCCCGCCTTGCGCATGCCTTCGAGCACGCGAGAGGCGGTCTCGCGGATAGCCAGCAGGTCGGACCAGTAGCGACGCTGCTCCGGCGAGCCCTGGGTGGGCGTGAGGCCTTCATACCAGGTTTCGAACAACACGCTTTCGCTTCGCTCGCCCGGCAGGGCCTTCCAGATTTCCTCGGCGGTGAAGCTCAGCACCGGCGCCAGCCAGCGCACCAGCGCTTCGACGATGCGGTACATCGCACTCTGCGCGCTACGACGGCCGCGGCTGTCGGTGGGCATCGTGTAGAGGCGATCCTTGGTGATATCCAGGTACAGCGCGCCCAGCTCGTTGGTGCAGTAGTTCTGCACGCGCTGGACGATCTCCGGAAAATCGTAGCGATCATACGCCGCCGCCACCGCCTGCTGCGTGTCGTAGGCCTGCTGCACGGCCCACTGGTCGAGCAGGATGCACTCTTCCACCGGCAGCAGGTGCTTCGCCGGATCGAAGCCGTCCAGGTTGCCCAGCAGGAAGCGAGCGGTGTTGCGGATACGGCGATACATATCCGACACGCGCTTGAGGATTTCGTCCGACAGGGACATCTCGTTGCGGTAGTCGGTGGAACAGATCCACAGGCGCAGGATGTCGGCGCCGAGGGTCTTCATGATGTCCTGCGGCTCGATGCCGTTGCCCAGCGACTTGGACATCTTGCGACCCTGCGCATCCACGGTGAAGCCGTGGGTGAGCACGTCATCGTAGGGCGCGCGGCCATGGATGGCCGTCGACGTGAGCAGTGACGACTGGAACCAGCCGCGATGCTGATCCGAACCTTCGAGGTACATCACCTTGTACGACTTGGCATCGCCCTGCTGCAGTTCCGGACGCTGGCCGATCACGGCGAAATGCGTGACGCCCGAGTCGAACCACACGTCAAGCACGTCGGTGACCTTTTCGTACTCGGAGGCCTGGTCGCCCAGCAGCTCAGCCGCGTCGAGCGCATACCACGCATCGATGCTGCCCTTCTCCACGTGCCTGGCAACCTGCTCCATCAGCGCGACGGAATCCGGATGCGGTTCCTGGGTGCGCTTGTGGATGAACAGAGCGATCGGCACGCCCCAGGTACGCTGGCGCGAGATACACCAGTCCGGACGATCGCCGACCATGCCGGCGATACGCTCCTCACCCCAGCCAGGCACCCACTTCACCTGCTTGATGGACGCCAGCGCCGTCTTGCGCAGGCCTTCCTTTTCCATGCTGATGAACCACTGCGGCGTGGCGCGGAAGATCACCGGCGTCTTGTGACGCCAGCAGTTGGGATAGCTGTGTTCAATCTTTGCATGCGCCAACAACACGCCACGATCGCGCAGCACGTTGACGATGATGTCATTGGCTTTCCAGATGTGCTGGCCAGCCAGCACGACGTCGCCCGCCGGCGGCGTGTCAGCACAGTAGGTGCCGCGCGACTCGACGAGATTCAGCGTATTGATGCCGTACTTGCGCGACACCACGAAGTCTTCCACGCCGTGATCCGGCGAAGTGTGCACGGCGCCGGTACCGTCTTCGGCCGACACGTGGTCGCCGAGCAGGACGGGGATGTCACGCGTGTAGAACGGATGCTGGAGCAGCACGTTTTCCAGCGCCGCGCCAGCCACGTGACCGAGCACCTTCGGTTGCTCGACCCCATACCGATGCATGGCCTTCTCGACCAGCGCCGAAGCGATCACCAACAGCACGCGCTGGCCGCCACGCGACACGCCTTCGACCAGCGAGTACTCGAGATCCTCGCCCAGCGAAACGGCCTGGCTTTCCGGCAGTGTCCAGGGCGTGGTGGTCCAGATCGGCACAGCGACGATGGCATCGCCCGCATCCACGCCGAACTTCGCCGCAAGCGCCTTCGGCTCAAGCGCGTCGTAGGCCACGTCGACAGCCGGGGAGACCTTGTCGCCGTACTCGATCTCGGCTTCGGCCAGGGCCGAGCCGCAATCGAAGCACCAGTAGACCGGCTTGGCACCGCGCACCACGTGCCCATTGGCGACGATGCGCGACAGCGCGCGGATCATGTCCGCTTCGAACTTGAAATCCATCGTGCGATAGGGGTTTTCCCAGTCGCCCAGCACGCCCAGGCGCTTGAAGTCGCCGCGCTGCAGATCGATTTGCTGCTGCGCGTATTCGCGGCACTTCTGGCGGAAGGCCACGGCGTCGAGCTTGTCGCCCGCCTTGCCGTGCTTTTTCTCGACCGCGATTTCGATCGGCAGGCCGTGGCAATCCCATCCGGGCACGTAAGGCGCCCGGAAACCGGCCATAAGGCGCGACTTCACGGTCACGTCCTTCAGCACCTTGTTCACGGCATGACCCAGGTGAATCGCGCCATTGGCGTACGGCGGGCCATCGTGCAGCACGAACACCTTGTCGCGGTTGGCTGTCTGCGCCTGGATCTGCGCATAGCGGCCCACCTTCTCCCAGTCGGCCAGCCAGCCCGGCTCGCGCTTGGGCAGATCGCCGCGCATGGGGAATTCCGTCTGCGGCAGGTTGATGGTGTTCTTGTAATCCTGGGTCATTGCTCGGGTGCCAATGGGGAGTCAGGACGCGGCCTGTGGGCCGTCGCCGTCAATGGGGGTGACCGGGGTCGGGCGAAAGCCCAAACGTTACCGGATTTGAGGCCGTTACGCCTCGGCCAGACGCGGATTCATGCCCAGAATCTCGCGTGCCTGGCGGGCGTCAAGATGCATCTGGGCGGTCAGAGCATCCAGGCCGTCGAATTTCATCTCGTCGCGCAACTTGGCCACGAACTCGACCGCCATGCGCTGGCCGTAGAGATCGCCCTCGAAATCGAACAAATGGACTTCCAGCAACGGCTCCGGCACCTGATTGACAGTCGGGCGTACGCCCAGGCTGGCCACGGCCGGCCAGCTGCATTCGCTTTCGCCCAGGCCCACGCGCACGGCGAAGATTCCGTGGATCGGACTGACGCGATCGCGCAGGTGGATGTTGGCGGTGGGAAAGCCCAGCGTGCGACCCAGCTGGTTGCCGTATTCCACCTTGCCTTCCATGACAAACGGGCGCCCAAGGAGCGGCGCCGTGCCCGCGAACTCACCGGCGGCGAGCAGCATGCGTACGCGCGTCGCCGAGACGCGGGTGCCTTCCAGCAGAACGGGCGGCATGGTGCGCGCCACAAAACCGCAGGACGGCCCCATGGCTTCGAGCATGGCGACATCGCCGCCGCGCTTGTGGCCGAAACGAAAATCACCGCCCACCCAGACTTCGCGGGCGCCAAGCCGGTCAACCAGAACCTGCCGGACGAAATCCTCCGCCGACATGGCGGTGAGGTCCTGGTTAAAGCGCATCAGCAGCGTGTGGTCGATGCCCGCCGCGGCGAAGCCAAGCAGCTTCTCGCGCACGCTCGACAGGCGCGCCACGGGTTCTTTCGAGAAAAAGGCACGCGGCAAGGGTTCGAAACTTACGGCCATGGGCGTGCAGCCGAGCACCTGGGCGCGCTCGCGCACCTGTGAAAGCAAGGCCTGGTGGCCCCGATGCAAGCCGTCGAAGGCACCCACGGCAACGACGCTGCCGCCGGGCGCCAGGCACGGGCCGGCGACATCCCTGGAAAGTCTCATCATCCCGGGAGTATAGCGGGCGTGACGCGCCTCGCGGGGCTTAAACGCCCCGCAGATCCCGCATCCGGAAGCCCGCTGCGAACAGCGTCCCCAGATAGGCCAGCCCACCGGCGCCGACCAGCACGGCCAGATGCCAGATGCGCGTCCACTTGGAGACATCCGTCCATTCCGGCCAGACCCAGAGCCCGACCAGCAGCACGGCGATCATCACACCGCAGGAAAGCGCCAATCGCACAAGATGGCGCGCCCACCCGGCTTGACGCTCGTAGACGCCCGCCTTGCGCAGCCAGTACCAGAGCAGGCCGAGATTCACATAGCTGGCGATGGCGCTGGCGATTCCCAAGGCCATGTGCAGGCCCGGCACGCTGGCGAGCCCATCAAGCAGGCTGCCCTGCCGCGCTTCGGCGGGCGCCCAGAGCCGAAACAGCAGCAGCAGGAAAATCACGTTCAGGACCATATTCGCCACGAGCGAGGCGACACCGGCCCGAACCGGCGTGCGCGTGTCCTGGCGGGCATAGAACGCCGGCAGCACGACCTTGACCAGCGCAAACGCCGGCAGACCAAAGCTCAGCGCCGAAATCGACAGCGTTGCCATGCGGGTATCAAACGCCGTGAAACGACCGTGCTGGAAAAGCGTCGCCACGAGCGGCTCGGCGAGCAACATCAGGCCAAACATGGCCGGGACGGCGATGATCAGCGTCGTACGCAGCCCCCAGTCGAGGGCTTTTGAGAACCCCGCGCTGTCCGTCGCCACATGATGGCGCGACAGCGACGGCAGGATCACCGTGCCCAGGGCCACGCCGAACACGCCCAGCGGCAGTTCCAGGAAGCGATCGGCCTGGGACAGCCAGCTCTGCGAGCCTACGAACAGCAGCGAGGCGATGACCGTATCCAGCAGCAGGTTGATCTGCGCCACCGACGAGCCGAACAGCGTTGGCACCATCAACCTGAGAATGCGACGAACGTCCGGATGGCTCCAGCCCCAGCGCGGCAAGGTAAGCAGGTCCAGCCGGGCCAGCGCGGGCAACTGGAACAGCAGCTGCAGGATGCCTGCCGCCAGGATCGCCCAGCCCATCGCCATGATCGGCGTATGCATGCGCGGCGCCAGCCACAGGGCGCCGCCAATCATGCAGAGGTTGAGGATCACCGGGGTGAGCGCCGGGAGACCGAAGCGATGGAAGCTGTTGAGTGCCCCGCCGCTCAATGCCGTCAACGAAACGAACAGGAGGAACGGAAAGGTCAGCCGCAGCAGGTCGACCGTCAGCTCGAACTTGTCGGGGGTTTCGACGGCACCGGGCGAAAACAGCGTCGTCACCTGGGGCGCAAAGATCACACCCAGTGCGGTGATGATCATCAGCACGCCGCCCAGGGTGCCTGAGACACGCGACATCAGCACCTTGAGGTCTTCGTGGGTCCGCTTCTCCTTCACCTCCGTGAAGACCGGCACGAAGGCCGTGGAAAAGGACCCTTCGGCGAACAGGCGGCGCATGAAGTTCGGGATGCGGAATGCCACCCAGAAGGC
This sequence comes from Dyella terrae, assembly GCF_004322705.1. Classification (NCBI taxonomy): domain Bacteria; kingdom Pseudomonadati; phylum Pseudomonadota; class Gammaproteobacteria; order Lysobacterales; family Rhodanobacteraceae; genus Dyella; species Dyella terrae. The sequence continues at coordinate 399,143 of NZ_SIZZ01000001.1, read as the reverse complement.
GTCGGTGGCCGCGCTGGCGCCGAACTGCATGTTGATCGACATGTCGCGGACCAGGCCGAGCACGCGCGAAACCATGGTCATGCTGCTGAACGACAGCAGGCCTCGGAACATGCTGGGGGACTTCATGCGAGCGCGAAAACCTTCTTTGGTGGACAATGCGCGGGAAGCCGGTGTGCCACGCCCCCTTCGAGGGCGCTAGTTTGACAGCCCCTCCGGGCAAGATGACAGCCACGCTCATGGCAATTTCGAGGCTTCCTCCAGGGACCCGGCCGTGCCGACGCCCGGTGCCAGAGCGGCCAATATTGGCTAAGCGGTTGACGTAGCGCCAACTTTGACCACATAATTACCGCCTTTTTCCAACCCCAACGATTTCGGAGTTCTACCTTGGCCAACATCAAGTCCGCGAAGAAGCGCGCGCGCCAGTCCGAGCAGCGCCGCCTGCGCAACGTCAGCGCCCGTTCCATGGTGCGCACTGCCCTCAAGAAGGTCGTCAAGGCCATTGAGGCCAAGGACAAGGCTGCCGCGGTTGAAGCGTTTGCCGCTGCCCAGCCGGTCATGGATCGCTACGCCGCTCGCGGCCTGATCCACAAGAACAAGGCCGCTCGTCATAAGAGCCGCCTCAACGCGAAGATCCGCGAGCTGGCGTAAGCCAGCTTCCACGCGACTCGGGTTGGACGAGAAAGGCCGGCTTTCGCCGGCCTTTTTCATGCCTGTACTCAGGCAGCGTCTTTGATGGACCCGTGTGGGCGGCCATCCACCGGGCGACCGCATGCGCGGGCACCCGGCACGATCAGCCCACAGGCCGTGTTTTACGCCGCAGCGCTTTCCGCCCGGGCCTTCTCAGGCAGCGCAAGTCGACGCTCCGACTCGTCGTAATCGATCAGCAGCACGCCCGAATCGTGGCGGCCATTGATGTCGACGAAGCAGGCGCCGCCAATGAATGGCTCCAGCGTCATCACCGACTTCAGCGGCGTTGCCACCACCATCTGGAAACCGAAGTTCTCGAAGATGTTCATCGCAAGCGCGGTGAACTCGTTGTCGGCCTTGTCGAACGCCTCGTCGAGCACCACCGGCGCGTAGCGCGGCAGATGGCCGTCTTCGCCACCGAGCTGGTAGCGCAGCGCCGCTGCGAGGCAGGTGGTCGCCAGCTTCTGGCGCTGGCCACCGGACTTGCCGGCACCGCTGCGGTACACCTCAACCTGGCGTCGCGTTTCCGCTTCCACTTCGACGCCGACAAACTCCACATGCAGGCGCACGTCCAGCACCTGCTCGCGCCAGCGACGATGCTCCGGATCCTCGGCACCCAGACGCTCGACCAGGCGGCGAAGCACGCCGAACTGGGACTCGGCCAGCTCGCGATCTTCCGTGGCACCCTGCATCAGCACATCGCGCAGTTGCGACTGGAAATCGCGCACATCCTGGACGCCCCGATCGGATACCTCGATCTGCAGCAGCGTGCCACGGTTGAACGGCACACGCTCCAGACTCTCGTTGACCTCTTCCATGCGCTGGCCAATGGCTTTACGCGCCTCGGTCATGTGCTTCTGCAGCACCAGCAAGTCCTGCTTGCTCTGGCTCTGGAGAAGCTCGAAGAAGCGCGACTCATGCTTGGGCAGGCCGTCAAGCTCCAGGCGACGAAGCCGCGCCAGGAAGCCTTCCACCGAATCGATGCGCGGCGTGAAATCCGCGCTGTCCTGCGGCCACTTGCGGCAGAACGTGCGGAAACACTCTTCGACGGCCTGCACCAGGCGGTTGTCCTGCGCCGCCTGACCGTTCAACAGATCGTGAAGTCCGCGCTCCAGGGTACGGAACTGGCTGTCGATATTGTCGAGCGACAACGTCGGTTGGGACGGTAGCTTCGACTGCAGGCCTTCCATCTGTACCGGCGTCAGCGATATCGCACCCACACGCGAGGCGCAAGCGTCTCGCTGGGATTGGAGGCCGCGTCGCTCGCGCTCCACTGCAATGCGCTCTGCCGAGGACTCCTCAAAAGCCATCGCCGCCTGCTGACGCTGGCGACGCTCGTCCTCCAGCTGCCGCGCCACCTGCGCGAGGCTTGCGTCGCCATGCGCCAGCTCGGCCAGACGCTCCTCGATATCGGCGATACGCTGCAGCTTCGGCGCGACGTCAATCTCATCCCACTCGGCCTGCGCCACCGTCGACGCGGCAAGGCGACGCTCGCCACCCTTGTCGCGCTCCTGGCGCAGCCCACCAAGCGCATCGCTGTTGCGCGCAATGGAGCCCGCCAGATCGGCACCCTCTTTCTCGAAGACCGACAGCTTGTCGCGATTGTCGAAGCCAAGGATCCAGTGACGACGGTCGTCGACGGCACGACGGTCGTCCTTCTCGAACCGGTCGCCTGGATGCTTGACCTGCCCCTCGCGCGTGATGGCGCGATCGGCGTTGCGAAGCTGCGCCGCGGTATCGACGCAAGCGTAGTCAAAACGGCGCGCAAGTTCCGCTTGCAGCCACTCGCCATGCGCGTGATCGCGCACAGCCAGGCGGTGCACCAGCGATCGCGCGTCGGGGCGATGACGACTGAATGCGTCACCCTTGCCCACGCGGTAATAAACCAGCTTGCCGCCGAGGTGCGTCTTGTTCACCCACGCGGCGACTTCCGCATGCCTCTGCTCGTCCACCAGCATCGACATGGCGAACCCGTGCAGCACGCGTTCGATGGCACCGCGCCACGCGGCGTGTTCATCCTTGACCTGCAGAAGCTCGCCAACGAATGGAAGTGCGTTTTCAGACCAGCCAAGGTCCTGACACAGGCGCGCACGCATGGCCTGCATGGGAGCCGGGATATTCGACGGATGTCGCTTGAGGGCTTCGATCTCCGAACGCACCGCCGCGAAGCGTTGCGCCACCGCACCGCCGTCGCGCTTGAGCGCGTCCATTTTTTCTTCCAGCGACGCGGCATGCCCGGATGCGCCTGACATCAGCTCACGCGCCTGTCCCGCCAGTTCGGCAAAGCCGCGTGCTGTGCCCGGCAGGGTCCAGCCCAGCTCAGCGCATGCGGTCTCGATGCGGGTACGGCGACGCAGGCGCTCGTCACGCTCGCGCTGCACGTGTTCGCGCTCGCGCTCTAGCTGATCGACGGCATCACCACCCTGCTCGCGGCGCTGGCGCTCCAGGTCGGCAAGTCGCTGGTCGTGATTCTCAAGCAGTTGCTTACGCTGCGACTGCTCGCCTTCCAGAGCCTGCGCCTGTACCTGCAATTCGGCCAGACGGCCATCGAGCAGCATCAGGCGGCGCTGTTCGCGATAGATGTCCACGCCCTGCTGCTGCTCACGGATTTCGCCCGTGGTTCGCCGCAGTGTCATCAGCGCTTCGTAGGCATCGCGCGCGGGCAACAAGGTGCCAACCTGCTCGCGCGCCAGCACGACCGCCTTGTGCGCCGCGTCCAGCTCGCCGAAGTCCGCCACGAGGCGATCGGCAGCATCGAAGGTCTGCGGCTCTTCGAGCATGAAGTTGCGCAGGAAGTGATTGAGGTCGCCCAGATTCTTCGCCGACTGCGTTTTGTGCAGCAGCTTGAGCGCCATGTCGTTTTGGATGCCCAGCAAACGACGGAAACGCTCGGCATAGCCGGCGAACGCGTCGAAGTGCTGGACGTCGTCACCCAGTCGTGACTTCAGCTGGCGCAGATCGAGATCGAAGCCCTGCATGTCCGTGGCGATGTCGAAGGGCCGCTCGCACACCATGTAGTGCTTGCGCACGTCGGCAGCGGCAGAGCCCGATCCGGCGATCCAGAACAGGCGCACCAGCGACACCACTTCGCCCAGCGCATTGCGGTATTCCATCGCCAGCGCCGACCAGGTCGTGCCCTTGCGCAGGTACTGCGTCGAGATTTCGCCCGAATCGCTGTCGTGCTGGTCAGCCCAGGCACCGCGCACATACGACGCGAGGCTGCGATCGCGCCCGCTGCGGTCAGCTTCGCGAGCGGCTGCGTTGAAGTCCACCAGACTCGGCGGCACCAGCAGTGCCGACATGGCATCGAGCAAGGTCGACTTGCCCGAGCCTGAGCGACCGACAAACAGGAACCCCTTCTCGGCAATCGGTACATCGACCAGGCCGCTAAAGGTGCCCCAGTTGAAGACCTGCAAGCGGCGCATACGGAACTGCTCGTCGCGCGGATCGGGCAGATCGGAAAGAAACAGCGAGTTGGCGACGGGCTTGGCCGCACGCGCCGGCTTGGCAACGACGGCGGGCGCCACGTCCGGGACGAGCGCAGCTTCAATCACCGGAGCAACCTCAGGGGCTTTCGCCTTGACGATCGCGGATGCCTTGGCTTTGGCGACAGGCACCTTTTTCGACGGCTTGGCTTTGGGCTTCGCCACCTTCACGGCAGCCGAGCCTGATTTGCGCGGGGCGCCGGGAGCGGCCTTCTTTGCCGCCTTGCCTGCGGCCTTCTTGGCCGACTTCTTCTTGTCACTCACCCGACAATTCCTCCACGACCGTCTCGCCACGCAGCTCGCGATACACCTGGGTCAACGCCAGCACATCCTCAGCGGAGAACATGAGCTTCAGGGCCGGAGTCACCTCATAGCGCTCTTCGCTGCCACGCAGGCGTTCCAGCACGCGGTTCTCGCGCATCTTGCCGATCGCCGCGACGACGCGTTTGGCGAAACCGGCACGATCGGTGGAAACGTTCTTTTCGTAAACGGACAGGGCATCCACCAGCGCGGCCTCTTCCACGACCGCGCGCACGCCCTGGGCATCGGCCTCTACCAACTGCTGGCGCAGATGCAGCAGCAGCACGGTATCGATGAAAGTCAGAGGGTGGCTGCGCAGCAGGACCGGCGTATCAAGCTCGCCGGTATCGGCCTGGCGCACGAAGGCGATACCCGCCTCGCGATCCATCACCAGTTCGAGGAACATCTCGCTCAGCAGCGAACGCAGGGTGGTTTCAAAGCGCTGCAAGGCCGCCCAGAGGGCCTCCTGGCGCATCGCATCGATGCTCGGACCGGCGAGCAACTGGCACAGCGCACGACGCGCCTCGACCGGCAGCACGCCCGTATCGCCCGCAAACAAGCCCGTCCCGGGTTCCGGCGCGGGTTCAACGACCACGTCGATGCGCTCGTCTTCAAGCAAGTTCATGTCGCTTTTCCTTGGTGAACCACACGAGCGGAATGCGGGCATGTCGCCACTGTCCATCGCCGCCCTGCCAGGAAACGTCTTCCGTCCCGCCTTCCGACACCACACCGTGGCGCGTCGCCAGCGAAAGGAAACCGATGATGCTGCCGAGGCCCTGCTCGGCGGGATGCGCGTCCAGTACCTGCGCAATCGACAGCTGATCGCGCGAGGCCAGCAGGCCGTGAATGTCGCGCTTGAGACCGCGGAAGTTGATTTCGGACTGCGCGACCAGTTCGCCCACGCTGTCGAGCGAGATCATCGCGCCGCCGCTGCGCTCGACGTTCCCGTCCACCCTGGCATGGCGTGGATCGTGGAGCCGCCACTGCGACAACGAGCGCAATCGCGCCGACGTCAGCGGAAGAATGAATGGCGTGCGCCGACCCGCGGCCGTTTCATCGCGCAACTGCAGGGCTTCGGCTTGCGCCTGCTTCAGCAGCTGATTCAGATGCCGCTGCTCAAGATAGCCACGACTTTGCACGAAACCGCGCAGGCCACGCACGAAATGCTGCATGACATCGCGCACCTGACTGCCACGCTCGAGCATCACGCCAGTAAAGCCGCGCAACAGGACGCGCTCATCGCGTTGCAGGCGTCGGGCGAAGTTGCGCGACAGAAGCGTTTCCATCGCGTTGTCGAGCTGGATGCTCTGCTCGACATTGTTGAGCAGGTTCCAGAAGGCCTGGAAGCTGCGCCCGGCGTCGCTCTCGCCGATCACATCCACGCCTTCGAACAAGCGATCCAGCAATTCGCCACGCTGCGCATCGTCATCGATGATGCGTTCGCGGAACTCGCGATTGAGCCTTTCGAAATCGTCGCGCACGCGGCGGAAATCTTCCACCAGCTCGTCGGCCAGCTGGATGATTTCGCGGGTACGCTCCAGCGCGCGCTGGCCGTTGATCGCATCGACCTTGCCGCTGCGAACACGCTCCATTTCCGCATCGATGCGGTCGCGTTCGGCCTGCAGGGCCTGCAGACGCGAGGCCGGATCGGTGTCGGTCTGTTCGGCGAGTTGCGCCACCTGCTGGATGACCAGAGAAAGCCGGCTTTCCGTGGCGGCCTGGCGTCGGGCACTCAGACCGCCAATGAAGCGCACCGCCTGCGCCGCGGCTGCGGACAGTTCGTACTCTTCCTCGCTGGCGCCTTCCGGCAGCCGGCGCTCAAGGAAGCCCTGGGACAGCCAGTGGGCGATGTAGGCCGGCGCAGTGCGCGGCAACTCACGCGGCAGGTCCGAGGCGTTGATGGCATCGAGGTGATGCTGGAGGCGTTCATGCAGCGCCGATGCCGGCAAGCGGCGATCGGCGTCGTGAAGCAGGGTTTGCAGCAGGCCGACCAGCTCGGGAGCGTGATCGGCGGCGAGGAGCCGCCACAGGGCCTGGTCACGCAGCCGACGGTAGCCGGCGATGCGGTCATGCAGCTTCATGCGTCAGTGGTGCTCCTGCCGGCGATGGAAACGGTAACGCGAAGTATCAGTCGCGCGACGCTTCCCCGCGCAGACGCACGTCACCCGGCGACATGTCAGTACGGCCCTCGTGCGCTTCGCGCTGCGACTCGAAGAAGCGCTGGATGTGCTGGCAGACGTTCATCGTGTTGTCGCGCGCAATGGCCGACACCAGGAACCAAGGCTGGGTCCAGCCCAGGCGCGCGACGATGTCTTCAGCCACGGCCTGGCGCTCGTCTTCAGGCAGGACGTCGGCCTTGTTAAGCACCAGCCAGCGCGGACGATCCAGCAGCTCGGCGTCGAACTTCTGCAGCTCGTGCTCGATGGCGCGCACCTGCTCCACCACATCCGTACCGTCGATCGGCGCGATGTCCACCAGATGCAGCAACAGGCGCGTGCGCGACACGTGGCGCAGGAACTGGATACCCAGGCCATGGCCTTCCGCGGCGCCCTCGATCAGGCCCGGGATGTCGGCGATAACGAAGCTCTGGTCCGTGCCCAGGCTGACCACGCCCAGGTTCGGGTGCAGCGTGGTGAACGGATAGTCGGCCACGCGCGGCGTCGCGGCGGACACGGCGCGGATAAAGGTCGACTTGCCTGCATTCGGGAAACCCAGCAGGCCCACGTCAGCCAGCAGCTTGAGCTCGAGCTTCAGTTCACGTACGTCACCCGGCGTACCCGGCGTCGACTTGCGCGGCGCACGGTTCACCGAGCTCTTGAAATGGATATTGCCCAGGCCGCCCTTGCCGCCCTGGGCGACGAGCAGGCGCTGGCCGTGCACGGTGAGGTCGCCGATGACTTCGTCGGTGTCGACGTTGGTGACCACGGTGCCGATCGGCACGCGGATGTCGGTGTCTTCGCCACCTTTGCCGTACATGTCGCTACCCATGCCGTTCTGGCCGCGCTGAGCCTTGAAGCTGCGCTGGTGCCGGAAGTCGATCAGGGTATTGAGGCCTTCGTCAGCCACGAGCCACACGGAGCCACCATGGCCGCCGTCGCCGCCATCGGGACCGCCGAAGGGAATGAATTTTTCGCGACGGAAGCTGATGCATCCGTTGCCGCCGTCACCGGCGTGGACCTTGATGATGGCTTCGTCGACGAATTTCATGGGAATAGCCGGGAATCGGGGGAAGGGAAAAGTGAATCGCGAGGCCGCAATAGCGACATGGTAGAGGAACGTGGCCGCTTGCGCCGATTCCCTGCTGCCCATTCCCTATGACTAAGCTTCAAAAAAACAAAAGCCCCGCGCGAGCGGGGCTTTCGCTGCATCGGGCAGAGCGATTAGCCCTGGGCGACGCTGACGTACTTGCGGTTGTTCGGACCACGGGTCTTGAACTCGACCGTGCCGTCGACCAGCGCAAAGAGCGTGTGGTCACGACCCAGGCCCACGCCGGTACCGGCATGGAACTTGGTGCCGCGCTGACGCACGATGATGTTGCCGGCTTCGATGGCCTGGCCACCGTAGATCTTGACGCCGAGATACTTGGGGTTCGAGTCGCGACCGTTGCGGGACGAACCTACGCCTTTTTTATGTGCCATGACTATTTAACTCCGGCTGATCAGGCGTTGATGCCCGTGATCTCGACTTCGGTGAAATGCTGACGATGTCCCTGCTGCTTCTTGTGGTGCTTGCGGCGGCGGAACTTGATGATGCGGACCTTGTCGGCGCGGCCGTGCTTGCGCACGGTGGCGCTGACGGTGGCACCGGCCACGGTCGGGGCACCAACGGTGATCGACTCACCGGCGCCAACCAGCAGAACCTGGTCGAAGCTGACGGCGGAGCCTTCTTCGGCGTTCAGCAGTTCCACACGCAGGACGTCGCCCTGCTGCACGCGGTACTGCTTGCCACCGGTCTTGATGACTGCATAACTCATGGGATTATCCCTTCTGTCGTTATTCTCTTGGGTTTCGCTCAGCCCTTTGTCGGGGCGGCGAACTGGGGATTATAGCCATCCCCAGGATTTCTGGTCAATTCCTGACCACCTGCCGACATCAGAATCCGGGTCAGCTTCCGCTGGCCGGGGTGGCGGCGGGGGTCGAGGCCGCCTTGGCGGCCGGCTTGTCCGCAGTGGTCTTGGACGTGCCGCTGGCCGGCTTGGCCGTTGACTTGGTGGTCGTTGCCGGGGCCTTGCTCGTGGTTTTCTGGGTCGTCTTGGCCGGAGTCTTGGGCTTGGCCTTGGTTGAGGGCTTTGCCTTGCTCTTCGTGGTTGCGGCCTTCTTTGACGTCGTCTTGGTTGCCGCAGCGGCCGCAGCAGTGTCCGCCTCGTCCTCATTGGCCTCGACATCGCCCGGCTGGTCGCCGGATGCCACGGTCGCCGGGCAGCGGCCATGGGTGTCCAGGCTGCCCTTCTGCTTGAGCTCGGCAAGCATCTGCTCGCTGCGCTCGTGGCTCCACTGCTGGCCGGCCTGGGTGGCTTCAGCCATGGTCGCGGGCATCTCGGCGATCACCTTCTGGCCGAGCGGGGAGCGATAGAACTTGAGCATGCCCTCCATCTCATCGGCCGTGAAATGCTTCTGCCAGATCGGCACGAGGCGGCCGATGAATTGCTGGGAGCCGTTGGCATCGACGTAGTTCTGCCAGTAGCTGGCCGGGATGCACGGCAGGGATTGCTGCATGACACCCACGGCCTGGGCGTTCATCTGGGTGAGCATTTTGCCAACACCCACCACCTCCATCAGCTGACGCACCTGCTCCTCGGTCGGAGCCTGCGTGGCCGCATGGCCCGCGGTCGCCCCGGCCGCCAGCAGCATGGCGACGGCCCACTTGCTCACTTTACCCATCCTCGCAACCCTCACATCCGATCCGACCAGGCCAGAAACCGGCCAAACAACTATTAAGCCATATCTGACCGACTCGTCACTGAAGACCAGACATTTCGGAGACCCCAAGGTAATAACTGACCTGATTAGTTTGGTATAGTGCAGTTTTTCCCCGACACCCCCAGTCGACATGGATACGATCCGCATCCGCGGCGCTCGCACGCATAACCTCAAAAACATCGATCTGGACCTCCCTCGCGATCAGCTGATCGTGATCACGGGCCTGTCCGGGTCGGGTAAATCGTCGCTCGCTTTTGACACCATCTACGCAGAAGGCCAGCGCCGTTACGTGGAATCGCTGTCGGCCTACGCGAGGCAATTCCTCTCGATGATGGAAAAGCCCGACGTGGACCATATCGAAGGTCTGTCGCCGGCGATTTCGATCGAACAGAAGTCCACTTCGCACAACCCGCGTTCAACCGTGGGCACGATCACCGAGGTGTACGACTACCTGCGCCTGCTGTTCGCGCGTGTCGGTACGCCTCGCTGCCCCGACCACGGCATCCCGCTGGAAGCGCAAACCGTGAGCCAGATGGTCGACGCCACGCTCGCGCTGGATCCGGACAAGCGCTTCATGCTGCTGGCCCCGGTCATTCGAGAACGCAAGGGTGAGCATGTGCAGGTGTTCGACCAGCTGCGCGCGCAGGGTTTCGTGCGCGCCCGCGTCGATGGCACCGTGTACGAACTCGACGCCGTACCACCACTGACGCTGCGCCAGAAGCACACCATCGAAGTGGTGATCGACCGCTTCCGTCCGCGCGACGACATCAAGCAGCGCCTGGCCGAATCCTTCGAGACCGCGCTGCGCCTGGGTGATGGCCTGGTCATCGTGGTGGACATGGACAACGCCGATGCGCCTGAGCAGTTGCTCTCGTCGCGTTACTCCTGCCCGGTCTGCGATTACTCGCTGCCGGAACTCGAGCCGCGCCTGTTCTCGTTCAACTCACCCATCGGTGCCTGCCCCAGCTGCGACGGTCTTGGCGTGACGCAGGTGTTCGACGCCGCACGCGTGGTCAACCATCCGGAGCTGCCGCTTTCCGGCGGCGCGGTGCGCGGCTGGGACCGCCGCAATGCGTACTACTTCCAGATGATTGTGTCGCTGGCGCAGCATTACGGCTTCGATGTCGACACGGCCTGGAGCCAGCTGCCGGCCAACGTACAGAACGCCGTGCTCCAGGGCAGCGGCAAGGAAAAGATCGCGTTCCGTTACATCACTGAACGCGGTGGTCGCGTCACACGCGAACACACCTTCGAAGGCATCCTGCCGAATCTCGAACGTCGCTACCGCGAGACGGAATCGTCCGCGGTGCGCGAAGAGCTGGCCAAGTACATCAGCGAAAAACCCTGCCCGGATTGCCACGGCCAGCGCCTGAATCGCTCGGCGCGCAACGTGTTCGTCGCCGACCACGCCCTGCCCTCGCTTACCTCGCGCTCGATCGATGACGCCCTCGCCTTCTTCGAGAAGCTGACCCTGGCGGGCTGGCGCGGCGAGATCGCGGTGAAGATCGTCAAGGAAATCCGCGAGCGCCTGAGCTTCCTCAACGACGTCGGCCTGAATTACCTGACGCTCGATCGCCAGGCGGACTCGCTCTCCGGCGGTGAAGCCCAGCGCATTCGACTCGCCTCGCAGATCGGTGCCGGCCTAGTCGGCGTCATGTACGTGCTCGACGAGCCGTCCATTGGCCTGCACCAGCGCGACAACGAGCGCCTGCTCGGCACGCTCACGCGTCTGCGCGACCTGGGCAACACGGTCATCGTGGTGGAGCACGACGAAGACGCCATCCGTCTGGCCGACCACGTGCTCGACATCGGCCCGGGTGCCGGTGTGCACGGCGGTGAAGTCGTCGCACAGGGCACGCTCAAGGACATCCTGGCCTCCAAGCGCTCGGTCACCGGCCAGTATCTGTCGGGTCGCCGCGCGATCAAGGTGCCGGAAGAGCGCCGCGTGCAGGAGGACGCAGAATCCTGGCTGCATCTCCACGGCGCCAGCGGCAACAATCTCAAGAACGTCGATCTCGACATCCCGGCCGGCCTGTTCACCTGTGTCACGGGTGTTTCTGGCTCGGGTAAGTCGACGCTGATCAACGACACGCTCTTCCGTATCGCCGCAACCGAACTCAATGGCGCCAGCGAACAGCCGGCGCCGTACAAGTCGGTCGAGAACATGGAGTTGTTCGACAAGGTCGTCGACATCGATCAGTCGCCGATCGGCCGCACGCCGCGTTCGAATCCGGCCACGTACACAGGCCTGTTCACGCCGTTGCGCGAACTCTACGCACAGGTGCCGGAAGCACGCTCACGCGGTTACACCGCCGGCCGCTTCAGCTTTAACGTGCGCGGAGGTCGCTGCGAAGCCTGCGAAGGCGACGGCATGATCAAGGTGGAGATGCATTTCCTCCCAGACGTGTACGTGCCCTGCGACGTGTGCCACGGCAAGCGCTACAACCGCGAAACGCTGGAAATCATGTACAAGGGCCACACCATCGCCGACGTGCTCGGCATGACGGTGGAGGACGCGCTGAAGCTGTTCGAGAACGTGCCGACCATCGCACGCAAGCTCGAAACGCTCCGCGCCGTGGGCCTGGACTACATCAAGCTGGGCCAGAGCGCGACCACGCTCTCGGGCGGTGAAGCGCAGCGCGTGAAGCTGTCCAAGGAACTGTCCAAGCGCGATACCGGCCGCACGCTGTACATCCTCGATGAGCCGACGACCGGCCTGCACTTCCACGATATCGAGCAGTTGCTCGACGTGCTGCATCAACTGGTCGAACAGGGCAATACCGTGGTGGTGATCGAGCACAATCTCGACGTGATCAAAACCGCGGACTGGATCGTCGACCTGGGTCCGGAAGGCGGTTCCGGCGGCGGTCGCATCCTGGTGTCCGGCACGCCGGAGGCCGTCGCCGCCACGCCGTCATCGCATACGGGACGTTTCCTGGCGCCGCACCTTAAAATCGCCAACGGCAAAATCGCCAAGAACAACGGGCGTGAGAAATCCGCCGCACGGAAAAAGATTGCATGAGCTCTGGCAGTACCGACACCCAGGCTGCAACAGAAGCCGCAGCCAAGACCGCCCCGCTGTTCACCGCCGACATTGGCGTGCGCTGGCGTGACCTGGACGCGTTCAATCACGTCAACAATTCGAACTACCTTACCTACCTGGAAGAGGCTCGCCTGCAGTGGCTGCGTCACGTGCCGGGCCCGTGGTTCGACGAGCACGCCATGCCGGTGCTGGCCGCCAACGAGATCAACTACCGCTATCCGATCGAGTGGCCGGCGCAGTTGCATGTGGAGCTCTTCTGCGAGCGACTGGGCAACAGCTCGATGACGATCGGCCATCGCATCGTCGATGCCGAAGACAACGATCGTCTGTACAGCGACGGTCGCGTGGTCATGGTGTGGATGGATCCGTCCACGGGCAAGCCCGTGCCGCTTCCACCGGCCATCCGCGAAGCCGTTGAGGCATGAGGGTTTGAAGGGCGCCGCAGGGCGCCCTTCTTGTTTGCGATGCTTCCGACACCTCTCCTTCAGTCGTCATACGTAAGATCCCCTTCGACTGACGTGACAAAGGAGTCTGACCGTGAGCCACCTTTCCCGCTCCATCCTCGCCCTGTCGTGTGCCGCCGTTATCGGCTCGGCGACCGCCGCGCCGGCCACTGGCCGCACCGAACTCACCCTTTACCGCAGCGACGATGGCGCGCTTTATAACGTCGGCGACGGCGGCTCTGTCGAGGCAGGCTATGCGATGGCACGCGAGCCGCGTCAGATCGACCTGAAGCAAGGCGTGCAAGACATCGTGCTGGGCGGCCTGCCTGCCTACCTCGATAGCGAGGCGCTGGCTCTCAACATCGACAACGGTGCCGGCAAGGTGCTGTCACAACGTCTGCGGATCGGCCAGGGTGCGGACGCCGCGCTGGGCAGCCTCGTCGGCCAGCCCGTCGATGTCGTGGGCAGCAGCGGACAAGTGATCGCCAGCGGCACCCTGCTGCGCGCGAGCAACGGCTTGCTGGTCAGCGATGCGCAAGGGCAGACGAGCCTGGTGCGCGAATACGCCGCGGTGCGTGCACGCGGCACGTTCAACACCGGCTCAAGCCTTGAGCTGCGCGTGGAGGGCGCCCGCGCCGGCAAGGCCACGGCCAGCCTCAGCTATCCCACAGGTGGCCTGGGCTGGCGAGCGGCGTACATCGGCACGCTGGCAGACGGCAACAGCTGCAAGCTGCAATTCGAATCGCGCGCCAGCATCGCCAACCGCAGCGGTCGCGACTGGAACGACACCCAACTCACTCTGATTGCCGGCGAGCCTCGCTTCGCCCGCAACTCCGGGCCGCGCCCGATGATGATGGCAGCCGCCGCACCGCGCGCCAAAGCCGCTTACGACGCCGCGCCGGAGCAGGACACCGTCGGTGACTATCGCAGCTACACCCTTCCCGGCCTCGTCACCCTGCCCGACGGCAGCGTGACGCAGACACCGCTGTACGCCACACGCTCGATCGATTGCGAACGCACCCTGATCTACGAAGCCGGCAATGCAGGCTGGTCGCCGAACCAGCCATTGATCGCACGCGACGTGGGCGGGAACAGCGGCAATACGATTACCAGCACGCTCGCACTGACGGCGTTCGACAGCCTGCCGGCCGGCAACCTCCGCGTGATGACACTCGACCGTCAGGGCTCGTCCCAGTTCATCGGTGAAGGCCGGATCGCCGACACGCCCAAGAGAGGCAAGGTCGACGTCACGCTGGGCAATGCCTTCGACCTTCGTGGTGAGCGGGAACGGACGGACTTCAAGGTCGATAAGTCGGCCCGGACGATGGACGAAGCCTTCCGTGTCACCCTGACCAATGCCGGCGACAGTGCGCGTACCGTCACCGTGCGAGAACACCCGTTCCGCTGGCGCGAGTGGTCCTTGGCGTCGTCCTCCGCCAAGCCTTCGGTGCAGAAGCCCGACCTGCTGGAATTCCGTGTACAGGTGCCGGCCAACGGCAAAGTCACCCTGGATTACACGCTTCACTACCAGTGGGCGGCCGACGTGCAGCCGCAGTAAAACACCGGCAAGCGCCCGCGAGTTTGCTACGCTCGCGGGCAAGCACCTCTACCTGAGTTTCCGCCATGCTCAAGATCATCCAGCACGACGCCATCACTGAGATCAACCTGGCGCGCCCGCCCGTCAATGCGCTGAACATGTCGTTGCTGGAAGCGATCCAGGGCGCACTGGCACAGGCGTTTGCCAGCGGTGCGCGAGGCATCGTGCTTTCCGGTGCCGAAGGTATGTTTTCCGCCGGTGTCGACGTGCCGGCCCTTATCGGCAAGGACCGCGCGGAAGTGCGCGCCTTCTGGCGCATGTTCTTCCACACGGCGGCGGCGCTGGCCAAGAGCCCGGTGCCCATCGTCGCAGCGATCACCGGTCACAGCCCGGCCGGCGGCGCCGTGTTGTCGCTGTTCTGCGATTACCGCGTGATGGCGCAGGGCCCGTTCCGTATAGGCCTGAATGAAGTGCAGGTCGGACTGACGGTACCCGAGTGCATCCAGATGGCCATGCGCCGCGTAGTCGGCACCTACCGTGCCGAACGCCTGCTGGTTGCCGGCGCGATGATCGAATCGGAGCAGGCTCTGGCCTGCGGACTGGTGGACGAGCTGACTGGCGTGGACCAGGTGGTGACGCGCTCGTTGCACTGGCTCAATGAGCTCCTCGCCCTGCCGCCGCGCGCCATGTCCGCGACGCGCGCCCTGGCCCGTGCCGACCTGATCGAGGTCTGGAAGGATCCGGATGCGCTGCCGATCGATGACTTCGTCGATGCGTTCTTCGGCGACGAGACTCAGGCTGTGCTGCGTCAGCTGGTCGAGCGTCTGAAGAACAAGAAGTAATCCGGCAAATCCCCCGTGTCGCGACGGGGGAGCCTTTCAGCCTTTGGCGACCGGACGCGCCGGATCGCTCACCCAGCCACTCCACGATGGCGCATAGAGGCGCGAGCCATGCAGCCCGGCGACTTCCATGGCCAGCAGATTGTGGCAGGCCGTGACGCCCGAGCCGCACATGTGCACGACATGATCGGGCTGGGTCGTACCGATCACCGCCTGGAACTCCTCCCGCAGGCGCGCCGGTGATTTGAAGCGCCCCTGATCGTCGAGGTTGTCGGCGAACGGACGGTTGAGCGCACCGGGCACATGGCCGCCGACGCGATCCAGAGGCTCGACGTCGCCGCGGTAACGCGGTGCCGCGCGGGCGTCGACCAGCAGCTGATCCGGACGTTCGCTGACGTCGCTGTGTTGCGTCGTAAAGGTGCGCGCGTCGTAGCTGAGCGAAACTGTCGTGGCCCCACGCTCGACCTTCCCGCTTTCCAGCGGATATCCCGCCGCTTCCCAGGCCTGGATACCGCCATCAAGAACAGCGACATCGTGCACTCCGACCAGGCGCATCATCCACCACAAGCGCGCCGCAGCGAGCGAGCCACCGGCGGAGTCATAGCAAACCATGCTCAGCCCCGGCTTCCAGCCGATGCGGGACAACACGGCCGAGAACGCCTGCTCCATCGGCAAGGGATGCCGTCCGAGGCCCTCTCCGATGCGCGACAGGTCGGACAAGTCGTCCTCCAGGCTCACGTACACAGCGCCAGGAATGTGACCGTCGAGATAGGCGCGTTCGCTCTTGCTACGGTCGCTCAGATCGATCCGGCAGTCGACGATCAACACATCCGACGGTGACATCGCACGCAATGCCGCGGCGTCGATCAAGGGAGTACGCAAAGTCATGATCGTCCCATCCTCTGCAACAGATTGAACAACATGGCAGCCGTCGCACCCCAGATGCGATGTCCGCCGTGCATGAATTCGACCATCTCGCGGCGGTGCCCGCGAAATTCCATCGTATAGCGCCGCAGATTGGCCGGGTCCATGAAGAAATTCATTGGCACCTCGAACACTTCTGCCACTTCGGCCGGCGCCGGATACAGGCGCGCGCTCCTATCGATCCGCGCCACGACGGGTGTAATCCGGTACCCGCTGATGGTTTCGAAGCTGTCGAGAAAACCCAGCGGGGTGACCAGCTTGCGATCCAGCCCGATCTCCTCTTCACTTTCGCGCAGAGCTGTCGCGATTGCGTCGGAATCCTCCGGGTCGGTCCGACCACCGGGAAAGGCAACCTGCCCGGCATGCGCCTGCAGATTGGCAGTGCGCACCGTCAACACCAGGCGCGGCTGCACGCCTTCACGCCACCCCAACAGCACGGCCGCAGGTCGACGCGGCGTATCGCCGATCAACTCGCTCATTTCGCTGTGGTTCCAGGAGGGCCCCTGGGGCGGGGTATTCAGCGGCAACAGGGCCGGAAGCAGTGGCGATAGCGGGTCGCTATCGCTCATGACGCTTCCCGCTCGGGCAGGATCTCGTCCATGTAACGCGTACGTTCGGCGTCGCTCATGCTGCGCCAGCGCGCGATCTCATCGCCCGTACGGAAACAACCTTCGCAAAGGCCACGCTCGTCCAGTCGGCAGATGCCGATGCAAGGACTGAGGATAGGTGCGGGGACAATGTAAGGGTTCGACATGAACCCCTATTTTAGCGACTGGACGGACGCTTGGGTGAATCGGCCGTGCGAGATGGCTTACTGCTTGATTTCCAGCAACTCGATCTCGAACACCAGGGCCTCATTTGGACCGATGCGCGGCAGATCGCCGCGCTCGCCGTAAGCCAGGGCCGGCGGAATGACCACGCGCCACTTGTCGCCGACATGCATGCGCTGGATGACGTCCTGCCAGCCGGGGATGACCTTGTTGTTGACGATGAAACTCACCGGCGCACCGTGTGCCCAGGAGCTGTCGAATTCGGTGCCGTCGATCAGCATGGCGCGGAAATTGACTGTCACGGTGCTGTTGAGCGCCGGCTGGTCCCTGCCGTCGCCCTTGTTGAGCACCTGGTATTGGATGCCCGATGGCAGCTGCACCACGCCCGGCTTCTGCCGGTTGCTGGCCAGGTAGGCCGCACTGCGTTGGGCATTCGCCTGCGCGACGCGCTGGAACTCCGCCACGGCCTTGTCGTGCATGTGCTTGTCCAGGGTGCGCAACTGCTCGTGCATGTCCTGCATGGACACCGTCGGCTTGCGCTTGGAATACGCGTCCTGGATGGCGCGCTGCATGACGGCGATATCCACGTCGGGATCACCGCTCGCGAACTGACTGCCGATCTGGTAGCCGATGGCATAGGACAACTTGTTCTTGTCCAACTTGCCACCCTGCGCGTCCGGCGCCGTGCCACTGCTTTGCGCGTGAGCTACCGCACCCAGCAGGGTCAAGGCCAAGGCCATCCAACGCAGTCGAGTCATGCCATTCCTCCATCGCGGCGCGCGAGCCCGGACATCCTAAGGGGTTTGCCGAGGTTGTGCAGCGAAAACGCTTGCACCTGCCAGGGACAACAACCCACAGAACCGCAGGCCGGCGCCGCGCCGTACCCGCCACAGGCTCCTGCCGGAGCCGTCGGACGGGTCTGAGAACACACACGGCGACAAAGGTTCCCGCTGCTACCATGGCGGTTTGCCCTTGCCGGAGTTCCGTACATGGCCTATCGCAACCTCGAAGTCAGCAACCGCGGTGCGGTCCGCACCATTACCGTGAACCGCCCGGACAAGCTCAATGCGCTCAACCGTGACACCCTCAACGAGCTGACCCTGGCCTTCAACCAGGCGGCCCAGGACGACAGCGTCCGTGCCGTGATCCTCGCGGGCGCGGGCGAGAAGGCCTTCGTCGCTGGTGCGGATATCAGCGAAATGAATGGCTACACACCGACCCAGGCGCAAGGCTTTTCCCGTGCCGGCCAACAGCTGATGACGCGCATCGAACGCCTGGGCAAGCCCGTGGTGGCGCGGATCCAGGGCTTTGCCCTTGGCGGCGGCATGGAGCTGGCCATGGCCTGCCACCTGCGCATCGCCAGCGAGAAGGCGAAGTTCGGCCAGCCGGAAATCAACCTGGGCCTGATCCCGGGGTTTGGCGGCACCCAGCGCCTCCTGCGCCTGGCCGGTCGCCAGGCCGCCCTGGAGCTGTGCCTGACAGGTGCGCTGATCCAGGCCCAGCGTGCTTACGAACTGGGCATCGTCAGTCGCGTCGTCGCGCCCGAGGCGCTGGACGAGACGGTGAACACCCTCGCCGATCAGCTTGCCGCGTCGGCGCCGCTGGCCGCAGCGGGCATCCTCGACGCCGTGCTGCAAGGGGGCGAGACCAGCCTGGATCAGGGCCTGGAGTTTGAAACGCAGGCGTTTGCGCTGGCCTTCTCGACCGACGATATGCGCGAAGGCACGTCGGCCTTCCTTGAGAAGCGCAAACCTGAATTCAAGGGCCGCTGAGCCCTCGACGCCTGATCCAGGAAAAAGACCCCGGTCAGCGCCGGGGTCTTTCGTTTGCAGGGCCGTCAGTGTCCGCCCGTGTACTTCTTCTCGCCCGCCCGGATCGCTACATCCAGCCGATTCTCCGGCGGCGCCAACGGACAGGTCGCGAACGGCGTGAAGGCACACGGCGGGTTGTAGGCCTTATTGAAATCCAGGATCACCTTGCCGTCTTTCGGCAATGCCGCGTACAGAAAGCGCGCCGCGCCGTAGGTCTCGCGACCGGATGTCTGGTCGGCCAGGACGAAGAACAGCTCGCCGCCCGGTTCCTCCTGGTACGGGAGCAGCTCGAACGTGTGGCCGTCATGATGGAACACCGCCTTGCCTGGCACGTCGACCTTCTCGATGGTGCCGATCACGGTGCCGATTTCCAGCGTCTGCGGCGGATCGAAGGGCACCCATTCCGCCTCGATGCGCCAGGCAGCGTCGACGGGGAAATAATCGATGCCGCTGAAGCTCTTGCGCGTCGGGGCAGCCGTATCCTTGATGCGCAGACCCTTGCGCCCCTCGCGGTCGATCACGAAGAAACTCGCTGAACCGAAGGCCACCAGAGTCGGGCCCGCTTCGCCCGCATGCATGTCATCGACCAGGGCGGACTCACGCACGGACTTGCCATCGATCGTGGCACCGGCATGGTCGGCCAGGACGATATGCATGGCGCCATGCGCATCCAGGTGGATGGCACCCAGATGGGCCGGACCGGCCGTCAGCACGATGTCGTTGTCCGCCGCGCTGCCGACGCGATTGTCGCCTTCCTTCAGCCACTCAAGGCCAATCAGGCTCAGCCAGCCGGTGGGACTGGTGAGATTGGCAACGCGCTTGTCGCGCCACTGCTGGATCTCCTGCTGATAAGCGGCAGGGACAGGCGAAGAGGTATCAGCGTGCACGTAGGTGACTCCGGATATCAGGGCAACGACAAAAGCAGCGCGACGCAGCATGGACCCATTCCCCTGTTGGTGAAATAGCAATATGGACGTCCATTTGCGGGCAGCACAAGTGCGATCAGCGACCGCGCAGGAACAGCTTGTCCAGCTCACCCAGACTCAGCTGGGTCCAGGTTGGACGACCGTGGTTGCACTGCCCGGAGCGTTCCGTGGCTTCCATTTCGCGCAGCAGTGCATTCATTTCGGGGAGGGTCAAACGGCGCCCTGCCCGCACGGACCCGTGGCAGGCCATGGTGGACAGCAATTCGTTCTCGAGCTCCTGCAGGCGACGCGAACTGCCGTGCAAGGCCAGCTCAGCCAGCACGTCTCGGCAAAGCTGCGCGACATCCGCGCCTTCCAGCAGCGCGGGAATCCGTCGCACGACAACGCCCGACGGGCCACTGCGGGACAGCTCCAGCCCCCACTCCGCCAACGCGTCGGCGTGTTCCTCGGCAGCAGCGGCTTCCCTGGCGCTGACGGCCACGTGCAAGGGCACCAGCATCAGCTGCGAACGAAGGTTGCTGCAGGCACGCCCGGCCTTCAGTTTTTCATAGGTGATTCGCTCATGCGCGGCATGCATGTCGACCAGCACAAGCCCGTGCGCATTTTCCGCCAGGATGTAGATGCTTTTGAGCTGGGCGATGGCGAAGCCCAGTGGAGGCACTTCATCGGCCTGCGCCGGCGGCATCGGCACGTAAGCCGGCGCTACGATCGACTCGCTGACGCTGGCCTGTTCACCGACAAGTGCCGCATAAGCGGCAAGCGGCTCGTCACGCACGCCCAGGCTCAAACGACTCTGATTGAACTGGCCAGACCAGGCAGGCGTGGTCGTCAGAGGCTCGCGGCCATAGGCTCCCGCGGCGACTGGCATAGTCTCAGACGTCGGCGAAGGCAGCGACGCGCCGGCGCGCGTTTGCGCCAACGCCTCGTGCAAGGTGCGAAACAGGAAATCGTGCACCAACCGCTGCTCGCGGAAGCGCACCTCATGCTTGGCCGGATGCACGTTGACGTCGACGCCGGCCGGATCGAGCTCCAGATACAACACGAACGCCGGGTGACGCCCGTGGAAGAGTACGTCGGCGTAAGCCTGCCGAACGGCATGCGCCACGATGCGGTCACGCACCAGCCGGCCGTTGACATAGAAGTACTGCGAATCAGCCTGCGAACGCGACGCGGTCGGCAACCCCACCCAACCGGAAAGGTGCAGCCCGGCCACGGCGTGATCGACATGCAGGCTCTGCGCCGGGAATTCGTCCCCCATCACTTCGGCGACGCGTTGCAGCGTGGACGCATCATCGCGCGCGGCCTTGAGGATGCGCGTCGGCTTGCCATTGTTGCTGAGGCGAAATTCCACCGAGCGACGGGCCAGAGCGAGTGACTTCAGCAAGTCGTCGATATGTGCGAACTCCGTGCGTTCAGCGCGCAGGAATTTCCTTCGCGCCGGCACGTTGTAGAACAGGTCCCGCACTTCCACGCTGGTGCCCTGCGGATGCTGCGCGGGCCGCGCGGTCTGGATCTTGCCGCCGTCCACTTCAATGCGAAATGCCGTGTCCTGGTTGCGTGCGCGTGACGTCAGCGAAAAGCGAGCGACCGAGGAAACGGAAGCCAGCGCCTCGCCACGAAAGCCCATGCTGGCCACGTGTTCAAGATCGTCAAAGCTGCCGATCTTGCTGGTGGCGTGCGAAGCCACGGCCAGCGCCAGCTCGTCCGGCGCGATGCCGGCGCCATCATCGCGGATGCGGATCAGGCGCGAACCGCCCTGCTCGATATCGACCTCGATGCGCGTCGCGCCGGCATCAAGGCTGTTTTCCACCAGTTCCTTGACCACGGACGACGGACGTTCGATCACCTCGCCGGCGGCAATCTGGTTGATGAGTTCGGGGGGAAGCGGACGAATGGAAGCCATCGCGCAAGCTTAGAGCCTGCGCGCGGGGGCGCCTAGTCCAAAAATCCAGCCGGGGAAATCAGGTCGAGGGGATGGCCAGGACCGTGCCGGCCTGCACCGTATCGGCACTGATGCGATTGGCCGACTTCAGCGCGCTGATGCTCACGCCGTACTGCTTGGCGATGCTGCGCAGGCTCTCGCCACGGGTGACACGATGGATGTCGCGCACGTTGTCGTCAGCGCGGGCGACAGCCTTGCCGGAACTGACCGCCACGGCCTTGGCGACCGCCTTCGTTGTCGCCTCGGAATCCGCATCGTCGCTGTCGTCACCGGCGGAAGCCACCGACGCCACGGCCGTGCCGTTTCTGCGCGCTGCCTGCGCGGCAAACCACGTACCCGGCGGTGGCGTGGCTTCGAAATAGTTGCGCACGCCGCCCATTACGGCTTCGGCCAGACGGGACTGGTGATTCGGATCGCGCAGCTTGCGCTCTTCGTCCGGGTTACTGATGAAAGCCGTTTCCACGAGGATCGACGGGACGTCCGGCGAGCGCAGCACGACGAAGTTGGCGCGCTCGACATAGCCACGGTGCGTCGGACCCATGCCGCCCAGGGCACGAAGCACGTTGCCGGCCACCGATTCGCTGGCCTGCATGGCGTAGCCCTGCTGCAGATCGAGCAGCACCGCGGCCAGGCTGTCGTCCTTGTCGTCCAGCGATACGCCGCCAATCAGGTCGGCGCGGTTTTCACGATCGGCCAGCCAACGGGCGGCTTCGCTGGTCTTGCCGCGGGGCGACAGCACCCAGACGGAGGAACCACGGGCATCGCCATTGATGAACGCATCGGCATGGATGGAAACGAAAAGGTCGGCGTTGTTCTGTCGGGCAATCTGGTAGCGCTGTTTCAGCGGAATGAAGAAGTCGCTGCTGCGCGTCAGCACGGCCTTCATGCCGGGCTGCTTGTTGATCTGGTCGGCCAGTTCGCGCGCCACGGCCAGCGTGACGTTCTTTTCCAGCGTGCCGCCGGGGCCGTGAGCGCCCGGATCCTGTCCGCCATGACCGGCATCGACGGCAATCACCACCTTGCGCTCGCCATTGAGCAGCGCCGCCGCCTGGCGCGTGGACGCCATGCCGCTCTGCGTGCTTTTGATGCTGTTGCGCGTCGGGGTGATCGGGTCCTTGACGGCCACCGGCAAGGTCACGGGGGCCGGCTCAGGTGCCGACGTGCTGGCCACCGGCGCTTCGGCAACGGTGCTGGATGACGCCGAGCCGGGGTACAGATCGACCACGAGCCGGTAGCCGTAGTCGGCCTGCGGCTTGAGCACGAAGGCCTTGAAGCGACTGGAGGGGGCCACTTTGGCCGTCAGCTGGAGCTTGCCGCCCTGCTGGCTCGATTCCATGCCTTTGAACAGGCCCTGCGCGCCGGGAGCGGAAAATCCGCCAGCCAGCTTGCTGCCTTCGAGATCAATCAGCACCTGATTGCCGTCCTGGCGCACCTTGTACTGGATGGCCGAACCCGCATCGAGCACCAGGCGGGTGTATTCGGGGCCGGCCCAGACGCGGGCGGACTGGACGTCAGCAGCAAAAACGGCACCAAACGGCGCGATCGCCGCAGCGGCGAAGCAGGCAAACAGCGCTAGACGAGTCTGATGTCCCCTCATGGCGCTGAATTGAAGCGCACCAGTTTTGTGAAATCAAGCCTTTTCCCTTGAAATTCCACAACCTGCAAAAGATTCGTCAGAATCCGATCAGGAATCGGCCGCAAACCGCGCTGCCAGAACGCTTCTTTCCCAACCGAAGCGAGGCCAAAAAATCTCAACCGGGATCGATACTTAGTTCGAATCCAGGCGCTTCACGAGGCCCTCGCCACGGGGACTGAGCGCGGTCATGAGGGCCTGGCGACCCCTTCCCTCATAGGACAGATCGACGCGGATATCAGCTGGGGGCAAAGCGCCCATGCCGCGCTCGGGCCACTCGACCAGCACCAGGGCCGACGGCTCGGCGAGCGCCTCCAGCCCCAGCCATTCCAGTTCACCGGGATCGGCGATGCGATACAGGTCGAGGTGCCAGGCGGTACGTCCCGGCAACGGATACGACTCCATGAGGCTGTACGTCGGGCTCTTCACCCGCTCGCCCACGCCCAGCGATTGCAGCAGTGCACGCGCGAAGCTTGTTTTGCCAGCGCCCAGATCGCCATGCAGATAGACGACGACGCCGCCATCAACCGCGCGCGCCACCGACTGCGCGAACGCCGTCGTCGCCGATTCGTCGGGCAGGTGCCAAACCTTGTCGCTCATGCTTCCCTTCCGTTGATCAGGCGGCGCAGTGGCACGAAAAGATCGCTCGCCAGCAAACCGCGTTCACCGTCGCCGACGGCCGCATCGCCCGCCCGCGCGTGCAAGGCGACACCGAGGCACGCGGCATGCCACGCATCGCCTCCCTGCGCCAGCAAGGCAGCAATCACACCGGTAAGCACATCGCCCATGCCACCGGATGCCATACCTGGATTGCCCCAGGGACACGCCACGACGCGTCCATCGTGATGCGCCACCAGCGAGCCGGCGCCCTTGAGCACCGCCACCGCCCGATACTTTGCCGCCAGCGCGCGAACGGCGGCAAACCGATCGGCCTCAATGTCGGCGACGGGCATACCCAGCAATCGCGAGGCTTCGCCCGGATGTGGCGTCAGCACGGCGGGCTGCTGAAATTCATGCGGTTCGTCGGCGAGCAGATTGAGCCCGTCGGCGTCGAGGACCAGCGCCTGGGCGCTATCGAGCGCCGTCAGCCATAGGGCGTGACCCCATGCGCCCTTGCCCAGCCCCGGCCCCACGGCCAGCACCGTCGCGCGGTCAAGCAGCGGCGCCAGCGCCTGGGGGCCTTCCACCGCATGCGCCATCAACTCCGGGCGCGCGGCATTGAGCGCGACGATGTTGGATTCGCGCGTAGCCACGCTGACGAGACCCGCACCGGCACGCAGGGCCGCCTCACCACACAGGCGGATCGCGCCCGCAAATCCCGCTTCGCCACCGATCGCAAGCACGTGTCCGTTGCTGCCCTTGTGGGCCACCCGCGAACGCCGGGGCAGGCTTTCCGGTTGCATGAGCGTGGCGTCCGGCGCTGAGCCCTCCCACAGTGATTCGGGCAAGGACAACGTGTGCAATTCGATCTTTCCCACGTATCCCGCTGCCTGCGCCGTAAACAGCCCGCGCTTGGCCGCAATGAAGCTCGTGGTCACGTCGGCCATGACGGCCTGCCCGGGGCAGGCGCCCGTGTCGGCATTCAGGCCCGATGGCACATCCATGGCCAGCACAGGCGTTTTCGACGCGTTGAGCGCGACCACCAGACGTTCGGCGCAGCCCGAGGGCGCGCGAGAAAGCCCGGTGCCATAGAGCGCGTCCACGTGCACGTCCACATCGACCAGGAAAGCGGCGTCATCCCAGTCATGCACCAGTCCACCGCCCTGGCGATAGGCGTCGCGCGCAAGGGCGGCGTCACCGTGAAGATCTCCAGGCAAGGCGAACAGAACCACGCCAAGGCCTGCATCGCGCGCCATGGCAGCGAGCAAATAGCCATCGCCGCCATTGTTGCCGGGACCGCAATACACACCGATACGCATGGCATCCGGCCAGTGCCGGCGCAGGCTCGCAAACGCCGCGGCAGCGGCGCGGCGCATGAGTTCGAAACCAGGAATGCCCAGAGCGTCGATGGCGCGACGGTCGAGCGCACGAACCTGCGCGACGGTGTACAGATCGTGGCTGTGCGGCATGGGCTTCATGGTGCCGAAGTATAGAGTGCGCACGGCCATGACAACCCGACCCTCTACAATAGGGCCATGACCGCCGCCCCGCCCGCCCACGACTACGCCGCCCTCGCCCGCGACATCAAGCGCTGGGCCCGCGAGCTCGGCTTTGCCGACGCGGGCATTGCCGGCACCGACCTGGGGGAAGACGAAGGGCATCTGAAGCGCTGGCTCGACGACGGGCTGCACGGCGAAATGGATTACATGGCTCGCCACGGCACCAAGCGCAGCCGCCCCGCCGAACTCGAGCCCGGCACCGCCCGCGTGATTTCCGTGCGCATGGATTACGTGCCTCCGGGCACGCGCAATGCGTGGGACGTGCTCGACCATCCTGAGGAAGGCTACGTCGCCCGCTATGCACTGGGCCGCGACTACCACAAGCTCATGCGCAACCGCCTGCAGAAGCTGGCGGAACGGATCCACGCGCAGGTGGGCGATTTCGGCTATCGCGCTTACGTGGATTCCGCGCCGGTGCTGGAAAAGGCGCTCGCACGCAACGCGGGCATGGGCTGGATCGGCAAGCACACTGTCCTGATCAACCGTCGCGCCGGTTCGTATTTTTTCCTTGGCGAGCTCTACACCGACCTGCCGCTACCCATCGATGAACCTGCCTCCGCGCACTGCGGCACCTGTCGCAAATGCATCGATATCTGCCCCACGCAGGCCATCGTCGCGCCCTATCGCCTCGACGCGCGCCGCTGCATTTCCTACCTGACCATCGAGCTGAAAGGCAGCATCCCGGAAGACCTGCGCGCGCCGATGGGCAACCGCATCTTTGGCTGCGACGACTGCCAGCTGATCTGCCCCTGGAACAAGTTCGCCCAGGACGCGCAGGAACCCGACTTCGCTCCGCGCCACAGCCTTGATGGCGCCAGGCTTGTGGAGCTCTTCGCCTGGAGCGAAGAGGAATTTCTCCGTCGTACCGAAGGCATGGCCATTCGCCGAACGGGTTACGAAGGCTGGCTGCGCAACATTGCCGTGGCGCTTGGTAATGCGCCTTCCGGCGATGCGATCATCGCCGCACTACAGGCTCGCGCGGATTCCCCGTCGGATGTGGTCAGCGAACACGTGGCCTGGGCGCTCCGCCGGCATGGCGCAGCGGCCTGAGCGCCACGGAACTCAACGCTCCCGAATCACCTCGATCAACGCGCGCGTGCCGGAGTCGAATGCGCTCAGGTCGTCCGACGAACCGTCGAGCGCCGGCATGATCTGACGGGCAATGGACTTGCCCAGCTCCACGCCCCACTGGTCGAAGGCGTTGATGCCCCACAGGTGACCGAGCATGAAAACCTTGTGCTCATAGAGCGCAATCAATGCGCCAAGACTCTCCGGCGCCAGGGAGTCGAGCAACATGACGGTGCTCGGACGATCGCCGGGGAACGTGCGCTGGGCGGCCAGCACGCGACGTGCCTGATCATCGCCAGCGGGAGACTCCTCAAGGGCTTCGTCGAAGGTCTTACCCAGGGCGAGCGCCGCAGCCTGCGCGAGCAAGTTCGACAACAGCGCATCGTGATTGCTACGCAGCGGATGCGCCGGGCGAACAACGCCGATGAATTCGAGCGGCACGACGTCGGTGCCCTGGTGCAGCGACTGGAAATACGCGTGCTGCGCGTTCGTGCCGACGCTGCCCCACACCACCGGCGAGGTCGACTGCGCCACGGGTTCGCCGGCCGGCGTCACCTGCTTGCCGAGACTTTCCATCTCCAACTGCTGCAGATACGACGTCAGGTCGGACAGCAGGTCGGCATACGGCACCACCGCCCGGCTCGTCGTGCCCATGCCATTGCGGTTCCAGAATTCGACCAGGCTCAGCACGACCGGCAGGTTTTCATGCCACGGCGCGCTGCGGAAGTGGTCGTCGATGCGCGCGGCACCAGCCAGCAGGGAGCGGAAGTGTTCCATGCCAATCGCAAGTGCAAGCGACAAGCCCACCGCCGACCACATGGAGAAACGACCACCGACGAAATCCCACATCGGGTAGATATGCGCGGTCGGCACGCCCCAGCGCTCGGCCTCGGCCGTGTTGGCACTGACCGCGAGGAAATGGCGCGCCGCGGCGCGCGGGTCGCCATCGTACGAGCGCATGATCCAGTCGCGCATGACGTTGCCGTTGAGCAGCGTTTCCTGCGTGGTGAAGGTCTTGGATACGACAATCACGAGCGTGCGGCTCGGATCGAGCTGACGCATCAATTCATGCGCGGCCTGGCCATCGACGTTGGTGAGGAAATGGCTGCGCAGATTCGGCACATGGAAAGGCGTCAAAGCACGCACGGCCAGGCGGGGACCGAGGTCCGAACCGCCGATGCCGATATTGACCACGTCGGTGATCGTCGTCGGCAGGCCCATGCTGGCGGCTTCGCCGCGCTCGATCGCCTGGATCAGGCGTTCGATGCGTTGCAGGGTCTCTTCGACTTCCTGCAGGACTTCGCGCGGCGCCGGCGACGGCAGGCGGGATCCGCTGGCGCGCAGCGCGGTGTGCAGCACCGCCCGGTTCTCCGAGGTATTGATCGGGGCACCACTGAACATGGCGTCACGAGCGCCCTGCCAGTCACTGGCCTCGACGTGCTCGCCCAGTGCCTTCCAGGCGAGGCCGTCGATTTTCTGGCGACTGAGGTCGAGCAGCACCGGGCCCACGCGATAGCGCAGGCGGTCACCGCGCTCGGTGTCCTTGAGGAGGTCGCGCAGATGGATGCGCGAAAGGCGCTCGACGTGCTCTGCCAGGAAGGACGGACTGCGCTGGGGCGACATGGGCTCTCGTTGCAATGCGGAACAGAACCCCGATCTTAGAACGGCTTTACCGTCGCTGCGTAGGGGGCAAGCCCCACCGATTTACGGTGCTGCGCACCAAGCGTGCTCCAGCCTGCCGCCCTCCTTCGCCACGGCGGGGCCCGGACAGCATGACGCCCGCATCAGCGGGCGTCATGTTCGAACGGTCACGGGCCGCTGGAGGCGGTCCGCCGGCGCGATCAGGCGGCGGCCATCTGCTTGGGGATGGAACGGTTCGTGTGCGAGATGCGGTTGTCGGCGTCCACGTACACCAGCATCGGCTGGAACTGCTCGACTTCGGCTTCCGAGAGCTGGCAGAAGGCCGCGATGATGACCAGGTCGCCCGGCTGGGCGCGGTGGGCGGCGCTGCCGTTCACCGAAATAATGCCCGACCCCTCTTCGGCACGCAGCGCATAGGTGACGAAGCGCTTGCCGTTGTTGATGTTCCAGGCATGGATCTGCTCGTACTCGCGAATGCCGGAGGCATCGAGCAGCAGGCCGTCGATGGCAATGGAGCCTTCGTAATGCAGCTCGGCATGGGTCACCGTCGCGCGGTGGATCTTGGCCTTGAGCATGTTCAGATTCATGACGTTACTTCCAGCAGAAACCGTCTGCGTAGCCCGCAATTATCTAGCCGTCGACCGTGCACCGCAACATCGGTGCCAGATGGCGGCTAATTGGGGGCGGGTCAGTCGAAGGACAAGTTGTCGATCAGGCGCGTCTTGCCGAGGCGGGCCGCGATCAGGGCCACCAGGCCGGTTTTCTCGTCATCGGCCGGCTCGGAGAGGTCTTCGACACGGCGGATGGCCGTGTAATCGGGCTCGAAACCCAGCTTGGTCAGTTTGGCCGTGGCGGCCTGCTCGACCACCCGCCAGGCATGCCCCTTGGCCATAAGGTCACGCATCTGCCCCAGCGTGGCGTGGATATGCGGCGCCAGGAGCCGCTCCTCGGCGCTGAGGTACTGGTTGCGGGAGCTGAGGGCCAGGCCGTCGTCGGCGCGCGACGTGGCCGAGCCCATGACCTTCACCGGCAGGGACAGGTCCTTCACCATGCGCTCGATGACCTTGAGCTGCTGGAAATCCTTCTGTCCAAAGACGGCGATATCCGGCTGAACCAGGTTGAACAACTTGCAGACCACGGTCGCCACGCCGTCGAAGTGACCCGGGCGATGGGCGCCTTCCAGCGTATCGGTAATGCCGGGGACGTGCAGTGACACGCTCTGTCCCATGCCGAA
The DNA here is from genome assembly GCF_004322705.1 of Dyella terrae. NCBI lineage: Bacteria > Pseudomonadati > Pseudomonadota > Gammaproteobacteria > Lysobacterales > Rhodanobacteraceae > Dyella > Dyella terrae. The sequence continues at coordinate 369,782 of NZ_SIZZ01000001.1, read as the reverse complement.
CGGGTACATCGTGGCCACTTCCGGCGCGAACAGCAGGTCGCAACCGTTTTCGGCCAGGCCAACCTGGTCCTGGGTCAGGGTGCGCGGGTAGCGCTCGAAATCTTCGTTGGGACCGAACTGGGTCGGATTGACGAACACGCTCGCCACCACGCGATCGGCGCGGGCGCGCGCCACCTTGATCAGCGAATAGTGCCCGGCATGCAGGTTACCCATCGTGGGCACGAAGCCCACCGTCTGGCCCTGCGCGCGCCAGCCACGGATCAAGGCGCGCAGCGCGGCGGCATCTTGCACGGTTTGCATGGAGTTCTCTCAGTTGAAGCAGTGTTCGGGAGCCGGGAACGCGCCATTTCGCACGTCCTCGGCATAGGCGGCGAAAGCCGCCGCGACAGAGTCGCGTCCTGCGAGAAAATCCTTGCTGAACTTCGGGCGCTTGCCGGGCGTGACGCCCAGCATGTCGTGCAACACCAGCACCTGGCCATCGCAATCCGGGCCGGCGCCGATGCCAATGACCGGGATGGAAACGGCGTCCGTCACGCGCTTGCCCAGCGACGACGGCACGCCTTCAAGCACCAGCAACTGCGCACCGGCCGCCTCGACGGCCTTGGCTTCGGCCACCACGCGATCGGCGGCATCCTGGTCGCGGCCCTGGATACGGAAGCCGCCGAACTTGTGCACTGACTGCGGCGTCAGCCCGAGGTGCGCGCACACCGGAATCACGCGCTCATCGAGGGCCTGGATGATCTCGAGGATATGTGGTGCGGCACCTTCGATCTTGACCATGGCGGCACCACCCTCACCCACGATGCGTGCGCCAGCCTCCAGTGCGTGCGGCACGTCGCGATCGCTCATGAACGGCAGATCGGTGACCAGCAGGGTGGACTTGAGGCCACGGGCAACGGCGGCGGTGTGATAGACCATGTGGTCCAGCGTCACCGGCAGCGTGCTGCTTTGTCCCTGTACCACCATGCCGAGCGAATCACCCACCAGCACCACGTCGATGCCGGCCATTTCCATCTGCGAGGCGAAGCTGAAGTCGTAGCAGGTCAGCATCACGATGCGCTTGCCTTCGGCCTTCATGGCGCGCAGGCCAGGAACGGTCACGGTTTTGCGGGCGGGCGCCTGGGCATTCTGGACGTACACGGGGAATCCTTGCGGGGAAGGCAAGCCGGGATTATCGGCCTAGGGGTGTGAAAGGCTCAAGGAATGACCTCGCAGCCGGCCTGGTCGGCCACGGCCAGCAGGTCGGCGACGACGCCCTGCCCCGGAATGACCAGATTGGGCGCCACGTCGTTGAGTGGAAGCAGGACGAAGGCACGCTCGGCGATGCGCGGATGCGGCAAGGTCAGAACCTCGTCATGCAGCGACACGCCCTCCATGTGGAGCAGATCCAGATCAAGCGTTCTCGGCCCCCAGCGCTGGTCGCGAATGCGGCCGGCGGCGCGCTCGATTCCGAGCATGGATGCCAGCAGCGCGTGGGGGGACAGGCCTGTCTCGACGGCGACCACCGCATTGAGGAACGGCGGCTGCGCGATGGGGCCCCAGGGCGGCGTGCGGAAAAGGCGCGACGTCGCCGTCACGCGCGTATCCGGCAACTGGTTCAGCGCATCGGCGGCCTGCTCCAGATGCGCTTCGGAATCCCCAAGATTGCTTCCCAGGGCGATGTAGGCGGTGGTCACGCTGCGCCCGACTTTCCGCCACTGGGTTTGCGACGACGGCGGCGCTTTTTCGGCGCGGCACTGACCGCCTCACTCTTTCCGCCCGACTCCGGCGGCGAGGTGACACCCGCCAGCGCTGCGGCCAGCGTTTCATGCGGCAGCTGCTGGGCGTGCGCCCACCATTCACCCAATTCGCGAATGGCCGGCGACTCGGCGGCGCGCAGGGCCAGGAAATCGAAGGCGGCGCGGAAGCGCGGATGCGCCATCAGGCGGAACACCTTCTTGCGCTGCACCTGCTCGAAGCGCGGCTGCAGCGACCAGATTTCTTCCATCGTCAGCGTGAAGCGACGCGGAATCGCCACGCGCTGGCATTGCTCGGCAATCACATTTGCCGTCGCGCGGCCCCAGGCGTCGTTCGCATCCACGCCCTTGACCATCCAGGCGTGGGCGAGGTCACGCACTTCGCCCCACAGCAGCACGGCGAAGAGGAAGGCCGGGGTCACCGACTTGCCTTCCACGACGCGGGCGTCGGTATTGGACAGGCCTTGCTCGATCAGGATACGCAGCGCCTTGTCACCACGCTTCAGGGCGCGCGCCGTGGCCGGGAACATGAACTTGAGCAGGCCCGTCTGTTCGAGCATGCGGAAGCTCTTGAGACCATGACCGGCCAGGAACATCTTGAGCGATTCGTCGAACAGACGCGCCGGTGAGGCATCCAGCAACAGCGGGCCTAGTTCCTCGAACGGGGCCGAGGCGCGCTCGTCGATACGGAAGTTGAGCTTGGCGGCGAGCCTCACGGCACGCAGCATGCGCACCGGATCTTCGCGATAACGCGTCGCCGGGTCACCGATGAGGTGCAGCACGCGATCTTCCACGTCCTGTATGCCGCCGACGTAATCGCGCACCGAGAAATCGCTGATGTCGTAATAGAGCGCGTTGACGCGGAAGTCACGGCGAATCGCGTCTTCCTCGATCGTACCCCACACGTTGTCGCGCACGATGCGGCCATCGACGATGTGACGATCCCCCTCGCTGTCTTCCTCACCGGTACCACGGAACGTGGCCACTTCGATGATCTCCGGCCCATAGACAACGTGGGCGAGCCGGAAGCGTCTGCCGATCAGACGGCAGTTGCGGAACAGTTTCTTGACCTCATCCGGCGTGGCGTTGGTGGCCACGTCGAAATCCTTGGGGTGACCGCCAAGCAGCAGGTCGCGCACGGCACCGCCAACGAGATAGGCATCGAAGCCCGCTTCGTTGAGTCGGTACAACACGCGCAGCGCGGCTTTGCTGATGTTCTTGCGCGAGATGTTGTGCTGCTCGCGCGGAATGATGCGCAGCGTTGGCGTGGCGTCGTTCCTTGCTTTCAAGTTCAAGCGGTTTGAATCCTTGCAGCCAGAGGGCCCCACAAGCCGGAAGTGCTTCGGCGGCCAGGGGCACGCCATTGAACGACTTGCGGGCATGAATCCGTCGTGACCCGGGCATTGCCGGACCAGACAATTCCGCTATACTAGCGCGCTCCGGTGCTTTTCGCTCCCTTCGTCTAGTGGTCTAGGACACCGCCCTCTCAAGGCGGGAACACGAGTTCGAACCTCGTAGGGAGCGCCACTTCCCGGCCTGAACGGGCCCGGCCCGATTTGTATAGGCACGCACAGGCACGCTCAGCATGACCTTTGTCGTCACCGACAACTGCATCAAGTGCAAATACACGGATTGTGTCGAGGTTTGCCCTGTCGACGCCTTCCATGAAGGCCCGAACTTCCTGGTGATCAATCCGGACGAGTGCATCGACTGCACCCTTTGCGAGCCGGAATGCCCGATCAATGCCATCTATCCTGAGGACGACGTCCCCGCGGGCCAGGAGAATTTTGTCGCCCTGAACGCCGATCTGGCCAAGAGCTGGCCGGTGATCACCGAGCGCAAGGATGGCCTGCCCGACGCGAAGGACTGGGAAAACAAGCCCGGCAAGCTGGACCTGCTGCAGCGCTGAGTGCCCGCCTCGCCCCGGGAAAGAAGCCGCCCCATCGGGCGGCTTTTTCGTTGGGGACGGGTGTCAGTCCACACCGTCTATCTCCGGTCCGGGACTTGTTCGACCGGATAGGGCCCGTTCTCAAACGCGACGTCGTGGTAGCCCTTGCGCCCCACGGCCACGGCCAGGGGACTTCGGAAATCGCGCCCGGCCGCCACATGTGCGAGAGCATGGGCATAGTCATAACGAGGGCGCCAGCCCAGTGATTCGACAGCCGACTGGCTGACATAGACCCGATCCAGTTCATCGAACATGGACCAGCCCCGGTCCCCGTAAATCGACTGCGCGTCCGGAAACAGGCCGCGAACGACATCCCAGGGGTGCCGACGAAGCGTCGCGAGATGTTCGTGACGGAACGGACTGGGGGCCGAGACGATGAAACGCCCGAATCCGAGCCGGGCCGCGTGCTCCAGGGCCAGCAGGTGGGCCTGGACCAGATCGTCGAGGTCCACGCGCCGATACAGCAGCTCATTGAGCTGGGCATTGTCCAGACTGAAGCGCTGACGCACGCTGGCCGAATCGTCCTCTTCCGGAAAGAAGCGCGACGTCCGCAGCACCACCACTGGCAACCGTTTCTTGTGGGCAAACATCTCGCACAGGTGCTCGGCGCCAAGCTTCGTCGCGCCGTAGATGTTCTTCGGCACGGGCACTACGCCCTCCGTAATCCAGGCAGCAGGTTCGCCTGGCGCGGGGTTCAGCGCCGTCCCGAAGGTGCTGGTCGTGCTGGTGAATACGAAGCACCCGACCTTCGCCTCAACAGCGCACTCGAGCAGGCACAACGTGCCGCTGACATTGGTATCGATGAATTGCTGGTGGGCGTGCGTCACGACGTGGGGCTTGTGCAGCGTCGCCGCGTGGATCACCGAGCTGGCACCACGCAATACGTCGCGCACGACGTCCCGATCCGTGACCGAACCCACACGATCGGTGAAGGGCGAGGCTTTGATGTCGAGTCCAATGGCGTCGCGCCCTGCGGCACGCAACGTGCGCATCAGGCCTTCGCCAAGGTGCCCCGCACTTCCTGTAACGACAATCGTCATTGGCTGTTTCAACGTGGCTTACCGGGACCACCAGTCTAAGCACGCGTGGCCGGCGTCGAAACGCATGTTTTATGCGTGATCGGGCAAGGTCGTCACGAGGCGAACCGCCGTGCCATCGGCAAGCCACAATCGCTCCCACACGGCGCGGCTGGCAACGATCGGCACATCATCGCTTGCGTTGCTTCCGGTCTCCAGTTCGCGCATGACGGAGGGACGGTCGAACCAGTCCGTGTCGTGCAAGGCCGCCTCGGCGTCAAGGATCGAATCAGTCGCATAACGAAGCATCGAACTTCCGGCCAAATCGGCCACCGACAACCGCCAAGCCTCACAACGCGACGGCGAGGCGGCCAGCAGGCGATGCGTCCGATCGCAGATAAGGTGCATCCTGAGCGACGACGATTCCACCAGCCGGCGCAGCAAGGGATCGACGGCGGGGCCCTCGGACTGAAGCAGATCCAGGACCTGGTCGTACTGCGCCCCGGACACCGGCCACACGCCGTTCTCCCAGCGCGACAACGTCGATTGGGTGACCGACAGTCGGGCGGCAAGATCAACCTGTTTGATGCCGAGAAGTCGGCGCAGGCGCCGGATATGGCGCCCCGGTGTGACGGCCATGGTGGCAGCCCATGCGGAGGTGGAGCGTCGATTATCCCCGCCCGCCAACGAAAACGCCGCCCGAAGGCGGCGTCGTTCGAAACGATGTTGCCGGCGATCAGCCGCCGAGACGCGACTTCAGCGAATCGATGACCTTGGCCACGGCCGCAGCATCGCCCTGGGCACGAATCTCGCTGCCGGTCTGGCCGCTGGCGTTGATCGTGACCTGGACCTGGCGCGGGGCCGGCCCGGTCGCACCGCCGGCATCCTTGGCGGCCGGAGCCGTCGGAGCCGTTGCCTCGTCCTTCTTGCCGCTGCCGAACATGCGGCCGAAGAAGCTGGACTTCTGGGCGGGCGCGCCCGAAGCGACTACGGCGAGCGTGTACGTATGGGCATCGTCGTCGTGCGCGACGACCTGGCCGATATCACCTTGCTCCAGGGCCTGACCGACGCGGCGGTAGGCGCTGTCGACGCTGTCGCCCAGCACGAAGCCGTCAGCGATGACGGCGGCACCGGTGTTCTGGCCGACGCGAGCGGTCGCGCCATTGGAGGTCGGGTTGTTGGCGCCCGGCTCCGGGATCACCAGGGCGGCGCTGCTGTTGGGGGTGTCGAGGCCCGGCGGGATCTCAAGCGGCGATTCCTGCTTGGCGGTTTCCCACTGCTTCTGCGAGCGGAACATGCCGCAGCCGGAAAGCAACAAGGCGGAAAGAGCCAGGACCGGCAGGACAACGACGAGCGGGGATTTCTTCATTTAGGTGAGATTCCGTTGATAAATCGGGCAGCTCATTCAAGCCGCATTCGCCAAGGATGCCAGACCCGCCACCGCTTCGGTAATCCGGGCGCGGTCAGGGCCTTCCTGCAATTCAACCAGAGGCAGGCGTGGTGCCGCCGACCCCAGGCCCAGTTGCGGCAGGCCAGCCTTGACCGCTATGGGGTTGGGCGCGCAGTTCAGCGCCTCCACCAGGGGGGCCAGTTGCTGGTCGCAACGGGAAGTGGCCGCCTGATCGCCCGACGTGGCCGCATCGCAGAGCGAGCGGAACGCCTTGGGCGCCAGATTGGCCACCACGGAGATGGTTCCGGCGGCGCCGGACAGCATGGCCTTGGCCGCCGTACCGTCATCACCGGACAGATAGACGAAATCCGCGCGCGCAAGTTCCGCACAGGCGCGAATGCGCTCGTCCGATGCCACCGCTTCCTTGATGCCGATGATGGCCGGATGGTCGCGCAGCGCGGCCAGCGTCTCCGGCAACAGGTCGCACGAGGTGCGGCCGGGCACGTTGTAGACGATGACCGGCAGGCCGCCGTGATCGGCCACTTCGAGGAAGTGACGACGCAGGCCTTCCTGAGTCGGGCGCACATAATACGGCGCCACGACAAGGGCGACGTCCGCGCCCAGGGCCTTGGCGCGGCGGGTCAGGGCCACGGTCTTGGCCGTGCCCGCTTCGCCGGTACCGGCGATGACCGGCACGCGACCGGCCACGCGTTCGACGGCGAACGCCAGCAGGCGCTCGTACTCATCGTGCTCAAGCATGTGGGCTTCGCCCGTGGAACCCGCCACGACAACGGCCTGGGTGCCACCCGCCAGCTGGTAATCCAGCAAACGCCCGTAGGCGTCGAGATCGAGCGCCCCCTGGGCGTCGAAAGGGGTCGCCAGGGCGCAAATACTTCCGCGGATTTCCAAGAGTCACTCCGGACAAAGCCAAGCCCTGCATATTACTTGCGCCCTCGCAGGGGCGACAAGTAAGCCCGGGCGCTCCCTTCCCGACGTCGTGCCAAGGCTCTAAGCTGGCGTGACGTCCTCTTGCCGGAAACGGCGCGCCCAATCCCAGGTTGACTCCTTTGATCCGTTCTTCCGTGCGAACAGGCTCCGACAACCAGTTGCTGATCCAGACGCTCACGCCGTCGGCCCGTACTCCGCTGCGGAGCCTGGCCAAACGCCTGGCCGATGCCGGCTGCAACTTGGCCGACGCTCGTGTTACCTCCATCGGCACCGATACGTCGCTCACACTGCTCGCAACGGGAACGTGGGACGCGGTCGCCAAGCTGGAATCGGCGCTGGCGAAACTGGGACGCGAGGAGGATCTCCACCTGGTGCACTACCGAACCGACGGCCGGGCACCCACGACGCGTCACCTGCCGTATCTGATTGAAGTGATTTCCGCCGATCGACCCGGCATCCTGACCAAGATCATCGACTTCTTTGATCGACACGACATCGCCATCGACCAGATGAGCTCGATGCGCTATCAGGCACTGCAAACCGGCGCCCCGATGTTCCAGGCACAGATCACCGTCGGCATTCCCGCCGATACGCATATCGCGGCGCTGCGTGACGATTTCCTGGAGTTCTGCGATGGCCTGAACCTGGATGCCATCATGGATCCGGTCAAGTTTTGAAGTGCGGCTCGGGGGCGTTTTTCGCCCTGATCAGGGGGCCTGAGACGGCACGCCATCCGGACGCCCAGCATGCCCAGCCGCCGACCTCTCCGCAAGGGCTGTCATTACCCTTCGCAAGCAGTAGTCTTGGGGCCGTAGAGCACTTCCGGAGAATGGCGCGCATGCCGTCTGCAGCACGAGTGAAACCGCCTCAACCTGCGCCACGCCTGCACGCGCCACGCATCACCGTCCCCACTTCAACCGCACGACGGAGCCAGTGACGGCCCCGCAGGAGAAACCATGCCTGAAATCGGCAAGAAAGCACCCAAGCTCAAGGGTCCCACCGGCGACGGAAGCGAACTCAAGCTCGACAGCCTGAAAGGCCAATGGGTGGTGGTGTACTTCTATCCCAAGGACAGCACGCCCGGCTGCACCAACGAAGCCAAGGACTTCCGCGACCTGTACCCGAAGTTCCGCAAGCGCAACGCCGAAATCATCGGCGTGTCGCGCGACTCGGTGAAATCGCACGCCAACTTCACCGCCAAGCAGGAGCTGCCTTTTCCGCTCGTGTCGGACCCCGAGGAAATCTGGTGCCAGGCCTTCGATGTCATTCACGAAAAGGTGCTGTATGGAAAACGTCACATGGGTATCGTACGAAGTACCTTCCTGATCGATCCGGAGGGGAAGCTCGTGCAGGAATGGCGAAGTGTGAAGGTGCCTGGCCATGCCCAGGCCGTGCTCGACGCTATCCCGACGAAGTGACCCCATCCCCCGGTATTCGCCAGCTCGACCATCCGCACTCCGCGTGCGGCATGGACGGCTGGCGTTTTTGCGCCGGTCGCACGAACCGGCACGCCACGGTGCGCCACGCACCGCGTTTCATCCACCAGCCAGCCAGCGAGGCAACTTCCGTATGACCGGAAGCAAGCGCATTTACGCTCTCGACACGAACGTCCTGCTGCACGATCCCACGTCGCTGTTCCGGTTTGAAGAACACGACGTGTTCATCCCCATGACCGTGCTGGAAGAACTGGACGAAAAGAAAAAAGGTGGTTCCGAAGTCTCGCGCAACGGTCGCCAGGTCAGCCGCTTCCTCAATGAACTGATCGAACAGGGGAACGGCCACGGCATCAGCAATGGCATCGAACTGATCAGCCCCCAGGGCATCAAGCTCAAACGCGGCAACGCCGTCGGCAAACTGTATTTCCAGCAACGCACGACCAACGGCCACGGCAAGGCCGACAATCTGATCCTGGCCGCCGTGATCGATCTGCGCGACCAGAATCCGGATCGCGCGGTGATCCTGGTCACCAAAGACATCAACCTGCGCATCAAGGCCAAGATCTACGGCATCGATGCGGAAGACTACGAAAACGATCGCGCGCTCGACGATTTCGCGCTGCTCTATACGGGCTCGACGGAGCTCACTGAGGACTTCTGGGATCACCACCCGGAAGTGCAATCGTGGAACGAACGCGGACGCACCTTCTACAAGCTCAAGCGCCGTGAGGACGAGGCGTGGTACCCCAATCAATGTCTGTTCCTGCCCGGCGAGAACAGCGTCGAACTGCGCGTACTGCACGTCGACGAGGAAAACGCCACGCTGGTGCTGCTCGACGATCACAGCCATGCCAATCACAGCGTGTGGGGCATTGCGGCGCGCAATCGCGAACAGAACTTTGCGCTCAACGTACTGATGGATCCGGACGTCGACTTCGTCACCCTGCTTGGCACGGCGGGCACCGGCAAGACGTTGCTGGCGCTGGCCGCCGGCCTCGCGCAAGTGATGGACCAGCAGCGTTACCGCGAAATCATCATGACGCGTGCAACGGTGTCGGTGGGCGAAGACATCGGTTTCCTGCCCGGCACCGAAGAGGAAAAGATGACACCGTGGATGGGCGCGCTCACCGATAACCTCGAAGTGCTCGCCAATCCGGAGGAAGGCGGCAGCTGGGGTCGCCAGGCCACCAATGACCTGCTGGCTTCGCGCATCAAGATCCGTTCGCTCAACTTCATGCGTGGCCGCACTTTCCTGTCGCGCTACCTGATCATCGACGAAGCGCAGAACCTCACGCCGAAGCAGATGAAAACGCTGATCACGCGCGCGGGTCCGGGCACGAAGATCGTGTGCCTGGGCAACGTCGAGCAGATCGATACGCCTTACCTGACGGAAACCACGTCGGGCCTGACGTATGCGGTGGACCGGTTCAAGGACTGGGAGCACTCGGCGCATATCACGCTGCGGCGTGGCGAGCGGTCGAGGTTGGCGGACTTTGCGTCGGAGGCGCTGTAACTAAAATCGTCATTCCGGCGCGAGACGGATGAGTCGATTTCCCACTCAACTGCCGTCATTCCGGCGCAGGCCGGAATGACGCAGTAAAGAGGTATGCTGCCATCCCGATTTCGATAGCCGCATGCCGTGACCCACACACCACCTATCGCCCTCACCATCGCCGGCTCCGACTCCGGCGGCGGTGCCGGCATCCAGGCCGACCTGAAGGCCTTCCATGCCCGCGGCGTCCACGGGCTCTCCGTCATCGCGGCCATCACCTCGCAGAACACGCGCGGCGTCACCGCCGTCCACGCGGTGCCACTCAGCCACATTCGCAGCCAGATCGACGCCGTCTTCGACGATTTCCCGATTGCCGCGGCGAAGACCGGGATGCTTGGCAATGCCGCTATTACGCGCCTGGTGGCGCGCGAGATGCGCAAGCGCAAACCGGCATGGCTGGTGGTCGACCCGGTGATGATCGCCACCAGCGGCGCCCGCCTGCTGACCGAAGACGCCGTCGCGGCGATGGTCAATGACCTGATTCCGCTGGCCGATGTCCTCACGCCCAATCTGCCCGAAGCCGAGGCCCTGTTGGGACGCGAGCTGCGCACGCGCAAGGATCTCGACCAGGCCGGCGAAGACCTGCTGAGCCTCGGCGCCTCGTCAGTGCTCCTCAAAGGCGGCCATGCCCGCGGCGGGGAAGTGGTCGACCGGTTCTTTGACGCGAAGGGCGTGCTCGAACTGCGTCACCCTCGCCTCAAGATCGAAGGACACGGCACCGGCTGCACGCTGGCGTCGGCCATCGCCGCCGAGCTGGCCAAGGGCAAGACGCCCCGCGCCGCCGTGAAGGCCGCCATCGGCTACGTCCAGCGCGCGCTCCAGGGCAGTTATCGCCCGGGTGGCGGCCCCGTCCACGTCCTGGCGCATTGACGGGAAGCAAGAGCGGTTCACCGGCGGGGAGTACAATGGCGGGGATATTTCCGAACCGGCCTGACGCCCCGACATGATCCTCGCTCCGCGCCTGATCCTGCTGCTCATCTTCCTGCTGTTCGCCCTGTGCGTCCTGGCTGTACACCTGCGCGGCCGCGCGAAGCTGCGCTTTGATCGCCAGTTGGTCGATCACTCGGCCGTCTTTGCGCCGTACAACCTGCTGATGTACGCGTTTTCAGCGGTGCCGGCGCGTCCAATTCTGGACCGCAGCGGCTTCCCGCAACTGGACCTGCTGCAAGCAAACTGGAAGGCCATCCGCGAGGAGGCCATGCACCTGTTCGACGAGGGCTATATCCGCGCGGCGGAAAAGCACAACGACGCCAGCTTCAACAGCTTCTTCAAACAGGGCTGGAAGCGGTTTTACCTGAAGTGGTACGGCGAGCCGCTGGCCTCCGCCGAGACGCTTTGCCCGGAAACGGTGAAGCTGCTCAACGCCATCCCAAGCGTCAAGGCAGCCATGTTCGCCCTGCTTCCGCCGGGCAGCAAGCTCAATCCTCATCGCGATCCGTTCGCCGGTTCGCTGCGTTACCACCTGGGCCTGATCACGCCAAACTCCGAAGACTGCCGCATTTTTGTTGACGGCGAGATCCACGCCTGGGGTGACGGCAAGGACGTGGTGTTCGACGAAACCTACGTCCACTGGGCGGAAAATCGAACCGACCAGACCCGCGTGATCCTGTTCGCCGACGTCGAGCGCCCGCTGCGCACGCGCTGGATGAGCGCGATCAACCATCGCGTCGGCGCCTTCATGGGCAAGATCACGGCGTCGCCGAATACCGACTCCGAGCAGGAGAAAGTTGGCTTCGTGAACCGCATGTTCGCCCTGAACAAACAGGGCCGCGAGCGCAGCCGCGCCTTCAAGAAGAAGCACCCCAAACTCTTCCGCGTGCTCAAGTACATCGGCATCGTGCTGATGATCTGGCTGGTCTTCCTGGCGCCCTACCCGTTCGTGCGCTGAGTCGCTCCACGCGCCTGTCACGTTCTGGCAGGCTGGCGCGTCCTTAGGAGTTGAGACCACCAAGGAGTACGCCATGGACGCCCAGACTGCCCTGTTCCAGCAACACCGCCAGCGCCTGTTCGGCCTGGCCTACCGCATGCTTGGCCGCCCGGCCGATGCCGAGGATGTCCTGCACGATGCCTGGCTGCGCTGGCACGATCAGGACGTGGACGCCCTGGACGATCCCGAGGCCTGGCTGGTGACGGTCACCACCCGTCTGTCGCTGGACCGCCTGCGCCGGGCCAAGACGGAGCGCGCGCACTACACCGGCCCCTGGCTGCCCGAGCCGCTGACCGAAGACTTCGAAGCCATCGCCGACGACGAACCGTCGGGTGCGCTCGAACGCGCCGAGTCGCTGAGCCTGTCTTTCCTGCTCATCCTGGAACGCCTGAGTGCCGAAGAGCGCGCCGCGTTTTTGCTTCGCGAGGTGTTCGACTACAGCCACGCCGAAGTGGCGAGCATGCTCGACATGACCGAAGACGCCTGCCGCCAGCGCGTTCATCGCGCCAAGGTGCGCTTGAAGGAAGATCGCCCGCGGTTCCAGGTCGATCCGGCGCAGCAGCGACGCATGCTCCAGCGATTCATCGAAGCGATGGAAAAGCCGACGCTTGCCTCGCTGCAGGCCCTGTTCGCCGAAGACGCCATCCACGTGGCCGACGGCGGTGGCCTCGCGTCCGCCACACTTCGCCCGCTGCACGGCGCCGAGCGTCTCGCGCGCCTGTACCTGCAGATTGCGAACAACACCCGCCCCTACGCGATGCTGCGCGAAATCCGCATGCTCAATGGCGTGCCAGCCATCTTCCAGTGGCTGGGCGACCAGCTCACGTCGGTGATGTGGATCGAGTCCGACGGCGACAAGATCACCGGCACCCTCGCCATTCGTCATCCGGAAAAACTCGCGCGTATCGCGGCTGTCACGAATCCGCCGGCTGCCGCGTCCTTGCATTGAACGGCTCATTCGAGCCGCACCATCCAAGGAGTTCGTCATGTCGCGTTTTTCCGTCCCGAAGCACTTCAAGTCGTTCAAGCCCCTGATGGACCTGAGCGCGCAGATCCACGCCAGCTCGCTGGAAGGCCCGCTGCGCGAACTGGTGCTCATGCGCGTGTCGCAGATGAACGGCTGCGCCTACTGCCTGGACATGCACAGCAAGGACGCCCTGGCGGCGGGTGAAACTTCCCAGCGTTTGTTCGTGCTGCCGGCGTGGCGCGAGGCGACCTTCTACAGCGAGCGCGAACGCGCCGCACTGGCCTGGGCCGAGGCGCTTACCAGGCTCGATGGCGCTATCCCGGTGACGGACGCGTTGTACGAAGAAGCGAGCAAGCAGTTCAGCGAGGACGAACTGGTGATGCTCACCTTGCTCGTCACCATGATCAACAGCTGGAATCGCCTCAACATCGCAGCCCACACGCCGTCGGGCACCTACCAGCCGGGCAAGTCCTGGTAAGCGCCGGAACCGGGCACAAAAAAAGCCGCGGCATGCCGCGGCTTCTTTTATGGATCGAGCCGGGAGGCTCAGGCCTTGACGCGCTTGACGATCGCGTCACCGAAGCTACCGGTGCTGCCCTTGCCACCGATGTCCGGCGTCACTACATCACGGTCGTTTTCCATCGTGTCGCGAATGGCCTGACGCAGCTTGTTGCCCTTGTCGACCATGCCCAGGTGATCGAGCATGTCGGCAGCGGCCAGCAGCAGCGCGCACGGATTGGCGATGCCCTTGCCAGCGATGTCCGGTGCCGAACCGTGCACGGCCTCGAAGATGGCCGCTTCGGTACCGATGTTATCGCCCGGAGCCAGACCCAGGCCGCCGACGAGGCCGGCGCACAGATCCGACAGGATGTCGCCGAACAAGTTGGTGGTGACGATCACGTCGAACTGCTCGGGCTTCATCACCAGCTGCATGCAGGTGTTGTCCACGATCATTTCGTTGAATTCGATCTGCGGGTATTCCTTGGCGATCTCACGCGCCACGTTCAGGAACAGGCCCGAACTGGTCTTCATGATGTTCGCCTTGTGCACGGCAGTGACCTTCTTGCGGCCCTTCTTGACGGCCATTTCGAAGGCATAGCGCACGATGCGCGAGCTGCCCTTGCGGGTGTTGCGCACGATCGAAGTGGCGACTTCGCCATCGTCCGAGAGGGTCTGGCCTTCGGACAGGTAGGCACCTTCGGTGTTCTCGCGAACGGTGATGATGTCGATGTTGTCGAATCGCGCCTTGGTGCCCGGGAAGCTGATCGCCGGACGCACGTTGGCGTACAGGTCGAAGTGGCGGCGCAGGGTGACGTTGATCGAGGTGAAGCCACCGCCGATCGGCGTGGTCAGCGGACCCTTCAGCGCGATCTTGTGCCTGGCGATGGTTTCCAGCGTGGCGGCCGGCAGCAGGTCGCCATGCTTCTCGAGCGCGACCATGCCGGCATCGACGAACTCATACGACAGGCCGCAATCCAGCGCGTCGAGCACGCGGATGGTGGCGTTCATGATTTCCGGGCCGATGCCGTCACCAGGAATAACGGCGATGGTCTTGCTCATGGGGGAACTCCTAGGTATCCAGGCAGCCCGCCGAGGGATGTGCAGGCTGCAAATCCCCTCAATTATCGCCGATGGCCCCATGCGCAGCCAGTGAAGAGGCCGCTTCCGGCGATGCAAATCCTCGCATGGAGCGATGAATAAACTCGCACGCGCCGCCCGCCCGGAAACGACAAAGCCGCCGCCAGGCGGGTGCCGGGCGGCGGCTTCGGGATCGCATGCTCAGGCGTGGTCGTCGCAGCAGGCGGCGTCGTCAGCCGTGCCGGATTCGAGCTGGTCCAGGAAGTCGACGGCGCGACGCAGATGCGGAATCACGATCGAACCACCCACCACCAGGCCCACGCTGAAGGTTTCGAAGAACTCTTCACGGGTGACGCCGGCTTCCTTGCACTGGGCAACGTGATAGGCGATGCAGTCGTCGCAACGCAGCACCATCGAGGCCACCAGGCCCAGCAGCTCCTTGGTCTTCACATCCAGGGCGCCGGGCTTGTAGGTCTGGGTATCCAGCGCGAAGAAGCGACGGACGACCTGGTTGTCTTCGGCCAGGATCCGTTCGTTCATGCGCTTGCGGAATGCCGTGAATTCGGCAACGCGGTCCTTCTCGCTGCCACCGCTCATGCGGCCACCTCAAGCAGATCGGCCAGCTTGCCGCTGCGATCGGCGGCGACGAGATCGTCGAAACCACCCACATGCTGGTCGTTGATGAAGATCTGCGGCACGGTGCGGCGACCGCCGCTGCGGGTCAACATGGCGTCGCGCTGGGCCGGATCGGTATCGATGCGCACTTCCTGCCATTCCAGACCCTTGGACTTGAGCAGGTTTTTGGCCGAAATGCAGTAGGGGCAGACGGCGGTGGAATAGATCTCGATCTTGGGTGCAGCCTTGGACACGACGGACTCCGGTAGAGGGATTACCTTACACGTCAGCTAAGTGGGGGCAAGCCCCGGGAAAGCAACCCGGCTGACACTGAACTGCCGCCATGACTGGCGGTCTCAAGTGATATTGTCTCCCACCTATGCGCATGGCACCACGCACCCTACCAAGCCGTCTCCTGACCACCCTGGTTTGCGCCAGCCTGGCCTTCGCGGCGGGCGCGCAGGACAACGGTGGCGTCCGCCTGCCTGATCTGGGCAGCTCCGCCAATGCCCTGGTGTCGCCGCAGGAGGCCCAGGACTACGGCGCAGCCATGCTGAGACAGATGCGTGGCCTGGACATGGTGGTCGATGACGCCATGCTCGACGACTACATCAACGACCTCGGCTACCGCCTGGTCGCGGCCAGTGACAAACCCAAGGATCACTTTTCGTTCTTCATCGTGAAGGACTCGGTGATCAATGCCTTCGCGGCGCCAGGCGGTTACATCGCGGTCAACTCCGGCCTGATCGACATCACCAACAGTGAAAGCGAACTGGCCGGCGTCATCGCGCATGAAATCGGCCATATCACCCAGAACCACCTGCAGCGCGCCTTCGAGTCGTCCAAGAAAGACGCTCCGCTGATGGCCCTGGTGCTGTTGGGCGCCATCGCCGCGGGTGCGGGCGCGCATGCCGGCGATGCGGCCGGTGCCGTCCTGATGGGCGGCCAGGGCCTGATGATGCAGCGGCAGATCAACTTCACCCGCAAGGATGAAGTCGAGGCAGACCGTGTCGGCATCCAGACGCTGGCCAAGGCTGGCTTCGACCCTAACGCCATGGCGGGATTCTTCGAACGCATGCAGGACACCATGCGCGCGGGCGCCGGTGGCGACAGCGATGTGCCGGAGCTGCTGCAGACCCACCCGGTGAACCTCTCGCGCATCAGCGACGCGAAGTCGCGCGCGCAGGCGCTCGTCGCCGAACAAAAGCAGCGCCCGACCTCCTCCACACTGGTAAAGGCGCAGTGGGAGAAATCGACGGCGCCCATCGCCTTCGTCAAGGACCCGACTTCCCTCACCACCCGTGGCGGCAAGGATGGGCTCGACAGCTACGCCCTGATGCGTGAGCGCGTCCGCGTGTTGTCCGACGACGCGCTGCAGATGACCAAGTACTACGCTGCAAATTTCGACCATCAGCGCGAGTTCGATACCCCGGCCAATCGCTATGGCTACGCGCTGGCCCTGATGCGCAGTGGCAATGGCGGCAAGGCCGTGGAGCAGATCCAGCCCCTTTTGACCGCCCACCCGGACAACCAGATCATCCAGCTGGCCATGGCCGATGCAAAGCTCCAGGCCGGGCGCCGGGGCGAAGCGCTGGTGATCTATGCCGACCTCAACCGGCAGTCACCCCGCAACCGCGCCATCGCCCTGGGCTACGCCAAGGCCCTGACCGACAACGGCAGCACGGCGGAGGCCACGCAAGCCGCCGACATGCTGCGCCCGATGCTCGACAGTTCCGACGAGCCCGAGCTCTACCGCAGTTTTGCCCGTGCCACCGAGAAGGCGGGTGACGCCATTCGTTCGGGCGAGGCCTACGCCGATGCCAGCTACCTGTCCGGCCGGCCCTTCGACGCCATGGAGCAGCTCAAGCGCCTGCTCAAGCGACCGGACCTGGACTACTACGCCCGCGCCCGCATCCAGGCTCGCATCAGCGACCTGACCCCGCTGGTGATGGAGCTGCGCAAGCGCAAGGTGCAGACGGAGGACAACCCGGACGGTCGCACCCAACAGCTTCAGCGGGAAGGGGAAAATTGCGCCGGGCGACTGTGTTTCAGCGCCGGACAACGCTGATTGACGCCCGAATCCGGTCTTCCGGGTGCCACCGTCTCCAGATCAATTTGCGCAAACGCCGTGAAATGTCATCGCGGCGTAACATAACCCCGCTGCAATATTTGCGTCACAGGCCCCTACCCCCAGCGGACCCATACGCGTGCACAAGCGCATTCTGATCGTCGAAGACGAAGCATCGATCCGCGACATGGTCGCCTTTGCCCTGCGCAAAGCCGGCATGGACGCGGCCCACGCCGCCGACGCGCGCGCCGCCCAGCTATCCATCGCGGAACAGGTGCCCGACCTGATCCTGCTCGACTGGATGCTGCCCGGCACGAGCGGCCTCGAACTGGCCCGCCGCCTGCGCAAGGAAGAGCTGAGCCGGGAAATCCCGATCATCATGCTCACCGCGCGCGGCGAGGAAATGGACCGCGTCAATGGCCTCGAAGCCGGCGTCGACGACTACGTGGTCAAGCCGTTCTCCACCCGCGAGCTGGTTGCCCGCATCAAAGCCGTACTGCGACGCAGCCAGGGCGACGACGGCTCCGGCATCGTCGAACTCGGCGGCCTGCGCATCGACGGCCCCGCGCACCGCGTCTTCGCGGGCGACGATGCCGTGCCGATTGGCCCGACCGAGTACCGGCTACTCTATTTCTTCATGACCCATCCCGAACGCGTCTATTCGCGCGCACAGCTGCTCGACCACGTGTGGGGCGGCAGCGTGTACGTGGAGGAACGCACGGTCGACGTGCATATCCGCCGACTGCGCAAGACGCTCGAACCGTGGAAGCTCGACGACATGGTGCAGACCGTGCGCGGCGCGGGCTATCGCTTTTCGGCCAGCATCTGAAGCGGGTTGCGCCCCGCGGGACCGGGGGCTTGCGGGCATGTCGGGCGAAACCGATATGCTTGCCTGCCCTTTGGAAGCTCTTGAGCTGATTCCCCATGCCACAGCCTTTCGACCGCACCTGGAAACTGACGGCCGCCGCCGCGGCCGGCCTGCTGCTGGGTGCGCTGCTCGGATGGCTGGCGGGTGATCTCGCCACGGGCCTCGCCGTGGCCGGCGTGGTGGAAACCGTCTTGCTGTTGTCCCTGATTCGTCATGAAACGCGGCACATGATGCCGCAAACACCCCCTATCAGCCCTCTCCAGCATGACCGTTTCATGACGCGTTCCCGTCGAATCGCCTCCAGTTTGCGCGATCTGCGCAGTGCAGCCGGCAGCCTGCCAGATGCCGTCGTCCTCCTCGATAACGAACAACACGTGCGCTGGTTCAACCACGCCGCCGAAGATCTGCTCGGCCTGCGCCGACCGCAGGACCGCGGGGCAATCCTGGAAGAACGCCTGGGCACCACGGAACTGGCCGGCTGGCTGCGCGACGGCGCGCATGAGCCGCTTAACGATGTCGTGGCGCCGGGTCACCCCAATCGCCACATCAATGTAACGTTGCTGCCCTTCGGTCGTCGCCAGCGACTGCTGCTGGCGCGCGATATCAGCCACCTCACGCGCCTCGAACAGATCCGCCGCGACTTCGTCGCCAACGTGTCGCACGAACTGCGCACGCCGCTGACGGTGATCCACGGCTATCTCGAACTGATCGACCCGGAAGACATTCCGGAACTCGCGCCGGTGATTGGCGAAATGCGTGCGCAGTCCAAGCGCATGGGGCAGATCGTCGAAGACCTGCTGACGCTGTCGCGCCTGGAAACCCAGGATCATGTCACCGACGAACGCGTGCCGATGACACCTTTGCTCGCCACGATCCGCAAGGAAGCCGAAGCACTCAGCCAGGGACGCCACCACATCGCCGTGGAGTCCACTGCCGACGCCGACCTGCTCGGCTCGCCGAAGGATCTGCACAGCGCGCTGTCCAACCTGGTGAGCAACGCCGTGCGCTATACGCCCACCGGCGGCAGCATCGTCATCCGCTGGCGCCGCACGCCGGAAGGCGCCGCCTACTCCGTCACCGATACAGGTTTTGGCATTCCCGCCACGCACCTGGCCCGTCTGACCGAACGCTTCTACCGCGTCTCGTCCAGCCGTTCCCGCGACAGCGGTGGCACGGGCCTGGGCCTGTCGATCGTCAAACACGTCCTCAACCTCCACCAGGCCCGCCTGGACATCCAGAGCGAGACGGGCAAAGGCTCCACGTTCACCTGCCTGTTCGGGCACGAACGTCTGCTCAAGCCCGGCACGGACGAGGTGTGAGGCCGGGCCGCTAGCGCGCGCCTGTGAATTCGCCCGCGGTGCGGGCTGTAAACGGTCAACAGTAAACGGAGAAATGCGTAGAGCCGCCCGAGAGGGAAAGCTCTGCACCTGTTTACTGTTCACCGTTTACAGCCCGCGCCGCGGGCGCCCCACAGCGAACAAAGTGAGCGCCATCACAACTACGCGGCACTGCCGCATGTACTCCTCGTCACGTTCGGCCAGAATGGCCGGATGCGTCGTAAACCAGCCACACCTACCGCCTTGATCGATCGTGCTGCCCCCGAGCTTTTCCTGAGCCGCGAGCTGGCGGCGCTCGAATTCAATTTCCGCGTGCTTGCCCAGGCGCGCGATGTGCGCGTGCCGCTGCTGGAGCGACTGCGCTACCTGAGCATCGTGGCGAACAACCTCGACGAGTTCTTCGAAGTCCGCGTGGCGATGCTCAAGCACCACCACCACTTCGGTTCGGCAGCCCCGGGCCCCGACGGGCTCGCCTCGGGCGAGTTGCTCACCCGCATCCGCAAGCGGGTGTTAACCCTGGTGGCCGCGCAGTACGCAACTTGGCGCAACGAGCTGGGGCCGGCGCTGGATGCCGAAGGCATTCGCTTCCTGACGCGCGACCGCTGGACCGACCGTCAGAAGCGCTGGTTGCAGGGTTACTTCGAAAACGAAGTGCTGCCGGTGCTTTCGCCGCTGGGCCTCGACCCGGCGCATCCGTTCCCACGCATCCTCAACAAGACGCTCAATCTCGCCGTGGTGCTCAAGGGCCGCGACGCGTTCGGTCGCGAGGGACACATGGCGCTGGTTCGCGCGCCACGCTCGCTGCCGCGCATCATCCGCCTGCCCGACGAGGTCTGCGAGCCGGGCGAGCATTACGTCTTCCTGGCCGAGCTCCTGCAGGGCTTCGTCGACCAGATGTTCCCCGGCTTCAAGGTGGCCGGCTCGTACCAGTTCCGCGTCACGCGCAACAGCGAGCTGATGGTCGAGGAAGCGGGCATGGAAAACCTCGCGCGTGCGTTGAGCGAGGAACTGCTCGGTCGCGGCTATGCGCGGCCGGTACGCCTGGAGATCGGCAACGACTGTCCGAAGTCGATCGCCTCGATGCTGATGACCAACTTCGAACTCGAGGAAAGCGACGTCTACCGCTGCGATGGCCCGGTCAACATCATCCGCGCCGGCACGGTGTACGACGGCCTGGATCGCCCGGACCTCAAGTTCCCCCGCTTCACGCCACAGCTGCCCAAGGCCTTCGACGCCAGCAAGTGCAAGTTCGAGGTGCTGCGCGACCGCGACGTGTTGCTGCATCACCCGTACGAATCCTTCGCCACCGTGGTTGACCTGCTGCGCCAGGCGGCGCAGGACCCTGCCGTACTGGCGATCAAGCAGACGCTGTACCGCGCCGGCGCGGACACGCCGCTGGTCGACCTGCTGGTCGAGGCGGCGCGCAACGGCAAGGACGTCACGGTCGTCATCGAACTGCGCGCGCGCTTCGACGAAGAGGCCAATATTCGCCTGGCGACGCGATTGCAGGAAGCGGGCGTGCAGGTCGTCTACGGTGTCGTCGGCTTCAAGACGCACGCCAAGATGCTGCTGATCGTGCGCCGCGAAGACGACGTGCTCCGCCGCTACGTGCACCTCTCGACGGGCAATTACCACCAGGCCAACAGTCGCGCCTACACCGACATCGGCCTGATGACGTCCGACGCGGAGATCGGCGACGACCTGCACAAGGTTTTCCAGCAGCTCTCGGGTCTCGGCCCGATGATCGAGCTCAAGCGCCTGCTGCATTCGCCTTTCACGCTTTACAAGAGCGTGATGGCCAAGATCGATCGCGAGACGGCCAACGCGCTGGCCGGCAAACCCGCGCGCATCGTGGCGAAGCTCAATGCGCTGAACGAAGCCCATGTGATCGAAGCGCTTTATCGCGCGTCGCAGGCTGGCGTCGAAATCGACCTGATCGTGCGCGGTGCCTGCACCTTGCGTCCGGGTATCCCGGGGATTTCCGAGCGCATTCGCGTGCGTTCGATCGTCGGACGCTTTCTGGAACACAGCCGTGTCTACTGGTTCGCCAACGACGGCACGCCTGAAATCTACTGCGCCAGCGCCGACTGGATGGAGCGCAACCTCATGCGCCGCATCGAAGTCGCCTTCCCGATCCTTGACCCGGTGCTGGCGGCCAGGGTGTACGAAGAGACCCTGGCCAATTACCTCGACGACAATACGCAGGCGTGGCTGCTGCAGAGCGACGGCAGCTACGTGCGCGCCGATCCGGGCAACGCGACGCCCCACACGGCCCAGCAATTCCTGCTCGACAAGCTGTGCCCGACGCCCGCCTGACCGGCGGGACTGCGGTTTAAGCCTGGAGGGGATGCCGCTTTCACACCCGTGCGTGCGAGAATTCCCGGACAAACTGCAAGGAACCACCCCCGCATGAGCCTAGGCGACCAGATCCAGATCAAGGACGGCGAACTGATCGCCGCCGTGGACATGGGATCCAACAGCTACCACATGGTCGTCGCTCGGGTGGAACACGGGGAGCCGCGCGTCATTGACCGTTTGCGCGATACGGTGCGCATGGCCGCTGGCCTGCGCGCCGATGGCACGCTGGACGCTGAGCACCGCGCCCGCGCACTCAATTGCCTGGCCCGCTTCGGCCAGCGCATTGCCGGCCTGCCCTCCATCCGCGTGCGCGCGGTCGCCACCAATACGGTGCGTCGCCTGGCGTCGCCGCAGTCCTTTCTGACCGCCGCGGAGGCCGCACTGGGCCACCCTGTGGAAATCGTGTCAGGTCGCGAAGAGGGCCGCCTCATCTTCCTTGGGGCCTCGCACGACCTGCCCTCCTCGCGCGAAAACCGCATGGTGATCGACGTGGGCGGCGGCAGTACGGAGTTCATCATCGGTCGCGGCCTGGCGCCCCTGCACACAGAAAGCGTGCAGGCCGGCTGCATCGCCTCGACCCTGCGCTTCTTCCCTGGCGGCAAGCTCAATCGCAAGCGCTGGCAGCGCGCGCGCAGCGAGATCGGCGTGTTGCTGCAGCAGTTCGCGGAGGATTACCGCGAGGCAGGCTGGGTCGAGGCCTTCGGCTCGTCGGGCACCGCCAAGTCGATCGGGGCGGTGGTCCAGGCGATGAAGTTTTCCGACGATGGTGTCACGCCATCCTCCCTGGCCTCGTTGCGCGATGCGCTGATTGACCAGGGCCAGATCAGCGCGATCAAGCTGCCCGGACTGACCGAAGACCGCGCCCCGGTGATTGCAGGAGGGGTCGTTATCTTCGAAGCGGCCTTCGAGGCCCTCGGCATCGAGCGCATGCGCGTATGCGAAAGCTCGATGCGTGAAGGCCTCCTGTGGGACCTGCTCGGCCGTGCCGGAGGCACCGATCCGCGCACCGCTAGCATCGACGCCATGGCCAACCGCTACGGCGTGGACCGGGCGCAGGCCCGCCGCGTGGAATCCACGGCCCTGATGTTGTTCGACCAGGTCGCCAAGGCATGGAAGCTGGACGCGGAAGATCGCGAGTGGCTGTCCTGGGCGGCTCGCGTGCACGAGATCGGCCTGGCCATCGCGCACAGCCAGCACCATCACCACGGCGCCTATATCCTGCGGCATGCCGATATCGCGGGCTTCTCCCGCCAGGAGCAGCAGTTCCTGGCGGCCATCGTGGAGTCCCACCGCCGCAAGCCCGACCGCTCGCTGTTCTCGGCCCTTCCGCAGCGTTATCGCGTGCTGGCACGCCAGATCACGGCCCTGCTCCGACTGGCCGTCCTGTTCCGCCGCGCCCGTCGTCCCGAGTCGCTGCCCCAGATGCAACTGGCCGCGACCGCCCAGCGTCTGCGTCTGAGCGTCCCGTCGCAGTGGCTGGACCAGCATCCGCTGAGCGAAGCGGACCTGGAGCAGGAACAAGGCCCGATGGCCGAACTGGGCCTCGTTCTCGAAATCCTGGCGGCTTGAACCATGCGCAGCGACCTGCAGCACTTTAAGCGCAGCCTCACCCGCTTTGCGTATCATGGCCCGATGCGCGCCGCGGCCCACACTGTCATGCAACGAATCCTGCTCTCCGCCTTTCTCCTCCTGCTGCCCTTCGCCGTGTTGGCGCAGGCCGCCAAGCCGGCAACCACGCCCGCACCGGCCGCCCAGCCCCATCCGCAAGTGGTGGTCCACACCTCGATGGGCGACATAACGCTGGAGCTGTATCCGGACAAGGCGCCCAAGAGCGTGGCGAATTTCCTGCAGTACGTGCGTGATGGCTACTACGGCGGCACGGTCATCCATCGCACCATTTCCGGCTACATGATCCAGGGTGGCCTGTACACGCGCGACCTGCAGCCCAAACGCACGCGCTCGGCCATTCCCAGCGAAGCAGACAATGGCCTGTCCAATCTGCGGGGCACCATCGCTGTCGCACGTGGAGGCGATCCGAACTCGGGCACGTCGCAGTTTTTCATCAACCTGGTCGACAACCGTCGCCTCGACTACGCCGGCAACCAGAGCACGCTGACCTGGGGTTTTGCCGTATTCGGCAAGGTCATCAAGGGCATGGACATCGTCGACAAGATCGCCCAGTTGCCCACGCGCGCCCTGGGTCCGTTCGCCAATGACGTGCCAAACCCGCTGGTGATCATCAGTGGCGCGAACGTCGTTGGCGAAGAGCCGGCCAATGCTCCGACGCCGGAACCGGCCAAGACACCCGCTGCCGAGCCCGCCAAGGCACCTGCAGCGCCGGCCAAGGCCGACAAGAAAAACGCGAAGGCCTGATCCATCCATGCACACGCTTTTCATTGCCGACTTGCACCTGGACGCGAGCCGCCCGCAGATCACCGAGCTGTTCGAGGCTTATCTCGCCAGTGACGAAGCGCGCTCGGCCGACGCTGTATACATCCTTGGCGACCTTGTCGAAGCCTGGATCGGCGATGACGATGACGCGTCCCTGCCGGAACGCATTGCCATCGCCACGCATGCACTGCGCGATGCGGGCGTGCCGGTGTATTTCATGGTCGGCAACCGCGACTTTCTGCTCGGCGAGGATTTTGCCCGCCGCGCCGGCTTCGATCTGCTGGAGGACGGCACCGTCCACAAGCTATACGGTCAACCCACGTTACTGATGCACGGCGACGTGCTGTGCACGGATGATCTGGCCTACCAGGCGGTGCGCAAGCAGGTTCGCACGCCGGAATGGAAAGCGCAGATCATGGCGATGCCGCTGGAAGCCCGTCGCGCCTTCGCCGCCAAGGCGCGTGCCGACAGCAAGGCGCATACCGGCAGCACCATGGAAACCATCATGGACGTGAACGCCGACGCGGTGGCAGAAGCCATGAACAAAGCCGGGGTTAGCCGGCTGATCCACGGTCACACGCATCGCCCGGCGATTCATGACTTCGATCTTGGCGGTCAATCAGCTCAGCGCATCGTGCTGGGCGACTGGTACGACCACGGCTCGGTCTTGCGCGTCTCGCCTGAAGGCGTGAACCTGCGTGGATTCAACAGCAGTACCTGAGCGATTTCGCCGGAAGTTACCACGCCGGCCCGACACGCCACGCCCTCCTGACGGCTCAAGCGCTCGTATTCACCAGCGCACCGCTCGCCTGGCTTCCCGCGCTCATCATCAGCTCCGCCAGCGCGGCCACCGCTTTCTGCAGCGCCGCAGTTACCGAGGCAATCTGCGACTGAAGCGCCATGACGGTGGCATCGGGACCCTCGTCCTTTCGATGCGTTTGGACAGCATGGGCCAACTGACGCTGGAGTTCAGCCAGTTGCTTTTGTAAGCGCTCGATCGACTTCTTGAGCATTTCAATGGGGCCGTCCACCGAGCTGCCCGTCGACGAAGCCTTGGAGCCCTGCTCCGTTTGCGTAGCGCTGCGCAGATTCTGCGCTGGCTCCGATGGAGTAGCGTTGCCATCGCTGGCCAAGCTGCTATTGATATGCGCGACGCCGCTGGAACCGGTGATGCCTGCCAACTGCATGGGGAGCCTCGGAAATCCATTCTCCGATGGGATATCGGCCGGCATCGCAAGAAATTGAGCCCGCCGCAGGTGATGCGGCGCTCCCCGATCAGCGCAGATAACTCCGCAGTATGGCCATCACAGGCTCCAGCTCTTTGAGTGCATCGGGATGGCTGCCCGCCACGTGCTCTCGCAGGTGGTCCTCGAGCAGCAGGCTCATTAGCCCCTGAACGGCGCCCCGTATCGACGCGGCCTGCTGCAGCACGCTGTCGCAATCGGCATCACTCTGCAAGGCACGTTCAAGCGACGCCACTTGTCCGCCGATACGGCGGACGCGCGTGATCAGCGCCTTTTTGTTCTGCGTCGTGTGCGACATCGCCATCTCCAGACTATTCATCATAGTATAGGGGGGTATCCTATATGAGTCGAATCGACGTGAGTACCCCTGATCCCGCACCGTTCCTGCACTCCCACCAGTTCAACGAAGGCAATCCGCTGGCTGAAAAGAACACGTTGCGGGCTGTGATCATTACCGCCGTGATGATGGTGGTAGAGATCGTTGCCGGTTACACACTCAACTCGATGGCGCTGCTGGCAGATGGCTGGCACATGAGTTCACATGCCCTGGCGCTGGGTGTTTCGGCCGGCGCTTATGTCCTGGCGCGCCGACTGGCAACCGATCGACGCTTCGCTTTCGGCACGTGGAAGATCGAGGTGCTTGGCGGATACAGCAGCGCTCTCCTCCTGGGCGTCGTTGCCATCCTTATGCTGGTCCAGTCGATCGCACACCTGGTCCATCCAGCCGCCATTCACTACGACCAAGCCATTCCCATTGCCGTCGTCGGCCTGATGGTCAATCTGCTGTGTGCCTGGCTGCTGAAGGATGGGCATCATCACGGCCATGATCATGGCCACGCGCACGCGCATGACCACGGCGCTGTCCATTCACACTCCGGCCACGATCACCACCACGACCTGAACCTGCGTTCGGCCTATTTGCATGTCGTGGCGGATGCGGCAACGTCAGTGCTGGCCATCCTTGCGCTGGTCGGCGGCAGGTTCCTCGGCATCGGCTGGCTGGATCCGGTGATGGGCATCGTCGGCGCCGTACTGGTGGCCCAATGGGCCGCCAGTCTTCTCAAGCAATCAGGACGCGTCCTACTCGATGCCGATATGGATGCGCCGGTTGTCCAGGAAATTCGAGACGTTATCGCTGAGAAACTGCCGAGTTCCGCCATCACAGACCTGCATGTGTGGCGTGTTGGCAAGGGACGTTATGCCTGCATTCTTGGGCTCGTTAGCGATCAAGGCCTGACGCCAGCGGCCGTTCGGGCCTATCTCTCGGTGCATGAGGAGCTTGTGCACGTGACGGTGGAGATTGCACGTGCAGGAGCGCCAGGGATGGTGTTCGTGCCGGCAGGGAATGTGCTGGGGTGAACAGTGCGCCAGCCTTCGACGTAAGCGATGTGCGTCGCCATTTCGCTTTGGCTGGGACCTGGCATGTCGTCTTTGGGTACGTGCGCCTCTGGTGAATCCAATGGAGTCGCGTGACGGAGATTAAGGGTGGTGAGGTGCTGCGCACCTCATGCATTCGCGCTGCACGCTAAGGGACCGGCGTGTGGCCGTCCCGATGCGCGTTGCATATCGGCCGCCCCCCCCTCTTCCAAAGACGTCCGTGGACACTTGAGGTCGTTGGCGCGGCCTTTTAAGGCCGATCCAACGACGGAGAGAGAGGGATGGTGAGGTGCTGCGCACCTTATCCTTTCGCGCTGCGCACTACAGGACCGGCCTGCGGCCGTCACGATGCGCGTTGCGCATCGATCGAACCTCGCGCTGAGGGGACGCCACCACGACGGAGAGAGAGGGATGGTGAGGTGCTGCGCACCTCATCCTTTCGCGCTGCGCGCTACAGGACCGGCCTGCGGCCGTCCCGATGCGCGTTGCGCATCGGTCGAACCCGGCCATACTTTTTTATCGAGGGTTCTTGAATCCCTCTCTCTCCGCCAGAAACGCAAAAACGCCCACTGGGGGCGTTTTTGCGTTTCTGGCGGAGAGAGAGGGATTCGAACCCTCGATAAGGCTTTTGACCCTATACTCCCTTAGCAGGGGAGCCCCTTCGGCCTCTCGGGCATCTCTCCGAATTTCTTGGTCCGCACTTCTGCGGAGCCGGCAAGCATACTGTCCGGCAGTGCTCACGTAAAGCTTTTTTGCTTATCAGTGGTCGCCGGAACCGTCTGCTGCTCCACCATCGGGATCATTTTCGTTCTTGATCCGCTGGTAAATTTCTTCGCGATGCACGGCTACGTTCTTGGGCGCATTGATGCCAATTCGCACCTGATTGCCCTTCACGCCCAGGACGGTGACGGTCACCTCGTCGCCGATCATCAGGGTTTCACCGACCCTGCGGGTCAGAATCAACATGTTTGCCACTCCATGAAAGCTATGTGGTCACAGGCCAGCAATTAGCGAAACCTCACCCCTGAGTTTCACTAACCGTTGTTCGACGAACGTCCATCGAAGGCCCTACCGCCTTCCCCGGCTCAGCGGCAGGATGCCCCAGAGCGCCCTGCCACCTGACTGCACCAAAACAGCACAATCAACATTCATCCGATACTAGCCGAGCGTTAGCGGGCTGCGCAATGCGCCCGGGCTAGTTCATGCGGACTATTCGAATAGGAATTATCTGTTCAGGCGTTCAGCGATCCATTGCGGCAAACCGGCCAGCAAACCCGGCAATTGCGGGGCATCGGAGCCGCCGCCCTGGGCCATGTCCGGGCGGCCGCCACCCTTGCCGTCGATCTGGCTGGCAATGTGAGCAACCACTTCACCGGCTTTCACCCGACCGAGCGCTGAACCGTTCACGCCAGCGACCAGGGACACCCGGCCCTCAGCGGCACCGGCCAGGAGGACCACGCAGTCCACCAACTGCTGCTTGAGCTGGTCCATGCCATCGCGCAGGGCCTTGGCGTCCAGTCCCTCCAGGCGCGCCGCCACGACCTTGATGCCGTCCACGTCCTGGGCGGAGGCGGCCAGATCGGCGGTCGCGGATCCCGCAGCCTTGGCGCGCAGGGACTCCAGTTCGCGCTCAAGCTTCTTCTGCTTGTCGAGAAGCTGACGAAGCTTCTCGACAACATCGTCACCACTGGTCGAGAGCAACTGGGACAGCTCACCCAGGCGACGCTCTTCGTCATTCACATAAGCCAGGGCACCGGCACCCGTCACGGCCTCGATACGACGTACGCCCGAGGCGACGCCCGCTTCGCTGACGATCTTGAACAGGCCGATGTCGCCGGTGTGGCCGACATGGGTACCGCCGCACAGCTCGGTCGAAAAATCGCCCATGCGCAGCACGCGCACTTCGTCGCCGTACTTTTCACCGAACAACGCCATGGCGCCGAATTCAATCGCGTCGTTGTAGCCCATGTGATGGACTTCGGCCGGCGCGTTACGGCGCACTTCGGCATTGACCATGTCCTCGATGCGCGCAAGCTCCTCCCGGCTGAGCGGCTTGAAGTGCGCAAAGTCAAAACGCAGTCGCTCAGGCGCCACCAGCGAACCCTTCTGCGTCACGTGATCACCGAGGACGCTGCGCAGCGCGGCATGCAGCAAGTGCGTGGCCGAGTGATTGAGCACGATGGCCTGGCGGCGCACGCCGTCGACCAGCGCATCGACGACATCGCCCGTACGCAGCGGCGCACTGCCCTGCCAACGGCCAGCGTGACCGAAGAACACGCCGCCCATCTTCAGCGTATCGCTGACGTCGAGGCGACCACTGGCATTGGCGAGCGAACCCATGTCACCTACCTGGCCGCCGGATTCGGCGTAGAACGGCGTGCGGTCAAGGATGACCAGGCCTTCTTCGCCTTCACCCAACTGTTCGATCTGCTTGCCGGCGCGCACGATGCCGACGACCTTGCAGCCCTGGGCCGACAACGCGTCGTAGCCCAGGAACGCCGTTGCCTGCAGCTTGCTGGCAAGTTCGGCAGGCATCAGGCCCTTGGCTTCAAAGCGGCTGGCACCGCGCGCGCGCTCGCGCTGCTGCTCCATCGCCTGGTCGAAACCGGCCATGTCCACCGACATGCCGCGCTCGCGCGCGATGTCGGCGGTAAGGTCCACAGGAAATCCATAGGTGTCGTAAAGGCGGAACGCGTCTTCGCCCGGAATGACGGTGCCGGCACGCGAAGCCACTTCATCGAACACGCGCATGCCGTGCTCGAGGGTTTCGCCGAATCGCTGCTCTTCCGTACGCAGCGCTTCTTCGACGAAGGACTGCTTGGCTGCGAGTTCCGGATAGGCTTCGCCCATCTCCTCGACCAGCGGCTTGACCATTTTCCAGAAAAAATCACCACGCACGCCAAGCATCCAGCCGTGGCGCAGCGCGCGACGGATGATGCGACGAAGCACGTAACCGCGACCTTCGTTGGACGGCAGCACGCCATCGACGATCAGGAATGAGCAGGCGCGGATGTGATCGGCGATAACGCGAAGCGACTTATTGCCTAGGTCGGGAGTTTTGGTCAGTTCCGAAGCAACCTTGATCAGGTGCTGGAACAGGTCGATCTCATAGTTCGAATGCACATGCTGCAGGACTGCGGCAAGGCGCTCCAGGCCCATGCCGGTGTCGACGCACGGCGCCGGCAGCGGCGACAGCATGCCGTCGGGCGCGCGGTCGAACTGCATGAACACGAGGTTCCAGATTTCGATGTAGCGATCGCCATCTTCATCCGGCGAGCCGGGCGGACCACCGGCGATGTCCGCGCCGTGATCGAAGAAGATTTCCGTGCACGGGCCACAGGGGCCAGTATCGGCCATCTGCCAGAAATTGTCCGAAGCGTACGGCGCACCCTTGTTGTCGCCAATGCGAACAATGCGCTCGGCGGGGACGCCGACTTCCTTGTTCCAGATGTCGAAGGCCTCGTCATCGGTGTGATAGACGGTGACCCAGAGCTTTTCCTGCGGCAGCTTGAACACGCCGGTGAGCAGCTCCCACGCGAAGGCGATCGCATCGCGCTTGAAGTAGTCGCCGAACGACCAGTTGCCGAGCATCTCGAAGAAAGTGTGGTGACGCGCGGTGTAGCCGACCGAGTCAAGGTCGTTGTGCTTGCCGCCGGCACGCAGGCAACGCTGGACATCGGCCGCGCGCACGTAGGGGAGCTTTTCGCTGCCCAGGAAAACGTTCTTGAACTGCACCATGCCCGAGTTGGTGAACAACAGGGTCGGGTCGCTTGCCGGGACCAGCGAGCTGGACGGCACGATGGTGTGGCCCTTGGAGCGGAAGTATTCGAGGAAGGTCGAGCGGATTTCGGCAGTTTTCATGGGGTCGTGGAGGCAAGCTGCGTTGTCCACGCCCCGGCGGAGCTGCCGCGATCAGTCGCTTTCGTCGGCCAACTCGTCCACTTCGGCGTGGGTAAGACCCCTTACTGTGGCGGCGGGAAAGCCTCTACGCAAGAGAAATTGCGCGCGGCGCTGCTTTTCCGCGGGATCGGCCGAGCCCAGACCGCCATAACGGCGCCGCAGCTGGTTTGCCGCGGACGCGGTCCAGTCCATATCGGCCTCGTCGAGCAGCTGCCGGATGCGGGTTTCGGACAGTCCGTGGGTCTTGAGTTCCGCCCGCAGTCGCAGGGGCCCATACCCCTGGGAGGCTCGGCTGCGGATCAGCACTTCGGCAAATCGGAGGTCGTCCTGATAGTGCTGCTCCCCCAGGCGATCGATCGCCTCGGAGGACTCCGCGCCCTCATACCCGCCCTGCCTGAGCTTGCGTTTCAGCTCGACGCGGGAGTGCTCGCGCCTGGCCAGCAAGCCGAGGGCTTTGCTATAGGCCGAGGCACGTTCAGCTTTCCCGGACTTTGGGGTCTTTTCCGAATCGCGAGGCATGGCAAGTAAGTCGTTTCGGCGATCCATCTTAGCGCCGGCACGGGCCGCAAACGGAAGACGCCCGCATGGTGCGGGCGTCATTCCCGGTCCGGCCCACCGGGCACCTCACGGCTGAGACCGAAGAGATACCCTCAGGCGCCGACGGTGATCAGGCTTCTTCCAGCGCTTCCTCGGACGAAGCCGGGGCGGGCTTGCCACCACTGGGAACCAGCAGGCGCGCGCGAAGCTCCTGGTCGACCTCGTTGGCGATAGCCGGATTGTCGCGCAAGAACTGGCGGACGTTTTCCTTGCCCTGGCCGATGCGGTCACCCTTGTAGCTGTACCAGGCGCCGGATTTGTCGATCAGGTTCTGGGCCACACCCAGCTCGATGATTTCGCCTTCACGCGAGCTGCCCTCGCCGTAGAGGATTTCGAACTCAGCCTGGCGGAACGGCGGCGCCACCTTGTTCTTGACCACCTTGACGCGGGTCTCGGAGCCAATGACTTCCTCGCCCTTCTTGACCGCACCGATGCGACGAATGTCCAGGCGAACCGAAGCGTAGAACTTCAGCGCGTTACCGCCGGTGGTGGTTTCCGGGCTGCCGAACATCACGCCGATCTTCATGCGGATCTGGTTGATGAAGATCACCAGGCAGTTCGACTTCTTGATGTTGGCGGTGAGCTTGCGCAGCGCCTGACTCATCAGTCGGGCATGCAGACCCACGTGGGAGTCACCCATTTCGCCTTCGATTTCAGCCTTGGGCGTCAGCGCGGCGACCGAGTCGACCACGACGACGTCCACGGCGCCGGAGCGCACCAGCATGTCGGCGATTTCCAGGGCCTGCTCGCCCGTGTCCGGCTGGGAAACCAGCAGGTCGTCGACATTCACGCCCAGCTTGGCAGCGTAGGTCGGGTCCAGAGCGTGCTCGGCGTCCACGAAGGCCGCCGTGCCGCCGTTCTTCTGGCAATTGGCGATGACCTGCAGGGTCAGGGTGGTTTTACCCGAGGACTCCGGGCCGTAGATTTCGATCACGCGACCGCGCGGCAGGCCGCCGACGCCCAAAGCGATGTCCAGACCCAGCGAACCGGTGGAAACGGTGTCGATGACGTCGTCCGAACGATCGCCCATGCGCATCACGGCACCCTTGCCGAACTGCTTTTCGATCTGGCCGAGGGCGGAGGCAAGGGCCTTGCGCTTGTTGTCATCCATCGTCTTGTTTCCCGGTTTCATTAGTTGTCTTTGGTGGCGAGCATGATGCGCCGGCCTAGTCTCACGGGCTGCGATCACTCAGGACGCCCAGTATCCCACACCGGTCAAGGCCCTCCGACCGGCACACGCCACTTACTCTGTCAGTGCCTTGCGCAATCCCACGAGCGCGGCCGCCACGGTCTGGCGTCGGACAGCTTCCCGATCGCCGCCGAACCGGAAGTGGCGCGCATGCGCGTAACCGCCACGGCACTTCCAGCTGATCCACACGGTGCCCACGGGCTTGTCCGGCGTCCCGCCCGTGGGTCCGGCAATGCCAGTAACCGCCACGGCCACACCCGCGCCGAAACGCGCCAGCGCGCCAGACACCATCTCCAGCGCCGTCTCTTCGCTGACGGCGCCGGTCTGCTCGAGCGTGCGCAGATTCACGCCCAGCAAAGCCTCCTTGGCCTCGTAGCTGTAAGTGACCACGCCGGCATCGAACCAGGCCGAGCTACCAGCCAGGTCGGTCAAGGTCTTGGCGATCCACCCACCCGTGCACGACTCGGCCGTCACCAGCATCAGTTTGGCGGCCTGTACGGCCTCCGCCACGCCTTGCGCCAGCTCCGTCAGTTCGGCGTCGGTAGGAACAGACAACGACTCCATGCGAGACTCCCGCTATTGAAACGACGCAGCGAACCGCCGCGTGAAGCTGCCCGTTCTACCTCTTTACCGCCGTAAGGCCAAGACTTGACCGCATGACTGCTGACGATCTTTCCCTGCATACCCCGTTGATGCGCCAGTACCTTTCGGCCAAGGCCGAGCACCCGGACGTGCTGCTGTTTTTCCGTATGGGTGATTTCTACGAGCTGTTCTACGACGACGCCCGCAAGGCGGCGCGACTGCTCGATATCACCCTGACGCAACGCGGGCAATCGGCTGGCCAGCCCATTCCGATGGCCGGCGTGCCTTACCACGCCGCGGAAAACTACCTTGCCCGCCTGGTGCGCCTGGGCGAGTCCGTCGCCATCTGTGAACAAGTCGGCGACCCGGCCCTGGCCAAGGGTCCGGTCGAACGAAAAGTGGTGCGCATCGTCACCCCGGGTACGGTCACCGATGCCGCCCTGCTCGAGGAGCGACGTGACAACCTGCTGCTGTCGATCGCCGCCGGCCCGCAAGGCGCCTATGGACTGGCCTGGGTCGATCTCGCCAGCGGCCGGTTCCTGCTGAGCGAAGTTCCGACCGCTGAAACACTGGCTGCTGAACTGGCGCGCCTGCAACCGGCCGAGACCCTCGTCGACGATTCCGTCGCCTGGCCCAAACTGGTCAGCGCCCTGCCCGGCGTGCGTCGTCGCCCGCCGTGGCATTTCGACAGCGATGCCGCACGTCGCGAACTGAACCGCTTTTTCGGCACGCGCGACCTCGGTGGTTTCGGTGTCGATGGCATGCCCTTGGCTATTGCCGCCGCCGGCTGCCTGCTCGGTTACGTCGAGGAGACTCAGAAGGCCGCGCTCCCGCATCTCTCCGGCATGTCCGTGGAAAGCGCCAGCGAGACCATCGCCCTGGACGCCGCCACGCGCCGCAATCTGGAACTGGACACGCATCCGACCGGACGCACCGAACACACCCTGCTCGGGGTGCTCGATGAAAGCGTGACACCCATGGGCGCCCGCCTCCTGCGCCGCTGGCTGAATCGCCCGCTGCGCTCGCGCGACGTGCTGCGCCATCGTCACCAGGCCATTGGTGCGCTGATCGAAAGCCGTCGCTTCGAAAGCCTGCGCGAAAAACTGCGAGGCATCGGCGACCTCGAGCGCATCCTGGCACGCGTGGCACTGCGTTCGGCGCGCCCGCGCGATCTTTCCACCTTGCGTGATGGCCTGGCCGCCGCACCGACCTTGCGCGACGAAATTGCTGCCCTCGACAGCCCCCTGCTTCATGCGCTCGTCGCGCGCATCGGGGATCATGCCGACAACGCCGCCTTGCTTGCCCGAGCCGTCGTCGCGCAACCGCCCGTGCTCCAGCGCGATGGCGGCGTCATCGCCGATGGCTACGACGCCGAACTGGATGAACTGCGCCGCCTCGCCACGAATGCCGACCAGTACCTGGTTGAACTCGAGGAGCGCGAAAAGGCCGCCAGTGGCATCGCCACCCTCAAGGTCGGATACAACCGCGTCCACGGCTACTACATCGAAATCAGCAAGGGCCAGGCCGACAAGGCGCCGACGCACTACACGCGCCGCCAGACGACCAAGAACGCCGAACGCTACATCACCGAAGAACTGAAAACCTTCGAAGACAAGGTGTTGTCGGCGAAGGAGCGCTCGCTGATGCGCGAACGCGCCCTGTACGAGGCCTTGCTCGACGAACTGACGGTGAAGCTCGAATCGCTCAAAGCCGCCGCCGCGGCGATGGCCGAGCTCGACGTCATCACGACGCTCGCAGAGCGCGCCAGCACGCTGGACTGGAGCGAACCTACGCTCACTGACGAACCCGGCATCCACATCGAACGCGGCCGCCATCCCGTGGTGGAAAAGGTGCGCGCCGAGCCGTTCGAGCCCAACGACCTGCAGTTGAACGATGCGCGCCGCATGCTGGTGATCACCGGCCCGAACATGGGCGGTAAGTCGACCTACATGCGCCAGAACGCCCTCATCGCCCTGCTCGCTCATATCGGAAGCTACGTGCCGGCCAGCGGTGCGCGCATTGGCCCGGTCGATCGCATCTTCACGCGTATTGGCGCGGGCGATGACCTGTCGCGCGGCCAGTCCACTTTCATGGTGGAAATGAGCGAGACGGCCAACATCCTGCACAACGCCACCGAACACAGCCTGGTACTGATGGACGAAGTGGGCCGCGGCACGAGCACCTACGACGGCCTGGCGCTCGCGCGTGCCGCCGCCGTGCATCTGGCCGCAGCCAGTCGCGCGTACACGCTGTTCGCAACGCACTACTTCGAACTGACCGAACTGGCCAACGAGTATCCGACCATCGCCAACGTGCACCTGGACGCCGTCGAGTACGGCGACCAGTTGGTGTTCATGCATGCCGTCAAGGAAGGCCCGGCGAACCGCAGCTTCGGCCTGCAGGTTGCCGCGCTGGCAGGCTTGCCGAAGTCGGTCATCGCCGACGCGCGGCGCACGCTGGCCGAACTGGAGCGCGGCATGCATCAGCAGGCCTCGGCGCCTTCGCCGAAAACAGATACGTCGCCGCAGCTTGGTTTGTTCGCGCCGCCGGCACCCTCTGCGGTGGAAAAGGCGCTCGATGGAATCGATCCGGATGCGCTGTCGCCGCGCGATGCGCTGGAGGCGTTGTACCGCTTGAAAGCCCTTGCGTGATTGACTGCCGCCGCCTGACAGCCCTCCCCCGTGAGCGGGAGAGGGCAAAGCCCTGGATTGCCGGGCTTAAGCAGCGATCGAGGCCGGGGCGGGGAACGGATCCCGCCATGCCGGAATAGCCATCAGGCGCTCATGCCAACGTACGATGTGCGGGAAGTCGTCCACCGGCAGGTGCGATTCCTTGGCCCATGGCAGCAGGACGCCGACGCCGAAATCGGCAATGCTCAGCTTCTCGCCGACCAGGTAACTGCGACCGGCCAGGTGCGTGTCGAGCACCTTTGCAAATCGACGCCAGAACTTGCTGGCCTCTTCAACCGCCGCCGTATTGGGTTCACCGAGCCCGAATGCTGGTTTGACGTGATGTTCGAAGTACAGCGAACCGCCATGGCGCGAGAAATGCGCCAGATCCCAGGACAACCAGCGCAGCACTTCCACCTGCGCTTCGGGCGCGTTGGGCCAAAGATCCGAACCGGCCTTCACGGCGAGATAGGCCATGATGGCCGTGCTCTCCCAAAGGTGCATGTCGCCGTCGACCAGCAAGGGCACCTTGCCGTTGGGGTTCTCGGCCAGGTATTCGGGTGACAGGTGCTCGCCCTTGGGCAGGTTCACGTAGATGTATTCGACCGGGGAGTTCAGGTATTTGGCGACAGCGCAGGCTTTGCGCGGGTTCATCGTCTGTGCGTAGTAGAGCTTCATGCGACTTCTCCGTTTTGACAGGGCGCCATGGCGGCCGGGGCCGCCAACCGTGGGGACACCTCCGGAGTCTGTCACCCCGCTTGATATGTTCAAGAACATTTGTCGCGCCAGGAGTACGCTGAGCTCCCTTTCCCCGGGCCCTTACGCCATGCCTCTGTCGGCCGCCCACAAGCAGAAGACGCGCGATCGAATCGTCGAATGTGCCCGAGAACTGTTCAATCGACGAGGCTTCGCGGAAGTGTCGATCGATGAAATCATGCAGCGCGCGGGCCTGACGCGCGGCGGCTTCTACAACCACTTCCGCGCGAAGGAAGAGCTTTTCGCCGAGGCGATTGCCGCCTACCAGAACTTCGACGCGACCCAGCGCTGGAAAGAGCTGCCCGACGACGTGCCTGGCTGCATGCCGGGCCACGCGCGGTTCGTCATCAATGCCTACTTGTCCGATGTGCATCTCAACGACATCGAAGGCCATTGCCCGATGATCGCCTTGCCCTCGGATTCGGCGCGCTCAGGACCCGTTGTCAGGCAGGCTTATCACGCCCTGCTTGAGCGAATGGTCGGCATGCTGTCCAACGATGTCGATCCCGCCGACCATCCGCAGGCCCGCGAACGTGGCGTGGCGGCAGCGGCGCTCCTGGTGGGCGCCATGGTGCTTGCGCGCACCGTCGAAGACGCAACGTTCTGCAAGGAAATTCGCGATGCGGCGCGCAAAGCCGCTCTCGATCTGGTGGATTGACCGCCCTCAGCAGCTCAGGCTGCCAATCCTGCGACCGACGCCGGCGTCGGCTCGATGACGTCGATCGGCATGGCGACGGCCTCCGGCGCAATCGCCAGATCGCGAGCCGGCAGACGACCGGCAAGCACCAGCTTGTGGATGCAACCCATCACTTCGGCACGGCCAAAAGGCTTCTTGATGAAGTCGTCGGCACCAAAGCGCTGCACATAGAACTGCTCGGTCGCCTGCTGGTTTCCACTGATCATCACGATCGGAATATCGCGCGTGGCCGGATCGTGACGAAGCTCACGCAGCACGGCGAAGCCGTTCTTACCCGGCATCACGATGTCCAGAAAAATCAGCGAAGGTTGCTCATCGCGCGCCATGGCCAGGGCGGTGTCGCCGTCGGCCGCGCGCAAAGGTGAATAGCCTTCCTGCTCGACCATGCGACCCAGCACGGCCAGCAAGGTGGGAGAGTCATCGACCATCAGCACCCGCATGCCTGTCGGCGCCTGCAGGTGGCGCGCCGTTTCCTGGGCGGGTGCCGATGGGCCGCCCAACAGACGCTTGAAGAAGTCGATGCCGCTCATGCGTACTCCCCTGTGCGGATGCACTCTGGACGGCAACGACTTGCCGTGTGCTGGGCATGCTCCTCCAGTTTTAGCCGGGAAACTGCGATGTATTGCTCACCCAGCGTCCTTCAGGCGCCGCAAAGCCCGCCTGTCTTGCTTGTCCGGGCGATGCAATGGCGCAGCCGCGCCAATAAGTCGACGCTCTTCACGATGCGCTTCACGAATACGGCGACTTTCTTCGGTTTCGCGATACAAGGCTTGCGCCACGCTTGCGGCGCCACGCCTGTCGGAAAGCTCAAGGACTTCCACCTCGAGGCGTTCCTCACCGCGCGTGATGCGCAGCATATCGCCGACCTGCAGGGCCTTGGCCGGCTTACAGCCGGCACCATTGACGTCGATTTTGCCGCCGTCGATTGCCTGCTTGGCGAGGCTGCGCGTTTTGAAAAAGCGCGCGGCCCAGAGCCAGACGTCGACGCGAACGGAGGTGAGGGAAATTGGAGGCATCAGGCAATGAACAGACGCTGGTCGAGGTTGGCTTGGATGCGCAGGTCAGGTCAGCAGCACGTTGGCCCATGGCACGGTGATCAAGGACAGGACGATGCCCGCCCCCAACACCGAGTTGGCGAGTGGCGGCTCCAGTCCATATTCATCCGCCAGGATGGCCGCGGAAATCATCGGCGCCATGGCCGCCTGCAACACGCCGACGATAAAGGTCACGCCGCTCACGCCCGCTGCTACGCCGAGCCCGACACAGGCCAGGGGCGCCAGGACCATCTTCCAGCCGAGCCCCAGGCCCACGGCGGCCACCTGCTTTTCACCCAGCTTGAACTTGAACTGCATGCCCACCGAGAAAAGCGCCAGCGGCGTCAGCGTGCCCCCGATGGGAATCAGCGCGTTCTGGATAAGCTCCGGCCACCCTCCCAGCGCGCCAACGATCACACCGAGCACCAGCGCTATGAACGCCGGAAAAGTCAGGATGCGGCGCACGATGATGGCCGGCTGCGGCGTACACCCGGCATAAAGAGAGGCGACGACCACGCCTGCCGATGCAAGCAGCGGGAAGCAACCCAGCTGGTCCGCGACCACGGCCATGGCCAGTCCCTCCTTGCCATGAAGGGCCTGCATCATCGGGTAGCCCATGAACGAGGTATTGCCCAGACCGCATACCAGGGTCAGGCAGCCGATCCGGGCGCGCGACCAGTGAAGCCAGCGTCCCAACACGGCAAATACCAGCCACGCCCCGAAGAACACGACCCACATCGCCGCGACGGGAAACCACAGCTGCGATTCAAACTTGATCTGCGGGATGAAGGCCAGCACGAGCGCCGGCAAGGCGATCTGGATCACCCACCAGTTGATGCCATGGACGATGCCCGACGGCGGCTTGCCGAAGCGCGCCACCAGCACGCCAAGCGCCAGGCAGACAAACAGCATCAACAGCGAACTCATGGGTTTCCTTCGCGCAAAAAAGCGGCCGCATTATAGCGGCCGCCTTGTGTGTAGCATCTTGACGCCGAATCGATCAGCCCAGCAGCACCCGGTTCATCCGCTGCACGAAGGCCGCCGGATCGGGCAACGGAGCGCCCGCGGCGATCTCGGCCTGTTCGAGCAGGAGGTTCGACAGGTCGGCCGCCTTGCCGTCATCGGACTCGGCGTCCAGGCGCTTGAGCAGCGGATGCTGCGGATTGATCTCGAGCGTTGGCTTGCTGTCCGGCATGTCATGACCGGCCTCGCGCAGCAGCCGCGCGAGATGCGGCGCCATTTCGTAGTCGGACAAGGCAAGGCACGACGGCGAATCCGTAAGACGCGCCGACACGCGAACGTCGCCCACGCGATCACCCAACAGGCGCTTGATCTTCTCGATCAGCGGTGCCGCAGCCGCGCTCGCCTCTTCCTGCTTCTGCTTGTCGGCCTCATCGAGCGCCAGCTCGCCCTTGGCGACGTTCTTGAGTTTCTTGTCGGCATACTCGGTGAGGCTGCCGATCATCCACTCGTCGACGCGGTCGTACATCAGCAGGACTTCGATGTCCTTGGCCTTGAACGCTTCCAGCTGAGGGCTGCCCGCCGCTGCCGCGTAGCTATCGGCCGTGATGTACCAGATGGTGTCCTGGCCCACCGCCATGCGACCGACGTAATCGTCCAGCGAGACATTCGGCGAACGGCTGTCGCTCCTGGTCGAGGCGAAACGAAGCAGTTTGGCGATGCGCTCGCGGTTGCCCTGGTCCTCGGCGATGCCCTCCTTCAGCGTGTTGCCGAAGGCTTTATAGAACGTCGCGAACTTTTCGGGCTCATCGCGCGCAAGCTTCTCCAGCAGGTCCAGCACGCGCTTCACGCAGGCGGCTTTGATGCGCTCAAGCTGACGATTGTGCTGCAGAATTTCGCGACTGACATTGAGCGGCAGGTCGTCCGCATCGACCACGCCGCGCACAAAGCGCAGGTAGTTCGGCAGCAGCTCCTCGGCCGCATCCATGATGAAGACGCGCTTGATGTACAGCTTCAGGCCCTTGCGCTCGTCACGTCCGCCCATCATCAGATCGAACGGCGGCTGCGACGGGATGTAAAGCAGGGTCGTGAAGCTCTGGCTGCCTTCGACGCGGTTGTGTGTCCAGGCCAGTGCGTCGTTGAAATCATGACCGAGCGACCGATAGAAGCTCTGATAGTCCTCGTCACTGATGTCCGACTTCGGCTTGGTCCAGAGCGCCGAAGCGGCATTGACGGTTTCCCACTCGTCACTGGCCTTGCCATCTTTTTCCAGCGGCATGCGGATCGGGAATGCCACGTGGTCGGAGTAGCGCGTGATCAGCGACTTGAGCGTCCACGGGCGCAGGAATTCGTCTTCGTCGGCCTTCAGATGCAGGACGATCGACGTGCCACGTTCGGCAAGCTCCACCTGCTCCAGCGAATACTCACCCTTGCCATCACTTTCCCACTTCACACCTTCGCTGGACGCATCGCCAGCGCGGCGGCTGAGCACCGTCACGCGGTCAGCAACGACGAAGGCGGAGTAGAAACCCACGCCAAACTGGCCGATCAGGCGGGCGTCGGTTTTCTGCTCCGCCGACATCGCCTCGAGGAACCGGCGCGTGCCGGAGCTGGCGATGGTGCCGAGGTTGGCCACGATGTCCTCGCGGTCCATGCCCACGCCATTGTCACGGACCGTGACGGTACGGGCATCGGCGTCCCAGCTGACGTCGATGTGCAGCTCGCCTTCGCCCGCCAGCAACTGTGGCCGGGCAATCGACTCGAAGCGCAGCTTGTCGCAGGCGTCGGAGGCGTTGGAGATGAGTTCGCGCAGGAAGATTTCCTTGTGCGAATAAAGCGAATGCGTCACCAGGTGCAGGACCTGGGCGACTTCGGCTTCGAATTTGCGGGTTTCGGTCGAGGAGCTCATGCGGGTATCCATCCACAAGTACAAAGGTATGAATCTGAGAAACGGACATCCCGGCCAGCGCCGGGATGTCGGGGGGCATCATGCACGTGACACCCGGCGCCCTGCCGCCGGCATCAGGCGTGCGGCGAGGCGTTCCGCAGGGCGGCGATGCGCTCTTCCAGCGGCGGGTGGCTCATGAAGAGGCGCTGCAGGCCCGTGGCGATATGACCGGAAATGCCGAAGGCGGCGATGGTCTTCGGCAAGGTGTTTTCCCCGTGGTCGGCCTTGAGGCGTTCCAGCGCGGAGATCATCGAGGCACGCCCTGCCAGGTTGGCACCAGCGGCATCCGCACGGAACTCGCGCCAGCGGGAAAACGCCATGACGATCATCGAAGCGAACAAGCCAAACACCATCTGCAGGACCAAAACGCTGAAGAAATAGCCCATGCCACCACCGCCTTCGCGATCGCGACCGCCCGACAGCCAGCTGTCGACCAGGCGACCGACAACGCGCGAGGCGAGGATCACGAGCGTGTTGAGCACGCCCTGGATCAACGTCAGCGTAACCATGTCGCCATTGGCGACGTGGCCGATCTCGTGCCCAAGCACGGCATTCACCTGTTCGCGATTCATCTGCTGCAGCAGGCCGGAACTGACCGCGACCAGCGCGCTGTTCTTGCTCATGCCGGTGGCGAAGGCGTTCATTTCCGGGCCGTCGTAAATGGCGACTTCCGGCATGCCAATGCCCGCCTTGTCGGCGTGGCGACGCACGGTGTCGACCAGCCAGCGCTCGGTCTCGTTCTGGGGCTGATCGATGACCCGGGCGCCGGTGGACCACTTGGCGGTCCACTTGGATATGGCCAGCGAAATAAAGGAACCCCCCATGCCGATCACGGCGGCGTACAGGAGCATCCCGCCCATGCCCCCGTAACCGCGGGCGGCGGCCCACTGGTCCACGCCAAAAATGCGCATGACGATGGACAGCAGGAGGAGAACGGCAATATTGGTAAGCAGGAACAATGCGATGCGACGCATGGCTGTCTCTCGGGCAGTCATGAAAGGGAATACGGCGTACTCGCCGTGAGACAAGGATCGTGGCGGATCGTTCATGTTTCAAGGCGCCCTGGCACCAGATCGTGATGCAGTGCGTCGTCGATTCATCGAACCGCCGCGTCGTTCCGCCCATTCCCGTTTACCATGCCACCCCTCATGTACATCGGACGATTCGCCCCCTCACCCACCGGCCTGCTCCATTTCGGCTCCCTCGTGGCGGCCGTGGGCAGCTGGCTGTGCGCGCGGCATGCCGGCGGCCAGTGGCTGGTCCGGGTGGAGGACATCGATCCGCCACGCGAAGTGGCCGGCTCGGCGCAGGCCATCCTGGCGGCGCTGGCCAGCTTCGGGCTGCAAGCCGACGGGCCGGTGGTTTATCAGTCTCAGCGAATCCAGGCCTACGAAGCCGCATTCGCATCATTA
Organism: Dyella terrae; assembly: GCF_004322705.1. Taxonomy (NCBI): domain Bacteria; kingdom Pseudomonadati; phylum Pseudomonadota; class Gammaproteobacteria; order Lysobacterales; family Rhodanobacteraceae; genus Dyella; species Dyella terrae. Next base: position 327,282 of record NZ_SIZZ01000001.1, on the reverse strand, counting down.
AAGGCGCGGCGTGTTGCCTTTCCCTGCTGGTGCAGCCGCGCCGATCTGGCACTTCGGGGCGGCATGCATCGTGACGGGATCTGCGTCGCCGCCCCCGATCCGGATCGGCCACCCGCCTGGCGCGTGCGCACGCCGGATCGGGACATCGCCTTTGACGACGCCCTCCAGGGGCCGCAACGACAGCATTTGCGCGACGAAGCCGGTGATTTCGTGATCCGGCGGGTGGAGGGCTTCTTCGCCTACCAGCTGGCCTGCGTCGTGGACGATGCCTGGCAAGGGGTCACCGAGGTGGTGCGGGGCTCGGACCTGCTCGACTCCACGGCGCGGCAGATCTGGCTGCAAGAGGAACTTGGCCTGCCCACGCCCCGGTACGTCCATTTGCCGCTGGCCCTGGACGGTGACGGACGCAAGCTGTCGAAGTCCGATCAGGCCCATCCGGTCGACCCGCTCGATCCCCTTCCTGCGCTGCGTCAGGCCCTGGCCTTCCTCGGCGTGCCACCCTCGCTCAGGGCGGCGACGCCGGCGGCGCTGCTCGCGCATGCACTTGCGGCATTCGAACCACAGAAAATGCCGCACTGCAGCGCCCGTTCGGCCGCATAAACCGCTATAAAGAATCGGCATTCACACATCGGTTGGCATGATGCGCGCCGTCGACGAATTGCCATGTTGATCGTGTAGACATGGCCTCGTTCGACCGTATCGATGGATCGACATATCAGAGCATTCTTGGAGAATTGGCATGACGCAACGCACGGCATTGGTCACGGGTGGCACGGGCGGCATTGGCACCGCCATCGTTCGGTATCTGGCCCGTCAGGGGCATCGCGTCGCCACCAACTATCGTGACCCGGCCAAGGCGGACGCCTGGCGCAAGGCGATGGCCGCCGAAGGCATCGAGGTGTACATGGCTCAGGGCGACGTTGCGGAACCCGACGCCAGCGAGACCATGATCCAGGACATCGAACAAAACTTCGGCCCGATCGAGATCCTCATCAACAACGCCGGCATCACCCGCGACACCACGTTCCACAAGATGAGCTACGCCCAGTGGATGGACGTGGTCAACACCAACCTCAACGCTTGTTTCAATGTCACCCGCCCGGTGATCGACGGCATGCGCGGTCGCAAGTGGGGTCGCATCGTGCAGATCAGCTCGATCAACGGCCAGAAGGGCCAGTACGGCCAGGCCAACTACGCCGCCGCCAAGGCCGGCATGCACGGCTTCACCATCTCGCTGGCCCAGGAAAACGCACGCTTCGGCATCACGGTCAACACGGTATCGCCCGGCTACGTGGGAACCGACATGGTGATGGCCGTGCCCGAGGAAGTGCGCGAAAAGATCATCGCCCAGATTCCCATCGGCCGACTTGGCAAACCCGAAGAGATTGCGCACGCCGTGGCGTTCCTGACGGGCGAGGAAGCGGGCTGGATTACGGGCACCAACCTGGCCATCAACGGCGGCCACTACATGGGCTGGTAAGGCGGCTTCTCGCCGTGCCTCCCGAAGCCGGTCGCCTCGCGGCCGGCTTCTTTCATTCAGGCGCCCGCTTTGTCGAACAGCTTTTCCAGTACCTTGCCCACGGCGGCAAATGCGAACGCGCCAGTCACATGCGTCGCCGCGCCCAGCCCACCGCCACAAGCAAGATTAAGCGCATCGCCGCCCGGCGGGCGCGTGCCACAAACGGTGCCATCGGGCTGCGGATATTGGACGTTCTGCAGCGAATACACCGCTGAAATGCCGAAGTAGCGATCGGGATTGCGCGGGAAGTTGAAGTCCTGGCGGAGCTTCTTGCGAATCAGGCTGAACATCGCATCGTGCTCGGTGCGCGACAGGTCACGCACGCGGATCTGGGTGGGGTCGGTGCGACCACCAGCCGAACCGACACTCACCATCGGCAGCTTGCGGCGACGACACCAGGCAATCGCCTCCAGCTTCACGCGGAAAGCATCGCAGGCATCGAGTACAACGTCGTAGCCACGATCGAGCAGTTCATCAAGCGTCGAGGTCGTGAGGAAGCGTTCGATGGCATCGATCTGCAGCGCAGGGTTGATCGCCTGCAAACGCTCCGCCATCACTGCTACCTTGGTCTTCCCGAACTGGCCATCCAGTGCGTGCAGCTGGCGATTCGTATTGGAGACGCAGATGTCGTCGGCATCGATCAGCGTGATCCGGCCCACGCCGCTGCGGGCCAGCGCCTCGGCAGCCCACGAGCCGACGCCACCGACGCCGATCACGCACACGTGTTTGCCCGACAGCGTATCAACGCTTCCGGTGCCGTAAAGGCGCTCCACGCCCTGGAATCGCTCCTTGGGAAAGACTTGTTCGCTCATGGCCGTTCGCTGGGGACTGCCACGCCAGATCGGGGCGGCAGACGCGTTGTTCAATGGAAGGGATCGGCGGCCGCAGGGGCTCGCCAGGTGCTCATTGTACTGGTGAGTCCCGCTGGGTGTCGGCATGCCTGTGCTAACCTCGCCCGTTCTTCAGCCAACGCCATGGAAACAACGCATGCGTGCAGCCATCTTGCTCGTCCTGGGCCTGGTCATCGGCGTGATCGGTACCGTTTTTGCCATGAACGCCCTGAAACAGCGCAACCCCTTCCCGCACGCGGTCATGAATGTCATGGCGCATCACGCGGGTGAGCTGCGCGGGGCGATCAAGGCACAAAAGTGCGATGCGGTGCAGACGCGCGAGCACCTGACCCGCCTGCTTTCGACCTCGTCGGATATCGTCCCGGCCTTCCCAGGCGTGGATCAGCCGTTTGTCGATGAAGCCCACCAGTTGCAGACCCGACTCGATGCTGCCGTGCAGGCCGCTCCGGCCGATTGCGCCGCGCTTGCCGCTGCACTCAAGCCCGTAGGCGAAACCTGCCAGTCCTGCCATCAGAAATACCGCTGAACCGTCCACGGTAGCAGGCAAGAAAAAGGCGCCCTTGAGGCGCCTTTTCTTTAGATGCGGATCTTGCCGCGCAGGATGTCTCCGTACATCACCCAGTCGCCCAACAGGCTGTAGAGGGGATGTCGAAACGTGGCTGGCCGGTTGTGCTCGAACGCAAAATGCCCGACCCAGGCGAATCCGTATCCGGCCACAGGCACGAGCCACAACCAGGCCAGGTGCCCACTGATTACGGCCGCGACGACTATCAGCAAGACCAGCGTACTGCCCGCAAAATGCATGCGCCGGCAGTTCCGGTCGCTGTGCTCGGTCAGGTAATACGGATAGAAGTCGCGAAAGCTTTTGAAGGCGGCCATGGTCTTCTCGCTGGATGCGGGCCGAGGATAGCGCGTATCCGCCCTCACCTCACCGGCAAGGGAATGAATTCCACATCATCGCCGGCCACCTTGCCGTAGGCCTGCTCCTGCCACTCGCGCTTGGCCTGCTCGATGCGCTCCTGGCTGCTGGACACGAAATTCCACCAGAGGTGGCGTTCGCCATCCAGCGGTGCGCCGCCAAACAGCATCACACGGCTCGCCCTCGTCGCCTTGATGGGGGCGGCGTCCGGCCCTGCCTGCGCAGCGGCCTGATTCGGAGGAACCAGCTGACCATCCCAGCTCACTTCGCCGTCGATGACGCATACGCCGCGCTCTGTATGCTCAGGCGGCCACGACAATTCGGCACCCGCTTCGAGATTGGCCTCGAGGAAAAACATCGGCGCGAATACCTTGACCGGCGACGCCTGACCGTAAGCGGTGCCGGCGATCAGCACCATCGACACGCCAGGCTGCTCGATGCGAGGAAGTTCGTGCGCCTCATGATGATGGAATTCCGGCGCCACCTCTTCGTCGTGCTGCGGCAGCGCCACCCATACCTGCACGCCATGCAGCCGCTGCCCGTCCCTGCGCTGCTCGGGCGGCGTGCGCTCCGAATGCGCGATGCCGCGCCCGGCCGTCATCCAGTTCACCTCGCCGGGACGGATGTCGGCAAGGCTGCCGACGCTGTCGCGATGGCGGATGGCACCGTCAAACAACCAGGTGACCGTGGCCAGGCCGATGTGTGGATGAGGGCGCACGTCCATGCCCTTGCCAGGGGCGAATTCCACCGGCCCCATCAGGTCGAAGAACACAAACGGCCCGACGTGCCGCGCCAGCAGTACCGGCAACAGGCGTCGCACCTGGAAGCCGTCGCCAAGGTCATGCACGCGACCTTCGATCACCATCGGGTTCTGTTCCACCACCTTTCTCCTTCGTTGATTACCACGCACGCTGATATTGCACTGGCGCGTCGATGGACGCACCCAGTTCGCGTGCTGCACGACGCGGGAAATACGGATCGCGCAGGCTCTCCCGTGCGATCAGCACCACGTCGGCGTCGCCAGCGTCCACAATCGCCGCAGCATGTGACGGCTCCGTGATGAGGCCGACGGCGCCGGTGGGCATGCCCGTGTCGCGACGAATACGCGCGGCGAACGGCACCTGGTAACCGGGTGCCAGGGGAATCTTCACGTGTGGCACAACGCCACCCGTTGATACGTCGATCAGGTCGACACCTAGCGAGGAAACCATTCGCGCGAGCGCGACGCTCTGCTCGATATCCCAGCCGTCGTCGCGCCAGTCCGTGGCCGAAATGCGCAGCCACAGTGGCAGGGATTCCGGCCATACCTCGCGCACGGCGACCAGCACTTCGCGCACCAGCCGCGTACGGTTCTCGAAGCTACCACCATAGGCATCATCGCGAAGGTTGCTTAGCGGCGAAAGAAACTGGTGCAACAAGTAACCGTGCGCCGCGTGCACTTCGATCAACTGGAATCCCGCATCCAGCGCGCGAATGGCGGCGGCGCGGAAATCATCGATCACCGCCTTGATCCCGGCCTCATCGAGGGCGACCGGTGTGTGCCAATCGCGATCAAAAGGTACGGCCGACGGTGCGAACGTTTGCCACGCACCTTCGCCTTCGCCCAGCGGGCCGCCACCCATCCACGGCTGGTGCACGCTCGCCTTGCGACCGGCGTGTGCGAGCTGCACGCCGGCGATGGCGCCATGCTCGCGCACGAAGCCCGTGATGGGCTTCCAGGCATCGCGCTGCGCATCATTCCACAGGCCAACATCCTGCGCGGAAATACGCCCTTCGGCGGAGACCGCCGTGGCCTCGGCAATGATCAATCCCGCGCCGCCGACGGCGCGACTGCCCAGATGCACGCTATGCCATTCATTGGGAACGCCTTCGCGGGCGGAGTACTGGCACATGGGGGCGATCACCAGGCGATTGCGCAGACTGAGACTGCGTTGCTGGTAGGGCGTGAACAGATTCATGGTGTGACCTTGGAAAACCGAAGCGAACCACATGCCGCCACCACGGCCGTAGTTCAAGGGCCATCAATGTCGATGGATCCACTGAGCCAGTCGCGCGGACACCGCGACAGGCGATTTCATCCAACTGAAATGATCGGCTCGCGTACCCAATTGCGCGGCATCCAGCTCCACCATTTCGTAGGGTGCCATTGGCATCTTGCCGAGCAGCCAGTGCAACGATGCGGCAGGTCCAAGCCAGTCGTCGCGCATGCGCAGCGCGAGAATCGGCACACGCACATCGTGCATGGCCATCTCGAGATCAACCGCCAGACCCGACGCTGCATAGCGCCCTGTCCTTCCGCTGCGGGCCCAGTCATCAATCACGCCGCGCGCCTCATTCCCGCCAAATCCGATGCGCCGTCCGGGCAAGTGCCCGACCAGTTTTGCGAGCCACGGCGCAGCGATGTAAGCGAAGCGCACAAGACCCGCGAACCGGAATTGCCGCCAGTAAGGTGCGCCGCTGGCGACAAGGGCGACACCATGAAATGCGTGGCGGTGCAGCCCTGCATACAGCGATGCCAGCTGTCCGCCAAGGCTATGACCACCGAACCAGAGGCGCGCCTGCGGTGCGTGGGCGCGCGCGGCTTCAAGGCCCGCCGGAAAATCCACTTCCAAAAGGTCGCGATAACGCCAGTCGTGATGCCGATCCGCTCGCAACGAGCTTGAGCCGATGCCGCGCCATTCATGGATCGCTACGGCCACGCCCTCGCCGGCCAGCGACTCGGCAAGCGGCAGATAATGTCTGGCGGCGATACCCATGGCGGGCACCCAGTAAATCAGTTCGCGTGGCTGCGACGATGGCAGAACCATGATCAGGTCAAACGTGGACCCGTCACCCAGCGAGACCGTCTGGCTGAAAGTCGATGCATTGGATTCGGTGATGCCCATTCCGTCTTGCACGCCGCGAAGCTCCCTGAATGAAATTAGCGCATCGATTATCTATGGCCATGGCATGAAAAAGGGCCGGCTATTAACCGACCCTTTTTCTGCACGCGATTTTCACGTGGTAACTCAGGCGGGCGTAACCTCGTCGGCCTGCAGGCCCTTCTGGCCCTGCACCACCTTGAAGCTCACCTTCTGCCCCTCTTTGAGGCTCCTGAATCCCGTGCCGCTGATGGCTCGAAAATGCACGAACACGTCAGGGCCAGACTCCCTGCTGATGAAGCCAAAGCCCTTGGCGTCATTGAACCATTTGACGGTGCCAACTTCACGATCCGACATGACTCACTCCGATGAACTCGATACTGAGACAAGTCAGCCTCCCCTTTGGCCGACGACTTACTGGGCATGCAGGGAATCGGGGTGAGGCGGTGGAGGTCATGGAACCGAACACCGGGGCACGCACGTGGCCTGACAAACACAGTGGATTGAGCATAACGGATTTTTTGACCGTGCAAGTAGGAATTAGTCAAATAATGGGATCGGTCCAAATCAGGCAATAAAAAAGCCAGGCAAGGCTGCCTGGCTTTTTCGATAACGCTGGCAATCCGGATCAGACGGCCTGAACCTCATCGGCCTGCAGACCCTTCTGGCCCTGCACAACCTTGAAGCTGACCTTCTGGCCTTCCTGGAGGCTCTTGAAGCCGTTGCCCTGGATGGCGCGGAAATGCACGAAAACGTCCGGGCCATTGTCACGGCTGATGAAGCCGAAACCCTTCGCGTCGTTGAACCACTTGACGGTACCGATCTGACGATCAGACATGTAAATCACTCCGTAGGATTTTGTAGAGACTCGCCCGGATTCCCCGAATGCGGGGCCGGGCGTCTTACTGGTGTGCAAGGAATACCCTAGGGGTGATGCGATGAAGCAGATCTAGATCAGCGGCATCGGGTCACAAAACTCTGGTGACCCCGGCAAACTCAGTGGCGCGCATCATACCGGCTTCCCTGAAACGTGTGCGAAGGCACCTTCACATACCTGAATAAGCGAATGAATATCCATTCTCTTGTCGAATGAAACGGTCAAAAGTCTTAATGAATCCTGATACCGTTCAGTTTTCCTTTACGACACACGGTGTTTAGTCGCATGCAGCTTTGGCGCCCGGCAGCTGGCCGCCGCGTCATCCCGCCCCGCCCGCGGGGCTCGCCAGCATGAGGAGTACCACTGCCATGAAGCCCCGTTATTCGCACCTGACGCTTGCCAGTGTCTGTGCTGTTTTCCTGCTGGCTGCCTGCGCTGAAAAACCGGCACGCACCACGAGTTCAAGCACATCAACCACGGTGACTTCCGCCCCGTCGGGCAAAACCACATCGACCACCAGGTCGACGACGAAGACGACCAAAAGCACGACCGCGCCCGCCGCAAAATTGCCCGAAAACACTGGCATCCCCGCTTGCGACGATTATCTGTCCAGCTACATCGCGTGCCATCAGGCGGCGAACATCTATGCGCCCGACCAGATTGAGGGGCGCTATGAAATGATGCGCAACAGCTTGCTACGCGACTCCATCGATCCGGATATTCGCCCGCAACTGGGCGCACGTTGCATGTCGCTTTCCAACCAGCTTAAGCAAGCCTTGCATGGCAAGTCCTGCAACGCATCGCCAGCAACGACGTCGAGCGTACCCGTCAAGTAACGCGACGGCTTATCTCAACAATGCCCGAAGGGGCGCGGCCACATGCGTCGGCCGCGCCTGTCGCAAGCGCACCGCAGGCGTCCCATGCCACTGGGCGGTTTCAGCAACGGCCGCGGCAATGTCTTCAAGCATCGCGTCGGTCGCCTTGACATCGGGTTCCAGGAAGAATCGCTTTACCTCGAACTCGCCGGTCGAGCGATGCGCCTTGGCATCGAGACGCCCCACCAGTCGCCCGCGATGCAGGATGGGCAGTACGTAATAGCCGAACTTGCGCTTGGCTTCCGGCACATAGCACTCGATGGTGTACTCAAATCCAAACATGCCAAGCGCACGGGCGCGATCCCATACGAGCGGATCAAAGGGCGAGAGCAATGCGGTTCGCGTTGCTCGAAGCAGACCCTTCGACGCGCGCGTGAGTTCATCGCGCCAATCAGGGTGCACGTAGCCCGGGACGCCCCAGCCATCGACATCGACGCGAAGCAGCCTGCCTTCTTCCACCAGCGGCGCGAGCTCGGCGTCGGTGACCGCAGGCCTGAGTCGAAAATAATCGGCGATCCACCGCGACTGCGTGATACCCAGGGCCCGCACGGTGTCCAGGATGAAATGTCGGCGTAGCGAAACCTCGTCGATGCTTTCCTGCGCCACATCAAAAGCAGGATGAAGTTTGGCGAGTACACGCTCGGAGAGATCGTAGATACGCTGGAACCGTTCGCGGCGCGTCACCATCACTTCGCCGCGCGCGAAGAGCGCTTCCAGCCATCGTTTCTCAGGCTTCCAGCTCCACCATCCGCTCGCACCCTTGTCTTCGCGACTGAAGTCCGACGCGCGCACGGGACCCGATTCGCGCATGCGCGCCAGCAGGGCATCCATGCCCTCGCGCTGCTCGCTGTCCATGCGCGCTGCGTGCTTGTGCGCCCAGTGACCGTCGCGTCGCAAACGCCAGGCGCGATGCAGCGCAACATCTGCCGCGGGGACGAAGCAGGCCTCATGGGCCCATGTTTCCGCGATGCGCCCCTGCTCGAGCGCTTCATCCAGCCATGCTTGCTGGTAGTGGCCAAGGCGCGAATGCAGTACGAGATAAGGGCTGCGCGCGACGACGTGGATGGTGTCGATTTGCAACAGGCGCATGCGCTCGATCGCCGCAACGACATCCGCTTTGCGCGCACGTTTTCGCGCTGTCGTCAGCATGCCTTGCGACAGCAGATGCAGTCGTTGTGCCTGGGTGTGCGACAGCCGCGCGGCGAATGAAGGAACCGACAACGGCAAGGGATTTTTCACGCTTTCACGACGCTGATATTGAGGAGGCATTTAAGGTGTCTTTGCTAGCGTGACGTTGTGCGGCAGGCACGACGATGATGCATATCTCTCATCGAACGACTCCGCTCTTTCCGTCCTCGAGCCAGCGTTCTGGCATGGAGTATCGATGATGAAGTCGCGTAAACCACTACTTATCTTGCTGGTGTCCGGCTCGCTGTTCGCGGGCTCATTGATGGCACAGGATCAGACTGGCACCATGCCACCGCCGCCTCCCCCGCCGCCCGCGCAGCAGCAAGGCACCATGCCTCCGCCGCCTCCGGCGCCGTCCCAGGCACCTGGCACGCCGACGGGCCAGGCCGGACCGATGAATACACCGCAGGGCGAAGTCACCGTCAAATCGAGCATGCCGTCGGTGAACTACGGGCCGCCGCCGGATTTCGCCACCTTGTCCGGCGGCAAGAACTGCATCAATGAAGATCAGGCCGCAGCTTATCCGCTACTGGCCAACGACTTCATCCATGCCGATCGTAATCGCAATGGCTGTATTACGAAGGCCGAGTACAACGCCTGGTCCAGGCACTGATGCTTCATGCGTGATCGTCATGACCGGCCGGATCAATTCCGGCCGGTTTCTTTTTGTCCGGTCGAATCCTGTCGACCGCGCATGCACGGGGCGTTGGTCATGGTGTGATGTGCCCACGCTTCGCCCGGATCGTTCACCCCTCTACAATGCCGTCGTTCTCAGCCCGGATGGGCTCCCGGAGTACGCAATGAAGCGATCGACCGTCCTGGCGACCATGCTGCTGGCTGCCTGTTTCACTCACGCGGCGCAGGCCCAGAACCCCGACCCCATGGATATCCGTGCCTGCACCGCCATCGAATCGGATGCGCAACGCCTGGCTTGTTATGACCACGCCACCGGTCGCGTGAACCTTCCGGCCGCGCAGAAGAAAGTCGATGAATCGACCATTCCGCCAGGCATCTTCGACAAGGAAAAGTCGGCGCGCGATGTCGCCGCGGAAGGCAATGCCGAGGTGAGTCGCCCCTTGTCGCTGCTCGATTCGCGTTGGGAGCTGTCGCGCGAGAGCAAGCTCGGCACGTTCAATGTGCGTGGCTACAAGCCTGTTTTCATCACCGCCTTCGCCACCAGCAATCCCAACGAAGCGCCGCACAGCCCCAACCCCCAGAACACGGTGACCGAACCCCAGCCGCTGCAGAACACCGAACTGAAGTTCCAGCTGAGCCTCAAGACCAAGGTGTGGCAGGGAGTCTTCGGCGATGCGGGCGACGTCTGGGTCGGCTACACCCAAGCCTCGCACTGGCAGGTGTTCAACAAGGACATCTCCCGTCCGTTCCGCGAGACCAATTACGAACCCGAGGTGATGCTGGTCTTCAACACCCACTACAACCTGTTCGGCTGGGATGGGCGCCTGCTGGGTATCGGACTCAACCATGAGTCGAACGGCCGCGCCGACCCCCTTTCACGCAGCTGGAATCGCGTCATCGGCAGCTTCGGCTTCGAGCGTGACGGCTGGACGGTCATGCTGCGCCCCTGGTGGCGCGTGCCGGAAGACAGCAAGCACGATGACAACCCGAACATCAGCGACTACATGGGCCGCGGCGACATGCAGATCGTGCGCGAGTGGAAGGGCCAGGAATTCGGACTGATGCTGCGACATTCACTGCGTGGCGGCGATCGCAGCCACGGCGCCGCGCAATTCACCTGGGCATTCCCGATCGCCGGCAACCTGCGCGGCTACATGGAGCTGTTCAAGGGCTATGGCGAGAGCATGATCGATTACAACCACAACGCCACTTATCTTGGCCTGGGTGTGTCACTGCTCGACTGGTATTGACGAAGCCGACGCCGTCAGCGCCACCACGCCTTCTTGGTCCCGGTAAGAATCTTGAGCATCTGTCCGCGCGCCAGCGGCATGCGTCCGAGCGGGCCGAAGGCAAGGTCACGGCAGCGCCCCAGCCAGGTGCGATCGGACTGAAACAGAGGCGTCAGCCAGCGGCTCATCGCCTGGTACGCGGCCAGGTGGTGATGGCGGCGGCGCCGATAGTCCTCCAGGGCGATGCCGACGTTGTCGGAGGTCTCGAGTGCATCCGCCAACGCCTCGGCATCGAGTAACGCCATGTTGACGCCCTGTCCCAGCTGCGGACTCATGGCATGCGCAGCGTCCCCCAGGAACACGGTGCGTCCCTGGACCGGCCGGGAGAGGACGACGTCGCGGTAACGGGCGCGATGCAACTGGGCCGGCTCCGTCACGTGATCGAGCAGCGACCGGGCCTCGGGCCACATGGCCGCAACGCGCGCGCGAAGCCGCTCCAGCGCATCGCCATCAAAGGCGTCGACCCGTGCTCCGGGCAAACTGAAATAGAAGGTCAGCCAGCGACCCTCACGATCAGCGCGGTGCCCGACGGGCAGCAGCCCGATCATTTCGCGCGTGCCCGCATAGCGCTGGCGCAACTCGTCGGCATGCGGCCAGTCTTCCGCAGGGAGCAGGCACCACATGGCACCCCAGGGATACACCGACTGGCGCTTCACATGCAGGCAGGCGTTCTGCCGCAACCGCGAGTGCGCGCCGTCGGCGGCGACGATCAGGTCGAACGGGCCATGCGCGCCACCGTTCGTATCGAGCAGATGCGCGCCGTCACCGGCTATCGATTCCATGCATACGCCGGTATGCAATTTTGAGGCGTCGGCGTAAGCATCGCGCAGGATGGTGAACAGGCTTCCACGGGTCAGACCCAGGCCAAAACAGCCCGCGTCGTGATCCTGGTAGCGCATGTCCATGACAGTTCGACCACGCGAAGTGGCGCCATGGAGGCGTGTGATGCGCTGGCCGCGCGACACGGCCGTGTCGTGCAGGCCAAGTCGTGCCAATACGCGCAACCCGGTAGGTTGCAGGAGAAATCCCGCGCCGACCGGACCAGGCGATGGCGCCTGCTCGAACACGCTGAGCGCGTGACCTTGCGCCGAGAGAAACAGGGCGGCCGCTTGTCCGGCAGCACCATAACCAACAATGGCAATCCGTAGCGGCCCGCGCATGGGTGACTCGATCCTTGAGCGAAGGTGTTTACTGCGCGGGAGAGCGTGCCGGCAGGGATGCCGGCACGCACGGGCAACACTTAGTGGTGATGACCGCCCGGGCCGTGCACATGGCCGTGCGCCAGCTCTTCTTCACTGGCGTCACGCACCTCGACCACTTCGATGGCGAAATGCAGGGTCTGGCCAGCCAGCGGATGGTTGCCGTCGATGTGCACCTGGTCGTTGTCGACCTTGGTGACCGTCACGTTGATCACGCCCTGCGGGCCATGGCCCTGGAACTGCATGCCCGGCTGGATGTCCTCGACGCCCTGGAAGGCCTCGCGCGGCACGGACTGCATGAGCTCCGGATGGTGCACGCCATAGCCCTCTTCCGGGGCCACGTCGACCTTGAACTGGTCGCCCGGCTGGCGACCTTCCATGGCCTTCTCAAGGCCCGGAACGATCTGGCCAGTGCCATGCAGGTAGGTCAACGGCTCTCGGCCTTCGGAGCTGTCGATGACCTGGCCCTGGTCGTCGGTCAGCGTGTAATGAAAAGAGGCGACGGAGCGCTCGGCGATCTGCATGGGGTTCTCACTATTGCGATTACGCCGGTCAGCGCCGGCAAGAGGCGCAAGATTACCATCCCGGGCTCGCCCTGACGAAAAGGCGGACTCGGGCAGACCGAGGCACAATGCCCTCTCCCGACCCTCCAGGCATCCCCATGTCAGCCCTCGTCGACGCCTGGCACCACCGCCCCACCCATCGCCAGGTCTGGGCATTGGCCGTTCCGATGATCCTGTCCAACCTGACGGTGCCGCTGGTGGCGCTGGTCGACAGCGCCGTGGCGGGACACCTTCCGCAGACGCAGGACCTCGGTGCCGTGGCCATCGGCAGCGCCGTGTATGCCCTCCCCGTCTGGAGCCTCGGCTTCCTGCGCATGGGCACCACCGGCTTTGCCGCGCAGGCCCTGGGCGCCAACGACATGACGGCCCTGCGCACGGTGCAGTGGCAGGCCCTGATGCTCGCCGTGCTGTTCGGACTGGCCGTGGGTGCGCTGATGTATCCGCTGCTGCCCTGGTTGATTGCGCAGATGCATTCGACGCCATTGCAGACGACCAGGAGCATGGACTATCTCCACCTGCGCCTGCTCGGCCTCCCCGGCGCCCTGCTCAATTACGCGCTCGCCGGATGGTTCATTGGCGCGCAGCGAGCGCGCACAACGCTATCGCTGCTACTGGTCACCAACCTGATCAATATCGCGCTCAATCTGCTCTTTGTCCTTGGCTTAGGCTGGGGCGTGCAAGGGATTGCCCTCGCTTCCGTGGCCGGTGAATGGTGCGGCAGCCTGTACGGACTCTGGGCGGCGCGGCGCGCCGTGCACGGGCTCGCCGGTCACGTCGACTGGGCGGCGCTCCGGCAGTTTTCCCATTGGCGACCGCTGCTGTCGGTCAATCGGGACATCTTCATTCGAACCCTTGCGCTGGAAGCCGTGTTCTTCAGCGTGTCGCTGTTGGGCGCGCGAATTGGCGATTCGACCGTGGCGGCCAATGCGCTGCTCCTGAATGGCCTGATGCTCACGGCTTTCGGACTCGATGGCCTGGCCAATGCCGTGGAGGCCTTGTGCGGGCATGCCATTGGCGCGCGCGACCCGCTCGCACTGCGGCGTGCATTGGTGGTAGCGGGCGGATGGTCGTTGATCGGCAGCATCGGCTACGCGCTGCTGTTCGTCTTCGCAGGCCACGAGTTCGTCAATTTGCAGACGAATCTTAGTGAAGTGCGCGAAGCGGCCTATCCCTACCTGCCATGGCTGGCCGCGCTGCCCGTCGTCGCGGTGTGGAGTTATCTGCTCGACGGACTGTTCATTGGAGCCACGCGCGGGAGCGATATGCGCAATGCGATGCTGGTCTCGGTGATCGCCTTCTTTTTCACCGCGTGGCTGGCGCGTGGCCTCGGCAACCATGGTTTGTGGATGGCGTTCATCGCCTTCATGCTCGTCCGCGGCGTAAGCCTTGGCTGGGCGAGCTGGAAGATCCATCGCCGCGGAGCATGGACAACCGCCTCTGCGGTGAACTTCTGAGCGTCACCCACCCGCGTTGTGATATGACTGCACGACGACGAGGAGAACCCATGCGCTTTCGCCCCTGCGCTGCCTGGCTGTTTGCTGCCGCACTGACCACGCCCGTGTTTGCCGGCACGCTGGCCCAGGACATCGATGCGCATATAGCGCAGCCACGCTTCGAACACGCGCGCTGGGGCATTGAAGTGATCGAGCTTGGCTCAGGACGCGTGGTGTACGCGCATGATGCCGGCAAGCTTTTCACGCCCGCGTCCACCAACAAGCTCTACACCGCTGCCCTTGCGTTGCATGTTCTTGGCCCGGCGTTCCGGTTTCCGACGCGCGTTTTCGGCGCAGCACCCGATCATGGCGGCACCATCACCGGCGACGCGGTTCTGTATGGCATGGGCGACCCTACGCTGGGAACGGCGACATTGACCGCCGACTGGTCCGACCAGATGGCCGTCCAAATGACCTCCCTCGGCATCAGGCGAATCAGGGGCGACCTCGTTGCCGACGACACATTTTTCAGCACGCCGCCTTACGGCTCGGGCTGGGAAGCGGACGATCTGCAAGCAGCCTACGGCGCTCCGCCATCGGCGCTGACCGTGAACGACAACGTTGTGCAGGTCACCGTCGCGCCGGGAGCCAGCGAAGGCCTGCCCGCTGACCTCACGCTGGCGCCATCGGATGGCATCGCCCAGTTGGCGAATCAACTGGTCACCACGACGGCGGGGACCCGTGCGAACGTCAATCTGGTCCGTCCCGCAGGCGCCCGTAAGCTCTATGCATTCGGGCAGGTTCCCGCAGGCTCGTCGCGATCGAGCTATCGCCTTGCGGTGGACGACCCGGCACGGATTGCCGGTTCGCAGTTGCTGGGCGCCTTGCAGCGGCATGGCATTCGCGTCGACGGCATCGTGCGCGTGGCGCACTGGCCCCAGGACAGCGGTGCCTTGCGCCATAACACAACCATGCTGGCCGAAGTGCAATCGCCGCCAGTGATCGACATCCTGCGCGATGCGCTCAAGCGCTCGCAGAATCTCTACATGCAGAACCTGCTGCTGATGGCAGGCGTGCGCACCCAGGCCACTGAGCCTGCGCCGGCTGACCGCCCCGGCTTCATCAACACCGAAGACTGGGGCATCATCGGCCTGCGCAAGCTGCTGGATGCCGCCGACGTTCCGGCTGACGAGTACCAGTACAACGAAGGCTCGGGCCTGGCGCGCGCCGATCTCACCACGCCGCACGCGATGAACCGCCTGCTGGCGCTGCTCGCTGCACAACCGAATGCCGGGCAGATCATGGATACGCTTCCCGTTGCCGGCATCGACGGGACGTTGAAGTCGCGCATGAAAGGCACGGCTGCCGAAGGCAACGTGCGCGCCAAGACGGGAACGCTGTCCCAGGTTCGCAGTCTCGCGGGCTACGTCACGACGGCGCATGGCCAACGGCTGGCGTTCACCATTTTCCTCAATCACTACGACTCACCCGAAGGAGCGCCGGCGGCAACGGCGGATATCGACGCCATTGCTGTCAGGTTGGCCAACGAAGGACGCCCTTAGAGCCGGGCGGCCAGGTCCCTGGCAATTTTCTCGGGCGTGTCCGTGGGCGCATAGCGCTTGACCACTTCGCCCTGGCGGTCGACCAGGAACTTGGTGAAGTTCCACTTGATCGACTCGCTGCCCAAAATGCCCTTGCCTTCGCTCTTGAGCCACTTATACAGCGGATGCGCGTCCGCGCCGTTGACGTCCACCTTGGCGAACATCGGGAAGCTCACGTCGTAGCTCGTGCTGCAGAAGTTCTTGATTTCCGCTTCGTCACCGGGCTCCTGGTGGCCGAACTGATCACAGGGAAAGCCCAGCACCACCAGCCCCTTGTCCCGATCGGACCGCCACAGGGCCTCGAGGCCCGTGTACTGAGGCGTGAAGCCGCATTTGGAGGCCACGTTGACGATCAGCATGACCTTGCCCTGCCATTCGCTGAGCGAGCGTTCATGACCGTCGATGTCCCGGGCGGAGAAGTCATAGGCGGTCGTCATGGCGTCGTTCCTGGTGAGTAAGGGCACCAGCATACGCCACCCATGGCAACCCTACTCCCACCCGCCTAGAATGCCGCCTCCGGTCACTGTCCAAGGTCCGCCGTGATCCGCTTTGTCGATGTTCGCAAGTCCTACCGCGTGGGCGGCCAGGACATCCCTGCCCTGAAGCCCTTCAACCTGGAAATCGCCGACGGTGAGGTCTTCGGGATCATCGGGCATTCGGGTGCCGGCAAATCCACACTCATTCGCCTGATCAACCTGCTCGAGCGCCCGTCCGGCGGCCGCATTCTGATTGGCGACACCGACATGACGGCGCTCGACGACGCGGGCCTCCGTGCCCAGCGTCAGCGTATCGGCATGATTTTCCAGCATTTCAATCTGCTCGCTTCGCAGACAGTGGCCGACAATATCGCCTTCCCGATGCGCCTGGCCGGCGAGCGCGACGCCCGGGCCATACGCGCGCGCGTGGATGAGCTGCTGACCCGCGTAGGCCTGTCGGCACACGCGGACAAATACCCGTCACAGCTTTCCGGCGGCCAGAAGCAGCGCGTGGGCATCGCGCGTGCGCTCGCCAATCGGCCATCCATACTGCTATGTGACGAGGCCACCAGCGCGCTCGACCCGCAAACGACTGCCTCGGTGCTGGAGCTCCTGGCGGAGATCAACCGCGAGCTCAAGCTGACAATCGTGCTGATTACCCACGAAATGGACGTCGTCCGCCGCGTGTGCGACCGCGTCGCCGTGCTCGATGCCGGTCAGATCGTGGAAATGGGCTCGGTCGCCGATGTGTTCCTTCACCCGCAGCACGCCACCACGCGTCGCTTCGTCAACGAAGCCCTGCCCGAAGAAGCCGCCAGCGAGCACAGCCACTACGCGCACGTACCGGGCCGCATCATGCGCCTGTCGTTCCGCGGCGAGGCCACATGGACACCTGCGCTGGGCCGCGTGGCCCGGGAAACCGGCGTGGACTTCAATATCCTCGCCGGCCGCGTTGACCGCATCAAGGACCTGCCCTACGGACAGCTGACGCTTGCCATGCAAGGCGATGGCGTGGATCGCGCGATGGCCACGCTGCGCGACGCCGGCATCGAGATCGAGGAGTTGCCGCGATGACCCTTCCCTTCTTCCAGAACCTTTTCCCAAACATCGACGACTGGTCGGAGCTGGGTCGCGCCTGCATCGACACCCTGCTGATGCTGGGGGGCTCCCTGCTCCTGACCGTAGCGATCGGCCTGCCGCTTGGCGTACTGCTGTTCCTTACCGGCAAAGGCCAGCTGCGGGCCATGCCCAAGCTCTACGCCGTGCTTTCGCTGCTGGTGAACATCCTGCGCTCGATTCCGTTCATCATTCTTATGATCGTGCTAATGCCGCTCACGTACGTGCTGGTCGGCACCAAGCTCGGCATTCGCGGCGCCATTCCGCCTCTGGTCATCGGCGCGGCGCCGTTCTTTGCCCGTCTCGTCGAAACGGCGCTGCGTGAAGTGCAACAGGGCGTGATCGAGGCCAGCCAGGCCATGGGGGCCAGCACCTGGCAGATCGTCCGCCACGTCCTTCTGCCCGAGGCGCGCGGCGGCCTGATTGCCGGCACGACGGTCACCGCCATTGCTCTGGTGGGTTACACCGCGATGGGCGGCGCGATCGGCGCCGGCGGCCTGGGCGACCTGGCGTATCGGTACGGTTACCTGAGCTACAAGTCCGACTACATGTTCGTGACCGTCGTGCTGCTCATCGTACTGGTGCAGCTGTTGCAAATGGCCGGAGACCGGGCCGTTCGCCGGTATTCCCAGAAGTGAACGGGCGGGCGCGAGGCGGCCGTCCCACGGTCCTTTTGCATCCAGCCGTATGGACGGCTATTCTGGTGCGCCGCACCACGAGAGACCGCCATGAAGAAACTGCTTGTCGCCCTGGCCGCCCTGCTGGCGCTCGCCGGCTGTTCCGCGCCCGGCAATGAAGGCGGTAACCAGGCCGATAGCCAGAAGCTGACGGTAGCGGCCACCGCCGTGCCGCACGCGGAAATTCTAAAGCAGGTCAAGCCGATCCTGGCGAAGGAAGGCGTGGAGCTGGAGATCAAGGTCTTCGCCGACTATGTCCAGCCCAATCTCCAGGTGGTCGAAAAGTCCATCGACGTGAACTACTTCCAGACCAAGCCGTACCTGGATGCCTTTAACCGTGAGCGCGGCACGAACCTCACCATCATCACCGGCGTGCACATCGAGCCCTTCGGCGCCTACTCGCGCAAGCTCAAGAGCATCGATGACCTGCCCGACGGTGCCACCGTCACGCTGCCGAACGATCCGAGCAACAACAGCCGGGCCCTGCTCCTGCTGGCCAAGCACGGCATCATTGCGCTAAAGGATCCGTCGAACGAACTGTCGACGCAGAAGGACATTACGGCCAATCCGAAGCACCTCAAGTTCCGCGAGCTTGAAGCTGCCATGCTGCCGCGCACGCTGGACGAAGTGGATCTGGCACTGATCAACACCAACTATGCACTGGCTGCGGGCCTCAATCCCACGCACGACGCCCTGCTCATCGAAGACAAGGATTCGCCGTACGTGAATTACCTCGTGGGCCGCCCCGATAACAAGGACGATCCGCGCGTGCAGAAGCTGGCCAAGGCCCTCAACAGCCCCGAGATCAAGGCTTTCATCGAACAGAAGTACCAGGGCGCGGTGCTGCCGGCCTTCTGACGGCATGCAGGTGAAGGTGCAAAAAAGGGGGCGCCTCGGCGCCCCTTTTTCGTGTCGCTCATGCCGCCTCATCCGACGGCACAGGGATGTCGAAAACCTGCCGCAGATAGGCGACATAAGCCGGGTCTTCGCACATGTTCTTGCCGGGTGAATCGCTGAGCTTGGCCACCGGCTGACCATTGCAGCGAATCATCTTGATCACGATGTTCAGTGGCGTCGGACCGACGTCATTGGTGAGATTGGTGCCGACGCCGAACGCCAGCTGGCAGCGACCCTCGAAATGACGATAAAGCTCCATCACCTTGGGCAAATCCAGGCCATCGCTGAAAACGAGGACCTTGTTGCGCGGATCGACGCGATTGGCGCGGTAATGCGCCAGCACGCGTTCGCCCCACGCAAACGGATCGCCGGAGTCGTGTCGGGTACCGTCGAACAGCTTGCAGAAGTACATGTCGAAATCGCGCAGGAAAGCACTCAGGCCGTAAACATCGGAAAGCGCGATACCCAGATCGCCGCGATATTCCTTGGCCCAGGTCTCCAGCGCGGCCACCTGTGAGTCGCGCAGGCGCGGCCCGAGCGCCTGATGCGCCTGGAGGTACTCGTGCGCGAGCGTGCCCAGTGGCGTAAGCCCCATCTTCCAGGCCAGCCAGACGTTGCTCGTGCCGGCCAGTTGCGGGCCCAGACCATCACGCAGCGTGGCAACCACCTCGCCATGCCATTCCCTGGAGAACCGGCGACGCGAACCGTAGTCCGCAATCTTGCAGTCGGTGAATCCCGGGGTATCCCGCAGCAGCGCAATTTTCTCGCGCAAGCGGCGCCGGCCTTCGGCCAGGTCCAGCTGAGGATGCTGGTTGCGGAAGTACACCTCGTTGATGATCGACAGTAGCGGCACCTCGAACAGGATCGTATGCAGCCAGGGCCCCTCGATGCGGATCTCGATTTCGCCGTTGCCACTGGCCGCCGGTTCGATGCTTACGTACTTGGCGTTGAGCTGGAACAAGCCCAGGAAATCGACGAAGTCACTCTTGATGAAACGCCAGCTGCGCAGGTACTCGAGTTCATCTTCGGTGAAACGCAGGCTGCACAAGCCATGCAGCTCGTCGCGGATCTCGTCGATATAGGGCACCAGGTCGACACCCGGGTTGCGGCATTTGAAGCGGTACTCGACCTGCGACGCCGGATAGTGATGCAGGACGACCTGCATCATGGAGAACTTGTAGAGGTCAGTGTCGAGTAGCGAAGTAATGATCATGGGTGATCCGGACGCAGGGATTCGGCGGGCCATGAAGCCCAGGTGCCGATTATCGACAGCGGGCGCGTGATGCGCGAGTCGGTAAACCCCGAAAAATAAAAACCCCGGTAGCCAGGGGAGGGGCTACCGGGGCTTTGTCAGGCCGCCACACAAAGAGGGGGAAAAGAGGCGGCCCCCGATGACGCGATGACTTGCACCATCTCTTGTCGCCTCACGGCGATACGAAGGGTTAGTGTGGTCCGCTGTCCCTTAGTTCAAGGCGCCCATCGAATCGGTTCAGCTTTCCGCCAGTTTCGACAACGCCGATGTGCTGCGACAAAATGTCCGCATAACGAATCCTTTAGAGAATTCCGATGCTGCGTCGCCTGTGCCTGCTCCTGATCGCCCTGCCCTGCGCGCTGCAAGCGGCTGATCTGACAGTCAAGTTGCACGGCAGGACGATCACCTACACCGACTCGCAACTGCGCCAGCGTCCGGACGTTCGTTCGATCGACCTTCCCAATGACGTCGCCTACCACGGCGCGACCCACTATCGCGCCGTTCCCTTGAAAGCCCTTTTGCCCGGGCTCAAGCCGACCGATCACCTGCAGTTCGTCGCCCTGGATGGTTTTGCGGCAGAGGTGCCGTCCGGCGTGCTCTTGAATGACAAGGGGTCAGAAGCCCTGCTTGCGATCGAAGACCCGGCGCATCCCTGGCCGAACTTGCCCGGAAAGGATGTCAGCGCCGGCCCCTTCTACGTCGTCTGGCTTCGCCCGCGCGCGGCGGGCATCAATCCCGAACAGTGGCCGTATCAGTTATCGACGATTCGCCAGCTCGAGAACGCGGCGGAACGTTTTCCGGCGATGCAACCGGGACACGATGCCTCAGCCCGCGTGCAGCGCGGATTCGAAGTGTTCCAGCGAATCTGCCTTGCTTGCCACACCCTCAACGGACAAGGCGATGCGCGCCTCGGGCCCGATCTCAATGCCCCGCGCAGCCCCACCGAGTACATGCAGGCCGGTTACCTGCGTCAGTACATTCGAGACCCGCAGTCGCTGAGGCATTGGCCCCAGGCGAAGATGCCGGGCTTCAAGGCGCAGGTGCTCAGCGATACGGACCTCGATGCCGTGATCGACTATCTCGGCCACATGGCAAAGCAACGCAAGCCCTGAGTTTCAGCCAGGCACACGTTCGCGCACGGCGGAAGTCTCCGCAGGTTCGCCACCGCGATAGACCGAAAGGTCCAGCAGGCCTTCTTCGCGGGCCACGATTACCGGCACCAGCATCTGCCCGGTGACGTTGGTCATCGTGCGCATCATGTCGAGCACGCGATCGATGGCGACCAGATAACCCACGCCTTCGACGGGAAGACCGGCGGAGCTGAGCACCAGCGTCACCATGACCGTGGCCGTGCCCGGCACGCCGGCTGTGCCGAATGACCCCAGCACCGACGCCAGCAGGATGACGAAGTACTGCGACGGCTCGAGCGGGACGCCGAAGTATTGCGCTACGAAGATGGCGCTGATCGCCGGATAAATGGCTCCGCAGCCGTCCATCTTGATACTCGCACCCAGCGGCACGGCGAACGAGGCGTACTCCGGTGCAACGCCAAGGTTCTGCGTGACGCTACGCAGCGCCACAGGCATGGATGCAAAGCTCGACGACGACGTGAAAGCCACCTGCATGGCGGGGAATACCCCGCGGAAGAAGCGGCGCGGACTCAAGCCATGCGCCATCAGCAGACCGCCGTAAACCACCACGATCTGGATCGCGCAAGCCAGATTCAAAGCAATGACGAATTTCCCCAGCGGCACCAACTTCTCAAAGCCATAGCCGCCCACCAGGGCAGCGATGAGCCCAAAGGTACCGATCGGCGTCACTTCCAGCACGAAGCGCGTCACCTGGATCATCGCGTCATTCGCTTCGCCGGTCAGAGCGCGCAGGCGCGATGACTTTTCACCGAGCTTCACCAGCGCGAGGCCCAGCAGAGCCGCAAAGAAAATCACCTGGAGGATCTTGCCTTCGCTAAGCGCCTTGAACGGATTGGTCGGCACCACGTCGAGCAGCACCTTGACCGGCGAAGGCAGTTCGCGCACGTGATATCCAGCGGCCATCGCCAGCTCACCGACGCCCTCACCCGGTCGCGCCACCAGCGCCACCGCGAGGCCCACACCGACGGCCAGCGTCGCCGTGACAGCGAACCAGAGAAATGTCCGGCCGCCAAGCGCCGCCATGCGCTGCACGCCATGCAGACTCGACACGCTGTTGATGACCGCAAAAAACACCAGCGGCACCGCGATCATCTTGATCAGCGAAACGTAGACATCACCCAGCGGCTGAAAGAACGGAACACCGGCAGGACCACACAACCAACCGGCCGCGGCACCCAGCACGAAGCCCGCCAAAACGCGCTTCCAGAATCGAATGCCCAGCCAACGTTGGATGATCTGCAATGTCGTACTCCTGCCTGCCAAGGTGGGGACCTTACAGGAGCGATGGCCATCCAGACGTCCAAGTCGCAACACAGTGTTTCCTGTCGGAAACAATTTCGACGGGTATAAACAAATGGGAATAAGCTTATGGCATCAGTGCCTTGAGTTCTGTCAGGCGCTGGTCCACGGGCAATGACGCCAGATGTCGCACGCGATCGTAGAAGGCATGCCACTGCTTGCCCGATTGCTCAAACAACCTTGCAAAAGCGGGTTTCCATCCGTCGTAAAGGCCAAAGGGCACCAGACGCGCATTGTTGATCGGTGCCTTCACCCATCCGTCGTAGCGATGATCATTTGGCCACTGCCCGGACTGCCAGTCGCGATAGCGCTCGCGAAACTGTTCGATCTCGCGATCCTTTGACGCCTGCAAATGTTCCGCATCGCCACCAGCCGAATAGGCTTTGCGCAGGCGATCACGCAGGTCCAGTACGAGCCGGGTAAATCCGTCACTCATTGCCTGGGCGTCCGGCTCGACCATCGGCAACCCACGCGATGCACGCCATTGCCGCAAGCCCTCCTCCTGCACGAAGCTTGCGAAGGATTCGTTGAAGGCGCTGTCGCCTTTCACGTAGATGAGCTGATGCGCCAGCTCATGAAAAATGGTGCCGGCCAGCTCGTCATCGTCCCAGCGCAGCATGCTGCTGAGAATGGGATCAGAGAACCAGCCAAGCGTCGAATAGGCCGACACGCCGCCAACGGACACATCGTCGCCCTGCGCCTCCAGCCGCTTGGCCTCGGCGCGCGCTTTTGACTCGTCGAAGTAGCCGCGATACGCCACGCAACCGGCGACGAGAAAACAGTAGGAAATGGGATCGACGGAAAAGCGCGGCGCGGCAAACACGTTCCAGACTACGAACGAACGATGCAGCTCGACGTAGCTTGTGTAGCTGCGGTTATCGGGAAGCCCCAGGGCGTCGCTCGCAAATCGACGCGCCCGCTGCGAAAGTTCGAGCCGCGCGACGACATGGGGATCCGTCTTCGGGTCGGCAACAACTTTTGCCACCTCGCGCTGACTCGTTACCAGGCTGGCCTGACCGTGCGCCACGTGAGCGTAGTAGCCCACTGTCCGACAGGCGCCAAGCAAGAGGCCCGCCGCCATGACGACGACGAGCCTCAGTGGTCTTATCAAGCCCGGCGCAGGTGCATCCATGCGATGCATTGTGCCCGAGTCTCAGCAGGGGCGAGCGTCAATGACCGTGGTAGCCGCCGCTGTATCCCCGGCCGCTCCAGCCTCCGCCGTGACCATGGTAACCACCGTGGTAGTAGCCGCCACCGTGATACCCACCGTGTCCGTAGTAATGCGAGCCGCCATACCAGATTCCGGAGATGCCGATGGCCACCGGCGCGTAGCAGCAGCCGTAATAGCCACCGTAGTACCCACCGTAATAGGCAGGCCCGTAATAACCGCCCCCGTAAACCACCGTAGTACCCGTACCGTAATAAGCGTCGCCCGCGTAAGTCGTCGGGCGCACGTAGCTATAGCCAGGGTCGTAATAACAACCGGACAGGCCGGCGGTCATCACCACCATCAGCACGCCAGCAAGTACACGTTTCATGACACACCCCGCCGGGTGAAAAGACGTTGCCGGCGACGTCCGCCGACAACACTACGGTAGGCCGATGGCGTTGAATGACAAGTGAGCTTTCAGCCGATGGCTGGCGGGCATTTACCCGCCAGCCATTCAGCTGATTCAGTCTTTGCCGTTGCGCGAAGTGACGTTGAACTCGTACATCTGCCGGTGACCGGTCGTATTGTCGGCGGGCAAGCCCGGAGAGCTCGACGGATCGCCGTGAACGTCCGGTCCGCTGCCTGGCGTGTCCGCACCGGGCCAGGGCGGTGTCTGCCGTTCACGTTCGTGTTTGGCCTCCACGAGGGCCTGCAACTGGGCGACCGACTCTTCGGTGGTGAGGCGCCGGCGCCGGGCAGGTGCCTTGCGCGCGACGGTCTTGCGAACGGCTACCCGTTTGGCGACGGCCTTCTTGGCGGTTGCCTTTTTGGCGACGGCCTTCTTCGCGACCGCCTTCCTGACCGCTTTCCTGACGGCCGCCTTCTTGACGGCCTTCTTGACGGCAGCTTTCCTGACCACGGCTTTCCTGGCAGCCGTCTTCCTCACCGCAGCCTTCTTTGCCAGCGCTTTTTTCGCCGTCTTGCGTGGCGTCACGCGCCTGGCAACCGCCTTCTTCACGGCGCTCTTGCGCACCGCCTTTTTCACGGCCACTTTCCGGGCTGCCTTTTTCACGGCCACTTTTCGCGCCGCCGACTTGCGCACGGCCTTCTTGACCGCCGTCTTCCTGGCACTGGTGCGGGCAGCCGCCTTGCGCGCCGCCACCTTGCGGGCCGCGGTCTTGCGCGTGGCGACCTTGCGAGCAGGTGATTTGCGGGCAGTGGTTTTCTTGCTGGCAGTGGGCTTCTTGGTGGCGGCCTTGCGCGCCGCCGTGGTTCGCGTCGTCTTGCGAGTTGCCTTCTTGGTCGCGGGTCGTTTCGCAGCCGACTTGCGGGTCGTTGCCATGCGTCTCTACTCCTGCGCTGTTTGGGAAGGCCTGGCGCCCTGTAAGGACGCCGGCGTTTCCTGCTTTAGCACCGAATAGATGTATCTGCGGTGAGCATCCCCCCGCGGATTTGTCAGAACCGCGGCCGACCGATCTGTTCCAGGAAATGCGGCAGCACGCCCGGAGCAATGAAAATCGTGAACAGGATGCCGAAGGCCGCACCCCACAGATGCGCACTGTGGTTGATGTT
This sequence comes from Dyella terrae, assembly GCF_004322705.1. Taxonomy (NCBI): domain Bacteria; kingdom Pseudomonadati; phylum Pseudomonadota; class Gammaproteobacteria; order Lysobacterales; family Rhodanobacteraceae; genus Dyella; species Dyella terrae. Next base: position 301,881 of record NZ_SIZZ01000001.1, on the reverse strand, counting down.
GTCGTTGGCCTGGCGCTCCATGTAGATCGAATACATCACGTAGAGCACGGCATAGATGATGGCCGGCATCGGTATGAACACGACGAAGATGCGCGACCAGGGCGACAGCAGGATGAAGGCGAACAGCACGGCCGAAACCGCCCCTGACGCGCCAAGGCTGCGGTAGTTCGCGTTGTGCCGGTTCTTCAGATAGGTCGGAAGGATCGAGACAATGATCGCTGCCAGATAGAACAGCGGAAAGCCAAACGTTCCCAGTGCCCGCGTGTAAAGCTTCTCCATCTGCATGCCAAAGAAGAACAAGGTGAACATGTTCGCGAACAGGTGCCCGAAATCGGCATGGATAAAGCCATAGGTCACCAGCCGGTAGTACTGCTTGCTGCGCTCGATGGCCGGCGGCCAGAGGATGAGATCGTTAAGCAGGCGGCTGTTGTTGAAGGCCATCAGCGAGACGCCGACGGTGATGCCGATGATGACCAGGGTAATAACCATGTGTTCGCGAAAGTCCGTGGTACGTGAACGGGCATCTTGGGGGCGAGGCGCGTGAAAGTCGATGGGTGGCGGTGCCCCAGCCCGCCTGTGGTATCCCCCGGTGCGCCCGCGCCGTATGATGCGCGGCTCCCCTCGCCTCCTGGCGGCCTCCCTCTTCCATCATGCCCGTGCTTCGATACCTTCATCTGGACGTCTTTGCCGCCACGTACGGCGGCGGTAACCACCTTGGCGTTGTCACCGACGCCCGCGGCTGGACTGACGAGCAGATGCAGCGCTTTGCCCGCTGGACCAACCTGGTCGAAACCACCTTCCTGCTGCCACCAACCGATCCGTCGGCCAGCTACCGCGTACGCATCTTCACGCCGCACAAGGAGATACCGTTCGCCGGCCACCCGAGCATCGGTAGCGCCCACGCGGTACTGGAATGCGGTATCGCGGCACCTCGCGACGGCGTCCTCTGGCAGGAATGCGGGGCCGGCGTGCTGCCCATCCGCGTCGAAGGCCAGGGCTCGCAGCGTCAGCTGTTGCTGAAGTCACCGCACGCCGTCGTCGAAAAGACCGGCACCGATGCGCACCCCCTCCTTTCCCCGGCGCTCGCGGGCATTCGGCTTGGGGAGCTGCCTCCCGCTTACGTCGCCGGCGGACGCCACTGGTGGCTCGCCGAATGCGCCGATGAAGCCAGCCTGCGTGCCTGGCGCCCCGATGTCGCAGCCATCAAGGCGCTGGCCGATGCTACCGACAGCCTGGGGCTTTGCGCCTTCGCGCGAAGCGGTGATCCGGCCTACCAGCTCGTGGTGCGCGCATTCCCGGCCGGCGTCGGCATCGTCGAAGATCCAGCGTCAGGCGCCGCCAACGGCCTGATCGCCGCCTACATCGCGCATGCCCAACCCAACGGCCCGCTGGCCCGCGGCTACACCGTCAGCCAGGGACGCGAAATCGGCCACGATGCGGCGTTGCTCGTTCAGATGGACGGCAAGTCGGGCTGGATCGGCGGCCGCACGCACACCATCGTGGATGGCACCCTCCATTGGGAACACAAGGCGTGACCGGCACGGCGCAAATCTGGGTCGATGCGGACGCCTGTCCGGCGGCGATCAAGGAGATCCTGTTTCGCGCCGCCGAGCGAGAGCAAGTTCAGGTCACCCTGGTCGCCAATCAGTTCCTGCGCACGCCGCCATCGCGCTTCGTACGCGCGATCCAGGTAGCTGGTGGCTTCGACGTGGCCGACAATGAAATCGTCCAGCGTGTTTCAACGGGCGATCTGGTGGTGACCCAGGACATTCCCCTGGCGTCCCAGGTGATCGCCAAAGGCGCCCTGGCCGTGCATCCGCGTGGCGAGCTGTACACGCCGGACACCATTGCCCAGCGCTTGAGCATGCGCAATTTCATGGACGAGTTGCGCGGTTCCGGCGTCGATACCGGCGGCCCTTCCGCGTTCCATCCCCGCGACAAACAGGCCTTCGCCAATACCCTGGACGGCTGGCTCAACCGTCGGCGCCAGGCCCGCTGAACCCCTTCAGGCGGGACGTTCCGCCTCCGCCATCAAGGCCGATACGGCCTCGGCGGAAAAATGCAGCTCACGCATGGCTTCGGCCAGGCTGTCCAGCGACATCACCTCACTTTCGACCGCCTCGCCGGCACTGCTCGGCGACACATGCACGTAGGTGGGCCCGTCCTGATAGGCAATGCCGACGTCATTGAACTTCTGTTGCGTCAGCACTTTGTAACTGCCGTGGCTGGCCTGCAGGAGCGTCAGGTCACGGCCGTCGAGCGTGCCGGTGTAGAGCGTGGTCCAGGTGGTCATGGGCAAATACCGTTCGAGCGCGGGGCGCGCACGGCCATTGTGCGAGGACCAGGTGACGAGTGGGTGATTGGCGACCTACGTCGCGGTGAGGTTGGCCCGCCGACGAGCGGTCTGCGACATCGCCGACCAATCGACCTCCGGGTCACCCTGCGCCAGCGTTTCGAGCAGGCTGTCGCGCAGCACGCTGGCGAAGGGCAGCGGCACGCGGGCGGCGTCGCCCGCGGCAAGGGCCAGACTGATGTCCTTGTACCCCAGCGGCAGCGCGAAACCCGCCGGCTTGAAGCGCTGCCCGGCGATCAGGGGCGCGTAAACCTTGTAGGCAGGCGCGGCGAACAAGGTCTGCGTCAGCATGCCGAGGAAATCCGCCGGGGACACGCCATGCGCTTCGACCAGGGCACCGGCCTCCGCCATGCTTTCGATCGCTGCACCCAGCATGAAATTGCCGGCAATCTTGACGACATTGGCATGCGTCGGCTCCTCGCCCATGGGCCAGATGGCCGCCGCCATGGCGTCAAGCAAGGGGCGAATACGTGAAATGACGCCCGGATTGCCCGCCACGAGCATGTTGAGTTTTCCCGCAGCGGCGACGTCCGGGCGGCCGAATACGGGTGCCGCTACGTAGGCCAGGCCTCGGTCCGCATGCGCCTGCGCCAGCTCTTTGGCCAGGGCGACGGAAATCGTGGCGTGGTTGACGTGCACCGTGCCCGGATCCATGGCATCGAGCAGCCCGCCATCGAGCATGACATCACGCACCGCCTGGTCATTGGCAAGCATGCTCAGCACCGCATCGCCTTGCGCCGCGCGATCGGCCGTCCGTGCGAATTTGGCTCCGAGCGAGACCAGGGGCTCCGCCGCCTCAGGCGAGCGGTTCCATACCGTTACCGCGTGTCCCGCGCTGATGAGATTGCTGGCCATGGCACTGCCCATGGCGCCAAGGCCAATGAAACCGACTTTCATGCAGCACATCCGTCCCGAAAAGAGATCATCGACCATGCCCCCGACGCAGTCGACGGGGCGTGACTGAGGCTCAGACTACCTGCCCCGCCGCCTGCCCCGACGCCCAGGCCCATTGGAAGTTGTACCCACCCAGCCAGCCGGTGACATCCACGACCTCCCCGATGAAGTAGAGGCCGTCCACATACCTGGACTGCATCGTGCTGGACGACAAGCCATCGGTGTTGATGCCCCCCAGCGTGACTTCGGCCGTGCGGTACCCCTCGGTGCCGCTGGCCACCATGGGCCAGTCATGCAGTTGCGCACCGATCTGGCTGAGTTCGGCATCGCGGTACTGGCGCATCGGGCGACTCTCGAACCAAAGCTCGCACAATCGCTGCGCCAGCCGCTTCGGCAAAACGTCCGAAAGCACGTTCTTCAGTTCCATCGCAGGACGCGCCTGGCGCTGCGCCAGCAGCCATTCGCCGGCATCCTGGTCGGGCAGCAGATCGAACCGAAGATCGTCACCCGGCTGCCAGTACGAGGAGATTTGCAGCACCGATGGCCCGCTGATACCGCGATGCGTAAACAGCATCCCTGCGCGGAACTGGCGCTTGCCCACCCTGGATTGCACGATCGGCAAAGCTACGCCAGCCAGATCGGCATAGCGCTCCTGGTGCTTGCCGCTCAGCGTCAGCGGCACGAGGCCGGCACGCGTGGGCAAGATCTGGTGACCGAACTGTCGCGCCAGCTCATAGCCCAATCCGGTAGCCCCCATGGACGGAATGGACAGGCCTCCGGTGGCCACGACCAGCGACTGGGCATGCACTTCGCCACGGGACGTCATCACCGTGAAACCGCCGTCGACCTTGCGAACTTTTTCAACGCCGCAACTGGTTTCGATGCGCACGCCGGCCTGCGCGCATTCGTCGAGCAGCATGCGCACGATCAGCTTGGACGATTCGTCACAGAACAATTGCCCCAGTTCTTTCTCGTGGTAGGCGATGCGATGCTTTTCCACCAGTTCGATGAAATCGGCCGGCGTGTAGCGCGCCAGGGCGGATTTGCAGAAATGTGGATTGGCGGAAAGGTAATTGGCCGGCGTCGCGCCGGTGTTGGTGAAATTGCAGCGACCGCCGCCAGACATCAGGATCTTCTTGCCGACCTTGTTGGCGTGGTCGACCACGAGCACCTCGCGACCGCGCTGCCCGGCCGCGATCGCACACATGAGCCCGGCGGCGCCGGCACCAATGATCAGGACATCCACTTTCACGTCCGCACCCGCCCGCCTGTTCCATGCCACCCCGGTTCGCGGGGCCGAAAGGGCGCATTATCGCCCAAGCGCATCGCGTACACTTGCCCCTTGTTACCCCTGCGAGACAGTCCCATGCCCTCCTTTGACGTCGTTTCCGAAGTCGACAAGCACGAACTCACCAATGCCGTGGACCAGGCCAACCGTGAACTGGGCACCCGCTTCGACTTCAAGGGCACGGACGCGAAGTTCGAGCTGGAGAAGGATGTCATCACCCAGACCGCCCCGAGCGAGTTCCAGCTCCAGCAGATGCTCGACATCCTGCGCGCCCGCCTGATTTCACGAAAGATCGACGCCCGCGCCCTGGACATCGCCGACCCGGAAACCAATCTCGGCGGCTCACGCCAGAAGATCACCGTCAAGCAGGGCATCGAACAGCCCATCGCCAAGAAGCTGGTCGCCTCGCTCAAGGAAGCCAAGCTCAAGGTCGAAGCCCAGATCAACGGCGACAAGCTGCGCGTCACGGGCAAGAAGCGCGATGACTTGCAGTCGGCGATGGCCGTCCTGCGCAAGGCCGACGTCGAGCTTCCGCTGCAGTTCGACAACTTCCGCGACTGAGCGTGGGGCCGGCTGCTGCGCAGCCTGTGAAGTCGGCGCTGCGCGCCTGTGAACGGTGAACAGGTAAGAGCCAGGGCGGAAAGTGCTCTTACTGTTTACTGTTTACTGTTCACTGGCCGCGAAAGCGGACAAATTCACTGCGAGCGCAGCGAGCGGCCTCACGCTTTACCCGCCACCACGTTCACGCTCAACGCAATGATGAACACGTTGAAGAAGAACGCGATCACGCTGTGCAGCAGTGCCACACGACGTAGATAGCGACTGGTGATCTGCACGTCGGATACCTGGAACGTCATCCCGATGACGATGGCAAAGTAAGCGAAATCCCAGTAATCCGGCTCGGGGGTCTTGGGAAAGTCCAGGCCCTCGTGCTGCTTGCCATAGTCGCCGTAATAACCATGCGCGTAGTGCAACGCAAACATGGTGTTCATGAACAGCCACGCGAGCACGATGCTTATGGCGGCAAGTGCGATTGCCAGCGTCCCTCCGTTGCGATCATCGTGCAACTCCACGCCCAGCGACACCATCACCACGCCCGTCACCAGGATGGCGGCCCAGAGAAAGCCCCAGCGCCCCGTGTCCTGCGTGCGCGCCTGCGAACGCATGTCGTCCGGCGTGGCTTCGTTGAACAAGGTCGCCAGCAATATCAGGTAAACCAGCGCGGCCATATCAAACGCCAGCAACAAGGCGAGTATCGGGCGCATGTGCAGCGCGATCATCGTGCCCAGCGCGGCCACCATGATGGCGATCGATATCATCAGGCGCGGCCGTGCGCGCAAGTAGCGGAAATGCGCGCGCGACGCCGGCTTGGCAGTGGAATCCCCCATGCAATGCTCCTCGGTCACGCCAGGCGAAGGTCGTCGTACTCGGGATGTTTCTTCATCCAGGCCTGCGCGTAGGAGCATGCGGGGATGACTTTCCAGTGCGAGGCCCGGGCGTGGTCGAGCGCGGCCCTGACCAACTGCGCGGCAATGCCACGACCACCGACGGCATCCGGCACCCCGGTATGGGTGATGGACATGACATCGCGATCGAGATGGTATTCGAGCTCACAGGTCTGGCCATCGACGACGGTGACGAATCGGTGGTGACCTGCCTCGTGGCGGATGTTGTAGGCATCGGACATGACGTACTCCCGGGCGGCTGACACGGGTGAGCATAGTCAGGTGTCGCTGAAGATGGGAGAGATGGCGAAGCGAAAGGCGCGTCCACCTGCCTGTCACCACGCGCCCGTCAGACTCGGCCATTCACCCCACCGGAGCTCGACCATGAAACGTTCCGCATCGGCCGCCTGGAGCGGCAACCTGAAGGACGGCAAGGGCAGCGTTTCGACCGAGACGGGCGTACTCAAGGATGCGCCATACGGCTTCAGGGCGCGCTTCGAAGATGGTCCCGGCACCAATCCCGAGGAGCTGCTGGGTGCGGCCCATGCGGGCTGTTACACCATGGCGCTGGCGGCGGGCCTGGGCCAGGCAGGCTTTACCGCCGAACACATCGATACGCGAGCCACGGTCACCCTCGAAAAGGAAGGCGACGGATTCACGATCACCACCGTTGATCTGGTATGCCGCGCCAAGGTGCCCACCATCGATGCTGCTGCCTTCGATCAGATCGCCCAGGCAACCAAGGCCGGTTGCCCGGTGTCCAAAGTGCTCAAGGCACACATCACGCTCGACGCCGCGCTGGCTTAGCAGCCACCGACCACTTTGCGGAACATGGCGCCCGAGCCCGCGCGGCGACGGCGCACCGCGTCGTCCAGGCGTTCCAGCACGGCGACGGTTGCCTCCCAGTCGATGCAACCATCGGTGATGCTCTGGCCATAACGCAGCGGCTGGCCCTCGACCAGTTCCTGGCGGCCACCGACGAGGTGGCTTTCGACCATCACGCCCATGATGCGTCGCTCACCTTCTTCCAGCTGGCAGGCGACATCGTCGACGACGCGCGGCTGGTTTTCCGGCTGCTTGGCGCTGTTTGCATGGCTGGCATCTATCATCAGGCGCGGCGTGACGCCAGCGCGCGCGATGGTTTCACAGGCCACCTCCACGCTCGCGGCGTTGTAGTTCGGCAACTTGCCGCCGCGCAGAATCACGTGGCAGTCCTCGTTGCCGCTGGTGCTGGCCACGGCCGTCAAACCTTCTTTCGTCACGGCCATGAAATGATGCGGTTGCGATGCTGCCTGCACCGCATCGACGGCAATTTTCACGTTGCCGTCGGTGCCATTCTTGAAACCCACCGGACAGGACAGCCCGGATGCCAGTTCGCGATGCACCTGGCTTTCGGTCGTGCGCGCGCCGATCGCGCCCCACGCCACCAGGTCGGCGATGTATTGCGGCGTAATCATGTCCAGGAACTCGGTGCCCGCCGGCACGCCCAGATCGTTGATGTCGCACAGCAAGCCGCGCGCCAGGTGCAGGCCCTTGTTGATCTGGAAGCTGCCATCAAGATCGGGGTCGTTGATGAGGCCTTTCCAGCCCACCGTCGTGCGCGGCTTCTCAAAATACACGCGCATGATGATTTCCAGGGTCCCCGCAAAGCGCCCGCGCTGCGCCGCCAGGCGCGCGGCGTATTCCATGGCTGCACGGGTGTCATGGATCGAACAGGGGCCGATGACGACGATCAGTCGATCGTCGCGCCCTTCGAGAATGTTGTGCACGTGCTCGCGCGATTCACGCACGGTGCGCAGCGCGCGCTCACTGGCGGGCTGGGCGTGCATCACCTGGCCCGGCGTATGCAGGGTGGTGATGGCGCGAATGCGAAGATCGTCGGTGGCGGGGAGGTTCATGGCGGCTTCCTGGTGGGGTTTCCCGGCGGCCATAAAAAAAGCCGCCAGGTTGTCTGGCGGCTTTTTGGGTATTCGTGGATCGTTTATGTCGATCGCGCCCCAAGCGCCGCCCTTGGCATCGGATAGCCAAAAAACCAAAAGTAATAGCGGGCGGGGGAAAGGGTCATGGGAGGTAGTGATAACACAGCGCGACTACAATGCAAACAGGAAACATCTGAAACTAATTTCCACCATCGTTGACAGACGCACCATGACTTCTGCTTTCCAACGACTCACCCGCCCTGCCCGCGAACCCATTCGCCGTTGGGTTTTAAGCGCCTTTCCGCGCCATGGCGGCGGCTCGCTGGACTACGAACACCCCGCCGGCGACGCGGGCTTGTTCGGTCCGCAGAGTGCCACGTGGCGCATTCATTCGGACTTCCCTGGCATGCTTGCCGGTGGGCTGGCCGCTCTTATGCTGCAGACCTTGCACCCGCTGGCCCTGGCCGGCGTGTGGGACCACTCCAACTTTCGCGAAGACCTGGTCGGCCGCCTGCGCCGCACCACAGCCTTTGTCGGCGGCACGACGTATGCACCCACCGAACAGGCGCACGGGCTGATCGAGCGCGTGAAGACCATCCATGCGCAGGTCGTCGGCCATGCCGCGGATGGACGTCCATATGCCGCAGACGATCCGCATCTGCTGACCTGGGTGCATGTCACCGAGGCGCACAGTTTCCTGCAGGGGTACCGGCGATACAGCCATATCGCGATGCCTCCGGGCGCAGGCGATCGCTACTACGACGAAGTGCGTCGTGTCGCCGAAGCCCTGGGTGCGCGTGACGTGCCAGCATCCGAGCGAGAGGTCGCGCAATACTTCGAGAACGTGCGCAACGAACTGGCGTTCAGCGAACGCTCGCGCATCGTGCTGGATGTACTTTCGCGCGTGCGGCTGCCCGTGCCTGCCGCCGGCTTTTCGCGCGACGCCTTCCTTCATGCCGGTGCCGCCCTGCTGCCCGACTGGGCCACACACATGCTTGGGCATTCGCCGGTGCGACAGTGGCGGGCACGCGTGGCATCGCGGGCCTTGTGGTCACTGTCGCCGGTTTTTCGCGCGGCGCTCGATGACGGGATCGTCGCCAAGTCCTGTGTGCGCGTCGGCTACGACCCGGAGCGGCTTCATCGCTGGTAATCCTCAGCTCCCGGCCATGAGCGCATCGTAGCGACGCTGCATTTCCTCGGGGCTGACCTGCTCGATGCTGTGGCCAATCAGCCACTCGTGGCCGAACGGATCGCGCACGGTGCCGCCACGCTCACCATAGAAGGCATCCGCCGCCGGACGCACCAGGGTCCCGCCGGCTTCGACGGCGCGCGCCAGCATGGCATCGGCATCGTCCACGTGCAGGTGAATCGACACGCTGGTGCCACCGATGCTCTGCGGTCCCACGATGTCGCACTCGGGATACTCATCCGACACCATGATCACCGCCGGACCCAGTTCCAGTTCTGCATGGCCGATACGCCCGGTGCCGGGCTCAATCAACTGGAAGCGCAGACGGGCGCCGAAGGCACGCTGGTAGTACGACAGGGCCCTGGCGGCATCGCGGACGCGCAGGTAAGGAAAAGCCTCATGGACGGTGTAACTGGGCGACTGGCTCATGGCGTGCTCCGGGGAGATTCGGGCCGATCATGGCACCGGCTGGCGGCGGGTACTTGTAGAAAATCGTGGCCTGGCCCGACGAGGGGGCGTCGCACGCCAATTGACACGCCCGGACAATTCGATAACGTCGCCGGGATATGTCTCAGGACCGGGCCTCGCCTGCCCTCCGGACCGGCAACCAGGAAGCCCGATGGCAACACTCATCCCGACCCGCAACAGCTGCCTCAACCGCATGACCAGCGGCGAGAAGCGCTTTTCGGAACGCCTGGAGCAGAAGCTCGAGGACGACTACCTCCTTTGGTACGACGTCGCCATTGGGCCGCGCCAGCGACGCCCTGACTTCATCGTGTTCCATCCGCGCCGCGGACTGCTGGTGCTGGAAGTAAAGGACTGGAAGGCCGACAGCATCCAGGCGGCCGACGCCACCCAGTTCACCCTCCTGACCGCTCGCAGCTCGGTCAAGGAACACAACCCGCTGATGCAGGCGCGTGAAGGCGCCACCGAGGTTTACAAGGTCCTTCAGCACGATCCGGCGCTGCGCTATCCGCCGGGCCATCACTACGAAGGCAAGCTGCTGATGCCCTGGGGCTATGGCGTCGTGCTGTCCAACATCAGCCGCAAGAACTTCGAGGCGGGCGGCCTGGACGCCGTCATGCCGGCGCACCTGGTGATCTGCCAGGACGAGATGTTCGAGTCCAGCGAGGCTGAGCAATTCCAGGAGCGACTGTGGGCGATGTTTCCGCAGGTCTTCCCCACCGCGTTGACCCTGCCGCAGATCGATCGCGTGCGTTGGCACCTCTTCCCGGAAATTCGCGTCGAGCCCGGCAGCGGCCAGTTTGGCCTGTTCGACCAGTCAACGTCCGGTAGCGTGGCCAAGGTCGAGATTCCCGACCTGATCAAGGTGATGGACGCGCAGCAGGAACAACTGGCCCGTTCGCTCGGCGACGAGCACCGCATCATTCACGGCGTGGCCGGCTCAGGCAAGACGATGATTCTGGGTTTTCGCGCGATGCAACTGGCGCGCGCGCTCAGCAAGCCGATCCTGATCCTTTGCTATAACAAGACGCTCGCCGCCCGCCTCGACCAGCTGATGGGCGAACGCGGCCTCAGCGACAAGGTGCAGGTCTACAACTTCCACAAGTGGTGTCGTCGCATGCTCGACGCCTACCACGTGCCGCTGCCGCCCGACGGCAACGATTTCTTCGATGCACTTCCACCGGCCGTCATCGAAGGCGTGGACAAAGGCCAGATTCCACGCTTCCAGTACGGCGCCGTGCTGATCGACGAAGGGCACGACTTCGAGCCGGACTGGTACAAGCTGATCGTCCAGATGATCGATCCCAACACCAACTCGCTGCTGGTGCTGTACGACGACGCGCAGAACATCTACGGCAAGCAGGGTCGCAAGCAGATCAGCTGGAAGAGCCTCGGCGTGCAGGCGCAGGGCCGCACCACGATCCTCAAGCTCAACTATCGCAATACGCTGGAAATCCTCTCGGTGGCGCGCGGCTTCGCCAACGAACTGCTGCTCGGTCGTGACGAGGACGACGATGGCGTGCCGCTGATCTCGCCGGAAAGCGCGGGACGCCGCGGCGCACTGCCCGAACTGATCCGCGTCGAACACACCAACGACCAGTTGCCTGCGATCATCGAGCGACTGCGCGAAGAGCACACACTCGGCCGCCCGTGGTCGGACATGGCGGTGATCTTCCGCAATCAGTGGGAAGGCGAAAAACTGCACGAAGCGCTGAATCGAGAAGACATTCCCAATCATCTGGCCGAAGGCCGCGGCAAGCACACGCTGTTTGCCGACGAGAATCGCGTCAAGCTGGTGACCATGCATTCGAGCAAGGGCCTCGAGTTCCCGCTGGTCATCATTCCCGGCCTGGGCTCGCTGCCCATGCCCGGCAAGGACGAAGGCGAGGAAGCGCGCCTGCTCTACGTCGCCATGACGCGCGCCACCGAACGGCTGGTGTTGATTCATCACGCCGACTCGATCTTCAGTGCACGCATCCGTCACTCGATCAACGAGGTTCAGGGGCAGTTGGGTCGCTGGGAGTAAGTGTTCAGGACGCCTCCCCGGGCGTCTGCGAAGGCATCAGACCATCTGGAAGGACGTGCGCCCGGACACGTCCGCCGTACCTTCATCGCTTTACGGGAGCAAGGCCATGAAACGCTTTGCGCAATACCTGGCGGGCCTGGCATTCGTTGCGTCGACCGGCGCATTCGCGGCCGACGGCTATGTCGTCGGCAATGTGAATCTGCGCGCCGGACCCGATCTCGACTATCCCCGGATACTCACCGTGCCAGCCGGCACCGTCGTTTCCATTCAGGGCTGCCTGGACGGCTGGGGTTGGTGTGACGTCATCACCATGGGCGCGCGCGGCTGGGTCGCCGGCAGCTACGTCCAGTACCTGTATCAGAGCCAGCCGGTGATCGTGCAGGACTACGGCCCCCGCATCGGCATTCCGATCATCACCTTCACGATCGGTGCCTATTGGGGCAACTACTACCGCGACCGCCCGTTTTATCGCGAGCGCGATTACTGGTACCACCGTCCGATCGTGTCACGTCCGCCACCGCGTCCGCCGCGGCCACCGGCGTATCGCCCGCCGCCGCGCCCACAGCCGCCCGTGAACCGACCACCCGGCCACGGCAATTACCCGAACCCCGGTGCGCGCCCGCCCAACCAAAACCATCGACCGCCTTCACAAGGACAGCGTCCACCCTCGTCCGGCCACCGCCCCAGCCCCGGGAATCGACCGCCAGACACCAGTCAGGGCGGCCGCCCCCCGGGCAGCCACGCGCCCGGCCAGGGTCAACGACCGCCTCAGAGCCAACGACCGCCCCAAAGCCAGCGGCCACCCAGTGGACACCAGGGTCAACGACCGCCGGGACAAGGCGGACGGCCTCCACAGAACAGTCAAGGCGGCCCGTAATCTAAGGAAAGGGAGCAGCGAACGGCCACCAGCCTCGCTGCTCCCGCGCGTAACGATCGGCGGCCCGTTCGAAAACGTTGCGGACACTGACACCGCCACACAGCAAATAGGCCGGAAGGAAGAATGGCCCAAGCGCCATGTATTGCAGGACGTGCGCGCGCTCGTGCAGCGCAAGCGAAACCGGCGGCTCGATACATTGGCCCGCGCGGTGCGCATAGGTGCGGCACGTCGTGTCCAGCGACGGCAAAGTGCACAGCACCGTGTTGCCGAAGGTGATGGCACCGCCCGGACCACGCCAGGGCACCCCTTCGAACACCCATGCCCACAGGTCGCCGCGCCATCGCACGCGCGCACCCAGCAGCAGGAACAACAGTCCGAGCAGGCTGCCCGCCAGCGTGTTGGGCAACGTCCAGAGCGCTCCCAGGCAGGCCCACGCACCACGCCACCATCGTACGAATCCGACGGATGGCGATCGGACCTGCTTGTTTCCCGGCATCGCGGCACCATCTGGCAGCGGAGCGAACCTGGAGTCTGACATGTCCGACCTGATGAATATCCCCTGCCCCCATTGCAGCGCACTCAATCGCGTGCCGGCAGAACGACTGGGACAGAAGCCCGTGTGCGGTCGGTGCAAGCAGGCGTTGTTCGATGGCAAGCCTCTCACGCTCACCGAGTCGAACTTCGATGCCGTCGCGATGCGGGGTGACCTCCCGCTCCTGATCGACTTCTGGGCACCTTGGTGCGGGCCTTGCCGTCAGTTCGCTCCGGTGTTCGAACAGGCGGCGCGATCACTCGAACCCCAGCTCCGCTTTGCCAAGCTCGATACCGAGGCGCAGCCGGCCATTGCCAACCGGTTCGGCATTCGCAGCATCCCCACGCTGATTTTCCTGAAGGGTGGCCGCGAGGTCCTGCGTCAACCCGGCGCGCTCAGTCCGCCGCAGCTCAAGCAGTTCATCGACCACGCCATGGGGCTTGGCTAGGCGTCCCTAGGAACTGCACGAAAGCATGGAGCAGCCCACTTTCGTGCGCGCCCAGTCCGGACGCTTCTGCGCAAAGCGCTCGCGCCCGGGCTGGTCCTCGTAAGGACGGCGCATCACGTCCAGCAACTCACTGACGCCCGAAACGTCGCCCTGCTCCGCACGGTCGATGACTTCCTGCACCAGATAGTTGCGCAGCACATAGCGCGGATTGGCTGCATGAAGGGTCGCGATGCGCTCGGCAGGACTCAGCGGATCGTCCACCAGGCGAGCGGTGTAGCGTGCGAGCCAGGCGAGGAAGCCTGCTTCAACCTGCCAGTATTTGCCTTCGTCGTAGAAGGCATGGCGGAAGGGTTCCAGTGACGGCACATACGGATCCACCGACGACAGGGCGCGGAAGAACAGGGTCATGTCGACTTCGCCCTCCTGCATCAGCACCCGCAGATCGCCCATCAGCACCACATCGTCGTCGAGGCATTCGGCCAGCCCGAGCTTGGCGGCTGTGTTGCGACGATCCTCGGCGGTATAGACGGCCGTGTACCGATCCAGCCCCCGACGCAAGGGTTCGACGTCAGTGAATAGTGACGACAAGGCCCCGGCCAGTCGCCCGAGGTTCCACCACGCCACGCTGGGCTGATGCCCGAAGCGGTACCGGCGATGCGTCGCGTCGGTGGTATTGGGCGTCCAGTCCAGGTCGAAGTTATCGATCCAGCCGTACGGGCCATAGTCGATGGTCAGGCCCAGAATCGACATGTTGTCGGTATTCATCACGCCATGAACAAAGCCGACGCGCATCCAGTGCGCCACCATTCGCGCCGTACGCTCGCATACCTGGCCAAACCATTCGGCATAGAGCGACTCGCCCTCGCCCTGCAACTCGGGAAAGTCGCGAGCGATGGTGAAGTCCACCCATTGTTTCAGCAGCGTCGTATCGCCACGCGACCCCGGCAATTCGAAATGCCCAAAGCGAGTGAACGATGGCGAGCAACGACAGACGATGGCGCCGGGCTCTTCGCGCGGGTGGCCGTCGTAAAGCATGTCGCGCACGACCAGGTCGCCGGTCGACACCACGCTCAGCGCGCGCGTGGTCGGCACGCCCAGGTGATGCATGGCCTCGCTGCAAAGGAATTCACGGATCGAAGACCTGAGCACCGCCCTTCCGTCGGCGCCACGTGAATAAGGTGTTTTACCGGCGCCCTTGAGCTGGAGCTCCCATCGCTCCCCGTGGTCAGTGATCAGCTCGCCGAGGGATATGGCACGCCCGTCGCCAAGCTGCCCCGCCCACACGCCAAACTGATGACCGCCATAGTTGGTCGCCCATGCTTGCATGCCGGGAGCCAAGGCATTGCCACTGAAGACCTGCGCGAAGCGCTTGCTCGCGACATCCGCCTGGGTCAAACCCAGCCGGGCCGCCATGTCCGCGGAGTGCGCGACCACGTGCGGCGCCGACACGGGCGTCGGCGTGACGAAGGACCAGGCCTCGGCCACTTGCCGGGGCGGCCCGCCGGCCTGCGTATCGCCCGGCAGCTCGCGGAGGAAGCGGTTATCGAAGTGCAACGAGGGCATCGGGGATGGGTGCCGGGATGAGGGTTCTCTCCATATCCGGGCTGGGGCCACCATAAGCAAGTCCGGGACCGCGGCGACGTCTCAATGGCAAGAATGTGAAATGGGCGCACCCATGACTCTCGTCACATTTCACACACTTTCAGAAGAATCTGTTTACACTCCGTTCACGGCTACACAGGGGTAGCCCGGAGTAACCAAACCATGCAAATGCCTCTTGCTCGTTCCGCTCTGGGTCGCGGGATGCAGCGGGTCGCAGGGATGCTAGCCGCGAAAGCGGGCTTCCAGGTAAAGCCCGTGTACGACCAGAAAGAAAGTGGGTTTCAGCTCGTTTCCTGGGCTTCTGAAGCGCGCTCTCGCCGGGAAGACGAGTTGGCGCGCCATCGCGAACTGGAAGCTGCACAGCAGACGCTGGCAACGCCCGTCGACGCCTGATCGCAAGTTCCTTCGAATTCAACTACCACGGAAGAGGCTCGACACCTCTTCCGGCGACAGCGCGCGCCAGTCACCCGGAGCCAGATCTCCCAGGGTCAATCCGCCCACCGACACGCGCGTAAGCGCTTCGACGTGGTTGCCCACGGCAGCGAACATCCGACGCGCCTGGTGGTAGCGCCCTTCCGTCAAGGCGAGCTGCGCCAGCTTCGGGCCCAACACGGTCAGTCCCGCCGGCGCCAGCGGTTCGGTCTCCGACTCCAGCATCAGCGTGCCGCTGCCGAAGATCTCGCCTTCATCGCCACGCAGGTCCTGCGCAAGGGTTGCCTCGTAAACCTTGGTGACCTGCGCCTTGGGCGAAATGATCCGGTGCAGCAGCGCGCCATCGTCTGTGAACAGCAGCAAGCCTGAGGTTTCCCGGTCCAGTCGGCCCACGGTCGAGAGTGCCGGATCGCGCATGCGGTATCGCGGCGGCAACAGGTCGTACACCACGCGCCCCTGGTCCTTGCGCGAACAGGTCGCGCCCAACGGCTTGTTCATCATCAGCACCAGACCGGCCGGGGGATCGAGCGGTTCACCGTCGACACGAATCTGGTCGGCCGTCACCTTGTCGTCGGCGTACAGCACCTCGCCCTGGGGGTCGGTGATTCGCCCCTCGCGGAACATCAGGCTGACGTCCTTGCGACTTCCGTAGCCCAGGTTGGCAATGAGTTTCACCAGCTTCACGCGCGTGCACCTCGAGCTTCCATCACTTTGAATCCTTCTTGCGTCACTACCGTGCGCACGTCGTTAAATCGTTCGGCCAGCGTCGCCTCGTAGGGAAGATGCCGGTTTGCCACCATCCAGAACCGGCCTTCCGGCACCAGCGCCTGCGCGGCCGCATGAATGAAGGCGCGCCCGAGTGAGGGAAGGTCCTCCCTTCCCTGATGAAACGGCGGGTTGCTGACGATGACGTCGTAACGCCCCTTCAGACCCACGGTGACGTCATGCCAGAAAACCTCACTGGGCACCGTGCGGCCCATGGCCTGGACGGTGTCGGCCATATTGCGCCGCGCCGGCTCGATGGCTCTGGCCTCGGCTTCGTACAGATCGATCGATTCCACGCCCGCACACTGCGCGAGGACCTGCGTCGACAAGTAACCGTAACCGGCGCCGATATCGGCAAACCTTCCGCGCAGGTCGCCAGGCAGGCTCCCCGCCAGCAAAGCGGAGGCCAGATCGACGCGATCCCACGCGAAGAGGCCCGGGCGACTCCAGTATCCCGCTGCATTGCGCCGGACTTCGTCGTCATCCGACCACGCCCGCAACATCGCTGCATCGATGCGCTCCGTCACGGGCCGGGCCCAGAAGATGCGGCATTTGTGTTTGGACACCGATGCCACCGGACCCGCCAGTTGCTCCAGATCCGATTGCGCCGACTTCGCGCCCTCCGCATTGGGGACGCACACCAACACCACGCCAGCATCGCGGGCATGCTCGACCGCACGGGCGAGCACGGCGCGCGCTTCATTGCGCTGGCGAGGCGGCAGAACCAGCGTCATTGAAAACCGCTCTTGCCGGGCCGGATCCCCGACCTGGAATCCGCTGCGCGCCAGCTGATCGGCAAAGGGCCTGAAGCTTTGTTCGCAGACCCAGCCCGCCTGGGCCATTTCACGCAGGCGAAAACCATCGCGGGCGCGAAGGAACAGCACGCGACGATCGTCGGGCAGCGGCAGGGCACCCGAGGCGATGGGATAAAACAGCGCTTCGAGCACCGTTTCGGCGGAGGAGAACTGGGATGCGGACACGTGCCGGAACCTGGGAATGTCGGCCTATTCTACGCGGCGACGGCCTTGGCGCCGATCACGGCGGGGCGCATCGCGATGACAGGGGTTCCTCTGGCGGGCCCGAGAGATCCAGTCCACTAACGAACTCACGCGGCTCACCCGAGAGCGGATCGACAAAACGCAACCGTTTTGCCAACAACTGCAGCGGGCGATCGTTCCAGCCACCGCCGGCGTCGGTGAGCTCCGGATAGAACGTATCGTTCATCAGGGGCGCGCCCAGTGCTGCCATATGCACGCGCAATTGATGCTTGCGACCCGTCACCGGATGCAGTTCGTATCGCCACCAGCGTGAGCCGCGTTCAACGGCCTCGATGCGCGTTTCGCTGTTGGGGGCACCTTCCGCCTCACGCATCAGGAAGAACGGCTCGCCCCGGATCACACGGGACCGGCGCACCAGCGGAAACGTCGCCCCGGGCAAGGCTGGCGCCCACGCCTCATAAACCTTGTCGATGCGCCGCTCCCGGAAGAGCGCCTGATAGGCCGATCGCGAATCCGGGCGGGAAGAGAACATCACCAGGCCAGCCGTGGCGCGATCGATCCGATGCAGTGGCACCAGGTCCGGATTGCCCAGTCGCTCGATCAAGCGCGCCAGCAGCGTCTCCCGCACGAAGGCGCCGGCAGGCGTCACCGGCAGGAAATGCGGCTTGTCGGCGATAACCAGGTGCTCATCGACATGCAGCACTTGCTCCGTGAAAGGAATAGCGACCTCATCGGGCACCTCGCGGAAGTACTGCACCACCATGCCCACGCGAAACGGTGCATCCACCGGAAGCGGGCAATCGCCTTCATCGAGGACACGACCGCGTTCCATGCGATCACGCCAGGTATCGCGGGTGACTCTTGGGAACTGGGCGCAGAGCGCATCGATGACCCGGTGCCATGGACCGGGAAGCAGGCTCGTGCGGCTGGGAGGCGTCGTCATCGAGGCATTATCCACCGCCCCACGGAAAAGCTGCTGCCGCCGCATGCAAAGCATGATCGCTGCCTGATGGCCGGCAAGCATCACGTGTCCAAACATACGGCCTCATGACCCGGAGGCATGCGAGTGGACATCGCCAAGACAAATCCCGCTGCGCCATCCAACCTCCGGAGCGGGGTCTCGTTCGCGAAGGCGTGCGCCCAGCCGGCGAGGCCGGCGAAAGTTCTGAATGCTCCGTCCCGCCCGCCGCTGGTGTCGCCAGACCTCCCTTCGGTCCGGCTGGCGAGCCTTCCACGCAAGGCCGGGAGACTGATCACCGGCGTACAGAACGCCAGCATCATTTCCACCGGCCATAACGGCTCCACGTATCGCAACGCCAATGGAGCTCTGCCAGGTCTTCCGCCTGGAACCTATCGGCGTTATCACTTCTGCGAGCCTCAGCACCGTAAAACGGGGGCGCACCGCATCGTCATTGCCTTTGAACATCGCGTTCCCGGGGCGATCTACTACAGCCGGGATCACTACGCGACCTTCGAACGCGTTGTGCTCCCGCCGCCCGCCACGGCCCCCGCGAGCCAGTGAGGCCCGATGGCCCTACAATGCCGCCTCACACGCTCAGATTGCCCCCCATGGCCCTCACCGCCACCATTCATAAAGCCGAACTCCAGATCAGCGATCTCGATCGCCATTACTACGCCACGCACGCACTCACCCTCGCGCGCCACCCCTCGGAAACCGAAGAGCGGCTGATGGTGCGCCTCGTTGCCTTCGCGCTGTTTGCCGATGACCGGCTCGAATTCGGCAAGGGCCTGAGCACCGATGACGAACCCGATCTCTGGCGCCGCGACTACAGCGGCGACATCGAGCAGTGGATCGACCTCGGCCAGCCCGACGAATCACGCGTTCGCAAAGCGTGCGCACGGGCGCGCGATGTCGTGGTGATCAACTACGGCGGCCGCGGCGCGGATGTATGGTGGGACAAATGCGGTCGCACCCTCGCCCGCCATGACAACCTCACCGTGATCAACATCGACGAGTCGACCGTGAGCAGCCTCGTGGCACTTCTCGCACGCGGCATGCGCCTGCAATGCCTGATTCAGGACGGGCATCTGCAATTGATGGACGAGCGCACCCATGTCAGCGTCGAACCGACGCACCGCATGCGCGTGGCGGCGTAGTTTGATGGGCACGCAGGCCATGCGCGCCGAAGGCCTGGTCATCATCGGTGGTGGCCCCGCCGGCCTCATGGCTGCCGAAGCGGCGCGCGCCGCCGGCATGTCGGTGGATGTGTTTGAAGGCAAGGGATCCGTCGGCCGCAAATTCCTCATCGCGGGAAAGGGTGGCATGAACATCACCCACAGCGAACCGAAGCCCGCCTTCACCGAACGCTATGGCGAACGTGCCGGCGACATTGCGCGCTGGCTGGCCACATTCGACGCAGACGACGTGCGCACCTGGACGGCGGAGCTCGGCGTGGATACGTTCGTCGGCTCATCGGGCAGGGTTTTCCCGATGGACATGAAGGCGGCACCGTTGCTGCGCGCCTGGGTCCATCGGCTGCGCGAAAGCGGCGTGCGATTTCATGTCAGGCATCGCTGGACCGGGTGGAACGCCGAAGGCCGCCTGATGTTCGATACGCCGGATGGCCCGCTGCAGTTGGAGGCACCAGCCACCGTACTCGCCCTGGGCGGGGCCAGCTGGCCCCAGCTGGGATCCGACGGTGCCTGGCAGGACTGGCTTGCCGCGCGTGGCGTGGACATCGCACCACTTAAGCCCGCCAATGGCGGCTTTGACGTGGCATGGAGCCCCTACCTCGCGCAACGCTTCGCCGGTGCGCCGCTCAAGCCCGTGGTGGCGCACTGGCGCGATGCCGAAGGTCGCGGACACGAGCGACAGGGCGAGTGCGTGATCAGCGAATACGGCATCGAAGGCAGTTTGATCTACGCCCTGTCAGCGACCTTGCGCGATGCGATCGAACGACACGGCCAGGTCACCCTGCAGCTGGACCTCGCACCGAATCGCACGCTCGAACGCCTCGAGCGCGATCTCGCGGCATCGCGCGGCAAGCGCAGCCTGTCCGACCACCTGCGTCGACATGCCGGCATCAGCGGCGCCAAGGTCGCGCTGTTGCACGAAGTCCTGGACAAGACGCAGCTGGAAGACCCCGTCATCCTGGCGCGGACGATCAAACGTGTGCCCTTGCATTTGCAGCATGCCCGCCCAGTGGCCGAGACCATCAGCAGTGCCGGCGGCGTGCGCCTCGAAGCACTCGACGACAACCTGATGCTCACGGCGCTCCCCGGCGTGTTCTGCGCCGGAGAAATGCTGGACTGGGAGGCTCCGACAGGGGGCTATCTGCTCACGGCATGTTTCGCCAGCGGACGCGTGGCAGGCATCGGCGCGGTTGACTGGCTGGGTCGCTGACGACTCCGTCCGCGCGGGATGCATCCATCCTTGCGGCCCGGCAAGGAAACCGCCCGTTTCACGCATCGAAGATTGCGCACATACCGGTTTCGCATCGCATGAAAGGCTGCGTCCGTGCCATTCGCGCCCTTGAGTTAACCAGCCCGATTTACTTGGGATGGTTAGCTATCGGCGCCAACGAAGAACAGTAACGAAGGACACTGCCGCGGCTAGTGCCCATCGATCTGATCGTCGCCTTCCCACGACCCATCGGGTTGCCACTGATCATGAGGGCAGCCGCTTAAGCAACGCTTTTACATGAAATGCCCATTCCGCCAACCCGCGTTCGCGAATGGCGTGATCACTGACGCAAGGACCTCGATGCCGCCACGGCCAATCATTGCCCGGGTCAGGCGCCCCATGGTTTGGACGCCCGACAGGCCAGGGTCAGCGCAGGTTGCTCTTGCTGGTGGCGATATCCGCCCGAACCTTCTCGATCATGTCCTTGGATGCGCTATCGACCAGGCTGACGAGGAGCTTGCTGTAGTCGGTCTGAGCATTCACGGGCGCCGAGGGCTGTGCACGCATGTCGTTGCGCGTGATATAGCCACGTGCATTGGTGATGCAGCGCATGCTTACCTCAAAGATCGCGGTGGACGGCACATCGTCCTCACGCTTCACGCGCATGTCCGCCTTCATGCCCTCGCATGCCACGGTCAGGTTGGCCGTGTACTCCGACTGCAGCGCCTGGCGCAGCTGCGCCTGGATCACTTCGGAGATCGGAAGCGACGGCGTCAGGATGAGCTTTTCGTCCAGCCCGCGCACCGGGAGGTCGCCCGAAGTGGCAGCCACGCTGATCCACGGCGCAGACGACGGCCCGACCAGTGGGTCAAGAGGCACTTCGGTGCGGGTTTTCTGGCTGCCGCAGGCGCTAAGACTCAACGCGGCAATGCCGATCATTGCGATTTGCTTGAACATGGTTTCCCCCCACGACAAAGCGCGGGAATGTACCGCGCGATGTCCATTGGATCAATGCCTTGGCTGCGCTGATGTGCGCCGGTTGGCAGCTTTGCCCTGGATGTTGGTCCAGGGTCCCGGGCACGCCAGCTTACGTTCGATAGTTGTCCACTTCGCGGTATCGGCGCGCGTACAAGCCGAAGGCCAGGGCCGCCAGCAAGGCAAAACCCGCGAAGAAGAACATCTGGAAGGCCGTCACGCTCATACCGCTGCGGGCGATATGGCCGGTCACGGCGTCATTGCGAACGGCAAAGTTCGCCAGCAGCACCCAGAGGTTGCCCACGGTCGTGGTGAGATTCCAGAAGCTCATCACCACGCCCTTCATCGATGGCGGCGCCTGGCTGTAGGCAAACTCCAGGCCGGTCGCCGACACCAGCACCTCGCCAAAAGTCAGGAACGCATAGGGCAGGATCTGCCAGACGATCGATAGCGCGTCGCCACCGTCGAGCAGCAACTGGAAGGCACCGACCACGATCCAGGCCACGCCGCTGAAGGCGATGCCCGCCGTCATGCGCCGCAGGGCCGTCGGCTCCCAGCCCATCCGGCGCAATGCCGGATACAGCACAAGGTTGTTGAACGGGATGAGCAGCATCACCAGCAGCGGGTTGAGTGCCTGCATCTGCGCCGGGTGGAACCAGTCCGGCGTCGTCATCTCGCCACCCTGCAGGACCCAGGTCGATGCCTTCTGGTCGAACAGCGAGAAGAATGGCGTGGTCAGCGCGAAGATCAACAGCACCCGCAGGACATTGCGCGCACCATCCACCGCAGCATCGGGATGAAGGCCACGCGCGCGCTCCATCTGCAGCCACGCACCTCCACCGACGCCACCGATCAGCGCCACCAGTGCCAGGCATGCCGAAATGACGAAACCGAGCTGCGTCATGCACGCAAAGGCCGTCATGGCCAACAGCAGACCCGCGACGGCGACATACAGTCCCGGTCGGCCCTCCCCTGCCTTTCTTTCCAGCAGCGCCGTGCGGATGACACGCGAAAACGCATGCGGATCGGGGGGCGACGGCGGCACGCGCACATACTTGTTTCGCCCCAGCCAGAACACGAACGTGGCGACGAACATCAGCGCACCCGGTATGCCAAAGGCCACCGCCGCACCGTAATGGCGCAGGAAGATCGGCATCAGCAGCGATGCGAACAACGAACCGAAATTGATGATCCAGTAGAAGGCGTCAAATACCACTTTCGACAGGTGTTTGTTGGTCTGGTCGAACTGGTCGCCGACGAAGGACGCCACCAGGGGTTTGATGCCTCCTGCACCGAGCGCAATCAGCCCCAGACCGATGTAGAAGCCCGTCGGATGGTGCTCGAACAGCGCCAGGCACAGGTGGCCGACGCAGTACACGAGGCTCATCCATAGCACGGTGTTGTACTTGCCGAAGAACCGATCGGACAGCCATCCACCCAGCAGCGGGAAAAAGTACGCGCCGATCACGAAGGTGTGGAAGACGTCCTTGGCGGCACCCGGACGCGCCTCCTCGGGCATGTACATCAGCAAGGACGTGATCAGGAACGGCGTGAGGATGTTGCGCATGCCGTAGAAGGAAAAGCGCTCGCAACCCTCGTTGCCGATGATGTAGGGGATCTGGCGTGGCAGACGGCCGCGCTCGGTCTGGGTGGCGGTGCTCATCCACGGTCCTGCCGACGAAACGTCTGAGTTTGCCGCAAGTTCTTGCGCCAACCAAGCGAATTGTCGGTGCCACTTGCGGCAGGTGGCGCGCTGATAAGCTGCGCGTCTCACCGCCAGGGGACCTCGTCATGCGCTCACCCAAGTCATTGATCGTCATCATACTTCTGGCGATGGCGGCCTTTGCATGGCAACGACTTGCACCCCATCAGGCGCCTGAAGCCGCACCCCCGGCAGCCGTCCAGCCTCATCGGACCAGTCCGAATGACGACCCCCGTGCCGCTACCAACATCCCCGCCTTGCCCGCGTTCCTCCCGACCGAGGCCGCCGAGACAGTGGGTCGCATCGTGCGTGGCGGCCCCTTTCCCTACCGCCAGGACGGCGTGATCTTCGAAAACCGCGAAGGTCGCCTGCCCATGCAGCCGCGCGGTTACTACCACGAGTACACAGTTGAAACACCGGGACTGGATTATCGGGGCGCACGCCGCATCATCACGGGCGGCAATCCCCCCGTGGAGTACTACTACACGGATGACCACTACCGGACTTTCCGGCCTTTCCAGGTGAGCCCATGAACGACCACGACGAAAACCACGACGGCGAACTCGATCTGACCAATCCCGCGCGCGGAGGCGTGTTCTTCGTGGTTGAGGAGGACCTGGACGGACTCAGCGGCTCGGCCAGGGACCATGGCCAGTTCTCCGCCCGCATTTCGCTTGAAGGCTGCGAAGGCAAGGCGACGCTGCTTGAGCGACTGCAGGCCGGCCTCTCGCTGCCGGCCACGTTCGGTCACAACTGGGACGCCCTGACCGATGCGATGCGCGACCTTTCGTGGATCAAGGCACCGGGCTATGTCATCCTTTTCGACCACGCCCAGGACTTGCGCGAAGGCAACCAGGACGATTTCGATACCTTGCTGGACATCCTCGACGAAGCCGCCGAGGAATGGCTGGACCAGGGCATCCCGTTCTTCGCCTTCTTCGCCTTGCCCGAAAGCGCCTTCGACGATCCGGACTACTGACCCGCCCATGCAGCAAACCATCGACTTCGAACTCGACGCCCGCCACGAACACGTCGAACTGAACCAGCTGCTCAAGCTGGTTGGCCTGTGCGACAGCGGTGGCGCCGGCAAGGCCATCGTGGCCAGCGGCGTGGTGTATGTCGACGGTCAGCAGGAACTGCGCAAGACGTGCAAGATCCACCCGGGCCAGGAAGTGACGCTGGAGGATTTCCTCATCCGCGTCCTTCCGGCCAACTAAGCCTCCGGATACGGCAAGGCATCCAGGCGCGCATCCAGTTCAGGATGCTGCGGCAGGCGAATGCCGAACACACTCTCCAGCGCGTCGCGCAACTCCTGCACGGATTGCAGGGTGCGGCGCCGCGTTTCGCTGCCGGTGATGTGTTCGCCCAGATCGCGATTGCGCAGGACGTGGCGCCTGCCGGGGACAGTGCGGGTCACGATCAGCGTGTGCAGGAAATGCGATTCGGGGAACGTCGACGTGTAGTGGTTCGCCAGCACATAGTCGATGTCGTAGCGTGGCTGCAGGTCAAAGCGATACAGCGTTGACCACTGGTCGCGCACGAGTGCCTGCATGCGCCACTCGCCATCGCGTTCGATCAGGCGGTAAGGCTCATGTGCGGTCAGTTGCGGCTCTTCGGGGATCAGCGCCAGCGCGCCCGACAAGGCCATGCTGCCGTAGCCGACGTCGACCAGGTAGCTGCCCTCCGGCAGTTCAACGCGCAGCAGCATGTGCGTCTGCGCCGTAATGGCGTCCTCGTCCCGACCCCACAACACCCGGGCGATCAAGCCGTGCACATCGAAGCCGACCTCGCGCAACACTTCGCGGAACAGAAAATTCTGTTCGAAGCAGTAACCACCGCGATGATCAACCACGAGTTTCTGTTCAATGGCCGGCAGATCGAGCTGCACGGGCACGCGCAGGAAGGGATTGAGGTTTTCGAAAGGGATGTTCGCGACATGGGCGATCGCCAGCGAACGCAAGGTTGCCAGATCGGGACGAAGTGGTGTCGTGATGCCGGTGCGACGCGCGTAAGCCTGGAGGTCGATCGTGGACATGGGCCTGGGACGGTGGGCGGGGAACCCGCACGATAGCATCGGTGCCGCGCTTCGATGAGACGCGGCAGGGCATATGGAAGGGCCGTCGTCTGATCATGCGTTCACGCCCGCGGGCGCAATGTAACTTTGCCCAGCCATCCGTCGAATAACAGACAGACCCCGCCGATACGGGACCCTCAACCTTCGTTGCCGGAGCACCCCATGTCTGTCATCACGCGCTACACCCTGCGCGGCCTGGCCGCCGCGCTGACCCTGGCCCTGCTCAACGCCTGCAGCTCGCCGGCACAAGCGGCTGACGGCGCCCTGCCCGCCCCCAGGGTGGACGACGCGCTCGCCGCCACGCACGGCGAAGCAACCGCCGTATTCGCGGGCGGGTGTTTCTGGGGCGTCGAATCCGTGTTCGATCATGTCAAAGGCGTGCGCAAGGCGTGGAGCGGCTACGCAGGCGGGCAGGCCTCCACCGCCCATTACGATGCCGTCAGCGATGGCGACACGGGCCACGCCGAGTCGGTGAAGGTGGTTTATGACCCCGCACAGGTCACCTATGGGCAGCTCCTGCAGGTGTTTTTCTCCGTGGCCACCGATCCCACCGAACTCAATCGACAAGGGCCTGATGTCGGGACGCAGTATCGCTCGGCCGTGTTTTACGGCAGCGACGAACAGAAGCGCATTGCCACGGCGTATATCGAACAACTGACGAAGGCGCATGCTTTCAGCGATCCCATCGTCACCCAGGTCGTTCCGCTGCAAGGCTTCTACAAGGCCGAGGACTATCACCAGGACTACGCCAGGCAACACCCGGACCAGCCGTACATCCTGATCAACGATGCGCCCAAAGTGGCGCGCCTCAAGTCCTGGTTCCCGTCGATGTACCGGGCGGAAGCAACGGTGGTGAGCGTCCAGCTGCACTGAACGCACCCACGCGGATCAGGTGGCCTTCGGCGGCACCAAATGCAGCTTTGCCGCCGTGGGCCGGAGGCTGGGCCTCAGCATCCCTTCGATGTCTTGCGCCGGCTGCGGCCGCGCATAGAAATAGCCCTGCCCTTCGGAGCACCCTGCCCGAAGCAGGAAGTCGTGTTGCTCCTGCGTTTCGATGCCCTCGGCGATCGGCCGCAGCCCGAGGCTTCGCGCCATCGCCAGCATCGCCTGGGTAATGGCTGCGTTGTTGGCATCGCCGGGAAGCCCGGCGATAAATGAGCGATCGATCTTGAGGAACGCGATCGCCGAAAGCTTCAGGTAGGCAAGCGACGAATAGCCCGTGCCGAAATCGTCGATGGCAACACCCACGCCAAGGCCATGGATCGCCTGCATCGTGCGTTCGGTTTGCTCGCCGAGGCGCAGGATCGCGCTTTCCGTGATTTCGATGAGCAGGCGCTCACCGGATAGCCCGTTCGCTTCGAGCGCTTCGGCCAGTCGATCGACAAATGCGCGCCGGCCAATCGTACTGGCCGACACGTTCACCGCCATCCGCAACGAAGGCAAGCGCAATGCATCCCACCGACGCAGCTGTGCGCAAGCCTCTCCAAGCACCCATTCGTCAATCTCGCGAATGAGGCCAAGGTTTTCCGCCATGGGAATGAAGTCATCCGGATAGAGCATGCCCCGCTCCGGATGCTGCCAGCGAACCAGCGCCTCCACGGCCATGATGCGCCCGGTACGAAGCTCGACATTCGGCTGGAAGACCAGGCGAAACTCCTTGCGCGCGAGCGCCTGGCGCAGATCCACCGCAAGCGACAGCCGGCGACGCGCGTCGGCATGCATCAGCGGCGAGTACAGGCGGTAAGCATTGCGCTCTTCGGTCTTGGCGACGTACATCGCAGCATCGGCGTTGGTAATCAGCGTCATCGGATCGCCGCCATCCAGCGGGAAACCGGCGATGCCAATGCTCGCGCTCAGCGCAATTTCGTAATCCTTGACGCGCACCGGTTCGGCCAGGCACGCCAGCAAACGATTCGCCACCTCACGGGCATCTTCCCGCGTCGCCAGCTTGCCCACCAGCACCGTGAACTCGTCGCCGCCAATGCGACCGGCGATCTCGTTATCACCCAGCACGCTGTTGATGCGCTCGGCCACCTTGATCAGCAGGCTGTCACCGATGGCGTGGCTGTAACTGTCGTTGACCGCCTTGAACGCGTCGAGATCGACGAAGAGCACCGCCACGGCGTTGCGTTCGCGCGTGGCCATCAGAATGGCCTGTTCGCACATGCGTTCGAACTGCGAGCGATTGACCAGGCCCGTCAGCGCATCGTGCGTCGCCAGGTGTTCGAGTCGCTCGCGCGCTGCCTTGCTGGTGGTGATATCGGTAAGTACGGCGACGTAGTGCTGGATGCGACCGTACGTGTCGCGAATCGTGCTGATGCTAAGCAGCTCCGGATACAGCGTGCCATCGCGTCGCTGGCTGATCACCTCACCCTGCCACGTTCCCACGACCATGAGGGTGGCCCAGATGCTGTCGGGCATGGGCGAGCCATCGAGCATGGTGCGCGATTCATCGAAGCGCATCGGACGCAGGCTGCGCATGTCGTAACCGGTGATGCGCGTGAAGGCTTCGTTGACGGTGGTTACGTAGCGGTCGGCATCGGCGATGATCACGCCTTCGGCAATGCCGGCCAACGCTTCGGCCGCAATGCGCCGCTCCTGTTCCATCACGACGCGTTCGGTGATGTCGGTGATGATCGCCTGCCGCACGAAGCGGTCACCCCACATCGCCAGCGTGCTCTGCATCTCCACCGGACGCGTGTGACCTTCCACGTCACGTAACAGGCTCATCATGCCGTCCTGCGGCAGTCCGATACGCGCGAAGAGATGGGAGAACTTTTCGCCGATGAGATCCTTCGTCTCACGCCCCGTCCACACCGACGTCATGCGATTGACGTCGAGGATCTCGCCCGAGTGCTCGTCCACCATGACGATGGCTGACGCGGCGCTGTCGAAAAGCAGGCGATAGCGCTCCTCGGTACCGCGAATGCCGGCCAGGATGCGACGCGCCATGCGCAGCCACAACAACGACGCCAGCAAGGCGACCAGGAAAACGCTGGCGAACAGGACGTGCCCCAGCCAGGTCGCACCCTTGGCGATATAGAGGGAAAACCGGTCGCTGCGCGGCTGGATGAACTGGTTGAGCGCATTGATGCGTTCGCGATAGCGCTGCTGTTCTTCGGGCGGCGGCGTCCCGTGCGCGTAGACCAGCTGCAGCGTGTCCGCCATCGTGCCGAGTTCGGCAATCTGCTTCTCGACCGAGTACCAGGCGGCCATGGCCTCGCGCATGTTCGGCGCGTCGGAAAAATACTGCAGCATGAAAACCATGCCCGGAATCGCCGACGGGATAACGCCGCCCCGCCGGAACGATTCGTAGACGTCCTCACGCTGGAAATGACCACTGGCAATGGCGTCGCGTGCCGCCTTGTCCGACATCACCACCTGGTAATTGCGACGGAAACTGGCCAGGGCTTCCGGGTCGCCGGTGATCGCGTAGTTGTCCAGGTCGATGACGGACTGCTTCTGCGCCTTCGACCACAGGCTCTCTCCATTGAGGAAGCCGGCCAGCGTGACCTGCACTTGCAGCGCACCCCAGGTGAGCAGCAACACCAACCCGATCACCACCGCGAGCGCGTACGCCAGCGGCATCAGTCGCTGCAGGAGGGGCTTTCTCAAGCCAGTACGAGCGGTACGCATCGAGGTTCACTTCCTCTTCACGAGAAGCGTTCGACCCCAACGCGCACCACTCGCATGGCAAGCGTCATTTAGGCCGCAGCTTCGCTAACTGCCCACGGTTCCATCCGGACATCAAGGCAACGATCGAGAGTGATACTCATGCTCATGTAGCTGCGTCGCACACACTCACTCAAGAACGCCACATCGGTGGTCGACGGCGCCGTGCCCATTAGGGTACAGACAATTTCCAGAGCCTCCCATGGATGCGTATCGTCATAGGCCGCGTGCAACTGTAGCCAGCGCAGACTTTGGATCCGGTTGGTTTCCGCGAAGCTTTCAGCGTAGGCAGAACTTTCGTAGATGCGCTGGGACCATTCACCCGTGGCGCCCTCCACCGCGTAGTTGGTCGCAATGATGCCTGCGGCCAGCGAGGCCTTGCTGCTGACCTGTTCACACCATTCAGCCAGCGCTTCCGTTCCGTGGGGGGCACGCCCATGCAGGACTTCGTCCCTGCTGACGCCGGCGCCCTCGGCCCAGTTGAGCCAGTAATCGGCATGGTTCTGCTCCACGCGAATATTCCGCACCAGCCAGCGGCGGGCCATGTTCTCGCCCACGCTCCTGCCGTACTGGGTTTTAAGCAGGTTATGTGCCATGAAGGCCGGAAAACGCTCGATCACCGGCCACACACCCACCATGAAATCGCGGGTGGCGGTGGCTGGCAGGCGGCCTTCCCGCATGATCGACCAGATCTCGTGGTCGACCACGCGCTGCTTGGTGCTCTCACATTCGCTAACCATGTCCTGCGCCCACTGCGGGTAGCTGTTCAGGTTTTCCAGGTCACCGGTGCGTTCGAAAATCGTGCTCATGATGTCACTCCACTATGTCGTTCAGGATCGCCAGCCCCTGTGTGGCTGGCGCCCGGTCCCAGGGCGGTCCCGGAACCTCATAGTGTTCGCCACGTCCCCTCAAGGCGACATCCGCATGGATGCGTCGCAAGCCTCGCGAAACCGGCGCATGATCGAAACCTCCTCAGAACCTGGAGGCTTTCCCATGTACGTGGATGGTTTCGTCCTTCCCCTGCCGGTAAAGAACCTGGCTGCGTATAAACGTCTTGCACGCAAGGCAGGAAAAATCTGGCTGGAGCATGGGGCACTGGCCTATCGCGAATGCGTCGCGGATGACGTGCAGGGAGGCGAATTGACGTCTTTCCCTCAGGCGGTTCAGCTCAAGCGCGGTGAGACCGTCGTCTTTTCATGGGCCGTATACAAGTCACGCGCGCATCGCGACCGCGTGATCAAGAAAGTGATGTCCGATCCGCGCCTGGACCTCAAGCCCAGGGAGCTACCGTTCGATGGCATGCGGATGTTCTGGGGCGGGTTCAGGACCATCGTCAATCTGGACGCATAAGCCATCAGGAAGTGAGACCCGGCGACCCGGCGTTCTCACTTCCCTCCGTGCACTTACTCAGATCATCGGCAGCTTAAGGCCCTGCTCGCGCGCGCAGTCGATCGCGATGTCATATCCGGCATCCGCATGACGCATCACGCCCGTACCCGGGTCGTTCCAGAGCACACGTGCCAGTCGTCGATCGGCCGCTTCGCTGCCATCGCAGACGATGACGACACCGGAGTGCTGCGAGTAGCCCATGCCAACGCCGCCACCATGGTGGAGCGACACCCATGTCGCGCCGCCAGCAACGTTCAGCATGGCATTGAGCAGCGGCCAGTCACTGACCGCATCGCTGCCGTCCTTCATGGCTTCGGTCTCGCGGTTCGGGCTGGCCACCGAACCGGAGTCCAGGTGATCGCGACCGATCACGATCGGCGCCTTCAACTCACCGTTGCGAACCATCTCATTGAACGCCAAGCCCAGCTTATGGCGAAGACCAAGGCCAACCCAGCAAATGCGCGCCGGCAGGCCCTGGAAGCTGATGCGCTCGCGCGCCATGTCCAGCCAGCGGTGCAGGTGCGGGTCATCGGCGATGATCTCCTTCACCTTCTGGTCGGTCTTGTAGATGTCTTCCGGATCGCCGGAAAGTGCCACCCAACGGAACGGGCCAACGCCACGACAGAACAGCGGACGGACGTACGCCGGTACGAAACCCGGGAAATCGAAGGCGTTCGCGCAGCCTTCGTCCTTCGCCATCTGGCGGATGTTGTTGCCATAGTCGAAGGTCGGCACGCCCATTTTCTGGAACGCGAGCATCGCTTCGACGTGCGTGCGCATCGATGCCTTCGCGGCTTTGGCCGTGCCCGCAGGATCGCTCTTTCGACGCTCGAACCACTCCTCGACCGTCCAGCCCGACGGCAGGTATCCGTTGACCGGATCGTGCGCGCTCGTTTGATCGGTGACGCCATCCGGCCGCACGCCGCGGCGCACGAGTTCGGGCAGGATATCGGCGGCATTGCCGAGCAGCGCGATGGATTTCGCTTCGCCTGCCGCGGTGTATTTGGCCATGCGCGCAAGCGCGTCATCGATGTCCGTTGCCTGCTCGTCGACGTAGCGGGTTTTCAATCGGAAATCGATGCGGCTCTGCTGGCATTCGATGTTGAGCGAACACGCGCCAGCCAGCGATGCCGCGAGCGGCTGCGCACCGCCCATGCCACCCAGGCCGGCCGTCAGAATCCATCTGCCGGCGAGGTTACCGCCGTAGTGCTGGCGACCCATTTCGACGAAGGTTTCGTACGTGCCCTGCACGATGCCCTGGGAGCCGATGTAGATCCACGAACCGGCCGTCATCTGGCCGTACATCATCAGTCCCTTCTTATCGAGCTCGTTGAAATGCTCCCAGTTGGCCCACGCCGGCACCAGGTTGGAGTTGGCCAGCAGAACGCGCGGCGCATCGGGATGCGAGGGGAAGACACCGACCGGCTTGCCGGACTGGATCAGCAGCGTCTCGTCGTCGTTGAGGTCGCGCAGTGCCCGCAGGATCGCGTCAAAGCATTCCCAATTGCGTGCCGCGCGCCCGATACCGCCGTACACCACCAGCTCGGCCGGGTTCTCCGCCACCTCGGGATCGAGGTTGTTCTGCAGCATGCGGAACGGCGCCTCGGTCAGCCAGCTCTTGCAGCTCAGCTCACTGCCGCGGGGAGCGCGGATGGTGCGGGTGGTATCGATGCGTGTCGGGGCATTCATAGGCGGTCCTGAACAGCGGGAGACAAGCTCCCGATTATGGGCGCGCGCCGCAAAGTAGGCTAATTGCAGTGCGGCAAACCGGTCGGGCCATTGATGTCCGAAAACGGCGAGTACATCCGGAAACCCGGTGCTAGGCTGTCTTTATGGAAACCGCCCACACCGACGTCCCCGACCGTCGCATCTGCGACCAGGCCCGCCTGAGCCGCGACGCCCGCTTCGACGGACTGTTCTTCACGGCCGTCACCAGCACACGCATTTACTGCCGCCCGGTCTGCCCCGCCCCGTCGCCCAAGCCGCAGAACGTACGTTATTACGCGAGCGCGGCGGCGGCCGAAGCCGATGGCTTTCGCCCCTGCCTCCGCTGCCGTCCGGAATTATCCCCGGGCAATGACATCTGGCAGCGCGGCGACCACGTCATCGCGCGGGCGCTGAAGTTGATGGATCAGGGTGTGCTGGATGAGGGCTCGATGGAGGACCTTTCCGCCCGCGTGGGACTGGGTGCACGGCAGTTGCGACGGATCTTCGTAGAACGACTGGGTGCGCCACCGATGGCGGTTCACACTACGCGGCGCCTGCTGTTCGCCAAGCAACTACTGACCGAAACGCATCTTCCCGTCACGGATGTGGCCCTCGCCTCGGGCTTTGGCAGCCTGCGTCGGTTCAATGCGGCCTTTCAGCTGGCCAATCGCATGCCACCCCGTGACATGCGCCGGCATCCGAGAGGCGCCGCCAGCGACGCGCTGACCCTGCGACTGAACTATCGCCCCCCTTACGATTTCGACGCCATCCTGGGATTTCTGCGAACACGCGCGCTGCCAGGCGTGGAAGCCGTTGACGACACGAGCTATGCGCGCGTCTTTGGCCCCGGCAATGCGCCGGGCTGGCTGAAACTCACCCACTGGCCCGGCCAGGAGCATGCGCTTCAACTGCAGCTGCATTGCCCGCGACCGGCGATGATGCTCGGTATCGTGGCGAAACTTCGACGCATGTTCGATCTCGATGCCGACCCGCTCAACATTGGCGACGTGCTCGGCCAGAGCCAGGTGCTGAAACCGCTGCATGCCCGACGCCCGGGCCTTCGCCTGCCCGGGGGATGGGATGGCTTTGAGATCGCGGTCCGGGCCATCCTCGGTCAGCAGGTCAGCGTGGCGGCGGCTCGCACGCTGGCCGCGCGCATTGCACAGCGTTACGGCACGCCGATTGCAACGAGTCTTCCGGCTGGACTCGAACGGCTTTTTCCCGGCCCGGATGCGCTGGTCGATGTCGACTTGCGCGAACTGGGCCTGACCAGCGCGCGCGCGAATACGGTCCGCGGCGTGGCGCGCGCCCTGCTCGACGGACGCATCGATTTTCGCCATGAGCAGCCGCTCGACGAATTCGTAGCGCGCTGGGTGGAGCTTGCAGGCATCGGCGAATGGACGGCGCACTACATGGCGATGCGCGCCATGAGCCACCCCGATGCCTTCCCTGCCGCCGACCTGATCCTGCGACGCGAAGCCGCCGCCGGTGGTGCCGAACTCAGCACGAAAGCCCTCACCACACTCGCCGAATCCTGGCGCCCCTGGCGCGCCTATGCGGTGATGCATCTGTGGCGCAACGCCAGCGATGCGGCGCATGCCAAAGCCGCGACGAAGGGACAACGATGATCTGGTACGACTACATGCCCAGCCCCGTGGGCCAGCTTCGACTCATCGTGGATGAAAACGGCGTGCGGCAGATCTGGTTCGAGCGCGAGAGGCATCCCAAGCAGGCGTCGCCTGCCTGGGTGCGCGATGCATCGAAAGTTGCGTTCGTGCGCGAGCAGCTCGAAGACTATTTTGCCGGCGAGCGCCAGGCTTTCGACCTGCCACTCTCGCCCGAAGGCACGCCGTTCCAGCTGCGCGTGTGGCACGAACTGGCACGCATCCCGTACGGAAGCACCATCAGCTACGGTGAACTGGCGCGACGCATTGAACAGCCGCAAGCGATGCGCGCGGTCGGAGCCGCGAACGGACGCAATCCGATCCCGATCGTGCTGCCCTGTCATCGCGTGATCGGCAGCAACGGAAGCCTCACCGGTTTCGGCGGCGGACTGCCGACCAAGCAGTACCTGCTGTCACTGGAGGACCGCATCGCACGTGGCGACCTGTTCGGCGCCTCGCGCTGATCAGCGTCATGGCTGAGACGGCGGCACCTTTTGTGGCGACGCGGGCGGCTTCTTCGGCTGCTGCGTCGGCACGACCGCCGGGGTGACACCCACGGCACTTCGATAGCGATCCACCGCGTCGCGCTGGTTGGCATCGAAGCGGTCGCGCTGGGCCTGATCCGCGGCGTTGATGGCATTCATCGCCGCAGGATCGTTCGCATACGGACGAGCGACGGCGGCGGCCTGGCGCTGGCGTTGCTGCTCCTGCACCTGATTCTTCTGCAACTGATTCAGCACGTGGGCCTGCTGCGTAGCCTGCTGCGCCTGATAGGTGCGCTGGGCCTGCTGGACGGCGGCGGCATTATTGGCGGCCGTGCTGTTGGCCGGTGGCCTGGGCGGCTGCGTGGTCTGCTGGCCCATGGCGGGTGAAGCGAGAGCCAGCACCATCGCAAGGGACAACCACAACCGGCCCGACCCGTAAAGAGATGTAATGGTCATATGTCTGCGCGATCATGTTCGGATTGCTCTCTGAAATGATATGGATCCGCGCATGAAAATCCCGTTTCGCCTGGCGCTGAGTGCGGTTATCGCGTTCAGCTCAGGGTGTGCCACCCAGGCGCCGACGCCGGCTACCGCACCGCCCGCCCCCGTCCAGACCGCCACCGCAGGCGCGCGCACGCCGCTGCTGCTGATCTCGATCGACGGCTATCGCGCCGATTACATCGACCGGCACCTGAGCCCCACGCTTGCCACGCTGGCGAAGGATGGCGTGAAGGCCTCGGCGCTGATTCCGTCGTTTCCGTCGCTGACCTTCCCCAACCACTACACCATCGTGACGGGCCTTCGCCCGGATCACCACGGCATCGTCAACAACACGATGTCCGACCCCAGGCTGGGCAATTTCAGCCTCAGCAACCGCAAGGCGGCTGCGGATGGCAACTGGTGGGCCGAAGGGACCCCCATCTGGGAATCGGCGGGCCGCCAGGGCTTGCACACGGCAACGATGTTCTGGCCGGGCAGCGAGGCTGACATCCACGGCTATCGCCCCGATCACTGGCTTCCTTACGACGGCAAGATCACGGCCGACCAGCGCGTCGACCAGGTGCTTGCATGGCTCGACCTCCCGCCCAGCGAGCGCCCGGGCTTCCTGACGCTCTACTTCGACGACGTCGATCACGCCGGCCACAGCCATGGGCCGGATTCGAAGGAAGTCAACGAGGCACTGGGCATCGTCGATACGGCCATGGCGCGGCTCGTTGCTGGACTGAAGCAGCGCCAGATGCTCGACGCGATCAACATCGTTGTCGTGTCCGACCATGGCATGGCGGCCACGCCGGTGAAGAACAGCGTCATGATCGACCAGATCATCACGCTCGATCACGTGCAGCAGGTCAGCCTTGGCGTGCTGGCCGGGTTCAATCCCAAGCCGGGATTCGATTTTGAACGCGTCAAGGCAAAGCTCGTACAGCCGCACGAGCACATGCAGTGCTGGGACAAGGCGAGCGTGCCTGCCCGATTCCAGTACGGCAGCAATGCACGCGTGCCGCAGGTAGTGTGCCTCGCACAGACCGGCTGGCGCATCACCACGAACGCCTACATGGCCAAGCGCATGAAGGACGGCAGCGTCTCGCTGGGCGACCACGGCTACGACAACCAGGATCCGAACATGCGCGCCATGTTTATCGCGCACGGTCCGGCGTTCCGCAGCGGCGTGAACCTGCCTGATGTCGACAACGTGGACATCTACCCGATGATGACGCGCATCCTCGGCATCCAGCCGGCAACGAACGACGGCGACGTGTCGCACGTGCAGTCGGCGCTCAAGCCCCACTGACCGACACGCATGGCCTGGCGGTGCCACACCGCCAGGCCATGCTTACATCTCCGGAAGCACCGGCTCGGTGCCCGGCGACGGCGGGCCTGGCAGCGGTGGCAGCTGATACAGGCGCCACGAAATCAAAAGTCCCGCAACGACCAGCGCACCCACGAACAGCGCCACGCCAGGCCACCCGTGCGAGGCGTAGAACAGGCCACCACCCGCACCGGCCAGGCTTGATCCCATGTAGTACGAAAACAGGTACATCGACGATGCCTGCGCCTTCGCTGCTCCCGCGCGTCGCCCGACCCAGCTGCTGGCGATGGAATGGCCGCCGAAGAACCCGAACGTCACCGCGACGATGCCCAGGACGATCAGCCACAGCGATTGCGCCATGGTCATCATCACGCCAACCAGCATCAGCGCAAAGGTCGTCCAGAGCACCTTGCGGCGGCCCAGCTTGCCAGCCAGATGCCCCATCCAGGCCGAACTGAACGTGCCAATGAGATACACGCTGAAGATCAGGCCGACAATCGCCTGACTGAGGTTGTACGGCGGCGCCAGCAGGCGGTAGCCGATGTAGTTGTAGACGGTAACGAACGCACCGAGCAGAAGGAAACCTTCCGCAAACAACCACGGCAAACCAGGGTCTCGAAAGGCGCCGGTGAAGCGGGCATGCAACGTGCGGAGATCGAGGGCCTGCACGGTGAAATGGCGTGACGGCGGCAGGCTCACCCAGAACACCAGGCCGGACGCGAGCCCGATCACGCCAACCGTCGCAACACCCGCGCGCCATCCCACGAAATCGGCGAGCACGCCGGCCACCAGACGGCCACCCATGCCACCGATCGCATTGCCGGCAATGTAGAGACCCATGCCCAGACCGATGGAGTCCGGATGCATCTCTTCACTGAGATAGGTCATGGCGACCGCCGGCAAACCGCTCAGCGTCAAACCCAGCAAGGTGCGCAGGATCAGCAGCATGTGCCAGTCGGGCACCATGGCCGTCGCCAGCACCAGCAAGGACGAGGCGACCAGCGATACGGTCATCACCACCTTGCGACCCCAGGCATCCGAGATCGCGCCTGCAATCAGCATGGCAAAGGCAAGCACCCC
The DNA here is from genome assembly GCF_004322705.1 of Dyella terrae. Classification (NCBI taxonomy): domain Bacteria; kingdom Pseudomonadati; phylum Pseudomonadota; class Gammaproteobacteria; order Lysobacterales; family Rhodanobacteraceae; genus Dyella; species Dyella terrae. The sequence continues at coordinate 264,726 of NZ_SIZZ01000001.1, read as the reverse complement.
CGTCGTGAGGGAGAGCGACAAGGCGCTCGCGGCCGCGCTGACATGGAAGTCCGCGCTGAACTCGGGCATGAGCGGCTGGATGCAGTAGAGCAAGCCGAAGGTGGCGATACCCGCCGCGAACAGGGCGAGATTGGTGCGCCTGAAGAGGGGCGTGCCGTGACGGATGTAATCGTCTGCTGCGCTCACCGCCAACTCGTCACGTCGCACCATGGAACTGTTCTCGCGCTTGCACCCGGGCCGGGCGCCGCGCGTAAGAATAGTGGATGGAGAAGCGCCGGGCGTTGAGGGGGCGTGATGTCGTTGCTTCAGGCACCCCGTGCACCCTTCTCCCCCGACAGGGAGAAGGGACGGGATGTGCCGCTGCGATCAGCCCGCGGGCTCCACCGTGATCAACCAGCCCTTGCCGGGCTCGACGGGAATCGCGGCTCCTGGCGCAAAGCTCGCTTCCGGCTGAAACGCGTCGATCGCGTGCGCGTTGAGCTTCACTTTGCGTGGGTCCAGGCCCAACTGTTTCCAATCGATGTCGAGCTTGACGCCCACCTTCTCCGGAGCCCACGACGCGATGGAAAGCAACGTCGACTTACCCTTGCGTACGTAGCTGGTCACCAGCACGTCCTTGCGGTCTGTCCTGACCGGTGTGTCGTGCACCCACCAGCCGATCATCTGCGCCTGACTGATGCCGAATGCGTCCCATGCCTTCCACAGCGGCCGCGGATCGCTGCCCTCGGACCAGCCCAGGCGATTGGTCATGCCAAACAGCATGCCGCGCCAGGGATTGCCATCGTGCTGGAGCATTTCACCCATGAGGCCATACGGAATGCCTGAGATCTCGGTCAGCCAGTAGTTGGCCGAGGTCTTCTCGTAATCGAACTCTTCGCCGAACCACAGTCGATCGATGTACGGCATCAGCTCCATGTAGAGCAGCACACTGTTGATATAGCCGTCGCGCGGGTTGTACTGACTGGCCGAGTGCAGATCGATGAAAGGTTCGGCGCGATGTGCCTGCAGCACTTTGCGCACGCGCTTCATCGTGGTGCGATCGTAGGCGACATCGTCCAGGTACAGGCCATCGATGCCTTCGTTGCGCGCGAGCCAGTCGAGGCCTTCGATGTAGTAGTTGTGCCAGCGGCTCTGGCCGGCATTGATCACGGCCGCATCGCGATTCTCAGGAACATGCCAGGCGGCGATGTAGTCGCCATCCAGATGCTCCTGCAACCACGAGAAACCGCCACCCTTGCCGGCACTGATCACCTCATGCCCGAGTGACTCGAGCATGGGCAGCTCGGGAGCACGATCGGAGACTTCACGCACCGTGTCGTAGATCTTGACCTTGATGCCGCGCTGATGCGCCGCATCGACGTACTCGCGCATGGCCTTGGCTTCAAGGAACGGATAGTTGATCCACGGATTGATTGGCGTCGCGTGGTGGATGTTCACCACGTTCGCGCCATCGGCCTTGATGGCATCCAGGTCGGCATACTTGTGAAAGAACCGCTCCGCGAAGTGCTTCGACGGATCGATGGTCTTGAACGGCGTGACGCGCATGACGATGTCGTAATGCAGCGACTCGCCCGCCTTCATGCTACGCGCGCCACTGAAGGCGTCGATGGCATAGCTGCCCTGCCCCGCACGCAGGCGGATGCCCCCCTGGCCACCATTGCTCCATGACGTCGGCATGCGCAGCGGTTGCTGGTGATAGAAGTTGGTATTGAGCGGTCGCTGGTAGTTTTCGTCGCGCAGATGGAACTCGAGGCCAGCGTTGACCGTGCCGATCCACGCACCATCCTGGTTCTTCTGTACGTCCCACTTCCAGTCATAGCTCGCCGGGGCCAGTTCGCCCTGGCGCCCAAGGCCGAGCTGGTAACGCGCGATGTCATTGCGCGGACGAAGCTCCAGGCGAATATCATCCAGCGTCGCCGCTTGCGTTGCCGTCAGCGTCACGGCGAGCGTGAGCGTGCCATCCGCTTCGAGGGTGCCTGTCAGCTCACTGCGCAGCGCGCCAGCCTGACCTTCGCTCTGCCAGTGCACCTTGCCCGGCCCGTCCTGTACCACCTTCGGCAGCGCACCCGTCGAGGCGTTCAGGGCGTGCTTGCCCGACGCGTCCTGCACGACGATGGCCATGGGCGATGCAAGCATCGGCTGCCATTGTTTGTTGAAGCCGGTCATGCGCTCGTCGAAGCGCGTTGCCATCTGCGCGGGAAGGCCATTGGCTCCGAGGGTGATCTGGCGCCCCAGGATGCCCAGCGTGCCCTTGTCGGCGGTGATTGCCGTGAATGGCTTGACCAGAGTGTCATCCTGGGCAAGCGTCGAGTTCAGCCAGCGCAAGCGCGTGAGCTTGAAAGGATCGTCATCGCCGTGAGCCACGGCCTGACCATCGCCGACGGTAACGCTGATCGGCACGACCTGGGCCGGGACACCTTCTGCGGCGATGGTGACTTCGCCGCGGTAGACACCCGGATGAGCATCCGCCGGAACATCGACACCCATCCACAAGGGCTGCACGCGCCCCTTCGCAACATCCACGCGCGTGGTGAACGGCTTGCCCGTGAAATCCACGCCACCGAGGTTGAAACTTGTCAGAGCCTGCGCGGGAATCTCAGCATCCGAAGGCCCCTTAAGCGCCGTGAACGTCGCCGTGACGTTCGAAAGCGCCCGCTCGGGCGCCCACACGCCGACCTGGAAGCTCAGATACTCGCCGCGCAGGGCTGTATCGCTGAATGCGCCGCCGGCACCGCGCTGCGCCCACCGCTCCGGAATCGCGTCGAACATGCGCACTGAGTTATCGCGTGTCTCGGGAAACAGCAGCATGGCCTGGTTCGCGTGCTTCGCCAGCAGCGCCTGAAGCTCCTGAGGCGTCGCGGTGCGCTCCATCAGCGTGTAGGCATCAAAATCATCCACGGCCTCGTAACGCAGCACCTCGGCCTTCGGCAGCTTGTCCCAGCGCTTGCCGACCTTGCGGGCCCAGCCCGCGTCCGCCGTTTCGGCGGGCTTGGCGTAGGTCACCGTGGGGTAGTTGCTGCGGCCATTGCTCACGTAGGGCTGGTAGTAGATCGCGTAGGTGCCGGGCTGACTTGCCTCGAAAACGAGCTGGCCCTGGGCCTGATCGATAACGCCGCGCAACACGTTGCCCACGACCTTGCCATCGGGGCCGGTAACGATGACGGCCACCTGCTCCGGATGCACATCGCGACGGCGCCATGGCAAGGTGACTGCAACGGCACGCTCGGCTGCCGACACCTTCACCAGATACCGATGATTACCAAACGCTTGTGCATCCCAGCGCAGGTGTACGCCATCCGTCTGCGCGGACAGCACCATCGGCGCCGCGAGCAGCACCCCCATCATCACCCACGCACTGCGCTGCACAAGCATCGATGCGACACTCCCTCGGAACCAAAGATGCAGTGTTTACCGCGTAAGCGCCGCGTCAGGCAAGTTCCGATAGTGATGCCAAATGGGCCGATGCGCCACGCGCCTTTCAGGTCACGGGCAAATGAAAGGAACCCATGACGCGCGATGTTTGCCGCGCAACATAACGCTCATGCGATACGTTGAAGGCGCCTCAGCATCAATCAGGATGCTCCGTTGTCACGCGGCACTTTCGAAAACACGACAATCGAAATGCTCCATATGTCGATCAGGCACCACGATCCGTTCGCATGGCACGCACTTCCCTGGCGTGCCCCGCTGCCGAGCGACCGCTCATCCATCCGAACAAGGCAATGCCTACGACGATCAGCACGGCGCCGATGGCCGCAAATCCATGGGGACGCGATTCGCCGAGCAGCACAACACCCATGAGCGTCGCAAAAAGCAGTTCAGCGGCCTGCATGGCCTCCACGGCCGCAAGCGACGTCGGTTCGCTGCGAACCATGTCGGTGGCACGAAAGAACAGAACCGTCGCAATGACGCCTGACGACAATGCAACACCGCCCGCGAGCATCACCTCCCTCCATCCGGGCGGACCCACGCACCACCAGGTAACACCCGCGAGTACCAGCCAAAGAGGCCAGCTACACAGTGTCATACCGAAGACGCGCTGCAGCGCGGTCAGCGTCGTGCCGGTTTTCTCCAGATGAAGGAGCAGCATGCGATTGCCCAGCGGGTATGCGAAGGCCGACACCACCACCGCCGACACAGCCAGCCAGTCACCGACGGACAGATGGCCGCCTGCATGCCCCCATTGAAGGGCGAACACGCCGGCAACGATCAGCCCGCCGATGGCGAGACTTCGCCAGGCCAGATGCGCGCGCTCGTCGCGATAGATCAGCGGTGCCATCAGCGGTCCTGCCAGCACCGTCGTCTGGAAGCTGCCCGCGATCAGCCACGACGGACCACTGCCTGCGGCCCAGGTCAACGGCACGCCGAACAGCACAAAGCCCACGCTACTCCACACCAGCCACTGGCGAGGGAACGTCCGCAACTCCCGCGGCAAGTCGCCCAATCCGCCCTGAAACGGAAGCACGATCGCCAGCAGCGGCAGCGTCATCAGGTAACGCAGGACGCCCGCCCATGCCCAGTGTCCGCCACCCGCAACGAAGCTGCGGTTGAGTACGTAGGTGAAGGTGAAGAACAAGGCCGAGCACAGGGCCAGGCCTACGGCGGCAAGGGCGGTAGAGCGCATGATCGGTCCGCGTGCGAAAGGAGACTAGTGTGGCAAAGGAGAGCCCGGGGAGGAATGGCAACGGCCCCGCGCCTGCGCACCGTCATAACACCGCCCCGCGAGCATCCGCAGAACGCCCGAATCCGGTCGTCACGCCAGCGGTAGATTCAGGCGAACCGCCAAACCACTATCGGCCATATTGCTGGCGATGATGTCCCCGTCGTGGACCTGCGCGACACGGCGCACGATGGCCAGCCCGAGACCATGGCCTTCCGCGCGCGCGGCATTGCTGCCGCGAAAGAAGGGGCGGAACAACTGCTCAAGCTCGCCCTCGGGAACACCTGGCCCCTGATCCTTGACACTTACCTCGGCGCGTCCGCCAGCCTTCCGCACGATGACGTCCACTACGCCCTGCTTCGGGCTGAACTTGATCGCATTGGCCAGCAGGTTGCCCACGGCGCGCTCAAGCAAGGGCACATTGCCGAACACTTGCACGCTTTCGTCCAGATCGATCTTCACCTGCACCTGATGCGCGCTGGCATCAAGTTCCGCGCGTTCAACGCACTCCCGTACCACGTCGGCAAGCAACACCTTGTCGCGCTCGAGCCCCGGAATGCCGGCCTCAAGGCGCGAAAGCGCGAGCATCTCGCCCGTCATGCGGTCGATCCGTTCGATCTCCTGTTCCGCCTGCAGGAAATACGGCGCCGACACGTCACCCCGGCTTCGCTGCGCCAGATCGAGAATCAACTGCAAACGCGCGAGCGGCGAACGCAGTTCATGCGACAGGTCCTGAAGCACGGCGCGGTCGTGCGCGACCAGGGCCTCAATCCGCTCGGCCATCGCATCGAAATCGCCGGAAAGCGCGGACAGCTCGCCCGGACCCTTTTGCCCACGCGGCCCCACGCGCGCCGACAACTCGCCCGCGGTGATTCGACGTGCCGCGTCGCGAAGCGCCTCGACGGGACGCGCGACGCTTCGCGCCACCCACCATCCGACGAAGCCGATCATCACCAGTGAAAGACCGAACTGGATGGCCAGGAAAATCTGCTGACGCGCCTGGGGTGCAAGGCGCACATGCGTACGGCTCAGAGCGACCAGTTGGCGCGGCTTGCCGTCGGCACCCGTCACGTTCTGCACGGCGAGATACAAACGCGGGTACGGCTGCGTCACCAGCTCGTGTCCCGACGCCAGCCACTCCGGCAGCGACGCGCGAACCGTCGGAGGGAGCCGCATGGGCACCAGGGCGTTGCCGTTTTCGTAAAGCGTGGCGTCGATGCCGTCCTGCCGCTGATCGTTGCGCCATTTCTCCAGCCCACTTTGTCCACCCCGGTCGAACGCTTCATTTGCGCCCTGGGCCAGCGACACCCAGTTGATTTCGACTTCCGTGGTGTACTCGATCAACCGGCGCGTGAGGAATCCGCCCAGCACCAGTACCAGCAGGTTCACGACAAAGAACCACACCAGCAGGCGCCAGAACAGCGATGTGCGAAACGGGCTCACTGCGCAGCTCCCAGCGTCATGACATAGCCGGCACCGCGCACCGAATCGATGCGGGGTGCCTGGTCCGATGCCTCGGCGAGTTTGTGGCGCAAGCGGCTGACGTGGACATCGACGCTGCGATCGAAGCGCTCAAGCTCGCGCCCCAGCGCCGCTCGCGTCAGCGTGGCCTTGTCGACCAGCTCCCCCGCGCGCTGCGCCAGCGCAAGGAGCAACAGAAATTCCGCCCCGGTCAGCGAGATTTCCCGGTCGCCCGCGAATGCCCGGCGCTCGCCGGGCAAGAGCTTGAGTACGCCCACTTCCACACTGCCCGCCGTCACCGGCGCCGAGCGGCGCAATTGCGCACGGACGCGCGCGAGCAACTCGCGCGGAACACAAGGCTTGCTCAGGTAATCGTCCGCGCCAAGTTCCAGGCCGATCACGCGATCGATCGGTTCTCCGCGGGCCGACAGCATGATCACGGGCAAGCGATGCTGCTGGCGTATCTCGCGCAACGTCTCGAGCCCGTCCTTGCCGGGCATCATCACATCGAGGATCAAGAGGTCAGGTCGCTGGGAGCGGAGCATGGATAAGGCCGTGTCGCCGTCGTATGCGATGTCCACCGTAAACCCTTCGTGCTGCAGGTATTCGGCCAGCAAGGCAGTGAGCGCGCGATCGTCGTCAGCAAGGAGAATTCGGGACATAAGGCTCGGCGTGGGTTTTGGCCATTCAAACCGGCGCCCGCCTGCGACGCCACGGGCTTTACGCATCTTTACGCTTTGGCAAAGAACATATACGCGGTGCCGTCGTCAAATAGTTCGCAAGTCCCCCAACCCACGACGAAGGTACACACCATGCGCAAGAATCTCCTCCTCGGCCTGGCCCTGGCCTCGGCCATGACCCTCACCACGGTGGCGTTCGCTGCTGGCCAGGACGGTGGCCCGCACGGCGGCTGGCACGGTCGCGGCGGTCATCACGGCATGATGATGGGCATGCAGAAGCTCAATCTGACCGACGCCCAGAAGGCCAGCATCAAGCAGTTGGTGAAGGACAGCTTCGCCAAGAACAAGGGTCAGTTCCAGAACCTGCGCCAGCAGCGCCAGGCGTTCGAAGCGATGGCCCCGGACCAGGTCGGCTACCAGCAGGCTGCCTCGAACCTCGCACAAGCTGAAGCTGCCGCCACGCAGCAGCGCGTCACTCAACGCGCCGCCCTCCGCGCGCAGATTTATGCGCTGCTGACCCCGGCGCAAAAGCAGCAGATGGCTCAGCTGAAGGCTGACCGTCAGGCCCGCATGGAGCAGTGGCAGCAGTTCCGCGCCCAACACCCGGTCTCGGGCGCGTCGACTGCCCAGTAAGCGCTAAGGAAAGCTTGAAGCGCCGCCTGATCCTGTGCAGGCGGCGCTTTTTTGGCTCAGTCTGCGCTGAAGTCGCGCACCTCGGTCGACGGCACCCAGACCGGCGGTGCATAGCCAACAGGCTTGCTACCCACGGCCACGCCACCGTGAAGCCGCGTCTGCTGGCGGTCGGCGAACATGTAGTACGGGAAGGGTGCGTCGGGCGCGCTGGCCTGGTCGAGCCATGCGCGATGCGCATCGGACAGCCTGAAATCCAGCGACGCAAGATTCGCATCCAGTTGTGCCTCTTTGGTGGCACCCACGATCAGCGATGCGATGCCGGGCTGATGAGCGGCCCAGTTCAATGCCACTTGCGCCATGCCATATCCCGTCTCATTAGCAACCTTCTCCACTGCAGCAACGATCCGCCAGTTGCGCTCAGTAAATCGATCGAATCCCGGCGCGCCGCTAACCTTGGCAAGACGACCCTCGCCCGCACCACCTGCCTCGCCCGGGCGATATTTTCCGGACAGCAGTCCCATGCCGAGCGGGCTCCATGCGGTGATGCCCATGCCCAACTCGGCCCCCATCGGCACGAACTCGTGCTCGATATGCCGCTCGATCAGTGAGTACTCCAATTGCAGGTTCACCAGCGGTGTCAATGCGTGGGCTTCGGCGAACGTCTGGGCACGTGCTGCGTACCATGCCGGCACGTCGGAAAGCCCCGCGTACCGAATTTTGCCGGCTCGCACCAGGTCATCGAGCGTGCGCACGACTTCTTCCGCGGGAGTGATGCGATCCCAGGTGTGCAGCAGATAGAGATCGATGTAATCCGTGCGCAAGCGGCGCAGTGAGCCTTCGACCGCGCGCAGGATGTTCTTGCGACCGTTGCCGCCGGCATTCGGATTGCCGGGTTGGGCGTTGTAGCTGAACTTGGTCGAGAGCACGACGCGATCGCGCACGCCGGCTTCCTCGACGAATTTGCCCAGCATGGATTCGCTGGTGCCTTCGGTGTACATGTCCGCGGTGTCGATGAAGTTGCCGCCAGCAGCCAGGTAGCGGTCGAACATGCTGCGTGCCGTCGTCTCGGCGGCGCCCCATCCCCAGTCGTCTCCGAAGGTCATGGTGCCCAGGGCCAGGCGGCTGACGCGCAGGCCGGAACGGCCGAGGGTGAAGTAATTGTCGAGCGACATGGGACGTCCTCCGGTTGGAATGGGGGCAGTCTCCGCCTTGCCATTGCCCGGAAAAAGCGTAATTTTGTACATGCTTTTATTAGGCCAACTAACAAATGCGCGACGACGCCCCGGCTGCCCTGCGAGCCTTTCATCTCATCGCCCTGCGTGGAAGCTTCACGCGTGCCGCGACGGAGATGGATGTCACGCCCTCCGCACTTAGCCAGACGATGCGCCAACTCGAAGAACGCCTGGGCGTGCGCCTGCTGCAGCGGAGCACGCGGCGCGTCGGGTTGACCGAGGCGGGCCAACAGTTTCTCGACCGCATCGCTCCCGCGCTTACCGCCATCGATGACGCCATCGAGGATCTGCGCCAGCATGCCGACCGCCCCGCCGGCACCCTGCGCATCACCGTGCCACGCATCGTGCTGGACTGGCTGGTGGCCCCCTTGCAGGTCGAATTCCTGCAACGCTGGCCTGAGCTCAAACTGGACATCGACGTCAATGACGGGCTCGTCGACCTGGTCGCTGGCGGTTACGACGCCGGCATTCGCCTTGGCGAGCGACTTGCGCGCGACGTAGTGGCCATGCCCCTGCAACGACAGCTGCGCTCGATGCTGGTCGGCTCGCCCGCGTACTTTGCCACGCATGGAAAACCGCAGCATCCGAAGGACCTTCAGCAACACGTCTGCATTCGCAATCGTTACACGTCCAGCGGCGCCATCTACCGCTGGGAGTTTGCCGAGCGCCAGCGATGGTTCGAGATCGATGTCGACGGGCCGCTGATCGTCAACGATCCGGCGCTTGCCATTCGAGCAGCCTGCGATGGCGTCGGGCTGGCCCATACGCTGGAGCCCGCAGTGCGCGAACTGGTTGCGCAAGGCGCGCTGGAAAGCGTGCTTGAACGCTGGCTACCACCTTACGAAGGGTTCTTCCTCTACTACCCGAGCCGCTTCCAGGTGCCGCCCAAGGTGCGCGTGCTGATGGACTACCTGCGCGAGCGCCTCAACGATTGATGCGCCTGGCCACCAACGGCGCCAGGCGCACCGCACCGACTTAGTTGAACCGCCCGTTGGCCCCACCGACGCTGAAACGCCCGGCACCGAGGAACAACACGGCGAGGGCCGCGCCCAGGTACATGCCCTGCAGTTCCAGCGCCCAGCCACCCGTATCGGCCAGCTGCGCCAGCTGGCTCATGTGCACCAGCCCCAAAGCAAACAGCATGTTGACCACGATGATCAGCGCGCCGATACGGGCCCAGAGCCCGGCGATAAGCAGGACCGGCGCCAGCACTTCACCCACATACACACCGTAAGCGAGGAACGACGGCAGCCCCGCCTGTCCCAGCACTTGCAGCACGAAGCCCGGGCCGTGAATCAGCTTCGACACGCCATGAAACAGGATAAGCACGCCCAGTACCACGCGAAGAATCAACTTTCCCAGATCGTTGTTTCCCATGGAGCCTCCCCCTGATGAGCACGCCGGCACCATGCCGGCATGCATTCAAGCCAATCCCAACGTTACGGCGCGGCCAGGCGTGCGACCGTCGCACGGTAACGTGCGCTGATGCGCTCTTCATCACGATGCCTGAAGTCGCGCACCACCCATTGACCGCCGCACATGACATGGCGCACCAGCGGCGCATTGCCGGCGAAAAGGAAACTGTCGATCAGCGACCGCTCGTCACGGGCCGCGAGCAGTGCAGCCGTATCGTCGAGCACGATGACGTCGGCACGCGCACCCTCGCGCAGCGCGCCCACTGGCAGGCCCGATGCCACAGCGCCACCCTTCAGGCTGGCCCGCCACAGGGTTTCGCCCACGCTGTCGCCTTCGTGCCGCGCCGCGATATTGCGGTGGCGCGTGGCCAGGCGCTGTCCATATTCGAGCCAGCGCAGCTCTTCCACCGGCGACACCGAAATATGCGAATCCGAGCCAATACCCAACGTACCGTGCGCATCGAGGAAATCGGCCAGGGGAAACAGGCCGTCGCCCAGATTGGCTTCGGTCGTTGGACACAGGCCCGCCACGGCGCCGCTGCGCGCGAGCCGCGAACATTCGTGTCCGCTGAGGTGTGTGGCATGCACGAGCGTCCAGCGTGCATTGACGTCCGCGTGGTCGAGCAGCCACTCCACCGGACGTGCGCCTCGCGTCGCCAGGCAGTCCTGCACTTCGCCGATCTGTTCGGCGATATGAATATGCACGGGACAATCGGCCGCCGCCGACGTTGCCAGCACGGCACGCATCGATGCCTCGGGCACCGCGCGCAGGGAATGCAGGGCCACGCCGACGCGCAGCGCCGGACCTTCGAGGGCACGCAAGGATTCCAGCAAGCTGACGTAATCGCCCACCGCATGCCCAAAGCGACGTTGCCGCGGCGCCAGCGGGCGACCATCGAAACCGCCGGTCATGTAAAGCACGGGCAGCAGCGTGAGAGCGATACCGGTTTCCTTTGCCGCTTCGATCAGTGCGAGCGACATGGCCTCGGGCTGCGCATACGGCGTGCCGTCCGGTTGGTGATGCAGATAATGGAACTCGCAGACCTGCGTATAGCCCGCCTTGAGCATTTCCATGTATAGCTGGGCGGCGATGGCCTGGAGCTCGTCGGGCCCGATGCGCGCGGCGAAGGCGTACATGGTTTCGCGCCAGGTCCAGAAGCTGTCGTCGCTGCGCCCCTTGCGCTCGGCCAGTCCCGCCATGGCGCGCTGGAACGCATGCGAGTGCAGGTTGGGCATGCCCGGCAACGCCCATGCACCTACCGACGTGGCGTTGCCCGAGGCTGAGGTCAAATATCCTTGCCCGCTGACGCCAAACGTCGCGTCAGGCGTCCACCCGTCGCCGGTCCAGATCCGATCGGCAGAAAAAGACGGCGTGGCTGCGGTCATGACATGACTCCGGGAAGGTTGGCCAAAGTGTAGGCGTCTGCTCCGGGCAGGTGAAGGCCATGCACCTTCGGGGCGCCTGCCATTCGTTCACGCGTGAAAGTGCCATCACACCGGCACCGGCATACTTCAGCCATGGCCAAGAAGTCGCTTGAGAATGCTCCCAAGCTGCTCGTTCGCCTGGCAACACCGGCGGACGTACCGGCATTGGTCGACCTGACCGGACGTGTCTACACGCCCGAGTGGGGACACTCCGCTGAGATGCTGCGCTCGCAGCAGACGCATTTCCCGGAAGGTCAGTTCGTGGCGGTCTACGAAGGACGCGTGGTCGGCTATTGCGCCACCTTCCGCATCGGTGAGGCAGCGGCACTGTCCCCGCATACCTGGATGCAGATCACCGGTGGTGGCATGGGCTCGCGCCACGATCCCGATGGCGACTGGCTCTACGGCATGGAAATGGTCGTGCATCCCGACTACCGGGGCATCCGCATCGGCCAGCGCCTTTATCTGGCGCGCAAGCGATTGTGCACCGACCTGAAACTGCGCGGCATCGTGTTTGGCGGACGCATTCCGGGACTTGCCCGCAATATCCAGCGTTTCGGCAGCGCCGATGAATACGTTCAAGCGGTGATCGAAGGACGGCGCCGCGATCCCACGCTCAGTTTCCAGTTGCACAACGGCTTTGAGCTGATCGGCCTGATACGGGGTTACGTGCCGTCGGACTATGACTCGCTGGGCTATGCCGCGCATCTGGTCTGGCGCAATCCACAATTGCTGAACCAGCCGGATATCCCACCGGTACCCACGCCGCAGCGCCTGCCCGACTCGGTGCGCGTCGCTTCGGTGCAATACCAGCAACGCCGCATCAAGTCCTTCGAAGAATTCGCCACCCAGGTGGAGTACTTCACCGACATCGCCGCCGATTACAGCGCCGACTTCGTCACCTTCCCCGAACTGATTACGCTGCAACTGCTTTCCATCGAGAATGCCGAGCTTCTGCCGGTCGATGCCATTCGGCGGCTCAGCCAGTACACGCCGCTGGTGAAGGAACTTTTCAGTGGCCTGGCCGTGCGCTACAACATCAACATCATCGCAGGCTCCCATCCCACCGAGCAGGCCAACGGCGACATCCACAACGTGTGTTACGTCTGCTTGCGCGATGGCTCCATCCACGAACAGGAGAAGCTGCATCCCACGCCGAGCGAGCGCACTGTCTGGAACATCACCGGTGGCGACACGGCGGCCACGATCCAGACCGACTGCGGCCCCATCGGCGTGATGATCTGCTACGACTCCGAGTTTCCCGAAGTTGCGCGCCATCTCACCGACCAGGGCGCACTGATTCTGTTCGTGCCCTTCTGCACGGATGTGCGCGAAGGCTACCTGCGCGTGCGCTACTGTTCGCAAGCCCGTGCGATTGAGAACCAGTGTTATGTCGTGCTGTCGGGCAATGTCGGCAATCTGCCTGGCGTGAACAACTTCGACATTCAGTACGGCCAAAGCTGTATCCTCACCCCCAGCGATTTTCCTTTCGCGCGCGATGGCGTGGCCGCCGATTCGCAACCGAACATCGAAACCGTGCTGTTCGCCGATCTGCGTCTGGAGAGCATCGCCCGGGCGCGCAACGCCGGTGCAGTACAGAATTTGAAGGACCGGCGCTTCGACCTTTACGAGACGCGCTGGACCCCGCGCCGCGACAAGAGCTCATGAGTGATTACCGCCGTTTCCAGCGACTTGCCGAACTCGACATCTTTTCTCCCGTGCAATGGCGACGCCGTGTGCTGTTCTGGACCGGCGCCGTGGTGGTTGGCCTCGCAGCCGTAGGATTCGCCCAGGCGGCGGACTTCGCGTTCGGCCTGTTCCACCGGATGGTCGAACACAGCCGCTGGTGGGCCTTCATCGTGACGCCCGCCACCTTCGCCCTGCTGGCGTGGGTGACGCAAGGTGCACTGAAGCCGACACGGGGCTCGGGCATTCCGCAGGCCATCGCGGCACTGCACGTGGAAGACGAGGGTTTTCGTCGCAGCCTGCTTTCATTGCGCGTGGCCATGGGCAAGATGGCACTCACGCTCGTCGCATTGCTGGGTGGCGCCTCCGTCGGTCGCGAAGGCCCGACGGTACACGTCGGCGCAGGCCTGCTTTATTCGCTGGGCAGACGCTTCGGCTTTGCCGATCCCGCGGCGGCCGGCCGTTTCATCCTGGCCGGCTCGGCGGCCGGCCTCGCCGCCGCATTCAATACGCCGCTGGCCGGCGTCGTGTTTGCCATTGAAGAGATGAGCGGCGCCTTCGAACATCGCATGAGCGGCATTCTGCTCACCGCCGTGATCATTGCCGGCGTGGTGTCGCTGGGCATCCTTGGCAACTACGCCTACTTCGGCCGGCTCGACATGACGCTGCCGCTGGGACAAGCGTGGTGGGCCGTGCTCGCCACCGGCGTGGTCTGCGGACTGGCCGGCGGGCTCTTCGCACGCCTGATCGTCCCTCACAACCACGGCCTTCGCGGTGTCATGGGCCGGCTTCGTGCCCGCTCGCCGGTGGTGTTCGCCGCGTGCTGCGGCCTGGCACTGGTACTTCTCAGCCAGCTGACGAATACCGGGCTTTACGGCACCGGATACGCGCAAGCCAGGGCCATCCTCGAAGGCCATGGCGATACGGTTGCCAGCTTCGGCGTGCTGAAATTCTTCGGCAATATCGCGTCATTCTGGGCGGGCATCCCCGGTGGCATTTTCTCGCCCGCCCTGGCGGTGGGCGCGGGCCTGGGCCAGAACATCACCGCGCTCGTTCCAGGCGCAGACGGCTCGGCAGTCATCCTCCTTGCGATGGCCGGTTACCTGGCCGGCGTCACCCAGGCGCCGCTGACCGCGACGGTGATTTCCATGGAGCTCACGGCCAACCAGCAGATGGCACTGCCGATCATGGCAACGTGTCTGATTGCCCGGCTATGCTCGTCCCTTTTCAGCCACAAGCCCGTCTACAAGGCGCTGGCCGATAAACTGATCGAACAGTTCGAAGCCGAGAAGGCCCGGCGCGAAGCCGAGCCGGATCCCGACGACGTGTCGGAGGCTGCCGCCCCTACTCGAAACGACTCACCCGATACGCCATGACGCACACTCGCTGGGATACGCTCTTCACGCATGCCACGCTGGCCACCTTTGTCGGCGCCGAGCCTTACGGCCTGATTCGTGACGGCGCCCTCGCGGTGAAGGACGGGCGCATTGCCTGGGTCAGCCCGCACGCGGACCTGCCGCACAACGCGTCGGCGGCGCAGGTCATCGATGTCGGTGGCGCCGTCATGACGCCGGGACTGATCGACTGCCACACACACCTCGTCTTTGGCGGCAACCGCGCCCATGAGTTTGACCTGCGGTTGAATGGCGCCAGTTACGAAGCAATCGCACGCAGTGGCGGCGGCATCGTGTCAACGGTCGCCGCAACGCGCCATGCCAGCGAAGACGAACTGCTCGCACAGTCGATGGGCCGGGCACAGGCGCTGCTTCGCGATGGCGTGACTACCATCGAGATCAAGTCCGGCTACGGTCTGGACCTGGCCACCGAACGGCGCATGCTGCGTGTTGCGCGACGCATTGGCGAGGAACTGGGTGTTACCACGCGCGCCACATTCCTTGGGTTGCACGCCCTGCCGCCGGAGTACAAGGAACAGCGCGACGCCTACGTGGCGCTGGTGTGCGACGAGATGCTTCCCGCGCTTGCCGCTGAAGGGCTGATTGATGCCGTGGACGCTTTTTGCGAAAGCATCGGCTTCACGCATGGCGAAACGCAACGTGTGTTCGAACGCGCCAGGGCGCTGAGGCTCCCTGTCAAGCTGCATGCCGAACAGTTGTCCGATCTCGACGGCGCGGCCCTGGTCGCGCAGTACGGCGGCTTGTCCGCCGATCACCTGGAATACCTCAGCGACCACGGCATCGACGCCATGGCGCGCGCCGGTACGGTGGCCGTACTACTCCCAGGCGCGTTCTATGCCTTGCGCGAAACGAAGTTGCCGCCGATTGCCAACCTGCGCCATCGCAGCGTCCCGATGGCCGTGGCAACCGACTGCAATCCGGGCACGTCGCCCTTGTTGTCGCTGCGCATGGCGGCCGGCATGGCCTGCACCTTGTTCCGGCTGACGCCCGAAGAAGCGCTGCGGGGCATCACCACGCACGCCGCACGCGCGCTGGGCCTCGACGATCGCGGCACGCTGGCACTGGGCCAGCGCGCCGACCTTGCCGTGTGGAATGTCCAGCAACCGGCCGAACTCTGCTACTGGATCGCCGGTGACTTGCTTCGGGCCGTCTACGTCGAGGGCAAGGCACACCCCCTGGCGACCTGAAACGACTCAGGCCTCGTCGTCGAGTGCAGCACCCGGCGCGTTCTTCTTGACCGACTCAATGCCTTCCTCACGCGCCCGCTCGCTTGAATACATCTCGCTGGAACCAATCACCTGGTGATTGGCCGCCTTGAGATTAAACATGGGCTGGCCATTTTTGGCGTTCTTTCGCTCATAGCGCTCGTCGGTGGGCGCGTTCTTGCGCACCGACTCGATCCCGTTCAGCGCTGCCGCATGCGTCGTGTACATCTCGCTGCTCAGGATGATTTCGCCATTGCCGGCCTTCAGATTGAAATGAAACTGGCCGTTGCTGGATTTTTTCAGTTCGAACTTGCCACTCATCGTCCCTCTCCCTGACGTCAATGGAAGGTCTGACTGGCCGCCCTCTTGATGCCCCTGGCGGCCTCTTGCGCGCCGTGGCCATGCAGATGCCACCAAGGGCGTGAAGGCGGTGTGGAACGGTTGTGCCCGCTTTGCGCAGGACAAAAAAAAAGCCCCCGCGAGGCGGGGGCTTTCTTCACCGAAGTCGCCGGATGATCAGGCGGACTTCTTCTTCGGCGCGGCCTTCTTCACGGCAGCCGACTTCGTCACGGTTTCCTTGGCGCCGGCCACTGCCGGCTGCACACCGTGCGCACGGGAGTTGCCGTAGCTGCCACGATAGGTCTTGCCACGACGGGTTCTGCGATCGCCCTTGCCCATGGGGAAACTCCTTGAAAATACGTTGATTGGACGGCCCGCCATGCTATCAGTGGGCCGTCAAAGTGCAAGAGCGGGCCTGTCGCAGCAAGGACTGCGATACCAGTCAGTGAGCCGAATCAATGGCTTCCGCAACCATGGGCCGCATCACCACACGGGCCTGGGTCGATCTGGACCGTCACGTGGCGGATGCCGAACTTCTCGTCCAGCACGCGATTGATGGCGCGAATGGCGTCGTCAGCCGTGCCCTGGACGGTCAATTCGGCATGCACGGTCGCCATGCGGGAGCCGGAGGCCAGTTGCCAGACATGCAGGTGATGGACATCGCTGATGGACGCATCTGCCGTTCGCAACGCCATTTCGATGTCGGCCGTATTCAGCCCCTCCGGCACGCCTTCGAGCAGGATGTGCGCCGAGCGGCGCAACAACCGCCACGCGCTGTTGAGGATCAGCAGCGAAACCAGGATCGACAGCGCCGGGTCTGCCCAGAGCCAGCCCATCCAGCGCACGGCAAGCGCGGCAAGAATCGCAGCGACCGAACCCAGCAGGTCGCCCAGCACATGCAAGGCAGCACCCGCGACGTTCACGTCGTCATGGTCATGCCCGTGCAGCGTGCGCAACACGATCAGGTTCACCACCAGGCCGAAGCTGGCGACGATCAGCATCACGCCCGAGAGAATCGGTGCCGGCTGGAACAGACGCACGACGGCCTCGTAAACAATGAAGGCCACGAGCGCGAATTGCGTCAGTGCGTTGAGAAAACCCGCAAGCACCTCGACGCGACCGTAACCGTAGCTGCGACGGGCATCGGCAGGTCGTCGCGCCATCCACGCACCGAGCACCGCCAGCAGCAGCGCGAGCGCGTCGACCATCATATGTCCCGCATCGGCCAGCAGCGCCAGCGAACCCGACCAGAGTCCGCCCACCACTTCGGCGATCATCATCAGCGTCGTCAGGACGAAGGCAAACGCGAGCTTGCGCTCCTTGCCGCTGAAGCGGGAATGGCCGTGCGCATGATCGTGATCATGGTCGTGAGCATGTCCATGGGCGTGGTCATGCGAATGGGCGTGCGTTGAGCTCATGGGGCGAATGCTAGGAAGTGGCCGCGGCGTTACACAATCACCAGCCGGGGCGGCTAGTGCGCGCAGTCCGACGTGTGGACGTGTCCGCGATGACCATCTGCACGCAGATTGATGAAGTGCGCTGCTGCCACGAGCAGGCCACCGCAGGTGACGAGTGCGCTGTGCAGGCCGATGGAATAGCGCTCGGCGAACGTGACGCCGATGAGCAGAAGCGCCAGCCCGGGAAACGCCAGACGCAACGGCAAGGTTCGCCGATGGCGTCGATAGCCGCCAAGCAGACTGGCAAGCGCGAGCACGCAGGCAAAGATCACGAAGCCCCGTTCGAAGCGGTGATCCGCCAGGAACTCAAGACCCAATAGCGGCAGCAACGCGAGAACGAATGGCAATGCCGCGCAGTGAAGCGCGCATAGAAACGACGCGGTTGCACCGACGCGATCTGCGGCATGCCACCAGCGCGTTTTGTTCACTTGCGGTTGGTCCATTCGGGGCTCCGGGGGGCGAAGCGTGACTTCATGCAGGGGTGCATGGCAAGCGATGTTACATTATAACGTAACGGTTCGCCAGTCAGACTGACACCCCTCCCTCCATGCCCCCAAGGAGCTTCACCCGCATGCGCAAGACGTTGATGGCCCTCGCCCTGAGCACCTGCCTGGGCGCCCTAGCCCTTCCCGCCCAGGCAGCCGATGCCGACACCATGGCCGACGCCACCACCGACAAGGACACCGATAAGCACGGCCATAAGGCCAAGGAACTGGAAGGTGTCACCGTCAACGCCGTCCCGCTGGGCCAGCAGGCCGACCAGATTGTGGCGCCGGTCGCCGTCCTGAGCGGCTCAGCCCTGGATGATGCCAAGGCCGGCACGTTGGGCGAAACGGTCGCAGGCATTCCCGGCGTGCAGACCACGGGCCTGGGCAAGGCCGTGGGCCGCCCGGTCATCCGCGGCATGGACGGTCCCCGTGTCGCCGTGCTGGAAAACGGCCTCGGTTCGCAGGACGTCTCCAACATCAGCCAGGACCACGCCACGTCGGTGGAGCCCTTCCTCGCCGACCAGATTGAAGTACTGAAAGGTCCCTCGACGTTGCTGTACGGCTCCGGCGCCATCGGCGGCGTGGTCAATGTCGTCGACGGCCGCATTCCGATGCGCGCGCCGGCGAACGGCTTTGCCGGACGCGCGGAGGGTCGCTACGACTCTGGCACGGACGGGAAGACCGGCCTGTTCCGCGCCGATGCGGGCAACGATCGTTTCGCCCTGCACGTCGACGGCATGCGTCGCAATGACGGCAACTACGACATCCCCGGTGGCACGCAGGCCAACAGCCAGGTGAAAACGACATCGGGCGCTGTCGGCGCGTCCGTACTTGGCGATTGGGGATACTTCGGTGCGTCAGTATCGCGCTATCTCGACACCTACGGCAGCCCCGCCGAACCGGGCGACGTCGACGATCATGGCGATCATGATCACGACGAACACGACGGCCATGACCACGGCGAAGAAGCGGCCACGATCAAGCTGGCCCAGACGCGATATGACGTCAAAGGTGGCTTCTACGATCCGGTTGCCGGCATCGCCAAGGCCGAGGTGAGTTTCGGCCACAACGATTACCAGCACGTTGAATTCGAAGGCAGCGAAGTCGGCACGACGTTCCGCACGCAAGCGAACGAAGGCCGTATTCTGCTGACGCACGAACCACTCGCCGGCTGGGAAGGCGCCTTTGGCGTGCAGTACATCCGCCGCAACTTCAGCGCCATCGGCGACGAGACGTTTGTCCCGCCGACGACGACCAAAGCCTGGGGCATCTTTCTGACCGAACAGCGCGAATTCGGCCCCATCAAGGTCGAACTGGGTGCCCGTACGGATCGCCAGACAGTGTCGCCGGATGATCAGCCGCGCCGATCGTTTTCGCCGTCGAGTTTCTCAGCGGGTGCATCCTGGCGCTTCGCCGACGCATGGCATCTGAGCCTCAACCTCGATCGCGCACAACGTGCCCCGGCCGAGGAGGAATTGTTCGCCAACGGCCCGCACCACGCCTCGGATACGTTCGAAATCGGCAACCCCAACCTGAGCAAGGAAACCGCGAACCAGGCGGAGCTGGCCCTGCATTTCCATGGTGAGCTCGTCGAAGGCAAGGTGGCTGTCTACACCAACCGGTACGACAACTTCATCTACCTGGCCGACACGGGCCTGGAAGAAGACGGCATGCCGGTGCGTACGTGGTCGCAGCATGACGCCACTTTCCGTGGCGCCGAAGCGGAAGCGACCTTCCATCTCGCGCGCAATGACTCCGGTGCGTGGGATCTGCGCGCCTATGGCGACACGGTGCGCGCCAAGCTGACCGATGGCGAAGGCAATCTCCCCCGTATTCCTGCCGGTCGCCTCGGCACGCAGCTCAACTGGAGCCGGGGCGATGTGCGCGCCAGTGTCGGTGCCGTGCGTTACTTCGCCCAGAACAAGACCGCCGATTTCGAAACGCGCACGGCAGGCTACACGCTGGTGAATGCGCATGCCGCGTGGACATTCCACAATGGCGAATCGAATCAGTGGGAGGCGTTCCTCGACGGCACCAACCTGACCAATCGCAAGGCGCGACTGGCGACGTCGCTGTTCAAGGACAGCGTACTGATGCCGGGGCGCAGCGTGTCGGTGGGCGTACGGGCGTTCTTCTAAACGGTACCCGGGAGGCGGGAAGCAAGAGCGTGCGCGCTCTTGCTTCTCACGTGTCCTTACGGCAGTTCTTGCAGATGCCGTGCACTTCGAGCGTCTGGGCCTGCGGACGGAAGCCAAAGGCCTTGGCCTGCGCCTCGATCAACTCGGCCACGCGCTCGTCGCACACTTCCTGAGCACTGGAGCAGACATCGCAGATCAGGAACGGTACCTGGTGCGCTTCGGCCGGATGGTGGCAGGAAACGAAAGCGTTGATCGACTCCAGCTTGTGGATGAAGCCGTTCTCGAGCAGAAAATCCAGCGCGCGATATACCGTGGGCGGCGCGGCATTGCCATGACGTTCGCGCAGCAGATCGAGCAGATCGTAAGCCTTGACCGGTTTGCCGGCGGCGGCCACCAGTTCCAGCACTTCCTTGCGCAGCGGCGTCAGGCGCAGTCCACGCTCTTCGCTGGCATGCTCGACCGCACGCACGAAGCTGTGAGCGTCGTCGTGGTGATCGTGATGATGATGCGAGTGCGTTTTGCTGGCGGGCTGGTTCACGGGATTCACCTCGGACACGATCATACACCGCCCGGGCGAACGCCCTTGTTCAGTGCGGCAAAGGCGGCGGCTCGGGCCGTTTCGGCGGGCGCGGGCGAAGCAGGATCACGACCCAGCCGATGGGCCCCAATATGGCGGCCCAGATGACCCCTTCCAAGGTGCGGCCGCGCAGCCAGCCCAATCCGGCGCCAACGACCAGGAAGACGACGCTCCAGATCGTCATCGCCTTCCACGGCACCATCGCCATCAGGTTGAGGAAGATGCGGATCGACGCATCAGGCGCGTCCGGATCCACTCCCTGCAAGGCCCTGGCGAGGAGCTCGTCCACGATGTGGAATCAGCCGCCCGCCTTGCCGATGGCCACGTCGATGCGGCTGAGCGCCTCCTCGCGCCCGGCCAGAAACACCGTGTGATCAATCGACGGCGACACCTGCGTGCCGGTCATCGCCACGCGCAGCGGCTGGGCAATCTTGCCCATGCCCAGCTCGAGCTTCGCGGCAATCTGCTCGACGGCCTGGTGGATCGCCTCCGGCGTCCACTCGCACCCTGCGACCAGTTCGCGCGCCAGCTTCAGCACGGCCAGTGCGGTCTCGTTCTGCAGGTGCTTGGCGACGGCCTTGTCGTCCCATTCGACGATCGGGCCATACCAGATCTTCGCGCGCTCAGCCATTTCCTTGAGCGTCTGCACGCGATCACGCAGCGCCACGATCACGTCGGCCGGCTTCGGGCCCTTGCTGTAGTCGATGCCTGCCAGCTGCAGCTGGTGCTCGAACTCCGGTGCGATGGCCTGCGGGTCATCGGACTTCAGGTAGTGCTGGTTGAGCCAGGACAGCTTGGTCACGTCGAAACGCGACGCCGCCTTGTTCACGTCGCCGACGTCGAACAAGCGGATCATCTCCTCTTCG
The DNA here is from genome assembly GCF_004322705.1 of Dyella terrae. Lineage (NCBI taxonomy): Bacteria > Pseudomonadati > Pseudomonadota > Gammaproteobacteria > Lysobacterales > Rhodanobacteraceae > Dyella > Dyella terrae. The sequence goes on along the minus strand of NZ_SIZZ01000001.1, from coordinate 243,049 downwards.
GAGAAGATTTCCTGATCGCCATGCGACCAACCCAGGCGCACCAGGTAATTGAGCAGCGCGTGCGGCAGGAAACCGTCGTCGCGGTACTGCATGACGCTGACCGCGCCGTGGCGCTTGCTGAGCTTCTGGCCATCGGGACCGAGGATCATCGGCAGATGCGCGAATTCTGGCACCGGCGCACCGAGGGCGTGATAGATGTTGATCTGACGCGGCGTGTTGTTGACGTGGTCATCGCCGCGAATCACCTCGGTGATGCCCATGTCGATGTCGTCCACGACCACGGCGAAGTTGTAGGTCGGCCAGCCATCCGAGCGGAAGATCACCAGATCGTCCAGCTCGTTGTTGTTCCACTCGATCCGGCCCTTCACCTTGTCGTCGAACACCACCGTGCCTTCGACGGGATTCTTGAAGCGCATGACGCGGTTCGGATCGTCACGGTACGGCTCGTTGCGATCACGGTAATAGCCGTTGTAGCGCGGCTTCTCGCCACGGGCCATGGCGGCCTCACGCATCGCCTCGATCTCTTCCTTGCTCTCGTAGGCGTAGTAGGCCTTGCCTGCCTTGAGCAGTTCGTCCGCCACTTGCTTGTAGCGATCCAGACGATGGGTCTGGTAGATCGGGCCTTCATCGTGCGTCAGCCCAAGCCACGACATGCCGTCAAGGATGGCCTGCACGGCCGCGTCCGTGGAGCGCTCGCGGTCCGTGTCCTCGATGCGCAGGATGAACTCCCCGCCGCGACGACGGGCTTCCAGCCAGCAATACAGCGCGGTACGCGCGCCGCCAATGTGCAGGAAACCGGTGGGACTGGGGGCAAAGCGGGTGCGAACGGTCATGGGGATTCTTGGGAAAGCGCGGTGCGAAGCGGCGCATTTTAGCTGATCTGGACGCTGACACCGCGTGGGGTGCTTGCCCGATGGCGACGCGGCTCATGGAGCGGGAGCATGGCGGGTTTCGTCGCTTGGGTCGGGATGGCGCAAGCGCACAAGGTTGTCACTTGACAACATCTATCTACTTTCTTACCCTGCATGGAAGCCCGACACGTGCCACGAAAACCGCACCCCAAGCCCGAAATCGAATCAGCCCTGCGCCATGCCGAATCCCGCGGCTGGCGAATCCAGCCCGGTGGATCGCATGCCTGGGCAAAGATGTTCTGCCCCTACAACGACGACGGATGCCGTTGTGGCGAATTCTGCATCGCGTGCATCTGGAGTACGCCACGATGCCCCGGCACGCACGCCCGGCAGATCAGACGGGTCGTCGACCACTGCGCCATCGAAAAAACCATGCATGACCATCGGAAGGCCAAGCCATGAACAGCTACGAATTCACCCTCAAGTTTCAACTGCCCCATGAAGCAGCCGACCCGGAATCCTGGATCGAAGCGCTGGCCGATGCCGGATGCGATGACGCGCTCGTGGGCGTGGGACAGCAAGGCCGGATCGCTCTGGATTTTGCTCGGGACGCGGAGAGCGCGTTCGTCGCCGTCTCGTCGGCCGTTCGCGACGTGCAGAAGGCCATCCCCAATGCTCATCTGGTCGAAGCATCACCAGACTTCGTCGGCCTCACGGATGTGGCAGAGATGGCAGGTTTCTCCCGCCAGAACATGCGTAAGCTCATGACCGGACACGTCGCCACGTTTCCAGTTCCCGTCCATGAAGGCAATCCCTCGCTTTGGCACCTGGCCCCGGTTCTGGCATGGCTGGCCGAACACCAGCAACGACCCGTGGACACCAGATTGCTCGACGTGGCCCAGGTAACGATGGCTCTCAATATCGCCCGCGATGCAACGCGCCTGCCCGGCACCACCCTGCCCGAGCACCTGGCACCCCTGTTCGGCTGAGATCCGGATTCGTCCAAAGAAAAAGCCCCGCTCAATGGCGGGGCTTTTTCATCGGGATCATTTGACGTGGATCGTGATCTTCTTCGATACCACGGCCGGATCAAACGGAATGTGGTTTTCGTCCGCCAGCTCCAGCTGCAGCGTGTGCGTACCCGGAGTCAGTTTGATCGTCGTTTCGGTCTGGCCATTGCCGAAATGGACGTGATTGTCGTCCTTCGGAATCGGCTGGCCGGCGGCCGGCAGTTCCTTCACGTCGATCAGCAGGTGATGGTGGCCCGTACCTTCCTTCTTCACGCCAGCCGGAGCAACGCCCATGCCCTTGAGGCCGAAGCTGACGGTGACGTCCTGGCCAACCGTGGCGCCATCCTTGGGCGAGATGATGTAGACCTCGGCACCGGCCGGGGCCTTGGTGACCGGAAGCGCGGGCGTATCGGCCGCAAAGGTCGCGCCGGCCGCAGTGACGAGGGCCAGGGCAAGCAGGATGCGTTTCATCGGTCGGACTCCTTGGTGTGATGAGACTTGAGACTCCCGAGTGTATGCCGATTGGCGTGCACGTGCCCTTCACGGCAGCGCCGCCCGTCATGCGGGCGTCATCCACGCGCCATGGGGCCGCAACCGCCCGCGAGGACGATGCGTCAAGCCAGATCGAGTTCTGCTCATGCGCATCGGCATCGTCACAGAAACGTACCCGCCCGAAATCAACGGTGTTGCCCTCACCGTCCATAGCCTCGCCGCCGGACTGGCGTCGCGCGGGCATACCGTCGACCTGATTCGCCCCCGCCAGGCCAAGCCGTTCGATGACGAGCCGGGCATCGTCGCCACCGAAATGCGTGGCGCCGCGCTCCCCCGCTACCCGGGGCTCCGCTTTGGTTTACCCGCAGGACGCGCCCTGAAGGAACGATGGAATCGCTTGCGGCCGGACGCCATCTACGTGGCCACGGAAGGCCCTCTGGGCTGGTCGGCCGTTCGCGCCGCCAAACGCCTCGGCATTCCGGTCGCCACCGGTTTCCACACCCGCTTCGATACCTATGCCGATCACTACGGCGTGGGCTTCCTCACCCAGTTCGTGCGTCGCTACATGCGCAATTTCCACAATCGCGCCGTCGCCACGCTGGTGCCGACCCAGGCCCTGGCCAGTGAGCTTGGGCAGCTGGGCGTCACCACCGCGCGACTGATGCGACGGGCCGTGGATACGCAGCAGTTCCATCCACAGCATCGTGACGCCGCGTTGCGCGCTTCCTGGGGTGTCGATGGCAACACGCCGGTGGTCCTCTACGTCGGACGCATCGCGCCGGAAAAAAATCTTGACCTCGCCGTTCGCGCCTTTCGCGCCCTGCAACAGCACGTGCCGAAGGCGCGCTACGTGTGGGTGGGCGACGGTCCTGCGCGCCCGGCGCTCGAAGCCGCGCATCCAGATTTCATTTTTGCCGGCATCCAGCGTGGCGACGCGCTCGCCCGCTACTACGCCAGCGCCGACCTGTTCCCGTTCCCGAGCCTGAGCGAGACCTTCGGCAACGTCATCCTCGAAGCCCTGGCGACGGGCCTGCCGGTGGTTGCCTATGAAGAGGGCGCTGCGCGCGAACACCTCACCACCGGCATCAATGGCTACCGCATCGAAGCCGGCAACGAAAAGGCGTTCATCGAAGCCACCACCACGCTCGGCAGCAACGCCAGCCTGATTCGTCACATGGGCCGCGCGGCGCACGCCAGCATGGCCAGTCTTTCGCCCGATGCAGTGATCCGCGAGTTCGAAACCCTTTTGCGCGATATGGCCCAGGAGCACAGTCATGGACACCCTGCCACCGCTGCCCACGCCTGACGGCCCTCGCCTGGCCATCGACCGGCGCATCTGCGTTGCCGCCAATCATTGGGGTGCGCGACGCGCTGTCGGCGTCTTCTTCGGCATCATCAGCCGCTTGGGCGATGGTGTGTTCTGGTATTCACTGATGGCAGCGCTCGCCCTGGTCGACGGGCGTCGCGGTCTGCTCGCCGCATCGCAAATGGCCCTGACGGGTCTCACCGCCTTGTTTCTGTACCGCGTGCTCAAGCGCTGGACCAAACGGCCCCGCCCCTTCCGCGCCTGCCCGGGCGTCATCGCACATGTGCCACCCTTGGATGAATTCAGTTTTCCCTCGGGCCACACCTTGCAGGCGGTGAGCTTCACGGTCGTCGCTCTGGCCTGGTATCCCCTGCTCGCACCGCTGCTGCTGACCTTCACCACGCTGATCGGTGCCTCGCGCGTCATCCTTGGCCTGCATTACCCGAGCGATGTGCTTGCCGCAACGATCATCGGTGGCATGCTCGGCACGCTGTCGCTTTGGTTATTGCCGCTGATGCAGTGGGTGTAGCGCTCACCCACGACGACCTTACGATCACGCCCAGAACAACGCCTGATCAAAAAACCGTCAGTGCGTAACTCGCGCTTGCAGCATCAGCAAGTTACCTCACCTATCCACAGGCTTCTCCCAGCCACTTCCACAGCGGCTGTGGAAAACCTTGCATGCAAACGACTCCGACGCGAAGACGACGCATGTTTGGATGCCGTCGACACCGCTGCTCAATAAATCATCACGATGTCACACTCACCTGTCGCATCAGCAAGTTATCCCACCTATCCACAGGCTTCTCCCAAACGTCTCCACAAACGCTGTGGAAAACATGCCGTTTGCGCGCGCACATTGAGCACGATCTGCGCACTGTGTACTAAGTGCTTGACGTCGCACGGTGCATTTGGAGTTGTCCACATGCTTGTTCGCAAGTGATGCACAGCGACTGTGGACAAGTGCATCGCCGACGAAAAAAAGCGGGAAAAATACGCCACAACGATTGACAAATGATGATGCGCGAAGAGGCATCACGCGGGCGATTTGCGTGGACATTTTTTCGTCACGCTGTGCGCATGATTGTCGCGTCAGTGACTTAAAGTGGTTTTCCACAAGCTCATGCGAATTTCATCCACAGCCTCTGTGGATGAAATGACGAACACTCAAAACGAGACGATCACAGACGCACAAAAAAAGAAAGCCGCCCGAAGGCGGCTTTTCTACACTGCGACCGTTTGACGCGATCAGGCCGCGCGCGGCGCCTTCGCCAGCAAGCCAAGCACATCAGCCAGTTTGTCACGCATTTCGCGGCGGTCGACGATCATATCGACGGCACCATGCTCAAGCAGGAACTCAGAGCGCTGGAAACCTTCCGGCAGCGTCTCACGCACGGTCTGCTCGATTACGCGGGGGCCGGCAAAACCGATCAGCGCCTTCGGCTCGGCGACGTTGATATCACCCAGCATGCCCAGGCTGGCGGAAACGCCACCCGTGGTCGGATGCGTGAGCACGCTGATGTAGGGGACGCCCGCATCGCGCATGCGTGCCAGGGCGGCCGAGGTCTTGGCCATCTGCATCAGCGAGAACAACGCTTCCTGCATGCGTGCGCCGCCGGTGGCGGAGAAACACACCAGGGCACTGCGCTCGGCGAGCGCGCGTTCGGCAGCGCGGGTGAACTTTTCGCCCACCACCGAGCCCATGGAGCCACCCATGTAACTGAATTCAAACGCCACGGCCATCAGCGGACGGCTCTTGAGCGTGCCGCTCATGGCGATCATCGCGTCTTTTTCGCCGGTCGACTTCTGCGCGGCGACGATGCGGTCGCGGTACTTCTTGGAGTCACGGAATTTCAGCGGATCGGTGGGCTCCATGCTGGCCCACCATTCCTGCGTCGAGCCTTCGTCGAGGAAGGCCTTCAGACGCGCGCGTGCCTCGATCGTGTGGTGGTGGCCGCACTTGGGGCACACCATCAGATTGCGTTCCAGCTCCGGGCGGTACAGCACGGTGCCGCAGCCGCCGCACTTCTCCCACACGCCCTCGGGCACCTTGCCCTTGCCGTTGGTGGCCGTGCCCGGCGTGCGAACACGCGGAGTCATGATTTTCTGGAGCCAGTTCATCGCAACACCTCTAACGTTCCTGACCGAAACGGCCAGGAGCCGTTTCAGTGTGCATCGAGCGCCGTACGGATCGGTTGCAGGAATGCTTGCGCCCGGCTGGCGATATCGCCGGCCTGCTCCGCTCCCGCCAGCCGTTCGACCAGCGCACTACCGATGACCACCGCATCGGCAAACCCGGCGATGTCCTTCGCGCTTTGCGCATCGCGCACGCCGAAGCCCACCGCTACCGGAGCCTTCGCGCGGGCCCGGATGTCGGCCACCCGCGTGGCGATATCCTGGGTGCTCAGACGCCCCGCGCCGGTGATCCCGGCAAACGACACATAGTACAGGAAACCCTCCGCCAACCCGCACAACTGCGCCATACGCGAGGGTGCGGTGGTCGGCGCTGCCAGCAGGATCTGGCGCAGCCCCGCAGCCTTCAGCGGGGCCAGCACGGCCGATTCCTCCAGCGGGCAATCCACCAGCAGGACGCCATCCACGCCCGCCCCGACGGCTTCCCGCGCGAAGCGATCGTAACCGTGAATCTCTACCGGATTCAGATAACCCATCAACACCACAGGCGTCTCGTCATCCCGTTGACGGAATTCGGCCACCCAACGCAGGACGTCGGGAAGGCCTACCCCCTTGGCGATGGCGCGCTCACTGGCGTGCTGGATGACAGGGCCATCGGCCATCGGGTCGGAGAACGGCACGCCCAGCTCGATCACATCCGCACCGGCGTCAACCAACGCATGCATCAGCGCCACCGTATGAGCAGGCACCGGATCGCCTGCCGTAACGAACGGAATCAGGCCCGTACGGCCGGCTGCCTTGAGCGCGGCGAAGCGACGGTCGATGCGATTCATACCTGCACTCCTTCACGCGCTGCGATGGTATGTACGTCCTTGTCGCCACGACCTGACAGATTGCACAGCACACATTGGTCGGGCGACATCTCGCGCGCCAGCTTCATGGCCTGCGCGACGGCATGGCTGGATTCCAGTGCAGCCAGGATGCCTTCGGTGCGCGCAAGCAAGTGGAACGCCTCAAGCGCTTCATCATCGGTAACGCCTACGTATTCCGCGCGCCCCGCGTCCTTCAGGAAGGCATGCTCGGGGCCGACGCCGGGATAATCGAGCCCTGCCGAAACCGAATGGGTTTCGGTGATCTGGCCGTTGTCATCGCAAAGCACATAGGTGCGATTGCCATGAAGTACGCCCGGGCGACCGGCCGCCAGTGAAGCGGCGTGATGGCCCGTTGCAATGCCCTCGCCTGCGGCCTCGGCACCAACGATGCGCACATCGCGGTCGTTGAGGAACTCATGAAAGAGGCCAATGGCGTTGGAGCCACCGCCGACGCACGCCGTTATCGCGTCAGGCAAACGCCCGTATTGCGTGAGCATTTGCTCGCGCGCTTCCCGCCCGACGATGGCATTGAAATCGCGCACCATCATCGGATACGGATGTGGACCGGCAACGGTGCCAATGATGTAGAAGGTATCGGCGACGTTCGTCACCCAGTCGCGCATGGCTTCGTTGAGCGCGTCCTTGAGTGTTTTCGAGCCGGATGTCACCGGCACGACGTCGGCGCCCAGCAGCTTCATGCGATAGACGTTGATCTTCTGGCGCTCGATATCGACCGCGCCCATGTACACCACGCACTTGAGCCCGAATCGCGCCGCCACGGTCGCGCTCGCAACGCCATGCTGACCCGCGCCGGTCTCCGCAATGATGCGTGGCTTGCCCATGCGCTTGGCCACGAGCGCCTGGCCGATCGTGTTGTTGATCTTGTGCGCACCGGTGTGATTGAGGTCTTCGCGCTTGAGCAGGATCTGCGCACCACCGACATGCCGGGAGAGACGCTCGGCGTGATAGATCGGGCTGGGGCGACCGACGTAGTACTTCAGGTCGCGATCCAGCTCAGCGAGAAAGTCCGGATCCTCGCGCAGGCGCAAATAGGCCTCGGTGAGTTCGGCCAGGGGAGCCATGAGGGTCTCGGCGACGTACTGGCCGCCGAAATCGCCGAAGCGACCGTGTTCGTCGGGCCAGCGGTGGAAGTCCTGGGGTGCGGACATGTGCGGAATCCTCTTATGTGGCGGCCGCGATCGGAGTGACATGGCTGCCCGGGCCATCAACCATAGCGCCGAACTACCTCAATGGAAAAGCGATATGATCTCCCACATCTGTGAGTTTTAGTCACACTAATATGACCCGTGAACTGCCGCCACTGAATGCCCTGCGCGCCTTCGAGGTCGCCGCCCGCCTGGAAAGCCTCAGCCGGGCCGCCGACGTCCTGCACGTTACCCATGGCGCGGTAAGTCGCCAGATTCGGTCGCTCGAAGTCGCCCTGGGCAAGCCGCTGTTTGCGAGGCAGGGGCGCGGCCTGGTGCTGACGCCCGCCGGACGCGAACTACTTCAGCTTTCAAACGAAACCTTTGAACGACTGCGCGATGGCTGGCAGACCCTGCAACGCGGTGGCAGCGACGCGCCGTTCGTGCTCGGCTGCCCGGGCAGCCTGCTTGCGCGCTGGGTGATTCCCCGGATGGATGCCCTGCAGGACGGCCTTCCCGGCCTGAAGCTGCATATGGCGGCACAGGACAGCCCCTTCCTGGCCGCCCTTCCCGGCCTCGACGCGGCGCTCATGCTGGCGTCGCCGCCATGGCCATCCGAATGGCGGGCCTATCCGCTGGCAAAAGAACGTATCGGGCCGGTCGTCAGCCCCCGCTTCGCGGACTTGAAAACCCTGGTGGATGGCGGCGTAAACGCCCTGCGCCACATGCCCGTCCTGCACACCTCGTCGCGCCCGCAGGCCTGGCCGGACTGGGCGCAGTCGGCAGGCATCGAACCCGGGGCCATTCCGATGGGCCGGGCGTTCGACCACCTGTATTACCTGCTCGAAGCGGCGGTCGCCGGCCTGGGTGTCGCGATCGCACCTGCGCAGCTGGTCGCCGAGGATCTGTCATCAGGCCGGCTTATCGCCCCCTGGGGATTTCGCGAAACCGGCGGCTGGTGGGTACTGGCCGCACCGGCACGCGTTCGCGATGAGCGGGTAACCCAACTCGCTGCATGGCTCGAGCGCGCCCTCACCGCCGAGGACACCGACGTCAGAGCGCTCCGCGAACCGCCTCGATAAAGGCGTGCATTTTTGCCCGGTCCTTGATGCCGGGGAAGGACTCGATTCCACTCGACACATCCACGGCCCAAGGTCGCGCGGTGCGGACGGCGTGGCCGACGTTCTCCGCCGTCAGGCCACCGGCAAGGATCAAAGGTTGCGTCAAATGCTGCGGCATCAGCGACCAGTCGAACGACTTGCCACTGCCACCGGCCTCGCCCAGCCCATGTCCATCAAGCAGCAGCCCCGCGGCGCTCGGATAAGCATGCAGCTGCTCGAGCGCCTTGGCGCCCTCGCCCATCGCGATCGCCTTCAGGTACCGATGTCCGAACTGCCTGCACCAGTCTTCGGATTCCTGACCGTGGAACTGGAGCAGGTCGGGCTGAACTTCCCGTTGCACATCGCGGACCAGCTGAGCATCGTCGTCCATGAAGAGTGCAACCGTGCTGACAAAGGGAGGAAGCGCCGCGCAGATGGCACGCGCCTGGGCGATATCGACCCGTCGCTTGCTGCGCGCCGTGAAGATCACGCCGATCGCATCGGCGCCCCATTGCGAGGCCAGCACCGCGTCTTCGACGCGCGTCATGCCACAGCATTTGATGCGCGTCATTGGCTCACCTCCGGGATGAGTCCCCAGTGAGCCTCATAGCGTGGACCGAGGAAGGTGAGGCCCGAAGCCGGCGCCGTCGGGCCAGCCACCTCGCGATTGCGCCCGGCCAACAACGCCGCGATCCAGGCAACGGATTGCTCTCCACGACCCACCATCAGCAGTGAACCCACAATATTGCGGACCATGTGATGCAGGAAAGCATTCGCTTCGATCTCGACGATCACCTGCTCCTCTTCGCGACGAACACTGACGGCCAACACTTCGCGACGCGCATGCCTGGCCTGGCAGGAAATGGCACGAAAAGCGGTGAAATCATGCTCGCCGATCAGCACCTGGGCAGCGTCATGCATGCGCGCAGCATCCAACGGATGCCGCTCCCAGGTTACGTAACGCGCATCGAGCGCTGCGCGCACGGGACGATTGAGGATGCGATAGCGATAGCGGCGACTTCGAGCCGAAAACCGCGCATGGAACCCATCAGGCACGGGCTGTGCCCACAGGACCGCCACCGAGGTCGGCAAATTCGAGCAGGTACCCAGCACCCAGCCGCGCATGTCGCGCTGCACTTCCGTATCGAAATGCACGACCTGGCACCGGCCATGCACACCTGCGTCTGTGCGACCGGCGCAAGTGACGTCGACGGGATAGTTGGCGACGAAACTCAGGGCCTTTTCCAGCGTGCCCTGCACGGTGTCACCGTGGGTCAGGCGCTGCCAACCCAGGAAATCGGTGCCGTCGTATTCGATGCCGAGGGCAATGCGCATGATCGATCGCGTCGCTGGAGGGGCTGGAAGGTTAGCAGGGATGACGTGAGGGGGCTTGCCGGAACCGGAAGTTCTCACGCGCGGGCATGAAAAAGGCCGGCGAAGGCCGGCCTTTTTCGTTCACGAGGAAGTACCGCCACCTCAGTGAATGTTCTCGAGCAGCTTGCGCGCCACTTCCTTCTGCATCTGCGTGCCTTCGTGCATGACCTCTTCCAGCATGGCGCGTGCGCCATCCGGATCGCCCATGTCGAGGTAGGCGCGCGCCAGGTCCAGCTTGGTGTCGACCGGATCGTCACTGAACTGGCCATCGTCGTGCAGGTGCGTGCCAGCGTCCGAATGGAAGGACGGCTCGTCAGCCGGCGCATCTTCCTCATCCAGTTCGGCGAACTGCCAGCTGGACACCGATTCCGGCGCCTTTTCGCCAGCGGTTTCCGCCGTCGGCTCGGCGGTGTACGACGAGGAGGTCAGCGGACGCGGCGTCAGGTCGAAATCGAAGTGGTATTCGCTGACTTTCTTGTTCGGAACCGGGGCAGCCGGGATCGGCGGCAAATCCGATTCCTGGTTCTCCACGTACCGGCCAAGATCGAAATCGTCGAGCGCGGCGTGCTCGTCATCATTCTGCGGCGGGATCGGCGGCGGCACGGGCGCACCGCCGGCAAACAACGGATGGCCCGGCACCAGGTCTTCACCCATGTGCACCACATCCTGCCACTCCGGCTGATCCGGGCTGGCGATATGGGCGTGCATGGCTTCCGCGGCAGCTTCGAAATGATCGACGTCGCGACGGCTGTAGTACAGGCTCACCAGTTCCAGGTGCAGGCCGATGTCATCCGGATGCTCGGCCAGCTGGTCAAGCAACTCGTCCTGGTCGGGATCGACATGACCCACGGCCGGCGAGGCGCCAAAGCGGTCGGCCAGCGACGACGCGGAAGCCGAAGCGCCGGTCGCGGCTGCGCCGGATTTGCGACGACGGCTGAGCAGGCCAAGCAAAAGCAGCACGACGGCACCACCGCCTGCGGCCAGCGCCCAGGTCTGCGTGTACCAGGGCTCTTCCGCTGCCGGAGCCGGTGCGGAAGCGGCCTTCTTCGGCGCAGGCTTGGCCGGAGCGGCCGGCTTGCTGGCAACAGGCTGGGCCGCAGCGGCGGTACTCGCGTGGGCCGGCACACTGCTTGCGCCGGCCGGCGTGACAGCCAACGTCGGGCCGACGTCAGTCGACTTGGCGACGGCCGGCGTCTGAGCCGTGTCGGCCGCCTTGCTGGCTTCGGCAGGCTTGGGGGCTGCGGCGACCGCAGGGGTAGCCTTGGTGGCATCGGACGGCTTGGCCGCCGGCTCCGCCGGGGCACCCGCGGACTTGCGCGCCTCGGCCAGCTTGCGCTGCAGTTCGGCGATTTCGTTGTCCTTGAGCGACAGCAGACGCGCATTCTTCGCGTTGATGTCTTCGAGGTCCTTCAGGCGCGACTTCAGTTCATTGCCCTGCTGTTCCAGAGAGGCCAGTGCCTCCTGGCTGCGGAGCAGGTCCTGATGCATGCCGGCCACGGCAGCCTTGTCGGACTTGCCACCCTTGCCTTCGCCACCCTGACCGCCTTCCTTCGCCGGCACCAGGGCCAGGCGATCGGCGCTTTCATGCTTGGTCGAGCTGGGCGCGGTGGATGCCGCCGCTCGCGTGCCTGCATCGGCCACGGCGGTCGGCGTACGGGCGGCGCCGGAGCGCCAGTCGCTGTTCTGGTGGCGCACTTCCTCGACCGCGGCCGCCACGGCCATGGCCTGGGCGTCTTCGCGTGACGGAACGCGAAGCACCGCGCCGGACTTCAGCGCGTTGATGTTGTCGCGATAGAAAGCATCGGGATTGGCCTGCTTGAGGGCCAGCAGCATCTGGTTGATGTCGACACCCTGCGGCGCGACTTCCTTGGCGATGCCCGACAGCGTCTGGCCACGTTCGACCGGACCGAACTCGCCACCTGCTGCAGCCACCTGGCGAGTTGGCTTGGCGGCGGGCTTAGGCGCGGCAGGTGCTTCCGTCGTGGTTGCTGGCGTGCTGCTGGCGGCGGGCGCCGGCGCGGCAGCCCGCTTGGGCTTGCCCGACGAAGCCACCGGCGCTTTGGTCGCCGGAGCGGCAGCGGGACTGTTCGGCGGATCGAGCAGGATCGTGAATTCGCGAACACTCTTGCCCGTGGCGTTGTCGACTTCGACCAGCAGATCCAGGTAAGGATCGTTCACCGGCACGCTGCTGGTGATGCGAATGGCCTTGCCGCCACCGGCAGCGTCCACCACGGTGAACTGCAGCGGGATAGTCGGCGCACCGCCCAGGCCGGCGCGAGCGAATTCGTCGCTCGAGGCCAGTCGTGCGGAGAGGTTCTGTAGTTCGGCAGGACTTTCCGGGCGAACGGGGATCTCCGCTACCAGAGGCTGACCCAGGGCCGATTTGATCTGGATCTGGCCCAGGTCGAGCGCGGCCGCCTGGGCGCTGCCCAGCGCAAGTGCCAGCAGCACCGACAGTTTCAACGTACGATTCATCGCGTGTTCCCCCGAACTACCCCGTGACGTTTCTTATTGGGTCGCCGCGCCAAACGCGGTGACTACCCTCTATGAGCCGCCACTTTAAGTTAGACAAAGGCCACCAACAATAGGCGTGGCCGGTATTTACGACGCATTTCTGCGACTTGTTCTTGTATCTGGCGCCTCAGGGGTGCCTGGCCTGGGCCGCCGGTGCCGCCTTCACCTCGTTCAACTGCTTCTGCAGGTCGGCGATGGCCTTGTCCTGCTCCTGCAGGCGCTGGTCGGCCTGCCGGCCCTTGTCTTCCTCGGCCGCCACATCATGCTTGAGCCTGGCCACCTCGGCCGATTTGGCCTGGGCCTTTTGCTGGTTGCCGGCGGCCTTCGCCTGTGCCGGAGTGCCGGCCAGGACGTGGCCGGCAAGGAACATCAAAGCTGACCCGAGAAGGGCCGACGTACGAGGCTTCAAAGGTATTCCTCGATCAGGATCTCGGCGATCTGCACGGCATTGAGCGCAGCGCCCTTGCGAATGTTGTCGGAGACGATCCACATGTTCAGGCCATTGTCGTGCGAGATGTCTTCGCGGATGCGACCCACGAACACCTCGTCCTTGCCTGCCGCGTCGGTCACCGGCGTGGGATAACCGCCCGCCACGCGCTCGTCGCGAACGACGACGCCCGGCGCCTGCTCCAGCAGCTCACGCGCACGTTCGGCCGTGATCTTGTCGCGGGTTTCGATGTGGACTGCCTCGGAGTGGCCGTAAAACACCGGCACGCGAACAGCGGTCGGATTCACTTGGATGGTGTTGTCTTCCAGGATCTTGCGCGTCTCCCACACCATCTTCATTTCTTCCTTGGTGTAGCCATTGGCAAGGAATTCGTCGATGTGCGGGATGACGTTGAAAGCGATCTGCCTGGAGAACTTGTTGGTCTCCACTTCCTGGAAGCTCAGCAGCGCGGACGTCTGCTTGCCGAGCTCTTCCATGCCCGAACGACCGGCGCCCGAGACGGACTGGTACGTCGCCACGTTTATGCGCTCGATGCCCACCTCCCGATGAATCGGGGCCAGCGCGACCAGCATCTGCATGGTCGAGCAATTGGGATTGGCAATGATGCCGCGCGTCGTGTACTGCGCGATGGCGTGCGGGTTGACCTCGCTCACCACCAGCGGGATATCGTCCTGGTAGCGGAACTCGGAGGTGTTGTCGATCACCACCGCGCCCGCGGCGGCAGCGCGCGCTGCATGCGCCTTGCTGACCGAGCCACCTGCCGAGAAGAAGGCGATATCCACGCCGTCGAAGTCGTAGTCGGCAAGGTTTTTGACGGTGATGGATTTTCCGCCGAACTGGATTTTCTCGCCCGCCGAACGCTCGCTCGCCAGCGGCACAAGCTCGCTGATCGGGAAATCGCGCTCGGCAAGAATGCCCAGCAGGGTTTCGCCCACGGCGCCAGTCGCGCCCACCATCGCCACCTTGTAGCTACTCTTCTTGCTCATGTTCCGTTATCAGTCGAGGGACATCGGAAAACCGTCCGAAACGGGGCCGAATTCCGCGTCAGCGGAAATCTAGCCGGGGTAGCCTGCAAAACAATACGCGGATATGCCTCGGCGTGAGTGAGATCACGCTTTGGCCTCACCGCGGGCCGCCGGCAGGCCAGCGAGCCATCACTTCGGGGTTCAGTGCGGTCGGGGGACGACCGGCCCTGGGACCGAAACCCAGCGCAGCCAGCACATTATCAGCTGCGAGGCCGGCCATGGCGCGGCGCGTATCTTCGCTGGCGCTGGCGATATGCGGGCTGAGCACGACATTGTCCAAATCCAGCAGGTCGGGATGGACCGCCGGCTCGCCCTCGAAGACGTCCAGCGCCGCCGCGGCCAGGCGGCGCTCCCGCAGCGCCACGGCCAGGGCTGCGTCATCCACGATGCCACCCCGGGCCACGTTCACCAGCACCGCCGATCGCTTCATCAGGCCCAGTTCCGCCGCGCCAACGGCGTGATGGCTCTCGCGGGAGTACGGCAGGACAAGGATCAGGTGGTCGGACTGGCGCAGAAGGCTGGCCTTGTCCACGTAGACGGCCCGGCTCTCGCGCTCGACCGCCTCGGGGAGCCGCGAACGGTTGTGATAGATCACCGGCATGTCGAACCCGGTGGCGCGCCGGGCGATCGCCTGGCCGATGCGGCCCATACCCAGAATGCCCAGCGTCTTGCCATGGACGTCGACGCCCAGCCAGTCATCGAAGCGCATGCCGCCGCTCCATTGCCCTGCCCTCAACCAGCGCTCGGCGGCCCCGACCCGCCGGGCCGCGGCCAGCATCAGGGCCCAGGCATAATCGGCGACGCTTTCGTTGAGAACATCAGGCGTGTTGCAGGCAAGGACGCCGCCCCGCGTCAATGCAGGCATATCGAGATTGTTGTAGCCGACGCCCAGGTTGGCGACGACTCGCAGGCGCTCATTGCCCTCCAGTGTCTGCGCGTTCACCCGATCGGCCAGGCCAAGCAGCGCTGCGTCGACACCGAGCAGCTTCTCGCGTACCTGTTCGGGGCTGTGCTTGCGCTCGATCGCCTCTGCGTCAACATCGAAGTGCTCGGCAAGGCGGGCCAGCACATCGGGAAACAATGGGCGAGACACCCAGATCTTCAGCTTGCCGGTCATCGGTACGTCACTTCGTCACTACGGGAATGCCTGCCTCAGGGCAGGCGTGGCTGCATCACACCGACATCGCCGCACTGGGCGCGATGGCGCAAGGCATGATCAATCAGCACCAGGGCCATCATCGCTTCGGCGATAGGCGTGGCGCGGATGCCCACGCACGGATCATGGCGCCCTTTGGTCACCACGTCGACCGCCTCGCCGGCAAGGTTCACACTGTGCCCTGGAATCAGGATGCTGGACGTCGGCTTGAGCGCCATCGACGCCACGACGGGCTGTCCGGTGCTGATGCCACCAAGAATGCCGCCAGCGTGATTGGACGCAAAGCCGTCCAAATGCATTTCGTCGCGATGCTGACTGCCTCGCTGGGTGATCGCGCCAAAGCCGTCACCGATCTCCACGCCTTTGACCGCGTTAATGGACATCAGCGCAGCCGCAAGGTCGCCGTCGAGCTTGCCGTAGATCGGCTCACCCCAGCCCGGCGGTACGTTCTCAGCCACGACGTTGACGCGCGCACCGACCGAATCGCCCGACTTGCGCAGCGCATCCATGGCCTTTTCCAGCGCAGGAACCTGTTCGGCATGCGGCCAGAAGAACGGATTCTGCTCGACGGCATCCCAGTCAAATCCTTCCGGCGCGATATCGCCCAGTTGCGCGAGGTAACCGCGCACCGTCACGCCATGGCGCTCCGCCAGCCACTTTTTGGCAATCACGGCTGCCGCGACACGCATCGTGGTCTCACGCGCCGACGAACGGCCGCCGCCGCGGGGATCGCGAATGCCGTATTTCTGCCAATAGGTGTAATCGGCGTGCCCGGGACGGAAGGTCTGGGTGATCTCGCCGTAATCCTTGCTGCGCTGGTCGGTATTGCGGATCAGCAGGGCGATCGGCGTGCCCGTCGTCTTGCCTTCGTAGACGCCCGACAGGATTTCCACTTCATCCGCTTCTCGGCGCTGCGAGGTATGACGACTCTTGCCCGTCGCGCGTCGATCGAGGTCGGCCCGAAAATCCCCCTCTTCGATCGCAAGGCCCGGCGGACACCCGTCGATCACGCAACCGATGGCTGGCCCGTGGCTTTCGCCAAACGTGGTGACGGTGAAGAGCTTGCCGAAGGAATTGCTGGACACGGGCGGGGATCCGGGAAGAAACCGCCACAGCTTAGCGTGTCGTGCCGCCCCGGTCTTCCACGGTGTCGCCACGAAGCGCAGCCCATTCATGGGCAAGCATGGCCCACACGACATCGTCTGCCCAGCCGCCTTGCCAGGGGATGCTTTGGACAAAGTGGGCTTCCTGTCGAAATCCGAGGCGGCCCATCAGACGCATGCAGGCCTGATTGCGAGGGTCGACGGAGGCAGTCACGCGACGGACGAGTTGCCCGGCAAAAAGCCATGCGAGGAATCCGGCCAGGGCCTCACTGGCGAAGCCCCGCCCCTGCGCCGACGGCGCCAGCGTGATACCGATGTCGACCCACATGCCAGGCTCTGCGGGCATGCAGGCACCGAGATCACCGATGAGCGCGCCCGATTCAAGCCGCCGTATCGCACGCTGAAACCACTGCCCGGGTGCAGGGGTGTCAGTGGGGTTCTGGCCTGCGATCCAGCGCCGGGCTTCGTCCAGCTGTGTAGGCTGCCACCCCTGATAACGCGCCACGTCCGGGTGCGACCGGTACATGAACAACGCAGGTGCGTCATCGTCCCGCAGGGCATCGAGCCGCAAGCGGGACGTGACGATCATGCTCAGGCGCGGCGAGCCAGTGCCGCTGCATGGATGGCCGCAGCGTGCTCAATAAGATCGCGACGCTCAAGGGCAAAGATGCCCATCTGACCGACCTTGAACTCGATCCACACAAAAGGCACTTCCGGCAGCAACGCGGCCAGCGCGTGTTCGCTCTCACCCACTTCGACGATCAGCAGACCATCTTCCGTCAGGTAATCGGCGGCTTCATCGAGGATGCGCAGGCAGATATCCAGGCCGTCTTCGCCCGAGGTCAGGCCGAGCTTGGGCTCGTGGCTGTACTCGCCTGGCAGCGCGGCGTATTCGTCTTCGGTGACGTATGGCGGGTTGGAGACGATCAGGTCGTACTGGCGACCGTGCAGCGCATCGAACAGATCTGACTTCACGGCCTCGACGCGGCCTTCAACGTGCTGGAAGGCGATGTTTTCGCGCGCCAGCGACAGGGCGTCATCGCTGATATCGACGATATCCACCTGCCAGCCGGGGTTGTACTCGGCCATGGCGATGCCGATGCAGCCCGAACCCGTGCAGAGGTCCAGTGCGCTTTCGACGTTGCGATGGTCGAGCCAGGGCTGGAAGCCAGACTCGATCAGTTCGGCGATGGGCGAACGCGGCACCAGGGCACGGCGGTCGCTCTTGAACTTCATGCCGGCGAACCAGGTTTCACCCACAAGGTAAGCCACTGGCAGGCGCTCGGCAACGCGGCGTTCGATCAGCGTCAGCACGCGTTCGCGTTCAGCCTGGGTGAGCTTGCCTGCGCCATAGGCGGGCGGGATGTCCGGCGGGAGGTGCAGGCTGGCCAGCACCAGGTGGGTCGCTTCGTCGATGGGGTTGTCGTGGCTATGACCGAACGTCAGCCCGGCTTCCGAAAAGCGGCTGGCGCCGTAGCGGATGAAGTCGATGATGGAGGCAAGTTCGGCGGTCACGGGCGGGGCCTTGCATAAGGGACCGGGGATTATACGGGCCACCGGCGCGGAAGGGGCGTCGGCGCGCCGTCTACCCGCGCGTCGGGCCCGGCCGTTCATCGCCTTCCGCCCCCGCCGCTCTTCTATACTTGCCGGATGACCTTCAACGTTCTCCTCCAATACATCCTTCCGCACCGGGCCCTTTCCCGGGTGGTCTACTGGGCCACGCGCTGGACCTTCGCGCCGTGGAAGAATTTCCTGATCTCCCAAATCGTGCGGCGCTACAACGTCGACATGACCCAGGCAGCCCAGCCCGATCCGCTGGCATACCAGCACTTCAATGCGTTCTTCACACGCAAGCTGCGCCCCAATGCGCGTCAGGCTGATGCCAATCCGTCGACCCTGCTTTGCCCGGCCGACGGCAAGATCAGCCAGTCCGGCCCGATCGTCGAAGGTCGCATCTTCCAGGCCAAGGGCCAGGAATACACGGCCGCCGAGCTGCTGGGCGGCGATGAAGCGGCTGCCGCACCCTATAAGAACGGCCGGTTCGCCACGGTGTACCTCTCGCCCCGCGACTACCACCGCGTCCACATGCCGATGACCGGCACGCTGAAGGAAACCGTCCACGTGCCGGGCCGCATCTTCAGCGTCGCCCCGTTTGCCGTGGAAGCCATTCCGCGCCTGTTCGCACGCAACGAACGACTTGTGTGCCACTTCGAAGGACCGCACGGTCCGTTCGTCGTGGTGATGGTGGGCGCCATCCTGGTGTCGTCGGTCGCCACCGTGTGGGATGGCCTGGTGATTCCACCGTACGCCTCGTCCATCCGCCGCAAATCGTTTGCAGGTCAAAACATTACGCTGGAGCGCTTCGCCGAGATGGCCCGCTTCAACATGGGCTCCACCGTCATCATGCTGCTCCCCGACGGCATGGCTGACCTGGATGCCCTGGCGCCGCAGCAGGCCGTGCTGGTGGGACAGAAACTGGGCTCTCTCGCGACGGGCTGATCCCGAGCGGGCCCGCGCGAAACGTGCGGGCCCCGCTCAAGGTGACGCATTGCGTCGTTTTGTGACCTTTTTGGCGCAAGGCAAGTTCAACCGTCGCTATCCTCGGTGGCTTCATGGTGCGCCCGGCACCGTCCTTCGAGCCCTCTGAGGAGATAGCGATGCGCTTCGTCACCCAGATCCTGGCCATGAGCCGCGCCCATCAACTTGGCCGCCAGCTGCGCGAGATCGAGAAGAGCGTGCATGGCCTGCCCCGCCGCACCCGCGCGCGCCTGGGCACCTTGACCCTGCGCGAAATTGGCCAGGCATCGCGAAGCGAGTTCCCCCATCTGTACGGCACCTCGCCGGACCAGCGTTACCTGCCATGGGGTCAGGGCACCGACATCGGCTACACCCGCGCCCGCTCGGATAACCCGGAAGTCGCCATGCGCGGCATTGCCTTGTGGCTGGCCGTAGCGTTCCACGAGACCAAGGACGCCACCCATCTGAAGCTCCAGCTCCACCATCGCCAGCTTCTGCGCCTGCTACACGAACTCAAGCAGGTCCACCGCGGCGACACGCAGCAGGAAGACTGGATGGGCAGCGCGGCGGCCTGACGAGCAAGGGGAGTCAGGGAGGGCACCCCGAATCCTTCCCTGGCTCCTCCACGTCAACGACAGGTCGGCAGACGCAGCACCTGTCCCGGCTTGATGTGCTGATGCTTGATGCCGTTCATCTCGGCCACTTCCTGCACGTCCGAGCAGCCGATCTTCCGCACGATGCCGACCAGCGTATCTCCGCGCTTCACGGTGTAATTGCGCGTTTTGCTGCTCGATGACGCGCTCCGTGGCGCAGGCGACGGTGTCGGCGACGACGGCACCACCGGGACGACCGCCGTATGCAGGTCGTTGGCCAGAATGGGCCATGGCCCGCTGACGCATCGCGAGCCATAGGGCTTTTCCAGCATCTTCGGCACCACCAGCTTCACGCCTGCGGGCTGGCTCACCTGTGGATCCAGCCGAGGGTTGAGGTTTCGCAGCGTGCGGAACCAGCCATCGGCCAGGCCACCCGCCGAACCAAGGCACACGGTCAATTCAGTGAGCGAAGCCGGTCGCGCCAACGTAATGCTGCCCGGCGTGGCGTCCACCTTGGGGAAACGCAGGTTGTAACTGTCCGGATGCAGGAACAACCAGGCGGCCGCCAGCACAGCCGGCACGTAGTCGCGGGTTTCCTGCGAAAGCTGATTGTAGATGCGCGGATCGTAGAAGCTGGTCGAAGTGTCATCGCCCACCAACCGACGCATGCGTCCCTCGCCACCGTTGTAGGCCGCCAGCGTGACTTCCAGATTGTTGTTGAAGATGCGCAGCTGCTCGTCCAGATATTCCGCGTTGGCGCGTGCCGCCTGCGCGGGATCGAAGCGTTCGTCGAAGCCATCCTCCGTACCCAACCCGAAGCGCATGCCGGTGGCATACATGAACTGCAGAGGACCAGCGGCACCGGAACGCGACACGGCATGCACCTTGCCACCCGACTCCTTCGCCATGATGCCGAACAAAATCGCTTCGGGCAGATCGCGGTTCTGGTAGGCGGGCCACATCTGGTAGCGCATGTACTGATAGTTGACCCATGCGTCCATCAGGTTGGGACGCCATTGGGTCAGCCACATTTCCAGCGCAGCTTTCACCGGACCGTTCATCGCGATGAGTTCGGAGAGTTTCTGCCCATGCAGCAGCGTCACGCTGCGCTGGGCTTCGGGGAGACTCGCCGCACCGGTCTTGCCCGCGTTGCTGCCTTCGGATGTCTGCTCGCCGGCGACATCGACATCGTCGCCAATGGACAAGCCGCCATCCTTGAGGCGCAGCAGGCGGTCGTACACCGAGAAGAATCGCTGCGGATCGCAACCGGCAACCGTGCTGCACTGGGCCGCACCCTGCTTCAACTGAT
Organism: Dyella terrae; assembly: GCF_004322705.1. Taxonomy (NCBI): domain Bacteria; kingdom Pseudomonadati; phylum Pseudomonadota; class Gammaproteobacteria; order Lysobacterales; family Rhodanobacteraceae; genus Dyella; species Dyella terrae. The sequence goes on along the minus strand of NZ_SIZZ01000001.1, from coordinate 222,101 downwards.
CCAGGGTGGCGCTCGCGGTTTGAGCGGCGGCCTGGCTGTCGCCTTCACGCGCCTGCTGCAGTGCTGTCTCGTAACTCTTGCTGGCCTGATCGAGCTGCGTATACAGCGCGTTCACCTGCGGCGTCGGCGCGGGTCGGTTCGGCGTACTGCTGCAGGCGCCGAGGGCGACCAGGGCGGCGAACAACGGAGCAGCGCGCAAAACACGAAGAGGCGAAACACGATCAGGAACGGGCTGAGGCATGACGAGCATCACAATCAGAAAGGCCCGACAATAGCCCTCGAAGCCGACCGACTCAACACAAATCCGCACCGGCTTGCGCACGCGGATTCAGCCACTGTGGCTACAATCGCCTCGCCCCTTCCGGACGGATCCACATGACTGACATTCTGATCGGCCGCAACGACAGCACCAGCGTCAATCTGGACGCGCGCTACGGCAATCGCCACGGCATGATCGCCGGCGCCACCGGCACCGGTAAATCCGTGTCACTGATGGTGCTGGCCGAAGGATTCTCGAAGCTTGGCGTGCCCTGCTTCCTCGCCGACGCCAAGGGTGACCTGGCCGGACTATCGATGGCCGCCGGGGAGCCGGGCGACAAGCTCAGGGCGCGCCTGGCCAGGCTGGCCCTGAACGACTGGAAGCCGCAGGCCAATCCGGTCATTTTCTGGGACATCTACGGCAAGCTCGGCCATCCTGTGCGCGCCACCATCAGCGAGATGGGCCCGACGCTTCTCGGCCGCGTCCTCGAGCTGAACGACACGCAGGAAGGCGTGCTTGAAGTCATTTTCAAAGTGGCCGACGACAACGGCTGGCTGCTGCTGGATTTGGATGACCTTCGGTCCATGCTCGGATTCACCTCCGAAAACGCGAAAGACATTTCTGCCAAATATGGCCTGGTCAGCACGCAGAGCATCGCGGCGATTCAACGCGCCGTACTCAAACTCGAACAGGACGGCGCCGATCAGTTCTTCGGAGAGCCCGCACTGGAGCTCGCCGACCTGATGCGCCAGGACATGAGCGGCCGCGGCGTCATCAACATTCTCGCCGCCGACCAGCTCATACTGAAACCACGCCTCTATTCGACTTTCCTGTTGTGGTTGCTGTCCGAGCTGTTTGAACAATTGCCGGAAGTCGGCGACCTCGATCAACCGAAGATGGTGTTCTTCTTTGATGAAGCGCACCTGTTGTTCGACGACGCGCCGCCCGCTTTGCTCCAGCGCGTGGAACAGGTCGTTCGACTGATCCGGTCCAAGGGTGTCGGTGTCTATTTCTGCTCGCAGAATCCGGACGACGTGCCAGGCAACATCCTTGGCCAGCTTGGCAATCGCGTCCAGCACGCCCTGCGCGCCTTCACGCCGCGCGACCAGAAGGCCGTGAAAGCCGCCGCGGAAACCTTCGTCACGAATCCAAAACTGGACGTCGCCCAAGCGATTACCCAGCTCGCCGTCGGTGAAGCGCTCGCCTCAACCTTGCGCGACGGCGGCGTGCCCTCGCCCGTGGAACAAGTGCTGGTGACCTCGCCCTGCGCGCGCATCGGCGCGATCACCGAGGCCGAACGCAGTGCCGTGCGCCAGCGATCCCCCGTCGGAACGAAGTACGACACGGCGATCAATCGCGAATCCGCCGCCGAGCTCCTGGCAGCACGCGCGAGCGAGAAAGTGGCCGCGCCGGTCCCGGCAGGCAAACGCACGACCAGTGCACAGGCCACCGAAGAAGGCACCGGCTGGAGCGACACCGTCAAGGATGTACTGCTGGGAAGCGGCCGCCGCCAGGGCATGATCGAGGCCATGGCCAAATCTGCCAGTCGCACCATCGGTTCTCGCCTGGGCCAGCAGATCGTGCGCGGCGTGCTGGGTGGCATTTTCGGCGGCAAGCGCTGACAGATCGGTGCACGCATCATGAGTCGTTGGCGCCCACCCTCCCCTTCATCCACCGCGATCATCACGCGCGATGGGTTTGAAAAGCTGAAATCAGAACTCGATCACCTCTGGCATACGTTACGGCCAGAGGTGGTAAAAGCGCTTGCCGCCGCGGCCGCCGAAGGCGATCGCTCAGAGAATGCGGAGTACACCTACCGCAAAAAACAACTCGGGGAAATCGACCGCCGCGTACGCTACCTGAGCAAACGCATTCCGGTACTCAAGGTGGCCGAGGGTTCGCCCGCCGACCAGGAAGTGATTTTTTTCGGCGCGCGCATTGAACTGGAGAATGCGGCAACGGGCGAAAGCGTCATCTATCGCATTGTCGGACCGGACGAAACCGACGCAAAACTGGGCTGGATCAGCGTGGATTCGCCGCTGGCGCGCGCCGCGCTCAAGAAGCGGCTCGATGACGAGTTCGAGGCGGAACTGCCCGGCGGAAAGACACGCTTCGTCATCATCGACGTGAGCTACTGAGGCTTACGCCGAAACGGTGTCACTCCGGCACCCGGAGCGACACCGCCACAGGCATTACTGCTGCATCATCGCCTGAATCTGCTGCTGGTGCTGCTCGATGAACACCACGTTGTTCATGTTGACCTTGGACTGGTCGATCGACTTGGCCATGTCCGGGTTGCTGCGCGACTGCACCACGATGATCGCATTGACCAGCGCGATATTGGCGATCATGAAATCGCGCGGCGTAAATCCGTACTTCTTGATCAGCGGGCCGATCTTCGGATCGCTGGCAATCGCCTGGTTGGCCAGATCGTCCAGGTTATGGACCTTGCTCGGATCGGGCGCAGCCTGCGGCTTGATGCCCATCTGGCGCGCGTCCTTGGTGGCGGCGGCGAGGCGCGTGAGCACGTCTTCGGTGAGGTTGTAATCCTTGATCGCCTGCTTGTCGGAATCAGGCAAGGTCGGCTGACCCGATTGCGCGAAGCTGACGGCAGGCCCCATCGCCCATGCGACGAGTGCGGCGATCGCCAGACGGTGGAAGGACTTGCGGACAGCGGGCCAAAGCGTGGTCACGATAGATTCTCCAGGTAAACCGGGCGCGCAGCATCGCACATGCCACGCCACCTACGATGAACGGCTTAGCGCGATTGCAGCAGGGCCAGGGTGTTCTTGTGGTCCACCTCGATCTGCTGCAGTCGTGCTGCGCGAGCCGATTCGCTCACCCACCGACCGTGCTGCACCTGCTGTCGTTGCAATGTGTACTCCATGTCCACAAACGGCTGAAGAACCCGACTGCTGGCCGGGGCAAAGCCGGCCAGATCGGGGACCCGACCGAGGTTGGCCCGCTCACGGTCGCCTCCTGCGCCAGCGCTTTTCCCATAGTTCTGCATGAAGGCGATCAACTGGCTCTTGAGCGGCTCTTCCATGCCATCGCGCACCACCAGGACGCCGGACGGGATCAGGGTCGAACGCCAGATCACTTTCAACTGGGCGCCTTCACTGGGAAAGGTGCGGCGGAACAGATCGAGGTCGGGATTGTTGCCACTGGCGATGTCCACTTCGCCGTTGACGACGGCCAGGGCGTTGTTCTGGTGGTTGCCCACCCGCACGCTTGCGAAGAACGTATCGGAATTGAGTCCGCGCGGCGCAAACACTTCCGCCTCCGGCGCAACATAGCCCGTCACGGAAAGCGGCTCACCACGTGCGTATCGCCATTTGCCGGGATGGGCGAGCACGTCCTGCAAGCTGCGAATCGGGCCATCCGCCCGAACGATGAGCAAGCCGACATTTCCCTTCGCACCATCGTTGCGCACGAACTGCGCGATCACACTCATGTGCTGCTTGGTAACCGCCTCGATCGCCAGTCGCCCGGAAAGAAACGCCATGTCCACGCGCTGTTCGCCGATCGCCGACGACAGACCGCTGTAGCTGCTCACGGACACCGCCGTCACCGGATGGCCCAGGCGCTTTTCCAGATCCTCCAGCAGAGGCCGCCATTGATCACGTGACTCGGACGCACTGCCGATCGGCAGGATGCCGAAGCGGATCGGGGACTGGGGAGCGATTCCCTTGCCCGCGTTCTGCGCGTGCGCCACGGGCACAGCCAACCCGGCCATCATGGCCAGGCAGACCCAGGAGCGCACCGCGGCCTTCCATCGTGCGCGCAACGAGCGCGGCCACGACGCTGTCATTTCCATATCGACCCTTCCCCAACAGACCATCCCCCGTGGGCTTTATATAGCCGTGATACGGGTTGAGGGCAATGAACCCCTGCCGGGCGTCATGACAACGTTGGACTTGCCAGAGACGCGGCGGACAAGCCCGGCGTCACGTGATCAGGGGCGGCGGGTAGATCCTGTCCGCCCGCCTGGGCTGGTAACAGGCGACCGTGCGATGAAAGACTTCGATCTCGCTGTCCTCGCGCCAGCCCGGCAGGCCGGACAGTGGCAAGGGGCGCAAGTCCAGCGGGTCGTTCAGAATGTCACCGCGCTGGATGGCCCCGGCGCACTGATCGATGATGACGTCTAACGGCCGGCCGTTGGCATGGACAGCAATCGCCTTGCCGACCAGCAGCTTATCCGGCGTCAATGCATGCTCCAGCAAGGCGTGTCCGAACACGCAAAGTCGCGCACGACCGTCCCGCCATGCGTCGCGATGACGCCAGAACAAGCCGTGCCAGTCGTGGGCATCCCAAAGCGACATCAAGCTGAGGTCGTCGAGCGCAACGATGACCCCTGCTTCGTCGAAGTGGGTCAGCGCGTACTGCGCGCGCGAGCGCATTTGCGGCCCCATATGGGCGATCTCGGCCACCTGCCTGGCGTTGAGCGCGCGCTTGATGGCCGGATAGCGAATCCAGATCAGCGCATTGAACAGGTCATGCCAGTTCGCCTCGCGCGTTGCGATGGCACCCTGCGCGTGAATCCGCGACTCGTAATGCAGGCCATCGTCCAGCAAGTCACGCGTCTGGGCGACGAAACGATGGCCGGCACCGGGAGGCAGCAAGGCATTGAGCTCCACGACGGAGGGCCATGCCGGCCGCCGCAGGCAATCGGCGTAGGCATGCCAGTCAGCCAGGGGCTGCCTCGCATGCACCACGGGATCGACGGACTCCCGCGCCGGCGCCACATAGCGCATCGCGGAAGCCACGGACGTTTAGATGGCCAAACGAGCGTGCAGGTCGTGCTCGTCGGCGGACTCCACCACCACGTCCACGAACTGACCAGGCTTCAGCAGCACGCCCTGGGGGATATGCACCACGCCGTCAATTTCCGGCGCATCGGCGGCGGAGCGTGCCACGGCACCCGCGGCACTCACTTCATCGACGAGCACCTTGAGCGTCTTGCCCACCTTGCGCTGCAGCTTCGCCGCAGAAATCTCGGCCTGCACAGCCATGAACTGCTCAAGGCGATCTTCCTTGAGTTCCTCGGACACAGCGCCCGGCAACTCGTTGGCCTTGGCACCATCGACCGGCGAGTAGGCGAACGCACCCACGCGATCCAGCTCGGCTTCGCGCAGGAAGTCGAGCAATTCCTCGAATTCCTCGTCCGTTTCGCCAGGGAACCCCACGATGAAGGTGCTTCGAATGGTGAGATCGGGGACGGCCTTGCGCCAGTTGCGCACGCGCTCCAGGGTCTTCTCGATGTTGCCCGGACGCTTCATCAGCTTGAGGATGCGCGGGCTGGCATGCTGGAACGGGATGTCCAGGTACGGCAGCAGCTTTCCGTCGGACATCAACTGCATGACTTCGTCGACATGCGGATACGGATAGACATAGTGCAGTCGCGTCCAGACACCGAGTTCGGACAATCCTTCGCACAGTTCCGTCATGCGCGTGCGATAGCGCTTGTCGCGCCACTGGCGCTCGGCATACTTGAGGTCGACGCCATAAGCGCTGGTGTCCTGCGAAATCACCAGCAGCTCCTTGACGCCGCCCTTCACCAGCTTCTCGGCCTCGATCAGCACCTCGTCCACCGGGCGCGATACCAGATCACCGCGCATCGACGGGATGATGCAGAAACTGCAGCGATGATTGCAGCCTTCCGAGATCTTCAGATACGCGTAATGCTTGGGCGTCAGCTTGATGCCGGTGTCCGGAATGATGTCCAGCAGAGGGTTGCGCTTCTGCGGCAAGGCCGAATGCACGGCACTCATCACGCTGCTGTAGTCCTGGGGACCGGTGATCGCGAGCACGTCCGGATAGGCCTCCCGGATCAACTCCGAACGCTTGCCCAGGCAACCGGTGACGATCACTTTGCCGTTTTCGTGCAGCGCCTCGCCGATCGCATCAAGCGACTCCTGCACAGCGGCATCAATGAAGCCACAGGTGTTGACCACCACGGCATCGGCAGCGTCGTAACTGGGCACGATTTCGTAGCCCTCGACCTTCAGCTGGGTGAGGATGCGCTCGGAATCGACCAGGGCCTTCGGACAACCGAGGCTGACGAAGCCGATCTTGGGGGACGCCTGGGACATGGGCTGATCAACCGTAAACATGCAGGAAACCAGACATTATACGTCAGGGCGGGCCCATTGCCTGCGTCGGTAGAATTCCCGATTTCGCCCCTTCCAGGAGCCTCACCATGGGCCAGACGCTGTCGCTCAATACCACCCGCATGCAGTGCATCGGCGCCTATATGGCCAAACCCGACGGCAAGCCCAAGGGGGGCATCGTGGTCATCCAGGAGATTTTCGGGGTCAATGACCACATTCGTCGGGTCACGGATCGCTTCGCCGAAGCCGGTTATGTAGCCATCGCGCCGGCATTCTTCGACCACCTTGAGACGGGGCTGGAGCTTGCCTACGATCAGGAAGGCATGCAGCGCGGCAAGGCCCTTGTCACCGAGCTGGGCCTGGACCGGGCCGTGGAAGACGTCGCCAGCGCCGCGGAAGCCATCGCCTCGGCCGGGAAGATCGGCACGGTCGGCTATTGCTGGGGCGGGACTGTGGCGATGCTCTCAGCCTTCCGCCTGGGGCTGCCCTCGGTGAGCTACTACGGCGCGCGCAACGTGCCGTTCCTGGGCGAAACACCCAAGGCGCCGGTGATGTTCCACTTCGGCGAACACGACAAGAGCATTCCGCCGGACATGGTGGAGAAGCACCGCCAGATGCTGCCTCAGATGGACATCTTCACCTACCCCGCCGACCACGCCTTCAATCGCGACATCGGCGCCCAGTACGACCCGGCCAGCGCCAGCCTGGCCTGGGAGCGCACCCTCGGCTTTTTCGGACAGCATCTGGCATGAGCACCCCCGGCTTTGTTCTCGACACCCGGCTTGCCGCCGACACTCGCGCCGTTGGCCAGCTGCCGCTTTGTGACGTGCTGCTGATGAACGACACTCGCTTCCCCTGGCTGGTGCTGGTGCCCCGGCGCACGGGACTGGTGGAGATTGCCGACCTCCCCGAAAGCGCGCAGATCGAGCTGTGGCAAGAGGTGAATGCAGCGGCTGCCGCGCTGCGCAGCGTTGCACCGTTCGATAAGCTCAATATCGGTGCGCTGGGCAACATCGTGCGACAGTTGCATGTTCACGTCGTCGGCCGTCGCGAGGGCGACGCTGCGTGGCCGGGCCCCGTCTGGGGCAGTGGTCCTGCGCACTCGTACGACGACGAGGATCGCGACGCCCTCCTGGGCGAACTGAGGAACGCACTGAGGATATGAACAAAAAAGGCCCGCTTTCGCGGGCCTTTTCCTGGGAAGCGGCAGCCTTACTGCTGCTGACGCTGCGACGGGTCGTAACCGCTGTCGCTGGCGCTCTTGCCCTTCAGTTCGTCATTCATCTTGACCGGCGCATGGTAATCCTCAAGCTCGCGAGCCTTGGTCTCGACCGGGTTGATTTTCTTCAACTGGCCACCGTCGTCGTAATACACGGTGAAACCATAGTCGAGCTGCATGCGCGCCATGAATTCGAGATGCTGCTTGCGGATCTTCGAATCATCGCTGCGCTCGAGCAGCACGGTCTTGGGCAAGCGACCCTGGTCCTTCAGGTAGGCGAAGTGGCTGCCCGTATCCAGCGCCGACAGCACGGCGCCGTCCACCAGGAACTGGCCGCTCTTGTAAGCCTGGATGGTGGTATCGAACTGGCTCTTGACCGAGTCCGTCTTGACTTCGGCGCTCTTGGTGTCGCCGCGATGGCAACCGGCAAGCACCAGCATGCTGCCCAGCAGGATGGCAGCGGCGACGCGGCCCAGCAGCGTGGTTGAACGGATCATGCGTGTCTCCAGCAATCAATCGGTGTGTGTGTAATGAACGGAGTGTAACGCTGTGCGGGCCGGGCATCGCGAAGCCACATGGCCTGCATTCAGCTGCGTCGCACCGCGCGTGACGCGATGGACGCAAGATCCTTCAGGTGCGCGGCAGGGTGACGCCCGTCTGGCCCTGGTATTTGCCGCCGCGATCGCGGTAGCTGGTCTCGCACTCTTCGTCCGACTCCAGGAACAGCATCTGCGCCACGCCTTCGTTGGCGTAGATTTTCGCGGGGAGCGGCGTCGTGTTGGAGAATTCCAGTGTCACGTGGCCCTCCCACTCCGGCTCGAGGGGCGTCACGTTGACGATGATGCCGCAACGCGCGTAAGTGCTCTTGCCCAGGCAAATGGTGAGCACGCTGCGCGGGATCCGGAAGTACTCGACCGTGCGGGCCAGCGCAAAGGAATTGGGCGGGATGATGCAGACGTCCGACTTGATGTCGACGAAGTTGCCCTGCTCAAAGTTCTTCGGGTCGACGATGGTCGAGTTGATGTTGGTGAAGACCTTGAACTCGTCGGCGCAACGCACGTCGTAGCCGTAGCTGGAGGTGCCGTAGGACACGATTTTGTCGTTGTTGCGGATCTTGATCTGCCCCGGCTCGTACGGCTCGATCATGCCGTGCTGCTCCGCCATGCGGCGGATCCACTTATCGGATTTGATGCTCACTCGGGCTCCCAATGCCTTGGCTTCGCCCACCGCGCGAGGGTGGACGGACACAAGCCCCGGAAAATAGCGGATCGGTCGATACCCCGCCAGTCGGCTTCGGACGATTTCACAAGGAGGGGACTTCGTCAGCAGCCCCGCGCAACACTCCTTCACTCACCGAATTTTCGTCAGCGGACCGCAAGTCTCGCGCCACAAGCCATTGATATACCTATTTTTTTTCGACGCCACAGGATCTCATCCAAACTGAGCGAGCGCTAAATATCGCCCGTCAACCTACGTCAACACGGCTCCGCGGCCCCCGTTCTCCGCAACACCCGGGTTAGCAAATCCACCTCGGACACTCACAGGAGAGCGTCATGTCGAACCGTTCCACCCTCACCCGCATCGCCCTGGCCGCCGCCATCCTCACCAGCCTTGGCTTCACGGCCGTGGCCAGCGCCCAGGAGGCGCCGGTCAATCACGACGTACAGCGCAATGTCGATCAGCAGGAACGCATCGAGAACGGCGTCAAGGACGGCCAGCTCACCACCAGGGAAACCTCCCAGCTGGAACAGGGTCAGGCACACGTCGACCGGATGGAGCAGCACGATCTCAAGAACGGCCCGCTGACCCAGAAGGAACAGGCGCAGATCCAGCACGCCGAAAACGTGCAGAGCAAAGACATCTATCGCGATACGCACAACAACCGCGGCCAGAACCCGGACTCGAAGTCGTCGCGTCGCATGGCCTCGGACGTCCAGCGCGATGTGAACCAGGAAAAGCGCGTCGACCAGGGCGTGCGCAGCGGTTCACTCAATGACGCGCAGACCGCCAAGCTGCAGGGCCGTGAAGCGCATATCGACCATGAAGAGCGCGTTGCCGGGGCCAACGGCCACGTCAGCCGCGGGGAGCAGAAGCAGATTCAGCGCTCCGAAAACCACACCAGCCGCGCCATCCATCACCAGAAGAAGCTTGGCGCGTAACCCGGAAGGGCGTGCCGATGGCCGGCACGCTGCTGATACGAGACGGGCGCCCCAGGGCGCCCGTCTTTTGCGTCAGGTTGACGGTGCGCCTTGCACCACGATCTTGCCCAGGCCAAGAGACTTGTTCCGTGGCTGCTTCGACAGTCGACCCGCCGCATTGCGCGCGATGTCGCGATAGCGCGCCGTAAGATCCGAGGTCGGCAGGGCCGCGACGACGGGCGTACCGCTGTCGGCCTGTTCGCGGATGCGGATGTCCAGCGGCAACGAACCCAGGTACGGCACGTTGTACTGACCGGCCATGCGCTCGCCGCCACCCGCGCCGAAAATGGGTTCTTCGTGTCCGCAGTTCGTGCAGATATGCGTCGCCATATTCTCGACGATACCCAGCACCGGCACTTCCACTTTCTCGAACATCTTCAGCGCCTTGCGCGCATCGAGCAATGCGATGTCCTGCGGCGTGGTGACAATGACCGCGCCAGCCACGGGCACCTTTTGCGAGAGCGTGAGCTGGATGTCGCCCGTACCCGGCGGAAGGTCAATGACGAGGTAGTCGAGCTGTTCCCAGCGGCTGTCGGTCAACAACTGCATCATGGCCTGCGTGACCATCGGGCCGCGCCAGATCATCGGCGTCTCTTCGTCCACCAGGAAACCGATCGACATGGCCTGCAAACCGTGCGCCTGCATCGGCGTGATGGTCTTGCCGTCCGGCGACTCCGGCTTGCCGCTGATACCCAGCATGCGCGGCTGGCTGGGGCCATAGATGTCGGCGTCGAGGATGCCCACGCGCGCGCCTTCTGCCTGCAGGGCCAGCGCCAGGTTGGCCGACACGGTCGACTTGCCCACGCCACCCTTGCCCGACGCCACCACGATGATGTTCTTCACATTGGGCAGCGGCGCGAGCGCACCCTGCACCTTGTGGGAGTAAACGCGGCTGGTCAGCGACACCGAAGCGCTGTCGATGGCCGGATCGGCTTCAAGGGCTTGCTTGATGCGCTGACTGAGTTCCGCCACGCCGCCCTGCGCCGGATAACCCAGTTGCAGATCCACCGACACGCGCGCGCCGTCGACACCGACCGCCCGCAGGCTTTCGGCAACCGGTGCACCGGTATGGGAATCGGAAAGTTCGCCGAGAATCTGGCGAACCAGGGCTTCACTTGCCTGGGTCATGGGAATGGTCTGAAAGCACGAAGGGGGACGACATTATGCCAGCCATGGCGACCCAGCCGGGCCTTGCGCATTGCAGCTTGACGGGGGAACGGCGGCTCGTCAGTCTCCATCCATACTCTTTCGTACGGGAGGACTCCATGAAGTCAGTGCTTCGCTTTGCCATCGCCACCGGCCTGTTGCTGGGCGCCGCCGCCGCGTTCGCGGCCAACAACTCACCGGTCGGTACCTGGAAGACCATCGACGACAAGACCAAGCAGCCCAAGTCCATCGTGCAGATCACCGAAACCAATGGCGAACTGCAAGGCAAGGTGCTCAAGGTGCTCCAGTCCGACGACGGTCCGCATCCGGTCTGCAAGGAATGCGACGGCGACCGCAAGAACCAGCCCGTGGAAGGCATGGTGATCATGTGGGGCGTCAAGGCCGATGGCGACGAATGGGATGGCGGCAAGATCCTCGACCCGAAGAACGGCAAGGTCTACAAGGTCAAGCTCAAGACCATGGAAAACGGCACGAAGCTCGACGTGCATGGCTACATCGGCTTCTCGCTGATCGGCCGCAGCCAGGTGTGGGTGCGCGAGGAATAATGCGCCGCGAGGCGACGGTCATGTCGATGACCGTCGCCTCGCTGCACTCAGGTTGCCTCCAGGATGTAGAACTGGAACAACGCATTTTTTCCAGGTAATCGCCCCACGCGCGCCAGCAGGCGCAAGCCAAGCTCAGCCGCATGAGCCTCGGGGTTGATAAGCACCGGCGTATGCCCGAAGACAAACATGCGGCCACCTCGGCGCAGCAGCGTCGCCAGCGAGCGAAAGTAGACCTCCGCCTCCTTTCGTGTAACGACTTCGGCGTTGAGAAACCGCACGATCAGCGCATCGCAACTCCCGGCGATACAACGCGGCTGACTGGCGCAGGCGACGGCGAAATCAAGATTCGGTTCGCTAAAGCGCGCGGTCGCGAGGGCCACCATTGGCGCGGATACGTCTGAACCCAGACACCGAAGATTCGGAAATGCGCGCGCCACGGATGCGATGAATGCGCCCGTCGAACAAGCCGGATCGTAAACAAGCGAGCCCGGCCCGGCGAATGATCGCAAGCAGGCAATGGCAAACTCGCGAAAATGCTGTTCGCCCGCATCCAGTGTCTCGACCAGCCTCGCGGTGGGCTCCCATGCCGTCGAGGGAACGACAAATTCGCTGCCATCGTCCGCCATGCATGGGTGAGGAAACACCAGGGACGTATCGCTGCATGCCTCTGCCTCATTGAAGAAACGCACGCAGGCAGACCGTTCGGCAACTTCATAGGCCACATGAAGATCGCCGCCGTGCGCGGACATGGCGAGAAGCCTTCCCCGAAGCATGCTCGCATCGACCAGGCTGAACGCGCACCCGCTTTTCATTGGCGCAGCGAGCGCACGCCGACCCACCCAATCCTGCCCTTGCGCGCGAAGCACGAACCATGGATGCCAGCCGGCGTAACCATGCTCGATCGAGACCGCATGGGTGACGGCGCGCATCGCTTCGGCATCCGTTATCGACATCGCCAGCGGCCACTCATGCCGTCTGCGCTGCCAACTTCCCACGCCCGCCGGGCAGCACGACGTTGCCGCTTCCCACGACGAAAAAGCGCTCGAAACCCGGCACCGTGACGTTGACGAGTGCCAGCCCTTCATCCGTCTCGCCAAGCACGCAGGCAGCCGCGTGAAACCCACGGCCGGCCAGGGCTTCGACAATCGTTTCGATCTGATGATCAAGTGGCCGACGGACATCGCCGTCGAGCCGCTCCGATTCCATGGAAGACCCCTGGAGCGCGTTCACGCTGAACATCAGTGCACGGTACAGCGCCGGAAACCCACGCAACGACGCTTGCGCCAGTGCAAGATCGTCACCGCACCAGCCATTCGAGACGGCCAGGTGCACCTGCAGCAGTTCGGACAGTGCCCGAAAAGCCGCGTGGATGGGGCTCAGCGACGCGCCGGCGCCATAGACATGCGGTCCGTCATACGTCGCATGCGCGAAAGCGAGGCAAGTCGTCACGCCAAAACCCGTGGAGATATTGAGGAGGACCAGCTCGGCCCCGATGATGCCGCGAATATCATCGATCAGCACGCCAAGGTCATCCGGAACCTGGCTGAGATCGACCCTGCGCAAGGGGCTGCCGGAGCGGTAGTAGAAGTGGGTAAGCAGGAACAGCGACAGTGCATCACGTTCGATGCACTCATTGAGAGCGTGCAGCGTCGCTTCGGCGACGTTGCCGCCCATCGCGGTGCCACTGTTGCTTGCGTAACGGCGCAGATGCCGATAGTCGAAGGTGTCACCCGCAAGGCGCTGGCGCTCATACCCGGGCAGAGCCAGTGACAAAGGTTGAAGCGTCGTCGCGCCGTCACCGAGCCGGGTGTATGTTCGGCAGGCAATCCGGGCGCCCGGCTGTTCGCGCAGCAGCGCCATCGGAAGGTGGTCGGTCGTTGCCTGTTCTGCGGCCTTATCCACGGGAACGACGCAGGCATGGCGCCCTCCCCAGCGTTCGGTGAGCCAGTGCTCGACGGCTTCGTATTTGCCCCCGACGAGAGCCGACCGAAGCTTCCCTTTGCCGGCACCGCGATGGATGACATCCTGCCCGCGGGTGAGCCGAGCCAGGCATACGCCGTGCCGCTCACCGTGCATGCGCAGGCGCCACGACAAGCCCTCGGCATGGACAAATCGATCGATACGACGCTCGGCCTCGTCCAGGCTGAATTCGCGCTCGACATCATTCGACATGGTGCAACTCACGTGGCGGGCATCAGAGCCCCCTCGAACGAGGGGGCTGCCTTCTGAGGCTGGATCCAGCCATCAATCCTGTCGCTGAAGCTCGGCGAGCTCTTCGGCGGACAACTCCACGTCCTGCACCACACCCTCGGCGTTGACGACCTGCTCGCGATTGAGCGGGTTCGAGAGGCCACTCATGACATAACCCATGATGCTTGCTCCTTGTGGTTTGCGCCGCGGCGTTGCGGCGAGAACCATCATCGCTGCTGGCGATGGCTGCGCAACGCCAAGACATGAAGCCTCAATGAGCATTACATGAAGGGATCACCCCTCATCGGCGCGATGCACCTGCGGTCCCCGCGCGGTCAGTGATGCGACGATCGACCCATCCGTATCGCCTTCCACGACGATGTGCTGGACATCGGCGGTCTCTGCGATGCGATAAGTGGCCACCGTGTTGATTTTGTCCGACGTGACGACCACGACCGTTTCGCCGCACGCACGGACCATGGCGCGCTTGAGCCGCGTCTCCTCGCTGTCGAATCCCCACAGGCCACTCTCGGCATCCATGGCGCAGGCGCCAGGAAAGCAAATGTCCGCTCGAATCTGTTCGATTTCCTGCAGAGCCTGAGCGCCGACCGTCGCACCCACACGAGGATCAATGCGCCCCCCGATGAGCAGGATCTCGAAGCCTTCCCGCTCCATCAGGACCTGCGCGATGTCCGGTGCATTGGTGACCACCGTCAGGTCCAGATGGTCTGGCAAGGCTGCGGCAATGGCGGAGTTCGTCGTGCCCGCGTCGATCATCAGGATCTGGCCGGCGCGCACGAGCGTCGCCGCCTTTCGCGCCAGCGCCTGTTTGCGCATGACGTTTTCCTGGCGACGCTCTTTCAGCGGAGCAACCGCGGCAGACAGCGGCAGTGCACCGCCGTAGACGCGTTTGCACAAACCTTGCGCAGCGAGCTCGCGCAGATCTCGTCTGATGGAATCTTCCGAAACGTCAAACTCGCGAGCCAGCTCAACGGCAACAACACGTCCTCGCTGACGCAAACGCTCGATGATCAACCGCTGCCGCTCCTCCGGCAGCGCGTCCACGGGCGTATTCATGGCACGCCTCCTGCGCGGGCCAGAACGCCATGCGCGACAAGCCAATCCCGAAAGCCGCCCGCACCCTGGAACTGCCACGCGCGCATACCCAGTGCGCGGGACGCGTCCACGTTGCGAGCCGAATCGTCGACATACAACGCCCGATCCGGATCGATAGCGTAGCGCTGGAGCAGCACGTCGAAGATGCGTGCGTCTGGCTTGATCAGATGCTCCTCGCCCGACACCACGATGCCTTCGAACCACTGCAGGAATTCGTAGCGCTCCAGCGCGATAGGAAAGGTTTCATGCGACCAGTTGGTCAGCGCATAGAGGCGGATGCCCGCGGCGCGGAGTTCGGCAAGGATATCGATCGTGTCCTGAAACACGCCGCCGAGCATCTTTTCCCATCCTGTCCGATAGGCTTCGATCATCGCCTGGTGCTCCGGGAACTGGCTGACCAACATCGCCGTCGCCTCATGCCACGAGCGGCCAGCATCCTGCTGCTCGTTCCATGCCTGATTGCAGACGTGCGCGAGAAAATGCTCCATCGCCTCGTCGTCGTTGAAAACCGGGCGGAAGAAGTGGCGAGGGTTCCAGTCGATCAGAACGCCACCCAGATCGAAAACCACCGTATCAATCATGCCGTTTTCTCCTGACGAGGGCGTACGATGCGCGCCGCGCCTGCGACCAGCATGAGCATGCCGGACACTGTGCCGAGCGCCATCGGCAGGCTGCTGCCGTGCGAAATGAAACCGATCAAGGCGGGACCACTAAGCAGACCCGCATAGCCAAGCGTCGTCACTGTCGCGATGGAGATGGCCGGCGAGGCGCCCGGCATGTGGCCGGCCGCACTGAACATAACGGGCACGATGTTGGATGCGCCCAGGCCGATCAGCACGAATCCGAACAAGGAGGCTCCCGGCCACGCGATGCCAGCTGCGAGAAGGAAGCCGGTTGCTGCCAGTAGTGCACCGCCTCGCACGGCCCACTCGGGACCAATTCGCTGCACGACCTGGTCGCCCGTGAGGCGTCCTGCGGCCATGGCAACGGAGAAGCAGGCGTAGCCAATGCCCGCGCCTGCCGCAGTGAAGCCGCGGAAATCCCTGAGGAACACCGCACTCCAGTCAAGCATGGATCCTTCTGCCAGGAAACTCACGAAGCACAGCATGCCCAGCAGAATGACCAGCAGACCCGGCACCCGGAACACGCTGTCTTTCACGTCGTCCCTGGCGACGCCCGGAAGCAATCCCGAACGTTGCGTCAGCACGATGACGACGATGAGCGCGGTGACCACGACACTGGAGGCCATCAAAGGGACGCCGAGCGCCAGCATGGCACTCATCCCCGCTGCGCCAGCGAGGCCGCCTACGCTGAAAAGCCCGTGAAAGCCCGACATCAGCACGCGTCGCTCCATGCGCTCCACTTCCACTGCATGCGCATTCATCGCCACGTCCACCGCACCAAGCATGACGCCGAAGTAGAGCAAGGCGACCAGCAAAGTGATCACATGGCTGGCCGTGGCCAGCGCCGGCAGGGCCAGGCTGAGCAACAAGCCGCAGGTGACGATGACCCGGCGGTTGCCGAAGCGATGACTCAGCCAGCCGACGAAGGGCATTGAAACCATCGAGCCACCGCCAAACGCCAGCAGGAGGAGGCCCAGCTGGGCGTCGTCCAGACCGAGGCGCGTCTTGGCGTAAGGCACCATGGGCGCCCAGGCCGACATGGCGATGCCGGATAGCAGGAAGATGAGTCGCGTGGCCCGGATCGCGGTCGGGCCTGAGGGCATGGGGATACTCGGCGGGGGCATGAGGGTCCAAAGAAATCGGAAACTTCGTGCATGACTATACACAATCATGCACACATCAGCAACCGACGCAGGGCGAGCTCGACCCACCTGCCCTTTCCGTGCCCCCGACGGCGGCCATCGACTGGGAACAAAGACCCGGACATCATGGCCACGTTCCGGCGATAACCGGACGAAGGCATCCGTCACAAGGAACCCGACCGCCATGCCAACCATCATCACGCATGCCCTTTTGCCACTGACGGCCGGACTCGCCGCCGGCCCGCATCGCGTATCCCGACAGTTGATGGTGGCCGGAGCCGTTGCAGCGATGCTTCCCGATGCCGATGTCGTGTCGTTCTGGCTGGGCATTCCCTATGCCAGCGACTTCGGTCACCGCGGCGCCACGCACTCGGTGGTGTTCGCGGCATCCCTCGGGCTACTGGCGGTGCTCGGCCGACGCAGTCTTCGCGCACCGGGCTGGCTGGCGGGACTCTTTGTGGGCGCCTCCGCGCTCTCCCACCCATTGCTGGACGCCATGACCAACGGCGGGCGCGGCGTCGCGCTCGCATGGCCCTTCGAACCCGATCGCTTCTTTTTTTCCTGGCGCCCGATTGAGGTATCTCCGATCGGGGCGCGCTTCCTCAGCACCGCTGGCCTGCACACGCTCGTTTCGGAGATGGCCTGGGTCTGGCTGCCCTGCGTGCTACTGGGTGCACTCGCCTGGGCCGTGGGACGCGCGAAACGACGCTGACGCCCTCATTTGGCACCCCATGCCATAATGTTCAATCCACTCACCGCCCACGAAGCCATGTCCCGCCGACTCCTCGTTACGAACGCCCTGCCCTATGCCAACGGCCCGCTGCACCTGGGTCATATGCTGGGCTACATCCAGGCTGACATCTGGGTGCGCGCGCAGCGAATGCAGGGCAACGAGACGGTGTACGTGTGCGCGGACGATGCGCACGGCACGCCCATCATGTTGGCGGCCGAGAAGGCCGGGCTCACGCCAGAGGCGTATATCGAAGGCATTCGCGTCGAGCACGAGGCGGACTTCGCCGCGTTTGGCGTGGCCTTCGACCACTATCACTCGACCCACTCGGAAGAAAATCGCGAGCTGGCGTCGATGATCTACACGCGCCTGCGCGATGCCGGCTATATCGCCCGCCGCAGCATCCAGCAGCTGTTCGATCCGGAAAAGGACATGTTCCTGCCGGATCGCTACATCAAGGGCGTCTGCCCCAATTGCGGCACGGCCGACCAGTACGGCGACAACTGCGAGAACTGCGGCGCGACGTACGCCCCGACCGACCTGATCAACCCGTACTCGGTGATGTCCGGCGCCACGCCAGTGCTTCGCGATTCGGAGCACTACTTCTTCGAACTCAGCAAGTTCGAGCCACTGCTGCGCGACTGGTTTGGCGGCAAGTTCACCGACGGCAAGCCGGTCGCCAACAGCAGCGTCGTGGCGAAGCTGGCCGAATGGCTGGACGGTGGCCTGAAGGACTGGGACATCTCACGTGATGCGCCCTACTTCGGCTTTCCCATTCCCGATGCGCCGGGCAAGTACTTCTATGTCTGGCTGGACGCACCGATCGGCTACCTCGCCAGCTTCAAGGCCCTGTGCGATCGCACGGGCCTCAAGTTCGACGATTTCCTGGCGGCCAGCAGTCGCGCGGAAATGCATCACTTCATCGGCAAGGACATCATCAACTTCCACGGCCTGTTCTGGCCGGCCATGTTGCATGGCGCGGGTTTGCGCACGCCCACGGCGTTGCACGTCAATGGATACCTGACGGTCAACGGCGCGAAGATGTCCAAGTCGCGCGGCACCTTCATCAAGGCGCGCACTTTCCTCGACAACAACCTGCACCCGGAATTCCTGCGCTACTACTTCGCCACGATGCTCGGCGACACGCCGGTCGACGTCGACCTGGACCTTAAGTCGTTCGAGGATCGCGTCAATTCGCATCTGGTCGGCAAGTGGGTAAACATCGCCAGCCGTACCGCGGGCTTCATCGCCAAGCACTTCGAAGGTCGCCTTGCGCCCGCATTCGGCAAGGAAGAAGCGGAGCTGTGGCACGTCTTGCTGAGCCACTACAGTGACGTCGCCGCGCTTTACGACCAGGGCGAGTTCGCCGAAGTGATGCGCAAATTCGTCCTGATGGCCGACCTGGTCAACGGGCACATCGCCACCAAGGCGCCCTGGGTCATGGCAAAAGATCCGGCCCGCACGGAAGAGCTCCATCAGGTGTGCTCGTTTGCGCTGGCCGCTTTCCGCATGCTTGGCGGCCTGCTCAAGCCCGTGCTGCCGGAGACCGTCGCCGCTGCCGAGCGCTTTCTCGCCGCACCGATCAACGGATTCGACGATGCCTGCGCCGAACTGCACAATCACACTGTCAACGCGTTCGAGCCTCTGCTCAGTCGCATCGACAGCAAGAACATCGAGGCCATGGTGGAGGCGTCCCGCGAGTCGCTCGGCGCCCCGGAAGTTCAACCCAAGCCTCTGTCCAGGAAATCCAGGGAGTCCAGCAAGACCATGACCGACACTGCCCAGCCAGCCGCCGAAGGCGTCGCCACCATCAACATCGACGACTTCGTCAAGCTCGACCTGCGCATCGGCAAGGTGCTTGCCTGTGAGTTTGTCGATGGCTCGGACAAGTTGCTGCGCTTCCAGCTCGATGCCGGCCCGCTCGGCGAGCGCCAGATCTTCTCGGGCATTCGCGCCGCTTACGGCGAGCCCGAAAAGCTGGTTGGACGCAACGTCGTCTTCATCGCCAACCTGGCGCCGCGCAAGATGCGCTTCGGCTTGTCGGAAGGCATGATTCTTTCCGCAGGTGAGGGTGGCGCCGATTTGTTCCTGCTGGACGCTGATCAGGGCGCGCAGCCCGGCGCTACGGTTCGTTGATATCGCGGGGAGCGCGCCGATCGCGCTCCCCCATCCGTTTATTGTTCATCGTTTTCAACGGGGGCAGCGATGCCACCGTACTCGCCAGGCACTTCCGCCAAGCACGTCATGAGCCCATCGGCACCGACCCTCGCAGATCGTATCGACGCCATACTGCCGCAGACGCAGTGCGAGCAATGTGGTTTCCATGGCTGCCGCCCCTATGCCGAGGCCATCGCGCTGGGCGAAGCACCGATCAATCGTTGCCCGCCCGGTGGGGCCGAAGGTATCGCGCGACTGGCCGCCCTCCTGACTCTGCCCGCGCTTCCACTCGATCCTGAGCATGGCGTGGAAAAGCCGCGCATGCTTGCGCGCGTGGTGGAGAACCAGTGCATCGGCTGCACCAAGTGCATCCAGGCCTGTCCGGTGGACGCTATCGTCGGCGCTGCCAAGTTGATGCATACCGTGCTTTCGGACGACTGCACGGGCTGCGAACTATGTGTACCCGCCTGCCCCGTCGACTGCATCGTGCTGGAGCCCATGTCGCTCTCTCAGGTCAACGATCCGGACCATGCCGATGCGGCACGTTCGCATTTCCAGCGACGCGAAGCACGATTGGCGGAGGAGCGCGCTGAACGCGAAGCGGCCCTGGCTGCCCAAAAGGCCCAGGTAGCTGCCATCAAGGAGAACCCGGTACTGGCCGCGCTCGCTCGTGCCAAGGCCCGGCAACAGGAACGCAAGCCGTGAAGAAAGCCGACATCGTCGAACTGTTCACCCGCCTGCAAGAACTTGATCCGCACCCCACGACGGAACTCGAATACAGCACGCCTTTCGAGCTGCTGGTCGCCGTGGTGTTGTCAGCCCAGGCGACCGACGTGGGTGTCAACAAGGCCACGCGCAAGCTTTATCCCGTGGCCAACACACCTCGTGCGATCCTGAAGCTCGGCGAGGAGAAGCTGAAGAAGTACATCAGCACCATCGGCCTGTTCAACAGCAAGGCGAAAAATGTCATCGCCCTGTGCCAGATCCTGGTCGATCAGTACGACAGCGCGGTGCCGGATACGCGCGAGGCGTTGGAAGCCCTTCCCGGCGTGGGTCGCAAGACGGCGAACGTCGTACTGAATACCGCCTTCGGCCACCCAACCATTGCCGTCGACACGCATATCTTTCGCGTCGCCAACCGCACGGGCCTCGCGCCAGGCAAGGATGTCCGCGCTGTCGAAGACAAACTGGAAAAGGTCATTCCCAAGGAATTTAAGCAGGACGCCCATCACTGGCTGATCCTGCACGGGCGTTACGTGTGCAAGGCACGCAAGCCCAATTGTCCCGAATGTGTGATTCGAGATCTTTGCCGGTTCAAGGACAAGACCGTCGCTGCGGAGTAAGCAAGCACCGCCGCACGACATCAGACCTACGCGAATGCATCATGGCTGCACGTCACTTCCCAACGTTGGCGCGGCAAGCTCGTCTTCCCAGACGCGACGCCGATGGTTCGGGTGATGTGCTCGATGGCGCGTTTCAGGGCGTTCCTGCGTAGCGCATGACCTTCGGCCATGTGGCCTTGTTCAAGTGACTCGATGCTGTGCGCGCGCAAGTGCGGTCGCGTCCAGGCCGTTGCTGACGCAGGCAAGACGTTGCGGCGAACAGATCGCATGCGGATATCCGACAAGGGCCGTGTGATCAAAAAATCACCGTCCGTTCCGCCGATCGGTGCCAAGGGGGAGGCACTGGGGGTGATGCAACGGAACGAACGGCTACCAAAGTCGGCGAGCTGCACCCATGCAACGGCCGCCGACACTTACTACAAGTGCAACAAGGGAAAAGCGTAAGAAGTAAGGAGCAAGCAGTGCGGGTCGGGCGTGGCAGAGACACTTCCGGCCAACCCCTTACCCCTTGCCTCGGGTGCCTTTGAAAAAACCGCCGTCCGTTTCGATGTCCATGCCAAGGGGGAGGCAGTCGGGGAGGAAACATCGAAACGGACGGCACAAGTCGGTAGCCCGCACCCATGTAACGGGCTACCGATGCTCATCAGGCAGCCTTGGCGGTAACGCCAGCCTGCCCTTCGACACGACGCTCCAGCTCGTGCCAGTCCACTACCAACTCGCATCCACGCGACTTGGCATTGCGACTCCAGTCGCGCAGCAGCTCAAAGCTGGCCTGATCGACATGCTGCAGCTCGTCCATCACGACGTGCAGACGCGTGTTCGGCGGAACCTGTTCCAACGTGCGCGCCATCGACGGCACCTTGAGGAAGGTGGCGATGCCCGTCAGATGCAGCGAACGCGAGTCCGGTTCGGCGTGCTCGCCCAGGTTGACCTTCAGGCGCGAGGAAAGCAGCGCAAGACGGAACAACGACAGCGCGAAGCCCACCAGCACACCTGCCAGCAGATCGGTGGCCACAATGGCAACCGTGGTTACCACGAAGATCAGTGCCGTGCCCTTGCCGTAGGCGGCGAACTGCTTCACCTGCTTGAAGTTCACCATCTTGATGCCGGTGAACACGAGGATGCCGGCGAGGCAGGCGACGGGCGTCATGCGCATCAGCCACGGAAGCAGCATCGCAAAGACCAGGATCCAGCCACCATGCATGATCGCCGCCATGCGCGTCGCGGAACCTGCCTGCACATTGGCCGCACTGCGCACGATGACGCCGGTCATTGGCAAGGCGCCGAGGAAGCCACACAGCATGTTGCCCACGCCCTGCGCCGTCAGCTCACGGTCGTAGTTGGTACGGGCACCGTCATGCATGCGATCGACCGCAGCAGCGGACAGCAATGTCTCAGCACTGGCGATGAATGCGAAGGTGAGCGCGGCAATCAGCAACGAAGGCTCAAGCAGGCTGCCGAGGCTAGTGAACGTCGGCAATGACACGGCCGAGAACAGATTGCTCGGCACATCCACCTTATTCACGTTCACGCCCTGGAACTGCACGAACGCCGTCACTGCCACCACGGCAAGCAACGCACCCGGCACGAAGCGGAGCTTCTGCGGGCGCAGCTTTTCCCAGCCCAGCATGATCGCGATGGTGGCAAGGCCAACTCCCAGCGCGGCCATGCCGGTGCCCTGACCCGAGAACGCTGTCTGCAAGGCACTCGGCAACGCGGTGAAGTTCTCGAGACCGCGCGCCATAGGCTTGGCGTCCAGCATCACGTGCGCCTGCGACGCCACGATCAGGATGCCAATGCCCGACAGCATGCCGGCGACAACAGCGGGGGATGTCATGCGAAACCAGATGCCGACGCGACAAAGGCCCGCGGCAACCTGGATCAGACCGGCGAGCAAGACAACGGGACCCAGCGCCATGATGCCGTGCTCGCGCACCAACTCGAACACCAGCACCGCCAGGCCCGCTGCAGGTCCGGAGACCTGCAGCGGCGAACCCGCAATGAAGCCCACCACGATGCCGCCGATGATGCCGGTGATCAGGCCCGCGGCGGGCGGCATGCCCGAGGCAATGGCGATACCCATACACAGGGGCAGCGCCACCAGGAAAACCACGATCGAGCCAAGGAAGTCACGGCTGAACAGGTTTGAAGTGAAGTAACCACGCATGGATTGTTCTCCTTACCCAACCGCCACGCTGGCGAAACGCGCATGCGGCGTCGCCACGGGCATTTCGTTGCTGTTGGGATCGAACGTCACGAAGCGACCCTTGTTCGGGTCGAACATGTGCAGGTCAGCGTTCGCAATGTCATACACCCAGCCATGGATGCTCAGCGTGCCGTTGGCCATGCTGGCGGCAACGGCGGGCAACGTGCGCAGATGCTCCAGCTGACCGACGACGTTTTCCTCGGTCAGGCGACGCAGCGCCTCATCGCCCTTGAGTTCCGGGCAGTTTTCGGCAACGACATAGCGCGCGACGTCCGCATGCTTCATCCACGCCGCCACCGACGGCATGTGCTGCACCTTGTCCGGCGCCTGGAGCGCTTTCATCGCGCCGCAGTCGGAATGACCGCAGATGACGATGTGGCGGACATTGAGGACTTTCACCGCGTACTCGATGGCTGCGACGACACCGCTGACGTGCTGGGCGTACGGCGGCACGATGTTGCCGATGTTGCGGTAAACGAAAATCTCGCCCGGCAGCGCCGAAAAGATCATCTCAGGCATCACGCGCGAATCGGCGCACGTAATGAACAAGGTATGCGGGCTCTGGCCCGTCGCCAGTTTCTTGAACAGCTCACGCTGCCCCGGAAAGACGGTGCGACGAAAATTTTCAAAACCGGCAAGCAAACGTTCCATGGTCTTACTCCAAGCAAAGGGGGACTTGGGCGGCCAACGGCCACCACAGGGGAATTCGGATAGGAGGAGCCTTCTGGCAGCGCGCGCAGGCGCACGAAGGCACAGGCAGTACGGCTGCCTGGAAAACGCGCACGCAACATCTCACTGCGACAGCCGAGCTGCCGACAATGAGCCTACGCGCGGGGATTACACCTCAGGAGGTGGGGATACGAGGCCCAGAGGGCTCTCACGGAGCACGGGTGCGTGTCCGATGGCAACGGCGGGAGCGCGCACATGCGAGGCCTCCCACGGGAATGGCTCGACCATGATGTCGTCGAGGCATTGATCGTCGACAACAAAACTGCCGCCGTCCAGATCACCGGCCTTGTCGGCCGAATCCTGCCCCACCCACGACACCGAGGTCAGCGAGGAGCCGGAGGTCGGCCACTTGCTGATGCTCTGCGTCATCGAGGCAAGCGTCACCAGCACGCCGAAGAGGCATGCCATCCAGACGACTAGGACTCGGGAGGGACGGGGAAGATGCATCGCAAAAAGATACGAATAACCTGATGTCTATGGCAAGGGACTTTACCTGACTTTTGTGACAGAAAACGACGATCCTGAAGAATCGGACTCGCCCTATTCAGATTCACATCGCCGAATTCAGCCTAAAGACAATCAGTTAACGAAGATGGTTCCGCGCCACCCGATGTGATTGCGACTCCCGGATGTCACAAAAGAGACATGCGCGCACCCTAGTCTCCCGCCCGGTTTCCGCAAGTTCTTGCGCTCTGTCGTCGGGGCAGAGCCCATCGAACAGCGAAAGCCATGCCACCTGCATCGCAAGCATGACCACCGGTGAGCGCCGAAAGGACTCGCCCCGGGACCGTTTGCGCCTCCAAACCGGGCTGAACCTACTTCCCAGGACCCAGCATGAAACCCAACAAACTTGCCCTGACAATCGGGTTGGCTACGGCCGGCCTCTTCACTCAGGAGCTCTTCGCCAACACCATCGACTTGTACGTCGACCGCAAGACGCAGCAGATCTACGCACAGCCTGGCCCGGACAGGGTCAAGCTCGGTACGTTCAAGCAGGTGGAAGAAGGTTCAGCCGGGCCTGCTGAGGTCACAGCGATCGCCGCATCGCCCGCATCCAGTACACACGTGCAAGCCAGCCCCACCGTAGCCAGCACACCCACGCCCGGCACCACCTCGTCAAAGAAGTGGTACGACAAGCTCTCCCTGCGCGGCTACACGCAGCTGCGCCTCAACCAGGGCGTCGGTGGCGATGCCGCGGATCTTCGCGCGCCCGGTGACCGCTTCCTCGGCGACAACCAGAATTTCGGCATTCGCCGTGCGCGCCTGGTGGTCAGTGGCGACGTCGCTGACAACGTATCGATCTATCTGCAACCCGATTTCGCGAGCACCCCGTCAGGCTCGAGTACGAGCAACTTTGCCCAGCTGCGCGACGCCTATGCCGATATCTATTTCGACAAAGACAAGGAATTCCGCGCACGCGCCGGACAATCCAAGGTGCCCTACGGCTGGGAAAACCTGCAGTCCAGCCAGAATCGCATTGCGCCGGACCGTGCCGATGCGCTCAATTCAGGCGTTCGCGACGAACGCGACCTGGGCGTCTTTTTCTACTACGCGCCCAAGGAAACACGCGAACGCTTCGGATACCTGGTCAAGTCGGGCCTGAAAGGCTCCGGCGACTACGGCGTCGTTGGCCTGGGCTTCTACAACGGCCAGGGCGCCAATCGCGCTGAACAAAACAACAAGCTGCACACCGTGCTTCACCTGACCTACCCGTTCAAGCTTGCCAATGGGCAGTACTTCGAAGTCGGCGCCGACGCATACTCCGGGCGCTACAAGGTAGGTACGCCGACGGCGGTCAGCATCGGCGGCCAGACGTTTACACCCACGGTTGCCGCCTCGGCGAACGGGTCGCTCGATCAACGCGTTGCCGTGCACGCAATCTATTACCCGCAGCCTTTTGGCTTCCAGGCGGAATGGACTGTCGGACGCGGCCCCGAGCTGGATGTCGCGCGCAAGCAGATCCGGACGCAGTCCCTGCGCGGCGGTTACGTCCAGGCGATGTACAAGCTGGATGGCTCGTACGGCACGCTGATGCCTTACGTGAAATGGCAGACGTACAACGGCGCATCCAAATTCGATACCAATGCGCCGTCGATGCTGGTCAACGATCTGGAATTTGGCGCCGAATGGCAGCCTAACGCTGCGCTGGAAATCGCCTTGCTCTACGCCAACATGCGCCGAACGAATGTCACGGCCGCGCCGTATGCGCGCATCAAGGGAGATCTGGTGAGGCTGCAGCTGCAGGTCAACTACTGATTCATTTGATCGCGGAATGGGAAAGGCGGGCTTCGGCTCGCCTTTTCCGTTCCCGATGTTCAAACCTGCCATCGCCAAGAAAAGAAACGGCGAGCCGAGGCCCGCCGTTCCGAAAAGCTCCATCCGTGGGTAGAACTCCCTTCCGATACCCGTAAAACCGATCAGTAGGTCAGCAGACCCCAGAAACCGATTTCGTTCGTCTTGTAGGGGAAGTTGACCGTCGGCCCTTCCATCTTGTCGTACTTGTATGCAAACGCCAGCTTGAAATTCTTCAGCACGTCGTACGAGACACCGGCATTGTAGTAGGTGTCCTTCAGCTCATTGTGCGGACCGGTATTGGCCCAGTACTTGTATTCCACGTGATCGTAGCGAGCGAACAGAGCCCACTGCGGTGCGAAGCTCCAGTCGCCGAAGACCGAATAACCCTCGGCCTTGTCGCGGTTCACGACAGCGGTCGGCACGTTGTTCTTCAGGACATCGTCCCAGTTCTTCGCATTGAAGTACTCAGCACCCACGCCGAACGTCTTGTCGCGGTAGGCCACGAGCAAGTCGCCACGCGTGGCGTTCTGCGTCGGGGCACCGTTCTGGACGTCATTGCCGCGCTTGCCGCTGTAGCCACCGACGGCGATGACCATCTGCTCAATCGGCTGGTAACCGAAGCGGCCTTCCACGTCGACGCTCTGCGAGCGGCTCGGGTTGCGGAAGCCGCGACCGTTGACGACCGACAGCTGGTAGTTGATCGCGTTGTCACCGGCGGTCGCGCCCAGGGCATGCAGACCCCAGTCGGACGAGTTGCCGAACGAACCCACGCCCTGCGGCGCCACGCCCACCGTACCGCGACCACCGTCGATGCTGCGATCGGTGATGGTGTTCTCGAGGAAGCGGTAGCCGTACCACTTCTCGACGAACGGAATCCACGGCATGTCGGCCGCACCGAAGCGGACCGTGAAGAGCGGATCGAACTTGCCCTGCACGTAGGCCTTCTTCACGAAGAGGCTGGTCTGGCTCAGGGTCGACTGGTAGTTGAAGTCGGTGGTCAGGTTAGCCGACCAGACGTCGTCGAAGGTGTGATCAACCGACAGGTAGAAGCGCTTGACGTCGTAGCCCACGCCGTTCACCGAGCCATGGCCGTCCTTCTCCTGCATGCCGTTGGCGGTGTGTTCCTTGTGGTTCGCATTCGTCAGGTCGAAGAACATGGTGCCGCTGATCTTCGTGTTGTTGACGAACTTCTCGACGCTCGACACCTTCTTGTCGCTGGCCGCCTGGGCCTTCTGCACGGCCTCGACGTTCTGACCGGTGCTGACGTTGATGTCGGACTGAGCGTCCGTGCGCTCTTCAAGCTGAGCGACCTTGGCCTGAAGCTCGGCGAGCTGGGCCTTCAGTGCTTCGATTTCGGCATTCTTGGACGACTCCGCCTGGGCAGCCGGCTTCGCGACCTTCTTGGCCTGGGCCGGTTCAGCGGCCACGTGGAAGCTGACGACGCCCAAACCGGCAGCAATTGCCACCGCGAGCAACTTGGAACGCATGGGTGTTCTCCGCATGTTGGTAGTTGTGACCTGGACCGCCCCCTTTCGGCGACCAGGCTTGTAGGAATTGTCGGAAAGTCTGGAATCGACCCTTTACGCTTCGATGCCAGTTGTGTGACAGATCGAAGACAGCGCCGCCCTTTTTGAAACATCCCCATGACGCCGTGCTAACGGTTGGGGCCATCCGGGGGCCGCTGGTATGCTTCGCCGATGGAGAATCTCTGCAACAGCATGGCCGGCCGCATGGCCGAGCGCTTCCGCGGCTTCCTGCCGGTCGTCGTGGACGTGGAGACGGGCGGCTTCGACGCCGAGCGGGACGCCCTCCTGGAGATTGCGGCCATCACGCTCGACATGGATGCCGATGGCTACCTGCGCCCACGCCCGGCCGTATCGGCCCATGTGGAGCCCTTCCCCGGCGCCAATATCGACCCGCGAGCACTGGAAGTAACCGGCATCGATCCGGACAACCCGCTGCGTGGCGCACTCGATGAACGCCTCGCGCTGGACCATATCTTCAAGGCCGTTCGCGAGGCCATGCGCCACGCCGATTGCCAGCGCGCCATCCTGGTGGGCCACAACTCGGCGTTCGACCTGGGTTTTCTCAACGCCGCAGTGCGTCGCGTCGGTCACAAGCGCAATCCTTTCCATCCCTTCAGCAGTTTCGACACCGCGACCCTGAGCGGCCTGGCCTTCGGGCAGACCGTACTGAGCAAGGCCGTCCAGGCATCGGGGCACGTCTTCGATACCCGGGAAGCCCACTCGGCCATCTATGACGCCGAACGGACCGCCGAGCTGTTCTGCACTATCGTCAATCGGTGGCGCCGACTTGAGACTTTCGAGCGCGAGCACATCGGCCTGGGCGTCATCTGACCCCCCGCCCGGGCGCGCCGCCCCCGTTTGCGGCCGGCCCATCGCAAGAAACACCGTTACAGAACGTGCGCCATCGCATCGCGTGACGGCTCGCGGGCACGCGCCACAAAGCCAACGCAAGCGACTGTACGGCAACGAAAAACAGGGCTTCGAAACACCCTTGCACAGGCCAGGCTCCGGCTCGCCCGGGGCGCGATGTCATATAGCTGAAACAATTAACTCATTTCATTGCAACACGGCGCGCATGAAATACGGCCGGGCGGGAATCCCCCGAGACCCTTTTCCTAAGGAGCCACCGTGTTGACCTCTAAGCATTCTCTGACTCGCCTCGGCGCGACCGTCGCGTTCGCCGCGGCATCCATGTTTGGCATGTCGGCCCACGCCACGGACATCACCGGCGCGGGTTCGAGCTTCGTGTACCCGGTGCTTTCCAAGTGGTCCGCCGCGTACGCCGAGAAGACCGGCAACAAGCTGAACTACCAGTCGGTGGGTTCGGGCGCCGGCGTTGCGCAGATCAAGGAAGGCACCATCGACTTCGGCGCGACCGACGCTCCGCTGAAGGCTGAAGACCTCGAGAAGTTCGGCCTGGGCCAGTTCCCGGTCGTCGTTGGCGGCATCGTGCCGGTCGTGAACATCGACGGCATCAAGGCCGACTCGCTGCAGCTCGACGGCACCACCCTGGCCGACATCTTCCTGGGCAAGATCACCACCTGGAACGACCCCAAGATCACGGCGCAGAACCCGGGCCTCAACCTGCCGGCGAAGAAGATCACCGTCGTGCATCGCTCGGACGGTTCGGGCACCTCGTTCAACTTCACCAACTACCTCTCCAAGGTCAACAAGGAGTGGGCTGACAAGGTGAAGTTCGGCACGGCCGTCGAGTGGCCGACCGGCGTGGGTGGCAAGGGCAACGAAGGCGTGTCGCAGTACGTCAAGCAGATCAAGGGCTCGATCGGCTACGTCGAATACGCCTATGCCGTGAAGAACCAGATCGCCTGGGTTGACCTGAAGAACGCTTCCGGCGCCGTCATCAAGCCGAACGCCGAAGCCTTTGCCGCTGCCGCCGCCACCGCGGACTGGACCAGCGCCAAGGACTTCAACGTCATCATGACCAACGCCCCGGGCGCGCAGGCATGGCCGATCACGGCCACCACCTGGGTGGTCATGTACAAGAAGCCGAAGAACGCCGAGCACACCAAGGTGGCTTTCGAGTTCTTCAAGTGGGCGCTCGAGAACGGCCAGAAGGACGCCGCCTCGCTCGACTACGTCGCTCTGCCGGACACCCTGGTCAAGAAGATCCAGGCGTACTGGGGCAGCGAGTTCAAGCACTAATCTCCACCATGCCGGCGCCGTCATGGCGCCGGCAGGCCGGATGCACTTCCAGGCCGCCCCCTCGGACGATGGGGCGGCTTGTTGCTGAAAGAGACGCCACATACGCGTCATGTCGACCGGTTAGCGTGTACAACCGGCCCCGCAGAGATGGATGGACCGATTCCCCATGAACCAGGTTGCCGCAGCCGTACCGATCGCCCAGGAAACGCGCGCCCGCAAGGACGCCCGCGATGACAAGCTGTTCGGGTGGATGCTCAAGGCCTGCGCCCTGCTGGTGCTGGCCAGCCTGCTCGGCGCCGCCGGCGCTACCTTGTGGGGCGGCCGCGAAGCCTTCTCGACGTTTGGATTCGGATTCCTCACCAGTGGCGAATGGAACCCCAGCGACGACCGCTACGGTGCGCTCGTTCCGATCTTCGGCACTCTGGTTACCTCGTTTGTCGCGCTGCTGATCGCCGTTCCGGTGAGCTTCGGCATCGCGCTGTACCTCTCGGAGGTCGCGCCGGCATGGCTGCGCACCCCCGTGGCCTCGGCCATTGAACTCCTGGCGGGCATTCCTTCGATCATCTACGGCATGTGGGGCCTTTTCATCTTCGCCCCGTTCTTCGCCGATCACATCAAACCCTGGCTGACCAATTACCTCGGTAACGAACCGGACGACGGCAAGGTGTCGTGGGTCGCCGAGCACATCCCATTTATCGGCAAGATGTTCGGCAACGACAACCCCTTCGGCGGCAGCGTGCTTACCGCGGGCATCGTGCTGGCGGTGATGATCATCCCGTTCATCTCCTCGGTGATGCGCGAAGTGTTCCAGACCGTGCCGACGCGCCTGAAGGAGTCGGCCTATGCGCTGGGCTCCAGCACCTGGGAAGTGGCATGGGACATCGTGCTGCCCTATACGCGCTCGGCGGTGATCGGCGGCATTTTCCTGGGCCTCGGCCGCGCGCTCGGCGAAACGATGGCCGTGACCTTCATCATCGGCAACAAGATGAAGCTCTCGCCGTCCCTGCTCGATCCGGGCGCGTCGATCGCATCCACTATCGCCAACCAGTTCGGTGAGGCCGCTGGCCTCCAGAAATCCTCGCTGATGGCGCTGGCCTTCCTGCTCTTCGTGGTGACCTTCATCGTGCTGCTGATCGCCCGCCTCATGCTGCGTCGCCTTGCCCACAAGGAGGGTCGCTGATGAAATCGTCCGCGCTCTATCTCAAGCGTCGCATCACGAATGTCGTTGCGCTTGGCCTCAGCTCTTTCGCCACCCTGATCGGCCTGGTTTTCCTGGCCTGGATCCTGTGGGAAACGCTGCGCCAGGGCATCGGCGCGATGAACTGGAACCTGTTCACCAAGATTTCGGTGTATCGCGAAAACGGCGGCCTGGCCAACGCCATGGTCGGCAGCCTGATCATCAACTTCATCGGCATCGCCATCGCCACACCCATCGGCGTGATGGCCGGTGCGTGGCTGGCCGAATACGCCAACCGCACGCGCCTGGGCGAAGCGATCCGCTTCCTCAACGACATCCTGCTGTCGGCCCCGTCGATCGTGCTAGGCCTGTTCGTCTACACCATCATCGTGTTGCCGACGACCGCGCTGACCAACGGCTCGACCACTTTCTCCGGCTTTGCCGGCGGCGTGGCCCTCGCGCTCATCGCCCTGCCCGTCATTGTGCGCACCACGGATGAAATGCTGCGTCTGGTGCCTTCGACCTTGCGCGAAGCCGCGCTGTCGCTGGGCGTGCCGCAGTGGAAGCTAACCACGCAGATCCTGATGCGCGCATCGATGTCGGGCATCATCACCGGCGTACTGCTGGCCCTGGCGCGCATCAGCGGCGAAACCGCGCCGCTGCTGTTCACCGCCTTCGGCAACAACTTCATGACCTTCAACCCGATGGACAAGATGCCCTCGCTGCCGCAGGCGATCTACGAGTACACCAAGGACCCGGATCCGGCGATCAACGCCATCGCCTGGGCCGGTGCATTCGTGATCACCATGTTCGTGCTGGCGTTGAGCCTCGTTTCCCGTCTGATCCTTTCTCGCAACAAGGTGTCCCATGACTGAGTCCGCCGCCGCAGGCATCCATCCGCAGCCGACGGCCACGTCGACGCCGCTGGCACCGACCAAGCTGCAGGTGCGCGACCTGCACTTCTACTACAACGGTTTCCATGCGCTGAAAGGCATCAACATGGATATCCCGGAGAAGAAGGTCACGGCCATCATCGGTCCGTCCGGTTGCGGCAAGTCAACGCTGCTGCGCATCTTCAACCGCATCTACGCGATCTACCCCAAGCTCGAAGCCAAGGGCGAGATCATCCTGGACAACGAGAACATCCTCGACTCGCGCTACTCGATGAACAAGTTGCGCAGCAAGGTGGGCATGGTGTTCCAGAAGCCGGTACCGTTCCCGATGACCATCTTCGAGAACGTGGCCTACGGCATTCGCCACCACGAGCGCCTGTCGCGCGCCGACATGGACATTCGCGTCGAGCAGGCCTTGCGCAGTGCCGCGCTCTGGGACGAAGTGAAGGACAAGCTCAAGCAGAACGCGCTAGGCCTCTCCGGCGGCCAGCAGCAGCGTCTTTGCATCGCCCGCGGCATTGCGCTGAAGCCCGAAGTACTGCTGCTCGACGAACCAACTTCCGCCCTCGACCCGATTGCCACTGGCCGCATCGAGCAGCTGGTGGAAGAGCTCAAGAGCGAGTACACGATCGTCATCGTCACGCACAACATGCAGCAGGCGGCGCGCGTGTCCGACCTGACCGCCTTCATGTACCTTGGCGAGCTGATCGAGTTCGATCGCACCGAGAAAATCTTTACCAAGCCGACCAAGAAGCAGACCGAGGATTACATCACCGGACGCTTCGGCTAAGAGAGCCGGGAATAGGAAATCGGGAATCGGGAATCGCAGAAGCCCGCCCTGCTGTACCTATTCTCCATTCACCATTCCCTCTTCTCGAGAAGACTTATGAGCGGCAGCAGCAAGGAACACATCATCAAGAGTTATGACGACGAACTGACCCGTCTGACCGGCGAGATCGTGCGCATGGGCCAGCTGGCCGTCGGTCAGCTTGAGTCGGCCATCGACGTGGTTGAACGTCGCGATGAGCGCGCCGCCCAGCGCGTGGTCGCCAACGATGACGCGATCGACCTGCTCGAGCAGGAAATCAGCCACGACGTCGTGCGTCTGCTCGCCCTGCGCGCGCCCATCGCCGGTGACCTGCGCAACGTGTTCGCAGCGCTGCGCATCGCCGCCGATATCGAACGCATCGGCGACTACGCTGCCAACGTGGCCAAGCGCTCGATTCCGCTGTCGATGGTGGCACCGATCGCCCCGACCAACGGCCTGGCCTATCTCGCCGAGCTGGCCGCCGCGGAAGTGAACGAAGTGCTGATCGCTTACCGCGACCGCGATGCCGAACGGGCCTACCAGGTATGGAAGGACGACGCTGACCTGGACGAAGCGTATACCGGCTACTTCCGCCAGCTGCTGACCTACATGATGGAAGATCCGCGCAACATCACGCCATGCACCCACCTGCTGTTCATGGCGAAGAACATCGAGCGCATCGGCGACCACGCCACCAACATCGCCGAGAACATCTGGTTCCAGGTGCACGGCGAGCCGCTGAACACCCAGCGCAGCAAGCGCGACTTCACCTCCAGCCCGGAGATGACGAAGCTGGGCGGCAAGGAGTAAAGCTCTGGCACCTCCCCCTTCGGTGCGAACGCACCGAAGGGGAAGCTTTCGCCGATCACGCGCTCGTCAGCTTCAGGCCAATGATGCCGACCAGAATAAAGGCCACGCACAGCAGGCGCAGCGGCGTCGCCGGATCACCAAACAGCGCGATACCGAGAATCACGGCACCCAACGCACCGATGCCCGTCCAGATCGCATAAGCGGTACCGATCGGCAGCGTTTTCACCGCCATCGCCAGCAGGATGATGCTCGCCGTCATCGCGGCAAGCGTGCCGATCGTCGGCCAAAGCTTCGAAAAGCCCTCGGTGTATTTCAGGCCGATGGCCCAACCGATTTCGAACAGACCGGCAAAGAAAAGATAGATCCAGGCCATGACGCCACTCCTTGAGAGCCGTCAACGCAGGTCCAGCGGAAGTCATTCAACGCGACCGGGACGGCTGTCTTGCATGAGCAGGGCCGTCCCCGCGGAAACGAAACGCAGCAGGGTCGTCCCCGCCGGACCGGACTGCGCCGGTCCGCTTATTTTATCACCCGCGGCGACGCCTGCCTGACCCGCTATTCAGGTCGAGATCTTGCGCTCGACATCCCGCAGCTCGCGACGCACGCGCGCGCTGTTGAGGATGCCGTAAACGCCGATCGCTAACCAGGCCACCTGCATCATGAAGGACGGCCAGTTCATCACGCCAAAGAGCAGCGACAACATCACGCCGATCGCCCCCAGCACATTCATCAGCTGGAAGACGATGCCATTGCCATGCACCTTGCGCGCCTGCAGGAGCAGGAACGCAAGCAGCACCAGTACGACGCCGATGTAACCGGCCCAGTCATGCCACAGGAAGGTCATCGTGTTTTCCCTCGTTGGCGCAAGGCTTC
Organism: Dyella terrae; assembly: GCF_004322705.1. NCBI lineage: Bacteria > Pseudomonadati > Pseudomonadota > Gammaproteobacteria > Lysobacterales > Rhodanobacteraceae > Dyella > Dyella terrae. The sequence goes on along the minus strand of NZ_SIZZ01000001.1, from coordinate 187,822 downwards.
GAACAGGACAACGCCAGTGGCCACGGAGACATTGAGGCTCTCCATGACGCCGGGCATCGGGATCCGCGCGACGAAGTCGCAGGTTTCGCGGGTGAGTCGACGCATGCCCTCGCCTTCGCTGCCGAGCACGAGGGCCACGGGGCCCTTGAGGTCCACGTCGTAAATGGATGTGTCGGTTTCACCGGCCAGACCGGTGATCCAGACACCCGCATCTTTGAGCGTGCGCAACGCACGAGCCAGATTGGTCGCGGCAACCAGCGGCACACGGTCAGCGCCACCGGCGGAGGCACGTCGCACCACCGGCGTCAGGCCGACGGCGCGATCCTTCGGAACGATGACCATCGTTGCGTTGGCGGCAGCCGCGCTGCGCAGGCAGGCACCGAGGTTGTGCGGATCGGTCACGCCATCGAGCACCAGTACCAGCGCTTCGCTGCCAGCTGCCTCCAGGAGGCTCTCGATATCGTTTTCACCCCGCATCGGCGGGGCCACATACAGCGCGACCACACCCTGGTGACGCGCTTCGCCGGCGACCTTTTCCAACTGCTCGCGCGGACGGTGATGCACCGGAATACGCAGCGCCTTGGCGCGCTCGGCCAGTTCATGCACGCGCGCATTGCGCTGGCCATTCTCGACCAGCACTTCCTTGATGCGCTCCGGATCATTACTCAGCGCACCTTCCACGGGATTGATCCCGACGATCCAACTCTCGCTCATCGTTTGCCTTTGTTCTTGCCGGGCTTGGCCGCTTTTGGCGGCTTGGGCTTGCTTGCCTTGTCGATCCTGGTGGCCTTGGGCTTGGGTTTGGGTTTGCCTTTGTCCTTGCCCGGTGCCGCCTTGGCCTTTACGCCGCTTTTGGGTGTTTTCTTGTCGCGGAACGGTGGCGCTCCATCGCGCGCATTATCCCGCGCAGGCGCCCCGCCTGTCGCGCGCTTCGGCAAGGAATAGCGCTCGCCGGCATTGGCGTAGTCATACGAACGCGCCGCACGCGCCGGCGGCACGAAGGCTTCGCGTCGACCGACCAACCGGAAGTCGATCTTGCGATCCTCCAGACTCGCGCGCAGCACCTGCACGCGCACATGGTCGCCCAGGCGGAACTGAGCGCCGGTGCGCTCACCTTTGAGCAAGTGGCGAACCGGATCGAAGTGGTAATAGTCGTTGCTGAGCTGGCTGATATGCACCAGGCCAGACACTTTCGACTCATCCAGCTCCACGAACAAGCCGAACGACGTGACGCCCGTGACGGTGCCATTGAACTCGCTGCCAATATGCTTGGACATCCATGCGCATTTGTAGCGCTCGTCCACATCGCGCTCCGCCTCTTCCGCACGACGTTCGCGCTGCGAGCAATGAATCGCCATCGCCGCCATTTGCGCAGGGCTGTACGCATAGTCGGACGGCTTGCCGCCCGTCAACGCGTAGCGAATGGCCCGGTGGACAAGGAGGTCGGGATAGCGGCGGATGGGCGACGTGAAGTGTGCGTATGCGTCCAGTGCCAGGCCGAAATGCCCGCGATTTTCGGGCTGGTAGGCCGCCATGCTTTGGGCACGGAGCAATACCGACTGAATCAGCTCGCGCTCGGGACGGTCGTGCACCATGCGCAGGACATCGGCGAAATCGCCGGGCGTTACTTCGCTTACCGGAGGCATGCGCAGCTTGAACTCGCGCAGGAACTGCTGGAGGTCTTCGTACTTCTCTTCCGGCGGCGGCTCGTGGGCGCGGTAGAGCGCAGGAATTTTGCGTTTCTCCAGGAACATGGCCGCCTGCACGTTGGCGGCGATCATGCACTCCTCGATGAGCTTGTGCGCATCGTTACGCTCGGTCGCACCCATGGCAACCACGTCGCCCGTGTTGTCGAGTCGGAATTTCACTTCAGGTGTTTCGAAATCGATGGCGCCACGGCGCTTGCGCTGCGCAGCCATCGATTTGTACAGATCGTGCAGATGTCGCAACTGCGGCATGACGTCCGCCAGCTCGTGCTGGGTGTCGGCGTCCTCGAGACCGACGGCTGCCCACACCTTGTCGTAGGTAAGGCGTGCGTGTGAATACATCACCGCCTCGTAGAACTTCGACTTGGTGACTTCGCCCTCTTCGTTCACCACCATGTCGCACACCATGCACAGGCGGTCGACTTTCGGATTCAGCGAACAAATGCCGTTGGACAGCGTCTCCGGCAGCATCGGCACCACGAAGCCGGGGAAATAGGTGGACGTGCTGCGCTCGTAACCTTCGCGATCAAGTGGGGCGCCAATCTTCACGTAATGCGACACGTCGGCGATCGCCACGATCAGGCGGTAACCGCCACCGCGACGCGGCTCGGCATAGACGGCATCGTCAAAATCACGGGCATCGGCACCGTCGATGGTCACCAAAGGCAACGAACGCAGATCGACGCGCCCTTCGCGCTCGGCCGCCGTCACCTGAGGTTCGACCCGCGCGGCATCGCGAATCACATCGTCCGGCCACTCATGGGGCAGGTTATGGCTGGCAATGGCCATCTCGACCAGCAGCGACGGCTGCAGGCGTTCGCCCAGTACGGAAAGGATCGTGCCCAGCGGGCCACGGTAGTTGGTCGGCGGATCGGTGATCTCGGCGACCACGATCTGGCCGTTCTTCGCCCCCATGTCCTTGCCGGGCGGAATCAGGATGTCCTGGTGCAGGCGACGATCGTCCGGCGCCACCACGGTCACCCCGTTCTCGACCACGACACGCCCGACCAGACGGGGCGAGCGACGTTGCAGCACTTCGACAATCGCACCCTGCTTGCGGCCGCGACGGTCCATGCCCACCACGCTGCACAGCACGCGATCGCCGTGCAGCACGGATCGCATCTGTTGCGGCGAAAGATAGATATCCTCGCCACCGTCATCCGGCCGCAGGAAGCCGTAGCCCTCGGCATTGGCCAGCACCTGGCCCTGGATCAGGTCGAGCTTGTTGGTCGGCGCGTAGCCACCACGACGGCCCAACAGTAACTGGCCGTCACGCACCATGGCGCCCAGGCGCTTGCGCAGTGCATTGAGATCGTATTCGTCGAACAGTTCCAGCGCCTCGGCGATGCGCGCTTCGGTCAGCAATTCGCCGCGCTCGGACAGCAGCGTCAGAATCGCCTCGCGGCTGGGAATCGGGCGCTCATAGCGCTGCGCTTCGCGTTCGGCCTGCGGATCGTTGCTGCGCATGGGCGCGGCCGGCGCGATGGCCGATGCTTTCTTCGCGCGCTTGCCAGCGAGCGGCGGCAGCGGCGGCAGCGCGGGCAAACTGTCGCCCCAGGCGCCCTTGGCCGCAGCCTTCGGAGCCTTGCTGGCGCTACGTCCTGCCTTGACGGCAGGGATCTTCTTGTCCTTGTTTTTCTTGGTCACTTATCAGCCTTGATGGGGAGCGCCGGCGTAGTTCGAACCCGGCGCGATAAAAATCGAGTGAAAGAATAGTTGACAACCCCTCCCACTGTGCCTAATCTACGCGGCTCACGCAGCTTGAATTAAGCGCGGGACACCTGCCCAGGTGGCGGAATTGGTAGACGCACTAGTTTCAGGTACTAGCGGGTAAAACCGTGGAGGTTCGAGTCCTCTCCTGGGCACCAATAATAAACGAAGCCCGCAGCGATGCGGGCTTTGTTGTTTCTGGCGTTTGGAAAATCACGGCGCCGGTTTCAGTGAATCCATCACCGCGATCAGATTCTGCGGCACCACCCGGATCAACCCGCCACGCGGTGCATCGATGTCTGCGATAAACGCAAAGGACATCGCCGCAAAGAACGGCATGATCACCAGCAGACTCGGCGCCTTGCGCGCGTTCTTTGCTCCCATGCCCACCAGCAGGTTCGCGAACGTGCCCAGCACCAGCAAGAGCAGCCACGCCGAACGCGGTATCCGGTTCCACCACGCAGCCTGCGTGTAACCCGATGCATTGAGCACATCGTTCATCCCAGCGACGGCCAGGCCCGTGATGGGATCCCGGCGTTCCCGGCCGGCATCGACCACGCTTTTCCACAGCTGGGTTTCGATCCCCGCCTGGATGACGAGAACCCGCGAGGCCTCGGTTTCATTGGGTGCCTGATAGAACGCGATGCGCTGTTGCAGATATTTGGCCAGCAGTGCTTTCGCCAGCGGCTGGGCTTTGTCGTCGATCAGATCCAGGCGCGCCATCTCGGTGCCGATGGCGTTGGCCTCCTCTTCCTCGTAGGTCTTGCGCTGGTCGTAGCGACTGATCGCCATCGAAAACGTAAAACCGATGAGCAGCGCCAGCAGAGTCAGCGAGGCCGCCTGCACGACGCCAAACGTCTCGCTTGCTTCGTCGAGCAACTCCTTGCGCCGCGAGGTCCAGCGCCGGCCCGCGAAGGCGGCGCAGGTGAGGATGACGAAGCAGATGACGAACAGCAGCAGCGGGTAATCGCTCAACCGGACCATGACCGTCGGCCATCGAGGGGGTTGCAACCACTGTCGGCGCCGGGCTCTACCGGTACAACGGTAGAAGCACCGGCGCGAAGGTAAGCAGTTCTACCTAAGCCGCGCCTGGCGGCCTCAGACCGCCGGTGGCCCCTTCAACTCGATCATGTTCCCCTGCGGGTCGTAGAGGTACAGCGACGGGCCCTCGCCCTCCGCGCCGTAGCGCGAGCCCGACTCGCCGATCCGAGCCCCCTTGGCGTCCAGATAAGTCCGGATCGCCACCTCGTCATATCCCTCCACGGCCAGGCAGATGTGGTCAACGTTGTGGCCTTCCGCTCCGGGCCCCTGCCCGCCCATGCGGCCGAGTTTCCCGTCCAGGGGCACCAGGTCGATCAGCGACGAACCCGCCCGCAGCTGATACAGCCCGATCTCCTCCTGCCGCCGCTCCTCGGTGCAGCCGAGCACGTTCAGGTAGAAATCCAGCATGGACGGCAGGTCGATGACCCGCAGGACGATGTGGTCGATGTGGCGGAGCTTGAAGGGTGCGGCACTCATATACGGATAAATCCTTTGATCTCGTGATGATTTGAGAACCCGGGCGCCGTGGGGTCGGCGTCCCGGTTCCTTACATGGGGTCGGCCCGCCCCGGCATCCAGCTGAGCCAAATCCGACAACCGGCAGGTATAATCGCCCGCTTAAGCGCATGGTGGGAGAAGCGGCTGGATCCGCTGCCGAAGGCGCAACGCCCGTAATCGCTCAGGCTCCCATACCACCACGCGCTAAACACTCTGGAGAGACCGGTTCAATCCGGCGCCGAAGGGGCACGAAGCGATCCGCTTCCAAACTCTCAGGCAAAAGGACAGAGGGGCGCCCCACGTGCGGCACGCACGTCCAGCCTTTGCCGGCTATTTTCGGACGCCCCAGTCATGAGCCAGAACGCCAACCCCACCCTGCGCGACCTCGAGCATCATCACGCCTTCATCGAACGTCACATCGGCCCGAACGACGCCGAAATCGCCGATATGCTCAAGGTGGTCGGCCACGCCTCGCTGGAGACGATGACCGACGCCATCGTGCCGTCGAACATCAAGTCCGCCGCGCCGCTGGCCCTGGCCTCGCCCATGACCGAGCAGGACGCGCTGGCGAAGATCCGCGCCATCGCCAACAAGAACCGCGTGTTCCGCAGCTTCATCGGCCAGGGCTACTACGGCACGCTCACGCCGAACGTCATCCTGCGCAACATTCTCGAGAACCCGGCGTGGTACACGGCCTACACGCCGTACCAGGCCGAGATCTCCCAGGGCCGCATGGAAGCCCTGATCAACTTCCAGACGATGGTCGCCGACCTCACGGGCATGGATATCTCCAATGCCTCGCTGCTGGATGAAGCCACCGCCGCGGCCGAAGCCATGACCCTGGCCAAGCGTTCGGCCAAGTCGAAGAGCAACATCTTCTTCGTCGCCGACGACGTGCACCCGCAGACCATCGAAGTGCTGCACACCCGCGCCGATGGCGTGGGTATCGAAGTGAAGGTGGGCCCGGCCGCTGACGCCGCCACCACCGACAGCTTCGGCGTACTGCTGCAGTACCCCAACACTTTCGGTGCGATTCACGACCACAAGGCCACCGCCGATGCCGTGCACGCGCGCGGCGGCCTGGTCTCGGTCGCCACCGACCTGCTCGCCCTCACGCTGATTGCCTCGCCGGGCTCGTGGGGCGCCGACATCGTCATCGGCAACAGCCAGCGCTTTGGCGTGCCGTTCGGCTTCGGTGGCCCGCACGCTGCCTACCTCGCCTGCCGCGACGCCTACAAGCGCTCCATGCCGGGCCGCCTGATCGGCGTGTCGGTCGATGCAGAAGGCAAGGCCGCTTACCGCCTGACCCTGCAGACGCGCGAACAGCACATCCGTCGCGAGAAGGCCACCTCCAACATCTGTACCGCACAGGTGCTGCTGGCCGTCATGGCGAGCATGTACGCCGTGTACCACGGTCCGGAAGGCCTCGCCCGCATTGCGCGCCGCACGCATCGCCTCGCCGCGATCCTCGCCGTTGCGCTACGCCAGGCCGGCGTGACGCTGGAGATGAACTTCTTCGACACGCTGCACGTCACCGGCATCGACGCTGACGCCGTGCACGCCAAGGCCCACGCCGCCGGCATCAACCTGCGCGCTATCAACGGCACCAGCGTCAGCATCAGCCTGGACGAAACCACCACGCGCGACGACGTCTGCAAGCTGGTGGCGCTGTTCGGCGGTTGCATCGACAACATCGACGAGCTCGATGCGCAGGTGCACGACGCCATCCCGCAGGCACTGCTGCGCCAGGGCAAGTTCCTCGAGCACCCGGTGTTCAACACGCATCACAGCGAACACGAGCTGCTGCGCTACATGCGCTCGCTGTCGGACAAGGACCTGGCCATGGATCGCACCATGATCCCGCTCGGCTCCTGCACCATGAAGCTCAACGCCACCGCCGAGATGATCCCGGTGACGTGGCCGGAATTCGGCAACATCCATCCGCTCGCCCCGGCCGACCAGACGCAGGGTTACAAGCAGCTGATCGACGAGCTGGAAGCCATGCTGGTGGAATGCACCGGCTACGACGCCGTCAGCCTGCAGCCGAACTCCGGCGCCCAGGGTGAATACGCCGGCCTCCTCGCCATTCGCGCTTACCACCGCTCGCGCGGCGAAGATCACCGCGACATCTGCCTGATCCCGGAATCGGCCCACGGCACCAACCCGGCGTCCGCGCAGATGTGCGGCATGACCGTGGTGGTGACCAAGTGCGACAGCAACGGCAACGTTGATGTCGAAGACATCCGCCGCGCTGCCGAAAAGTACAGCGATCGTCTCGCCGCACTGATGATCACCTACCCCTCCACGCACGGCGTGTTCGAGGAAGACGTGGTCGCCATCTGCGACATCGTGCACAAGCACGGCGGTCAGGTGTACACCGACGGCGCCAACATGAACGCGCTGGTCGGCGTTGCCAAGCCGGGCAAGTGGGGTTCGGACGTTTCGCACCTCAACCTGCACAAGACCTTCTGCATCCCGCACGGCGGCGGCGGCCCCGGCGTCGGCCCGTGTGCGGTCAAGTCGCACCTGGCACCGTTCCTGCCGCGCACCTTCGGTGGCGAAGGCGACGTCGGCATGGTGAGCGCGGCCAGTTTCGGCAGCGCCAGCATCCTGCCGATCAGCTGGATGTACATCGCCATGATGGGCGCCGAAGGCCTGCGCCACGCCACCCAGGTGGCCTTGCTCAACGCCAACTACATCGCCAAGCGCCTGGCCCCGCATTACGAGACGCTCTACACCGGGCGCAATGGCCTGGTGGCGCACGAGTGCATCCTCGACCTGCGCCCGCTCAAGGACAGCACCGGCATCAGCGCGGAAGACGTCGCCAAGCGCCTCATCGACTTCGGCTTCCATGCGCCGACGCTGAGCTTCCCGGTGGCGGGTACGCTGATGGTCGAGCCGACCGAAAGCGAATCGCAGCACGAACTCGATCGCTTCATCGACGCGATGATCCAGATCCGCGACGAGATCCGCGCGATCGAAGACGGCCGTTTGGATCGCGAAGACAACCCGCTGAAGAACGCCCCGCACACCGCCACCATGGTGACGGCAAGCGAGTGGACGCACGCCTACCCGCGTGAACTGGCCGCCTTCCCGCTGCCCAGCCTCAAGCTGCAGAAGTACTGGTCGCCGGTGGCTCGCGTGGACAACGTCTACGGCGACAAGAACGTCATGTGCGCGTGCATCCCGGTGGATGCGTACAAGGACGAAGTGGAAGCGTAAATACCCTGATGAATCACGCCCCGCAAGGGGCGTGATTCATTGTGGCGACGACTATTTCTTCCTGGCATTCCGCCAGCTGTTTTCACTGCCCATATTGACGTACCCCAAGCCCACCGTGTCGGATGCATCCTTGAGCAGCTGCGGTGCCAGGATCACACCGTGCTCATACGCGGCACGCTGAACATCCACGCGAACTTTAGCGATCGGGACCGGGGAATTCTCGCCAACGATCACCAGATCGAGCGCGAGCGGGCCACCAAACACCTTGGCGCGAACGGCTGCGTACTTCGCATAAGCCGGCGTGCCAGGCGCAGGCTTTGGCTGATCGAGGTACGGGCCGTGAATGTCGAGGAGCCTGAGGCACTTATCGAGTACCGCTTTCGCCAAGGGGTGCCCGGCCCGCATGCCAAATGCGTTGGTGTTGACCATGGCCTGCATGCCAAGACCCTCATGCGATACCAGCCCGCCCAACAACGCATCGCCTCGAAACGCACTGACATCCGCCTCGGTCAGCGGCCGGGTGAATACGTCATCCATATCTCCCCACTGCCCGCCACCCGACCACAACAGGTTCCCATCCTTGTCGAGCCATTGTGCCGCCGCGAACCAGCGTACAAAGTCGGCAACGGCCGATGGACCACCGGTTTTCTTTGCCGCGTAGTAGAGCTTCGAGTATTTGCCGTCCTCAACCTGATGAATCAGGGTGTGAAGCGGGGACGTCTCGAATTCAATCACCTCAAGGCCTGGCACCTTTGTTTCCAGGATCAGCTTGTTCCGGTTGAAAACCTCGCGGTATTCCGATGAAAGGTAGATGTGGTGCTCGACGTTGCCCGGTAGATCCTTGAATCCCGCCCTGAAGCTCTCGCCGGCGCCTTTCAAGTTGCCATAGAAATCCTCCGGTATGTCGAGCGGCCCCCACCATCCGTGATAAAGCAGCGGACGGATGGGCTGTTTCATCGGCTGCCCGTCCGCATCACGCGTGAGCTTTCGTATCAAGTCCGGATCGGCATAACCCGGATCGACGCCCAGCGCTTCCAGCGCCGCCCGGCGCTCCTCCAACGTGGGCACCTTCTTCGACCGATACCACCTGTCTGGCGGGACCATCTCGAAATTGTCGGTTCCGGCCTTGGTGAGCCGATACCGCTGAATGCCCGAGATGATCTCCTTGATCTGTTCCCTCGGAGCATTGGGTTGGCTAAAGACCTTCTGGGTCCGTTCGCGCCACTCTTTCAGAGTGATCAGCCCTGAACCGCCAGCCGCGCCCGGGACAGCTCCTTCAAACGGATTCACGCCGCCCCCGCGTTCCAGATGCGCCAAAAGTCCGCGATTGAGCATCAGCTCTTTGACATCGAAACGTCGAATCCAATGGCCGGTTTCCACCTCGTAAACCACCTCGATGGCCCGATGCATCCCATCTTCCTTGATCGAGCCCACGCGATAGGCAGGCCCCTTGAAGTCGACACCCTGGATGGGCAGCATGCGCACGTCGCTCGCCATGGTGATGGCGACGCCTCCCACGACACCATCGATCGGGTGCCAGAGTTGCATTTCACGCGACATCTCGACACCCGTGCCTCGCCCCGCCGCATCCGTACGCGTGTTCAGGATTTCGTAGGTGCGTTGAGCCCCGATACTCACGCGGAAGTACGTATCCCGGCCTGATGTCGAACCAACACGCGCATAAGTTTGCGCACCTACCGTTACCGTCGCCACATGGGCATCGATTTCCCGGGCAAACAAATCATCCAACTGCGCGATGAGTTTGCTGTCGGTTACGGCAAAGGGACTGAAGCGCGGCGACAAGGCAAAGTTCGCATGCTCAATGCGGATATCCAGAATCGCGGCGGCCAGTTTCTCAAACTCGTGCGGCGTGATGGCGAGGCCGGAAAGCACGGCGCTCTTTCCACCCATCGCAAGCGCAGAAACAAGCGGCGAACCCTCCCAACCTTCCGCGCTGCGGAAATCCTGGGACGAGTCATCAAAATGCTGGTAGGTGATGGCCCTGCCCTGTGCATCCGTGATGGCACGCAGGCGAATGGCCGACGTGGCGTCCTCAGGCCCGTAAACCGTATCTGGGACGCCCTGCTTTCCACTGTTTGAACCCATGGCGGCATCGGCGCTCGCCAGGCGCTCGATTTCAACGCGGACGACACGGTCACCCAAATCCAGTGCGCCACGGACAATGTCCGATTCGGTTTGGACGTCCATGGGTCGATGTGATGAATGCATCGCGCGATTCATGCTACCCATGCGGGAAATCAGTTCACCCGAAGATCCCTGCCACTGCGAATCCGGCAAGAGCGACGTTTTGATCCGGGAGATCAAGGCCTCCGTGTCGCCCACGGCGATGGCATGACCCACTTGCCTGCGAAGCTTGGCAGCCTCGTCAACGACGGACGCGATGAAGGCTTCATGCATGACAGGCTCGTCGGCAGCCGAGGTTCGCGACGGCAACAACTCGGCCCGCATCACCCCACCGAAGACGTCCGAATGCGCGTCGGGGAGATGGGTCGGCACATCGGCTTCCGACAAGAACACATCCGGCAGGATTTCCTGGACTTCGATGGCGTCCCTCCCTCCAAATGCCTGACCGACACGCGTGGACGCGTCATAGATGTCCGGTGACAGCGCCTGACCATCCGCGTCATAGCCGGCGAGGAAGCGCGACTGCTTCCCTGGCGCAGGGTTGCCCGTCCGCGGTGCCAGCACGACAACCGGCTTTTTACGCCCCTTGGCAATCTCCGGGAGCATCCAGTCACGCAGAACGGAGGTGCCGATGCGAACCGGCTTTCCATCCTGAAGTCGTGTAGCGGCGTGCCTGAGCGTCGCATCGGCGATACCAGCCGCCATGGGCGTCAAGGCATGCACGCCACTGGCATCGTTGTGCAGAACATGCAGGATGTCTTCGCGGTCGACACCCAGGGACTTGAGACCTGCCGCAAGCTCCGTCCATTCGTCGGGTTTCAGCTCAAACTCACCGCGCCGGCGAAGCATGCTTTCGAGTATCTGCCCATCCGACGCCTCCCTCGCCCAAAGATGCAGATCAGGCTTCCAAACCTTCGCGAGCCGGTCAAAGCGAACGGGCTCGGCCAAGACCCCGTCCTTCACCAGGCGGTAGCTTTCCCACTGGGGGTCCCACTCGACCGTGGCGAACCGCTCCCTGCCATCGCTGCCACGAATGGCGATATACGATTTCCCCTGATGGGTGCGCAGGCCTGTCTGGGCATCCATCGGCAATCTGGCAAGCCTGCTGGAGGGTTTCCCAAGGCCCGTCAGGGGCCGGATGGCCGTTTGCAATCCCTGACCGAAGCGGGCGATGGACAACTTCCCGACCATGCTCCCGACGGGAACGTCGAGAACCAGGGAAAGCGCCGCGCCAAATGCATTCATCCGCATTTCGCGCTCAAACTGGCTGGCTTGCTCCGGGTCGCCGAAGCGATCCAGGACATAGGCACTCATGCCACTGTTGACCGCCGATGACACGTCGAAACCAAACCCGATGACCGGCACCATCGATGCGGCAGTATTGAAGTAGCTGAATCCAGAAATCACTCTCTCGATATGCGACTCGTGATCCTTCGATTCATTGGATTTGAAAGCCTGCTTGACGCCGGAGACAAGCTCCTCGGAAAGTAGCCTTGCACGCTCATCCCAGACGTTGCCCTGGAGATTCGCAAGGCCGATCAGCGATGCGTCACCATCCCTGGCGAAGCGATCGACAGCGTTCCGGTAGCGATCCTGGGTAAAAGGCGAGCCGCTACGCATGAGAATGGCATGGAGTGGATGATCCGCGCCCGTCATTGCCTTGAGTTCGCGGGCAAGCTCCGCCGCCGAATCAAACTGACGCAGGAGGCCCGCGCCGGCTTCGGCCCTCTGGTCGTCATCCAGCGTCATTCGACCCGGCATGTACAGAATCACGGGTTCCGCAACAGCCGCATCGGAAAGCCCTTCCGGTTCGAGAACGGCGGCGCCAACCACGGGAACGTCGGCGATTCGCAGACTGCGAAACCGATATTCTTTCCCGCCGATCAAGAGTGGCTCGCTGCCGTTGGTTGCCCAGCGTCGCAATGCCGTGCCGGTTGCTTCGGGAATGTCACGGGTGATCGACGCTGCAATCACATGGAAGTCGAAGACCGCCGCATCCTGATCCGCCAGGATGCGATGACCTTCCAACAGCGATGCTTGAAAGTCCCTGACCACCCGGTCACCCAGGTCAAATTCACGCAGGGCATTGAGCATCGTATCGATGTCGACATTCACGGGCTTGCCTTGTGCATCGACGATCCGCGAGCCGTACCTCAAGGTATCGAGCTTCGACGTGTACTCCCGTGGGACCGGCTCGCCGTCATGTGCCTGCATGGCAACGCCCCACAAGGGAACCTGTTGCCGCGTTTCGGGCCCATAGATGGGCAATCGCACGGATTTCCTCGGGCCACCCACCGTTTTCTGGCCAACCGGTTGCCTCGTATAGATCTCGACGAAGAGATCATCGATTTTCGTTCCCGGCGTGAGCGAACCGGAAAGCCAGTTGGCCAGATGACGTTCGAGATCTGACTTTCTCGCCGCCAGGCCCTCAGCGCTCAATGACTTCATGACCTGAGACAGGGAAGGTTCTTTCTGCTGCACGCGCTCAGTGGCACGCAAGAGCTCGGCAAGCTGCACGCGATCGGCACCCATCAGCGAAGGAGGGAGGATCTGGCCCACGTCGAAGTGATCACTCCCGGCATGAAGCCATGAAGGACGTTTCCACTCCGGCGCATCCATCGGTGCGGGTACCGGATCTGTCTCTGCATCGACCCAAGCCGATGGCGTCGAGACCGACGTTTCACTTGCGCTTGCCGATTCATGAGGCGCTTCAGGCACAGCCGAATCCAAGCTCCTTTTGGTTCGATCGCCAGTTGCGCTCCGGCTGAACCAATTTCCCAAGTTCCACCGCGTCCTGGGTCCCGGCGGCGACTCCGGAATGAGGTGCCAGCTTTCGGGCAATGCGTGGGGTCGATTGTCAGCAAAGCTCGGTTGGGATGAACCAACCCTTGCGTCGGGCCGCATGGACGGCATCGGGTCGGACCACGATGGGGTCAATGAATGTATGGGCATATACGAATGTGTCGCTGTAAGGGGTGAACGCGCGCGCCATTGACCCCGCCAGTCAATGGCGAGGCATTGAGGAACGAGTGGGGAAAAATCAAGGCATCGGCATCGCGGGCTGATGTCATCGCGTGCCGATAGGGCAAGTCATCGTAGACAGGCTTCGTGAGCTCGTGATGGCCACCTCCCATCGACCGCATGAGCACTTGTCCAGCGCTTCATGGCTCGCACCATGAAAGTCATTCGGTGCGTGACGGGAACATCCCGGGAAACCGGAACTATCCATCATTCAACTCAACCAGCGCGGCGTCGTATCCATGCCGATGGTCGATCACATCGCAATATATTGCGCATGGTTGGATCGGCCTTCGCCCTCGTTCATTTCCCAGCCAGCTACTGCCCGGAGAAACACGTAGCCTTGTAGGGATTCCTTGAGAACATTCCCATGCATGACCCTGACCAGGGCCCGCACAGCCGTGCGGCCCTTTCGCTCGCCCCTTCACTGGATTCCACGCTATCCAACGCGCACATGCCGCGGACATTCCGTCCGCTGGATCGTCGCGTGGTTTACGTGGCTCTGCTTTCCGTCGCGCTTGGTGCTGCCGTCGCTGGCATTGCGTGGTGCCTGACCGCCCTTATCGGCCTGGTGACCCATCTTGCGTTCTATGGGCGGATCAGCACCGATTTCGTGAGTCCCGCCGGTCACCATCTTGGCGCCTGGGTGATCGTCGTACCGGTGATCGGTGGCTTGATCGTCGGCGCCATGGCGCGATGGGGCTCGCGCGCCATTCGTGGACATGGCATTCCCGAAGCGATGGAACAGGTGCTGCTCAATGAAAGCAAGATTCCACCGCGCATCACCTGGCTTAAACCGGTGTCTTCCGCCATCGCGATCGGCACGGGCGGTCCATTCGGCGCGGAGGGCCCCATCATTGCCACCGGCGGTGCGCTGGGCTCATTGATCGGCCAGCTGCTCCACGTGACGGCGGATGAGCGCAAGACGCTGCTCGCCGCCGGTGCCGCAGCGGGCATGGCGGCGATCTTCTCCGCGCCGGTGTCGGCCGTACTTTTGTCCATTGAACTGCTCCTGTTCGAACGCCGCGCGCGCTCCCTGATTCCTGTCGGACTTGCAGCGGCAACCGGTGCAACGCTGCGGATGCTTTTCGAAGGCACCGGACCGGTGTTCCCGATGCCGGACGTCGCCGCCCCCACGCTTGCGGCCATGCTGATGTATCTGCTGATGGGGCTGCTGCTCGGCGTCGTGAGCGTGGGCATCACGCGGCTTGTCTATGCGATCGAAGACGGCTTCGAAAAGCTGCCGATCCACTGGATGTGGTGGCCGGCGCTCGGCGGCCTTGCGGTGGGCGTGGTGGGTTACTTTGCGCCGCGCACGCTCGGTGTGGGCTACGACAACATCAGCGCCGTCATCAGCGGCCAGCTGGGTCTCGCCGCCATGGCATCGCTATGCGTGATGAAGCTGATCTCGTGGTCACTGGCGCTCGGTAGCGGTACGTCCGGAGGCACGCTGGCGCCGCTGTTCACCATTGGCGGTGCCCTGGGTGGCGTCCTCGGTCTGGCGCTGTCGCATGCCGCTCCGGGTTTGCATGTCGATCCGCGCGTCGCCGCACTGGTGTGCATGGCGGCAATGTTTGCGGGCAGCTCACGTGCATTTCTTACCTCGGTGGTGTTCGCGATGGAAACCACGTTGCAAGCGCATGCGCTGCTGCCCTTGCTCGCTGCGTGCGTCGCGGCCTACCTGGTATCGGGCCTGCTGATGCACAACACGATCATGACTGAAAAGATCGCGCGGCGTGGCGTCCGCGTGCCGGCCGAATACACCGCCGACTTCCTCGAGCAAGTCCTTGTACGTGATGCATGCAGCCGCAACGTGGTAAGCCTGCGCGACAGCCTGTCCATCGCCGACGCGCGCGCGTGGTTGCGAAGCGGCGGCGACGCGTCGCGGCATCAGGGCTTCCCGGTGATCAACGACCAGGGACAGGCCATCGGCGTGGTGACGCGGCGTCAGCTGACGGACGAAGCTGTCGACCCGTCGGCACGCCTGGTGACACTCATTACCCGTGCCCCCTTGGTCGTTCGCGAGGATCACTCCTTGCGCGAAGCCGCCGATCACATGGTGGAAGCCGACGTCGGCCGCCTGATCGTGCTCGGCAAGAGCGAGCCGCATGCCATGGTGGGTTTCATCACACGCGGCGACCTGCTCAAGGCGCACTCGCGGCGTTTGCGCGAAGCGCGCGATGCGCACCGGCATTTCAGGTTCCGCTGAGTCGATCCATACATGACAAAGGCCCCGCCGAAGCGGGGCCTTTGTTTTCTTGCGTCCTGCTGAAACGGAACGCTTACGCGCCGTGCTGCTTCAACCAGGCATCGATCGCCGGCATACGATCATCGCGCACCTTCACGCGGTACTCGATGTTGGCGATGGCCGTTTCGGTGTCGCGACGCGAGCCTTCGGCAATGTACTTGTCAGCGAAAGCCTTGAGCTTGCCGACCATGGCCGGGTTCAGCGAGCGGCCGCCCAGTGCCGGGTAGTAACGGCTGCTCGACGTGGAGTCGACCAGCTTGTCCACCTGTGCCTTGTGAGCCACGGCGAAATCGAAGGCCATTTCCGGATGACGACCCGAGACGGCGCCGATCATGCCGGCACTGTTGGTGGCACCCGGCTCATCGGTGAGCGCGAGGTCCAGCGCACGCTGCGCGAGCGCCTTGTCCTGCGCGACCGACAGCAAGGTGTACAGCTGGTCCTTCACCATCGGCGTCTTTTCGGCCTTGGCGGCGGCGTGCAGCTTGTCCCAGGTAGCAGCATCGGCATTGCGGGCGACCACAGCGAGCGTCACGCGGCGGATCGCGCCCGGCAGAGCCTTCGAATCCTTCTCGGAGGCGGCGTAGCGGCGGCGGGCTTCCTTGATCACGTCCTGGTCGCCCAGCGTGCCAAGCACACCGATCAGCTGGTTGCGCAGCACCTTCACCGGATCGGCTTCGCCGGCCTTCTCTTCCCAACCCACCTTGGCAAAGACGGGCTTGAGCTTGGCCACGGCGAACTTGCGGAACGCGCCCTGGCGAGCAGCGTCGCCATCGTAGTAGCCGTCCAGCGCCGTCAGGTCACCGGCGATGTCACCCCAGATCTGCGGGTCGGCATCGGCGGGCGTTGCCTGCACCAGGTCCAGGAACGACGAGGACGACTGCAGACCGGCCATGCCCAGCGCCCAGCTGTCGCCGAGCACGCCCAGCTGATCGATCGGCTGCAGCTTCGCGAAGCTGCCCTTGAGCGCATCGAACTGCTCGGTGCCGTACAGCGTGCGGTAGTAACCGCTCTGACCGGCGTTGACGAGCACCGGGCCGCAACCGGCCAGTTCCATCGTGGCGGTGCCATCCACCACCGTGCGAGCGGGTTCGCCGCCGACGGTCTGCGCGATCACCGGCACATGCCACTTCAGTGCCGTCTTGTTCGGACGATCACGGGTGAATTCGCCCTGGCTCAGCTTGATCGTGGTCTTGCCCGCGTTGCAGGTGGCGCTTTCCACCTTGATCATCGGGATACCCGGCTGCAGCGTGAAGTCATGCGCGATGGTCGTCACCGGCTTCTTCGACGCCGTTTCCACGGCCTTCCACAGATCGTCGGACACCGTGTTGCCGTAGGCGTGCTGCTTCATGTACAGGCGCACGCCATCGCGCCAGCCATCGGCACCGACGTAGCCTTCCAGCATGCCGATCACGGCCTGGCCCTTCGAGTAGGTGATCGCGTCGAAGGCCTGGCTGGCCTGCTCCACCGTTTCGATGTGCTGCACGATCGGATGCGTGGTGGCGATGGCGTCACGGCCCATCGCGCCTTCGCGCACGCCGACTTCTTCGAGCTTGGTGTTCCACTCCGGATGCAGCTTGGCGGTGGTGCGGCCCTCCATCCACGAAGCGAAACCTTCGTTGAGCCACAGGTCATCCCACCAGCGCATGGTCACCAGGTCGCCGAACCACTGGTGGGCCATTTCGTGCGCCTGCACCGAGAACACGGCCTGCTTGTCCGACTGCGTGGAGATGGTCGGATCGAGCAGCAGGATGTACTCGAAGGTGTAGATCGCGCCCCAGTTTTCCATCGCGCCGAAGAACTGGCTGCGGCCCGGCGAGGCGATGTTGTCGAGCTTGGGCAGCGGGAACGGCGTGCCGAAGTAGTCGTTGTATTCGTCGAGGATGATCTTGGCCGAATCCAGCGCGAAGTCGGCCTGGCTGAGCATGCCCTTCTGCGTGATCACGCCCACTTCGGTCTTGCCGGCCATCTTGGTGGCGCGCTCGAAGTCGCCCACGCCGAAGAACAGCAGGTAGGTCGACATCTTCGGCGACGGCTGGAAGGTGACTTTCTCCAGGCCCTTGCCTGCGTCTTCCTTCTTGGCGATCGGCATGTTGCTGACGGCCATCTGGTCGGCAGGCACGTTAGCGACGAGGTTGAAGGTCGCCTTGTAGTTCGGCTCATCCCACGACGGGATGAAGCGGCGGGCGTCGGAGTTCTCGAACTGGGTGTACAGCGCGCGCTTCTTGCCGGCCTTGGTGTCGTAATCGATCGCGAACAGGCCGTTGGCCTGGGTGCCGATCTTGCCCGTGTAATCCATGGACAGCTTGTAGCTGCCCTTGGCGAGCGGCTTGGCAAACGTGAACGTGGCGGTCTGCTTCTCGGCATCCACCGCGACCTTGGGATCCGCCAGCGCCTTGCCGCTGGCCGGCGTCAACGACACCTTCGAGAAGCTCATGTCGATCGCGTTGAGCGTGATGCTGCTCGTCGGCTCCAGCACGTCGACGGTAATCGTGACCTTGCCGTCGAACGTGAGCGACTCGGCGTGCGGCGTCACCTCAACGTCGTAGTGCGACGGGCGCACCGAAAGCGGCAGCTGCGTGGTGACCTTGTTGGCGGTGGCGGCGACCGGTGCCTTGTCGGCAAACGCAGACGGTGCGGCGGTCAGGGCGGCGCCTGCCAGCGCCAGGACAATGGCAGAACCCAGAAAAGTGCGACGCATGATTTCCCCTCGAAGTGGTTCCGGCGCATGGCCGGCGAGCCTGAAGATGCTCTGACAGGATCATCACCCGGTGGAGGCGTATGGCATCACCGCTCACGCGTGGGAAGATCCCGTCAGAGCATCCTTGTGAACAACCGGATGGTGGCGGTGCGCGTGGGTTGCCGGCACGGGCCGGAAGTCATGCCAGCCATGCGGCGGCGCGGCATGATTCCAGCCCGATATTGCCCGACTGCCGGGGAGACAGTCGCTGTGAGGGGAGTTGGGCGCGGGCGAGCGTCGCAAGGACTCTCGACCCGCTGACCACGGTTGGCCGCCTAGAGCCGCCCCTGGCTGCGCGCAAACTTACGTGCTGCGCGCCGCGCCTGCTCGTACCGCGCTCACAAAGCTGTCCATCGGAAGCTCAGGACGTCAGTCGATTGCTGCAATTGTGCGATCGCGCACACGTGGTTCACGCGCTGTATCGCGCCTCGACGGCGCATCCGATGAGCCGCGGCCACCTTGAAGCATAGGCAGACGCGAAGGTGTGCCACGCAAAGGCGTTCACTTCCGCGCGGACTTCGGTCACCGCTATCAAGCTGTGCCATGAACGACAAAACAAAAGGCCCCCAGCGGGGGCCTTTTGCGTGCTGCGATCGGAGGTTCAGGCGAAGGGATCGTCGAGGATGATGGTGTCATCGCGATCGGCGCCGGTGGCCACCAGCGACAGCTTGCAGCCGGAGAGTTCTTCCACGGCACGCAGGTAGGCGCGCGCGGCCGGCGGCAGCTTGTCCCATTCGCGGATACCGGCAGTGGACTCTTCCCAACCCGGGAATTCCAGGTACACCGGCTTGCACTCGGCCCAGCCGTCGGCATCGAGCGGCGCGAGTTCACGGCGCTTGCCGCGGTATTCGTACGCGATGCAGACCTTGATGGTCGGCAGGCCGTCGAGCACGTCGAGCTTGGTGATCGCCAGGCCGTTGATGCCGTTGATCTGCACGGCGCGCTTGAGCGCGACGAGGTCGATCCAGCCGCAGCGACGCGGACGACCGGTGCTTGCACCGAATTCATTGCCAACCTTGCGCAGGCGCTCGCCCATGTCGTCGTGCAGCTCGGTCGGGAACGGACCGCCGCCGACGCGCGTGGCGTAGGCCTTGCAGATGCCCAGCACGTAGTCGATGTCACCCGCGCCCACGCCGGTACCGGCCAGTGCGCCACCGACGGTGGTGTTGGAGGACGTCACGTACGGATACGTGCCGTGATCGATGTCGAGCAGCGCGCCCTGCGCACCTTCGTACAGGATGTGACCGCCTTCCTTGCGCACGTCGTGCAGGATGGTGGCGACGTCGTCGACCATCGGGCGGATGAATTCGCCATAGGCCAGCGCATCGTCGAGCACCTGCTGGAAGTCGACCGGTTCGGCCTTCAACCACTGCGTGAGGATGAAGTTGTGGTACTCGACGGCGGCCTTGACCTTCTCCGGCAGCTCGTGCGGATACATCAGGTCAGCGACGCGCACGCTGCGACGTGCCACCTTGTCTTCATAAGCCGGACCGATGCCGCGACCGGTGGTGCCGATGGCCGACTTGCCGGCGGCGGCTTCGCGCGCCTTATCCACGGCAATGTGGTACGGCATGATCAGCGGCGTAGCCGGGCTGATCTTCAGGCGCGAGCGCACTTCCACGCCCTGCGCTTCGAGTTCTTCGATTTCCTGCTTGAGCGCGGCCGGCGACAGCACGACGCCGTTGCCGATCAGGCACAGCGCATCGTCACGCAGGATGCCCGACGGAATCAGGTGGAGGACCGTCTTTTTGCCCTTGATCACCAGCGTGTGGCCGGCATTGTGGCCACCCTGGAAACGGGCCACGGCTTTGACCTGTTCGGTCAGCAGATCGACGATCTTGCCTTTGCCTTCGTCGCCCCATTGCGCGCCAAGGATTACGACTGACTTACCCATGATCTTTACTCGCTCGATATGGCTGGCCCGAGGGGCCGGAGGATGTGAAACGAATCGCGTTGCTCAGTCGTGACTAGTGCACGAACTGCAGGAAAAGCAGGCCCGCCGCCATGGCCACCGCGCCGATCAGTCGCAGCTTGCCCGGGGCGAGCTTCTGCGCCTCGCGCATGGCCGATTGCCACCCACGGGGCGCCGCAAACAAAACCAGTCCTTCGATGACGACCACCAGGCATAAGGCGGCCGCCAGATCACGCGGCATCACTTAAGGACATCCTTCCTCAGCGCTTGCTGTTGCCGTCGTTGAAATAGCGCAGGAACTCGGAATCCGGCTTGAGCACCAGCACGCCCTTGCCGTCCTCGAACGACTTACGGTACGCGCCCAGGCTTCGATAAAACGCGAAGAACTCCGGATCCTGACCATAGGCCAGGGCATAGATACCGGCGGCCTTCGCGTCGCCCTCACCCCGCACCGAGGCCGCGTCACGCTCGGCGTCGGCAATCAGGATCTGGCGCTGGCGGTCGGCATCGGCCTGGATGGCCTCGGCAGCCTGCTGACCGGTCGAGCGGAGCTCGTTGGCCAGCTGCAGGCGCTCGGCGCGCATGCGCTTGTAAACGGACTCGCTCACTTCGTCCGGCAGGTCGATGCGCTTGATGCGCACGTCCACCACGGTGATGCCCAGGTTCTTGCGAGCAGCGGCGTCGGTTTGCTTGCGCACGCGCTCGGTAATGTCCTTGCGGCCACCCGAGATCAGTTCCTGCAAGGTGCGCGCGTTGAATTCGAAGCGCAGCGCGTCCTTCACGATCGGCGCCAGGCTGCTGACAGCCTGCAGTTCCTGGCCGGCCGTGGCGCGGTAGTAGGCTGCGCTGTCGGCAATGCGCCACTTCACGTAGAAATCGACGTTGACGCTCTTCTTCTCGGAAGTGAAATAGCGCTCCGGCTTGGCTTCGAGCGGCAGGATGCGGTTATCGAACAACAGCACCTGCTGGATCAACGGCACCTTGAAGTGCAGGCCTGGGGCGTCGCCGGCGCGCACGATGCGGCCGAACTGGGTCACGAGGGCGGCCTGCCCTTCGTGCACGACGAACATGCTGTTGTAGCCGAGGAGGACGGCCAGGACGACGAGAATGCCGGCAAAGAACTTCATGGCTGCTTCTCCTTGCCCGTGGCATCCGCCGCGCCGGACTGCATCACCGTGCCGACGGGCGGCAGGTCCTTGACGTTGCCGGCGGCGCGATCAAGCGGCAGATAGATCATGTTGCGACCGTTGGCGCCATCGAGCACCTTCGGGTTGTTCGACATCACGTCCTCGACGGTTTCCAGCCACAGGCGACGGCGGGTGACCTCCGGCGCGGCGCGGTATTCCTTGAGGATGAGATTGAAGCGAGCGGCATCGCCCGTGGCGCGAGCCTCGCGCTCGGCGGCATAACCCTGGGCCTGGGCAGCGATGCGCGCGGCTTCACCGCGGGCCACCGGCACCACCTTGCTGGCATAGGCGCGGGCGTTGTTCTCGGTGCCCTGCTTGTCTTCGCGCGCCGCGTTGACGTCGTCGAAAGCGTCCTTCACTTCCTGCGGCGGCGCCACGTTCTGGAAGCTGACGTCGGTAATGCGCAGGCCCGAGTCGTAGCTGTCCAGCGTCGCCTGAAGGATTTCGCGGGTCTGCTGCTGCAAAGTGTCACGCGTCTGGGCCGGCGCGGCCGCTGCCACGGGGGCGGTGGTCACGGGGGCTGCCGCCGTCGTGGCGGTCGCCGGGGCGGCGATGACCTGCTCTGCGCCGGGGCTGGTGAGGATGTTGTCCATCACGTTGGCGCCGACCACCGAGCGCACCGCGGCTTCGGATGCCTGACGCAGCGTGTCTTCCGGCTTGCCGCTCAGCGCAAAGAGGAATTTGCGCGCGTCCGACACCTGGTACTGGACGTTGAAGTCGACCGAGATGATGTTTTCGTCGGCCGTCAGCATGCGGACGGTGTCCGTCACCGAGCGAATCTCGGTGGTGCTGACCTTGGTGACCGACTCCAACGGGCGGGGAAGCTTGAAGTGGAAGCCGGGGCCGAGGGTGCGCGAGTACTGGCCAAAGCGAAGCACCACGCCAGCCTGGCGGGCATCGACGATGGTGTAGCTGCTGAGCAGGAGCGAGGCCAGGACCAGGGCCACGATAATGGTTAGCACGCCGCCCGGGCCACCGCCCAGCTTGCCGAAACGTGCCTTCAACTGCTTGAGCATGTCGTCCAGCCCCGATTTGCCGCCGGGCTGGCGATTCTTGCCCCAGGGGTCACGCTGCCCGTTGCCGGGTTCGTTCCAGGCCATTGTCAGTCTCCTTGAGGCCGCTGGGAGGCCGGCAACATCGGCCGGAAAACACCTTGATCGGTATGCAACATGGTGACGGGTCGTGTCGAGGCAAGGGTGCCGTCCGGCACGGAGTCGCACAAACAGTCGGGATTCTACCAGAGGTAGACGGCAGACTGGGTGCCAGGAACGCGTCCGACGCGACCGGGCCGGGAACCATACAGGCTGCTTCAGGTAAGGGAGCAAGGCGGGCGACTACCCGCCTGCCTGTCACTCGTCGACCGACAGTTCCGGGACGTCGAGCAGCCCGCGCATCAGCGCCGCCTCGGCCTCCGTCCCACCACCCAGGGGTGCCAGCACGCTGCGGGGCGCATCGATCTGCAGCATCCATCCATCGGCATCGACGTCTTCGCTGGCGATGGCTCCCGCCGCCCGGAGACGCGCATGCAGGCGCCCTTCGGTCAGTGGCAGGCGCAACGCCGAACGGACGCGATCACCGCCCAGCAGTTCGCCCAGCGCCTGGCGCAGCAGGTCCAGCCCCTGCCCCGACGCCGCCGACAACCAGACCGCCGTGGGCCGCCCTTCGCTATCGCGATCGATCCGGGGCTCGGTGCCCGCCAGGTCGATCTTGTTCATCACGCGTAGTTGCGGGACGTCGCCGGCATCGATTTCCTCCAGCACCTGGTCGACGACGCGGTGCAGGTACTCGCGCTCGTCGTCCGCCGCATCGCTGACATGCAGCAACAGGTCGGCATCGCGGGCTTCGGCCAGGGTGGCGCGGAAGGCGGCCACCAGGTCGTGGGGCAAATCACGGATGAAGCCGACCGTATCGGCAATCACTGCGGGGCCGCAGCTGAGGTCGTCGAGTTTGCGCACCGTAGGATCCAGCGTGGCGAAGAGCAGGTTCGCCGCGAACACTTCGCCGGAGGTCAGCGCGTTGAACAGCGTGGACTTGCCCGCATTCGTGTAACCGACGAGCGCCACGCGCGGCACGGTATTGCGCAGGCGCGCACGGCGCTGCTGACCGCGCTGTACCTGCACCTTTTCCAGACGCTTGGTGAGCATTTTCACCCGCTCGGCGAGCAGGCGACGGTCGGTTTCCAGCTGGGTTTCGCCGGGGCCGCGGTTGCCGATCGCACCGCCGCGCTGGGCATCAAGGTGGGTCCAGCCCCGCACCAGCCGGGTGGCGATGTGCTTGAGCTGGGCCAGCTCCACTTCCAGCTTGCCTTCGTGGGAACGGGCGCGCTGGGCGAAGATATCCAGGATGAGTCCGGCGCGATCGACCACGCGCACCTTGAGATGCTTCTCAAGGTTTCGCTCCTGCACGGGCGAAAGGGTGTGATCGACCAGCACCAGGTCGGCCTCGAGTGCCGCGGCCATCTCGGCCACTTCTTCGGCCTTGCCCGAGCCAATATAGAAGCGAGGATTGGGGATATCGACGCGTGCGGGAATGCTTCCCAGCACCTCGGCGCCGGCCGATTTGACCAACTCGGCAAATTCTTCGGCACGCCTGGCGCTGTCGCCTTCACCGCGCGAATGCGGCAGGACGAGCACGGCGCGCTCACCTTTTTTCTGTCTGTCGAACACTTATCTGGGATGACCTGTGCGAGTAGCCACACCGGCGCAAGGCCGGAACATGGCAAGTGTATGGGATATACACCGGATCGCCCTGGCGCCCCTCGGGGCCACGTCAGGCGAACAAGGCCGCGGGCTGGTGCCCACAGCCTTGTTCACATGGGTCTTCCCGAGCGGCCGATCAAGCCTCGGAATCGGCACCCGTCGCGGATTCGACGTGGCCGTCGTGACCATTGCCCACGCGGACATTGCGGCTTGGGACGACGGTGGAGATGGCGTGTTTATAGACCATCTGGCTCACCTGGTTGCGCAGGAGCACCACAAACTGATCGAACGACTCGATCGTGCCCTGCAACTTGATTCCATTGACCAGATAAATGGCGACCGGAACGCGCTCACGGCGCAAAGCATTCAAAAACGGATCTTGCAACGACTGCCCTTTGGACATTTTATGTTCTCCCCTCGCAACCCACGGGCCGGATAAAAGACGCAGGTCGCGCCCCGGCCCAAGACAATTGAATATTAACCACTTTTAAATCGTTGATGAAAGGGCATTTGCAGGGCAAATGAGCCCTGTGCGTGTTGCCTGTAAAAAGTTTGCAAAATCGGCGCCTCAAATCTCCGACGCCGGGCGCAAAAACCATGTGAGGGCATCGGCGGCCCGGGACTCCAGCCCCGGTTGATCCGGGTCCAGGACCCGGGCATCGAGCTCGCTTCGCAGCCAGGTGATCTGGCGCTTGGCCAGCTGGCGCGTGGCGAAGACGCCGCGATCGCGAAATTCGGACTCCGATATCTGGCCGTCCAGGAACTCCCAGGCCTGCCGGTAACCCACTGCCCTGATGGCGGGAAGATCGGGATGCAGGTCACCGCGAGCCCGGAGCCCCCGGACCTCGTCAAGGAAACCCTCGGCCAGCATCGCATCGAAGCGGGTCGCGATGCGCGCATGCAGTGGCGCGCGATCCTCCGGCAAAAGGGCAAGTTTGAGCACCCGCCAGGGAAGTCGATAGCCCGAAGCGCCCTGCTGCTCCGACATCGGGCGCCCGGTCAGCTGAAGTACCTCCAGCGCGCGCTGGATGCGCTGGGCGTCATTGGGCCCGATGCGCGCCGCCGCCACCGGATCGAGATCCCGCAAACGTGCATGCATGGCCGGCCAGCCCACGCTTGCCGCCTCGGCGCTCAAACGCTCGCGAACCTCGGGGTCGGCTTCGGGCAGGTTCGAAAGCCCGCGCTGCAAGGCCCGGAAATACAGCCCCGTCCCACCCACGAGCAAGGGAACATGACCCCGCCCTGTGATCCGCTGCATGGCGGCCAACGCGTCGACACGGAAGTCCGCTGCTGAGTAGGGCTCGGCCGGGTCGCGAATATCGATCAGCTCATGCGGATACCGCTGCAAGGTCGTCGCACCAGGCTTGGCCGAGCCGATGTCGAGCCCGCGATACACGAGGGCCGAGTCGACGCTGATCAGCTCGCACGGAAAGCGATCGCTGAGCGCACACGCCAGCGCGGTCTTGCCGGAAGCCGTGGGCCCCATGAGGAAGATGGCGGGAGGTCGGTGATCGATGGGCATCCCGATTAGTGTAGCCGCTGGGCGCACGGAACCCGACGCGACAGATCAGCTCAGGCGTAGAACTCCACGAGTCCTCCTACCAGGTGGTACATGCCGCCCACGATCTTGATTTTGCCTTCGCGCTCCAGCCCCGCCAGCACGTCGCTGCGCTTGCGGATAGCGTCGATGGTGAGCTCGACGTTGGTCCTCGCCACGGCATCGACGAAAGCGTCGTTCTTGCTGGTTCGCTCACCGTCGTATTTCGTGGCTTGCACCGCAGGCTTGATCTTCTCGAGCAAGCCGGTGAGGTTGCCTAACTGCGCATGATCAATGGCGCCCGTGATTGCACCACATGCGGTGTGCCCCATCACGAACACGACCTTGGCCCCGGCGAGCGCGCAGGCAAACTCCAGGCTGCCCAGCAGATCGTCATTGGCCACGTTGCCGGCAATCCGGGCATTAAACATGGCGCCTATGCCAACGTTGAAGATGATCTCCGCCGGCGCTCGCGAATCGATGCAGCTCAGCACGACACCCGCCGGATACTGACCACCGGCGCTTGCACGCTTCTGCGCCACGTAGTCGTGCATTTCTGTCTTTCCCGACCGGAACCGCTCGTTGCCCTCTTTCATCAGGGCAATGATCTGATCGGGCGTGAGCTTGTCGCGCATCTCCCTGGAGAGGGCCGTCTTGGTCAGCGCCTCCGCCTCGGCCAGCAGGGGGGCAAGCAGGCTGAACCCGCCGATCGCACCTAGTGCCGTGGCACCCAGGGTCGCCTTGAGGAGGGTGCGACGATGGCCGTCAACGCAGCCACAGCCTTGATCGTGGGACGGGTGCATGACGCGCCTCGTGGTGCGGGTGGCGGAGGCGGCGAGTGCACTGCGGCGCGCGTCAATCCGCCGTGAATAACCGCGACCCGGGTGACTGAAACGAAAAACGGGCCGCCTGGCCCGTTTTTCGTAACACCTGCCGACTTACTTCGCCGGCACGCCCATCTCCTTGAGCAGGTTGTCGGCGTGGTCGAGGTGGTGCATCACCCACAGCATGTAGCGCACGTCGACCTGGATCGCGCGGTTGAGCTGCGGGTTGAACAGCCAGTCGCCGCTCACCGACTCCCAGTTGCCGTCGAAGGCGAGACCGACCAGGCGGCCCTCAGCATCCATCGCGGGCGAGCCGGAGTTGCCGCCCGTGATGTCGAGGTCTGCCAGGAAGTCCACCGGCAACGTACCGAGCTTCTTGGAGGCATAGCCGTCGAAGGCCTTGGCCTTGATCGCATCGAGCTCCGCCTGCGGCGCGTTGAACGGGACCTTGCCCGTCGCCTTTTCGACGATGCCCTGCGCCGTGGTGAAGGCCGAGTAGCTCACGCCATCACGCGGCGCCACGCCCTGCACGTTGCCGAAGGTGACGCGGAGCGAGGAATTGGCGTCCGGGTAGACCGGCAGATTCTGCGAGTCCTTCCACGCGATCATCGCCTGCATGAAGCGCGGGCGCAGCTTGGTCATCTCGCCGGCACGCGCATCGGCCTCGTCTTCGATCTTCTGCAGTTCCGGCTGCATCGCGCGCGCCAGCTTGAGCACGCTGTCGTTGCTGGCATCGATCGCTTTGCTGTCGGCCTTGAACCACTTCAGGCGCTCGTCGGTATCACCCAACCTGGAGCCGGCGTACAACGCGACCACCTTCTGCTCGATCTGTGTGTCGGTCCTGGCATCGCCCAGCCACGCGTCGAGTGCGGGCAGGCGCTGGTCCTTCGGCAAGGTGATGTAGCGCTTGAGGCCATAGGCCAGGAACTGCTGGTCGACCTTGGGATCGTAGCGACGCTCGAGCTGCTTGAGGCCACCTTCGATGCGCACCCAGTCGCGTTCCTGATACCCGGCATCGCGATCGAGATCGGCCTTCGGACGCTCCTTGGCAAGGTGCACGAGACGCACGCCGGTGCCCAGCAGCGAGGCGCGATTGACCAGACTCAGTGCCAGCGCACGATCACGCTGCGCCTTCTCATCGGCAATGGCCTGGCGCAACTTGGCGATGTCGGCCACCAGCGCCTGATTCTCGGCACCGCCCTGCTTCTTCAGCCAGCCTTCGAGCTGGGCTTCCTGATCACGCTTCACCTGCACGGCGTCGGCACGACGCAGGCCCTCGAGCTGGCCACCGAAGTTCTTCAGGTAGTTGTTGAGGCCCGCCACCATGCTGGCGTATTTCACCGCCACCTTCGGGTCGGCCTTGCCTGCGGTGTTGATGATGTCGAGCGTGTCTTCGTAGACCTTGATCTGGGTCGGGTACACCCAGTCGATCGAGTTCTGGACTTCGTCCGACAGGCGATAGCGATTGGTGCGGCCCGGGTAGCCGACGACCATCACGTAGTCGCCCTGCTCCACACCCTGCGGGTTCACCTTGAGCACGTGCTTGGGCTTGTACGGCACGTTGTCCTTCGAATACGTGGCCGACTTGCCGTCCTTCGACACATAGGCGCGCAGGTAGCTGAAGTCGCCGGTGTGACGCGGCCACATCCAGTTGTCGATGTCGCCACCGAACTTGCCGATGGATTCCGGCGGCGCGTACACCAGGCGCACGTCCTTGATCTCCAGCTGCTTGATCAACTGGTAGCTGTAGCCGCCGTGGAACGTGTAGACGTCGCAGCGATAGCCATCGGATTCGCAGGCCTTCACCTGCGCCTTGATCGCCTGCTCGATCGCCTTGTAGCGCTCGGCGCCGCTCATGCTGTCGGTAAGCTTGCCGGTGATTTCCTTGGTGACGTCACGGATTTCCTCGGTGACGAACACACGCATGTTCGGATCGCCCGGCAGCTCTTCGCTGAAGTTCTTCGCGAGGAAACCGTCGACGATGAGGTTCTTCTGCGGCGTCGAGTTGTACTGCAGCGCGCCGTAGCCGCAATGGTGGTTGGTGACGACCAGGCCGTCCGGCGACACGAAGGACGCCGTGCAGCCGCCGAGGCTGACGATGGCACCCATCGGATACGCGGTGAGATCGGTCAGCGACTTCGGATCGAGCTTGAGGCCATGCTGCTTGAGCATGCCGGCGATCGTCGGCAACTGGGCCGGCTGCCACATGCCTTCGACGGCCTGGGCGGACGAAATGAGACCGACGGACACGGCCGCGGCGAGTACGAGACGACGCATGGAAACTCTCCTGTTTCAGCAACCCGCGCAAACGCGGGCAATTTTTCGACCTGCAAGGCGGCGACACCCTTCGGCGCCGCCGCCTTCTTCTTACTTGGCCGGAACGCCCAGCTCCTTGAGCAGGTGTGGTGCCGGGTAGACCTTGTCCATCAACCAGCGCATGTAGCGCATGTCAACGTGGATCGCGCGCTTGTAGCGAGGATCGAACATCCAGCTGGCACTCACGGCTTCCCAGTTGCTGTCGAAATTGAGGCCAACGAGCTCGCCCTTGGCGTTCATCACCGGTGAACCGGAGTTGCCGCCCGTGGTATCGAGATTGCTGAGGAAGTTGACCGGCATGACGCCCGATTTCGCGTCGCGATAGCCGTCGTAGTCACCCTTGGCGATCGCATCGAGCAGCGGCTTGGGGGCATCGAAGGGCTCTTCGCCGGTGTTCTTCTCGACGATGCCTTCGGTGCTGGTCAGCGGCGCATACGACACGGCGTCGCGCGCCTTCAGCGGCGTGACCTTGCCGTAGCTCACGCGCAGCGTGGAGTTGGCATCGGGGTAAACCGCACGACCTTGCTGCTCGCGATAGGCGATCAGGGCTTCCATATACGCCGGGCGAAGGCGCAGCAGATCGCCTTCGCGGCCCTTGCGCTGCTCGTCCAGGCGCGTCAGTGCCGGCTGCAGTTTGGCGGCGAGTGCAAGCAAGGCGTCATCTGACTGCGCCAACTCGGCCTGGCTGGCCTTCAGCCAGTGCAAGCGCTGTGCTTCATCGCCGAGTTTGGTTGCGCCGTAAACCCCATCCAGCGTCTTGGCCAGTTCGGCCGGCGTACGGCCGAAAGCGGCGTCGAACTCGGGCACGCGCTGGGCGTCGGGCAATTGCTGGTAACGGGTCAGCAAGGCCGTAAGCAAACGCTTCTCAACCGCCGGATCGAAACGGCGCTGCACTTGCTTGAGCATGCCGGCGATAAGGTCTTCGTCACGCTGCTGGAATCCGGTTTCGCGCACAGCGTCCGGCTTGGCGCGTTCGGCACCCAGTCGCTGCAGCGTGATCGCCGAACGCATCAGCTGCGTCTGCGACTGCATCAGTGCGAACAGCAGATCGCGATCGCGCGTGGCGTTGGCGTCAGCGAGGAGCTTCGAAGCCGAGGCGATCTGCGGCTTGAGCGTCTTGGCGCTTGGCTGCTTGTCGAGCCACGCCATCATCGCCGTTTCATCCTTGCGACGGATGCTGACGGCGTCGCTGCGCTTAAGGCCTTCCAGCTCGCCGCTGAAGCGCTTGATGCCGTTCTTGAGCGACTGAAGCTGCGAGGCATAGCGGATGGCCGCCTGCTTGTCAGCCTTGCCGGAGTCCTCGATCACGCCCTGCAACTGCTTCATCACTTCGACCGACTTGGGCAGTCGCCACTGGATCTGGTCGGCGAATTCAGCCGCCATGCGATGACGATACGTAATGCCCGGATAGCCGGCCAGCATCACGTAATCGCCTTCGCTCACGCCTTCGCTGGCAATCTGGAGATGCGCCGGCGGCGTATAAGGCTTGTTGTCCTTTGAGTAATCGGCGGGCTTTCCATCCGGACCAACGTAGGCGCGCAGGATGGTGAAGTCGCCGCTGTGGCGCGGCCACACGAAGTTGTCCACTTCATCGCCGTAATTGCCGATGGCGCGCGGCGGCGCGAACACCAGGCGCACGTCGCGCAGCTCGAGCTGCTTCACCAGGTAGAAGTCGCGGCCGTAGAACATGTTGACCACGCTGCAACGGTAGCCCACGTCCCGCTCGCACTCGCTGACCAGCGCCTTGCTGGCCGCATCGACGGCGTCGAAATACGCGCGACCGGTCTTGCCCTTGGCACCGGCGAGCACCTTGTCGGTGACCTTGTCGAAACCCGTGGTCACGCGCAGACGGAAATCGGGATTGGCGGGGAGTTCCTGCGAGCGGTCGGCGGCGACATAACCGTTCTGGATCAGATCGCGCTCGGGCTTGCTGTTGTACTGGATGACGCCGAAAGCCACGTGGTGATTGGTCAGCACCAACCCTTCGTTGCTGACGAAAGCACCCGTGGCGCCGCCCACCTTTACCACCGCGCTGAGCGGCGGCTTGGTCAGGTCGGCCAGGTCGGCCGGATTGCCCTGGTAGCCGGCGGCCTTTAGCTGCGCGGCAATGCTCGGCAGCTGGGAGGGCATCCACATGCCTTCGTCCGCCTGGGCGACGGGTGCAAGAGTCAGGGCCACGGCAGT
Source organism: Dyella terrae (assembly GCF_004322705.1). Lineage (NCBI taxonomy): Bacteria > Pseudomonadati > Pseudomonadota > Gammaproteobacteria > Lysobacterales > Rhodanobacteraceae > Dyella > Dyella terrae. The sequence goes on along the minus strand of NZ_SIZZ01000001.1, from coordinate 156,839 downwards.
GGCCAGTCCCAATTTCAAACGCATGTGAGATTCCCCTGTGGGTCGTCGCAGAAACTTGCGACCATAGTGGTTATCAGGGTACCCGGGCAACGCTGCGGTGCAGCGAAAGCTCCCGCCAATATGTCCGCGACCATCGTGCCGTGAGAAGCCACGCGGTACGGCCCCCCTATGCTGGACATGTCTTACCTTCTCGTTCTACGTCAATCGCGGGATGACTCCGGAACGTGCGTGGGCGTATCCCAGCACTACCCCGAATTTTCGTTTGCACGCGGCCCGAAAGCGTGGAAGTCCATGCGATTTCCCGGCCCGCCACCCCCATATCCCGTCCCGCTTCTCAACTATAATCAGCCCTTTCCCCGCCCGCTTTGCGGGCCAGCCGATGGTGAACCATGTCGCAGACGATGAAAGCCCTGGTCAAGCGCAAGCCCGAACAGGGCATCTGGATGGAAGAAGTTCCGATGCCGGAGGTCGGCCCCAACGAAGTGCTGATCAAGATGGAGAAGACGGCCATCTGCGGTACCGACCTGCACATCTACAAATGGGACGAGTGGAGCCAGCGCACGATCAAGCCGGGCCTCACCATCGGCCATGAATTCGTCGGCCGCATCGTCGAGATCGGCCCGGGCGTCACGGGCTACAAGGTGGGCGATCGCGTCTCCGCCGAAGGCCACATCGTATGCGGCCACTGCCGCAACTGCCGCGCCGGCCGTCAGCACCTCTGCCCGAACACCATTGGCATTGGCGTGAACCGCAACGGTGCGTTCGCCGAATACATGACCATGCCGGCCTCGAACCTGTGGCCTATCCCGGACCAGATCCCCTCCGAGCTGGCGGCATTCTTCGACCCGTACGGCAATGCCGCGCATTGCGCGCTGGAATTCGACCTGATCGGCGAAGACGTGCTGATCACCGGCGCCGGCCCCATCGGCATCATTGCCGCCGGTATCGCCAAGCACGTGGGCGCACGTAACGTCGTCGTCACCGATGTGAACGACTACCGCCTCAAGCTGGCCGCCGACATGGGCGCCACGCGCGTGGTCAACGTCGCCAACCAGTCGCTCAAGGACGTGATGAAGGACCTTCACATGGAAGGCTTCGACGTGGGCCTGGAAATGAGCGGCAACCCGCGCGCTTTCAATGACATGCTCGATTGCATGTACCACGGCGGCAAGATCGCTTTGCTGGGCATCCTGCCCAAGGGTGCCGGCATCGACTGGGACCGCGTCATCTTCAAGGGCCTCACCCTGCAGGGCATCTATGGCCGTCGCATGTATGAGACCTGGTACAAGATGACTCAGATGGTTCTTACCGGGTTCCCGCTCCAGAAGGTTCTCACCCATCAGATCCATATCGACGACTTCCAGAAGGGTTTCGACCTGATGGACGCGGGCAAGTGCGGCAAGGTCGTCTGTTCCTGGAACTGACATGGAATTGACCGCCAGCTGAAGCGGTAGGCGAACTCCCCGTGATGCTGCGCGGGGAGTCGCATCAAATCCACGAAGTGCCCGAGTAAACTCCCCGACGCGGCCGAACAAGCATTCGGACATCGGGGAGGATGCCTAAGAACTTTCGCATCCCGTCGGCCGTGACCACGACGGAGCAGCAGCGCATGGCAGACCCCACCTCCCCCGGCCGCCTTCGGCTTGAAGCCGCGCGACAGCGCGCGCTCGCCACGTATCACTCCCACCGGGTTCGCAAGACACTCCTGATCCTGGCGATCGTGTTGGTCCTTTTCGGCCTGCTCGGCTTCTTCGCAGGCCCCTCGATCATCAAGTCCCAGATCGAGAAGCGCGCCACGGTGGCGCTGGGCCGCCCGGTAACCCTGGACAAGGTCCACCTCAATCCCTACACGCTGCGTTTACAGCTAGATCAGCTGCACATCGGCGATCGCGATGGAAAGGCCGCCTTTGTCGATATCGACCAGGTCGTGGTGAACACCTCCTGGAGTTCAGTGTACCGGCTGGCTCCCGTGCTCGATGAACTGACCTTGCAACGCCCGCGCGTGCGCATCGTGCGCGAGGCCGACCAGCGCTTCAATTTCACCGACCTCATCGACAAGTTTGCCTCCGGCCCGACGGATCCGAACGCGAAACCCGCGCGTTTCGCTCTCTCGAACATCAGCATCCACGACGGCGACATCGACTTCGACGATCAGGCGGGCAAGGCCACGCACAAGGTCGAGCAGATCGAACTTGGCATCCCCTTCCTGGCCAACCTGCCATCCAGTACGGACATCTATGTCCAACCACTGCTGGCCATGCGCGTCGACGGCAGCCCAGTGAGCATCAAGGGACAGACGAAACCCTTCGCCGAAAGCCGCGACTCCACCATGGATTTCCAGCTCGACAAGCTGGACCTTGCGCGCTACATGGGCTACGTCCCGACGCCACTGCCGATCGCGATCCCTAAAGGCTTGTTGAGCGGCACGCTCGTTCTGCACTTTCTCGAAGCCAAGCCGACGCCGACGCTGCAGCTCACAGGCAACCTTCACCTGGACGACTTCGCGCTCAACAGCAGCAAGGGCCAGGCGATTGCGTCGATCAACCAGGGTGATGCCCAGCTGAGCGACGTGCAGCCTCTGGCCTCGCGCTATGTGCTCGGCACGCTGAAGCTGGATGGCGCGCAAGTGCATTACACGCAGGGCCCGGGCGGCAGCAGCAATTTCGACACCATGCTGCAAAAGTCGGCTGCCCCTGCTGACGCGAAACCTGAAACACCTACTGACGTGCGCATCGCCGCGGTCGAGCTGGCCAACGGCGCCATCCACTACACGGATGCCAATGCGCAGAAACTCGATATCACTCAGCTGCGCGGCAGCATCCAGGCCTTGAGCCTCCTCAAAGCCGCGCCGGCCAAAATCCATTTGGACGGCCAGATGTTCGGCGGCCAGATCGGTGCGCAGGGCACGATCGATCTGTCGAACACCAAGCTCGCCAGCACCCTCACACTCAAACAGGTCGACCTCCCGCCGTTGCAGGCCGTCGCCGCCCCGCCGTTCGCGGCACGCGTGCATGAAGGCAAGCTCGACGCGAGCGGTCCCATGCAGCTGAACTGGGGCAAGGACTTCAACGTCATCCTGGGGCCTGCAACGGCGGCCGTGACAGGCTTTGCCCTGGAACCGCAGTTCAAGGGCCATGGCGCGCCGGTCGCCTGGAGCAAGATGGAGGCGCAGATCACCAAGGTGGACCTGGCCAGCCGCGAAGCTCGTCTGGGTATCGTCACCGCCACGGACATGAAGCTAGACGTCCAGCGCAATAGCAACAAATACATCAGCATCGTCGACCTGTTCGCCGCGAAGACCGACGTCAAACAGGCGCGCAAGGAGGCCGCGAAGAAGACCGGCGAGGTAAGCCCCGCCTGGCACTGGAGCATCGACAAGCTCGCGCTGGCGAACGGCTCGGTGCTCTTTTCCGACTTGGCCGCCGGTACCGAACCGGCGAAGATCCAGCTCGACTCACTTGACGGCGGCATCGAACGCCTCAGCGACAACTTCGCCCAGCCGCGCGACGTGAAGCTCGAAGGCAAGGCCGGGCGCGGCACCTTCAGCATGAACGGCAAGGTGCAGCCCCTGCCCTCGGTCGCCGATCTGCAGGTCACCTTCAGGCAGTTCGATATCGCCAACTACGCACCCTACATCAGCGTGCCGCTCAACGTGGTGATTTCGCAGGCACGCATCAGCGGTAGCGGCAAACTGCACTATGACGGCCGCCGCGCCGACCCCGTGTTTACGTACAACGGCAATGCATCGCTGGACCGCGTGCGCGTGCAGGACAAGGTCACCGGCGACGATTTCCTGCGCTGGAACACACTCAATGCCTCGCGTCTGGACGTGAGCTATGGCGTTGGCGCGCCACGCATGCATGTGGGCATGCTGACGCTCAGTTCGTTCTATGCGCGCATGATCGTCAACGCGGATGGCCGCCTGAATCTCTCCGACGTGGTGCAGAAAGAACAAAACGCTCCCGTATCCGTCACGCGCGCAGAACCCACGACGCCGCAGCCGAAAGCGCCAGTGGTCACCCCGAAGCAGCCGCAGCAAGCCACGGTCGAAGCCACGGGCCCGGCAGCCGACATCCAGATCGGAGGCGTCACGCTGCTCAACGGCCAGCTCAATTACACCGACAATTTCATCAAGCCCAATTACACCGCCAACCTGACGCAGGTGACCGGCAAGATCGGCGCCTTCGGCACGCAAGAGGGCGGGCCGCCGGCCGATCTCGCGGTGCAGGCCGCGCTCGACGAGGACTCGCCGGTCGACATCAACGGCACCATCAATCCGCTGGCGCCGGTCGCAGCTCTCGACATCAAGGGCAAGGCTGACGAAGTCGAGCTCACCCATCTGAGCGCCTACTCCAGCAAGTACACGGGCTATCCCATCACCCAGGGCAAGCTGACGGTCGATGTGCACTACGTGCTCGACCACAGCAAGCTCAACGCCGACAACCACATTTTCATTACCCAGCTCACCTTCGGCGATCGCATCGAGGGCACCGGTGTGTCGCACTTGCCGGTCAAGCTGGCCGTGGCATTGCTCAAGGACACGCAGGGCAATATCGATGTCGATGTACCAGTCTCGGGCTCGCTGGACGATCCGCAGTTCAGCATGGGCGGTTTGATCTGGCGCGCCATCGGCAATCTCATCGCCAAAGCGGCCACGGCACCCTTCCGCCTTCTGGGTGCGGCCTTCGGCGGCAAGGATCACGAAGAGCTCGGTTACGTGGAGTTCGATCCCGGTTCCGCGGTGCTCGACGATCAGGCCACGCAGCGCATGGAAAAGATCGTCAATGTACTGAAGCAAAAGCCGTCGCTGACGCTCGACATCATCGGCCGCGTGGATCCGGACAAGGACCAGAAAGGCCTTCGCAAAGTCACCGTCGACAACCTGGTCCGCAAGGAAAAGCAGCTCGACGACAAGGGCAAGGACGCCGACACGTCCGACGTCGCGCTAGCCAAGGTCGAGATCACGCCCGACCAGTACGAGCGCTTCCTCAAGCGCGCCTACAAGCACTCCGAGATCGATAAGCCCAAGAACGCCATCGGCCTCAACAAGTCGCTTGAACCGGACGAGATGCGCAGCCTGATGGAAACCAACGTGAGCGTGGACGACAAGGCCATGCGCGACCTCGCCACGCGTCGTGCCCAGGCGGTACGCGAATGGTTCAAGGGCAAGATCGACGACAACCGAGTGGGCGTAAAGGACGTCAAGCTCACCCCGGAAGGCATCGACGACAAAGGCAAGACGACGCGCGTGGATTTCGGCTTGCATTGAGATCCAGCGGGCCCGGCGCTTTCGAACCCGTCGCAAGCGAAAGCGCCCTCCCGGTTCCATCGCGGCCGCGCAGGCCCCACAATTCCACCTTTCCCACCCAACGGTAGTTCCGCCATGTCCTACAACGCCAAGGCCCGTTACGCCGCCGAACTCGACGCCATCCGCGAGCAGGGTCTGTTCAAGGCCGAGCGCATCATCACCTCGCCGCAGTCGGCCGAGATTGAGCTCGAAGGCGGCCGCAAGGTGCTCAACTTCTGCGCCAACAACTACCTGGGACTGGCCGATCACCCGGAGGTTATCCAAGCCGCGAAAGATGCACTGGACACCCACGGCTTCGGCATGGCGTCGGTGCGCTTCATCTGCGGCACGCAGGATCTGCACAAGCAGCTTGAGAAGAAAATCGCCGAATTCTTCGGCACCGAAGACACGATCCTCTATGCCGCCTGCTTCGATGCCAATGGTGGTCTCTATGAGCCCCTGCTTGGCGAAGAAGACGCGATCATTTCCGATGCGCTGAACCATGCCTCGATCATCGACGGCATCCGTCTGTGCAAGGCCAAGCGTTTCCGGTACGCCAACTGTGACATGGCCGATCTGGAAGCTCAGCTTCAGGCCGCTGATGCCGCAGGCGCGCGCACCAAGCTGATCACCACCGATGGCGCGTTCTCCATGGATGGCTTCATCGCCCCGCTCGACAAGATCACGGCACTGGCGCAGAAGTACAACGCCATGGTGCACATCGATGAATGCCACTGCACGGGTTTCCTCGGCGAATCCGGTCGCGGCTCGGCCGAAGTCAACGGTGTGATGGACAAGATCGACATCTTCACCGGCACGCTGGGCAAGGCACTCGGAGGCGCCCTGGGTGGTTTCACCACCGGTCGCGCTGAAGTCATCGAAATGCTTCGCCAGCGCTCGCGTCCGTATCTGTTCTCCAACTCGCTGCCTCCGCATGTGGTGGCCGCCGCGATCAAGGTGTTCGACATGCTGGCCAGCGCGGCAGACTTGCGCCAGCGCGTGCAGGAAAACACGCACTACTTCCGCGAACAGATGACCCGGGCCGGCTTTGATATCAAGCCGGGTGTGCATCCGATCGTGCCGGTGATGGTGTATGACGCCAAGAAGGCCCAGGCGATGGCGACGGCGTTGCTCGAGGAAGGCATCTACGTCACTGGCTTCTTCTATCCGGTGGTGCCGCAAGGCCAGGCGCGCATCCGCACCCAGATGAGCGCGGCGCATACGCGTGAGCATCTCGACCACGCCATCGCCGCTTTCACCAAGGTTGGCCGTTCGCTGGGCGTTATTCGCTGAGTCGCCGGGACCGTCAGCGCGTCGCGCTCACGGTCCCGTTTTTGTGAGGTTGCTCAGCTCGGGACGGTATCGCCACATTTCGGTGCGCATGTCTCGCACCGCTGCGGAGAAGGCGCGCAAAGCGCCTTCATCCCCGGCCAGCAGGGCGGGCACGTCCTCATGAAAGCGATCAAAACTCGCCCAATCGTCGCGTGCCACCATGAGCATGTATTGCGTGGATTCGCCGCCTGTGACCAGGCGATACCACGTGTGTGCCGGGGCTTCGCGCATCGACAGCAACGCTTTGCGCGACACCACAAGGGATTGCTCGAACTGGCGTTCGTGACCCGGCCGCACCGAGACGAAGGTGACCTGCACGCGCTTGCTGGGCTCCTTGTCTTCCAGAGGCGTGGCGGTACTCACCTTACGCAGCAGTTGGAACGTCGGCCGCCCTGTCGGCGTAACGTAAGGCGAGACGTGGACCTTGGCATCGGCCGCGTCATCGGCCAGATCCACGCGGTGATCGAAGGCCTCATACGGCTCGCCGACACTTGCGTCGACAAAGAAGCCGTCGCGCTCGCCGTCTTCGACCGTCCATCCGTACCAGGTCAGCGGGTCGCGATGCTGACGATGCCAGTCAAGGTGTCTCTGGTAGCCCGCCTCGAACTTCGCCTCATCTCCCGGGTTGATCCGGTAGAAGAAGAAATGCGCCGCGCCATGGTCGGCGGCCAGAACCGGCCAGGACAGGACGAAGATCAGGGCACTCAGCCATCGAATGGACATGTCCGGGCTTCCAGGTGGGGATCGCGTCATTCTTGGCTTGTGGACCGCAATGCCACCATGCGAATCTTTTTTCGATCCCCCCGAAGATTTTTTGGGGTACCGCCGGGTGCCGCCGTGAACATCGAATTGCGCTATCTGCATGCCTTCCGCGCCGTCTGTGATGCCGGCAGCCTGCGCGCGGGCGCTGCGCAGCTCCATCGAACCGAGCAGGCCGTGAGTTACCAGTTGCGGCGCCTGGAAGAATCACTGGGCACGCCGCTGTTCGATCGACTGTCCGGCAGACTGGTGCCAAACGCCGCCGGACAACGTCTGCTGGCCTTTTGTCGGGACATGGGGCGTGACTGGGCGCGCGTACGCGATGAACTGCAGGAGGCGCAGGCCCCGGCGGCCACGCTTCGGATCGCTGCCGTCAGCGGGTTCGGGCGGTACGACCTGCTGCCCCTGTTCCGCGACGGCCCGTTGTCCGATCTGCCCTTGCGCATGAGCTACCCGACCGCCGACGAAGTGGTACGCATGGTCGAGTCCGGCGAGGCGGATCTGGGCTTCGTGCATCGCATGCCACCACCGGGCAGGCATCAGCTGCTGGCCGTCGGCTCGGAGGAAATCGTCCTGGTGGCGGGCGCCGTCGTCGGCTTGCCGGACGACGTTGCATCGATCCTTGCCCAGGCGCCCTATATCACTTACGACGAAAGCGACTTTGTATTCGCCACCTGGTTTACGCAGATGATCGGCACCAGTCCCGGCAGTATCCAGGGCGTCGCGCATTTCGAGGAGCTGGAAGAGGTGCTGGACTGGGTGGCGGCAGGACGTGGTGTATCCGTCGTCCCCGGCGGCTGCGCCCGTGACCCGGTCGAACAGGGCACGCTACGTGTTGTCGGGGTGGCCGGGCGCTCCTGCCGCAATACGATTTATGCGGTGGTCGACCCGGCAAGCCGCCACCCTGCGACCGATCGGACGCTGCAGGCCGTACGTGAACGGCTTGGCACCTGAGCACGGGCCACCTATCCCGGCCCGGCGATGCCACGCTAAGCTTTGTCTCACCGTCATCCGAGAGCAGGAGCCCGTCCATGAACACGTTCCGACTCCCTACCATCCTGCGCGCGGCCTTGCCGGTCGCCCTGCTCGCCCTGACGGCCTGTGCGCCCGCGCCGATCTACAAGACCACGGGCACCGTGGTAGTCGTCCCCTACGGCGTTGCCGAAGCACCGGAGCGTTACGCCAACGCCGACATCGTCTGGGGTGGCCAGATCGTCAACGTGCACAACTTCCCCGACCATAGCGAAGTCGAAGTGCTGGGCTATCCGCTGGACGGCTCGCAGCGACCGCAGGCGAACATGCAGGGCACGGGCCGGTTCATTGCCATCATTCCCGGCTACGCCGAATCACTCAATTATCCGGCCGGGGCGCTCATGACGCTCACCGGCCGCATCAGCGGCAGCCGCAGCGGCAAGGTCGGCGAGGCGATGTACGTATTCCCGCTGGTCAATGTCGGACAAGCGCACGTATGGACCGCCGATGAAATGAGCAGCGGCAAGAACAACGTGCACTTCGGCGTCGGCGTGGGCGTCGGGATTCACTGATTTCACGCTACGGCGCCCGTCATACGATCTGCGGTTCAAGGGAAGAACGCGATGTCCGGTCCTGCCAATTCGCTCAAGGCGATTCTCCTCGCCCTGGGCGCCAATTTCGCCATCTTCGTCAGCAAGCTCGCCGCCGCCATCTTCACCGGCTCGGGCGCCATGCTGGCCGAGGCGATTCACTCACTGGCCGATTGCGGCAACCAGTTGCTGCTCCTGCTGGGCATGCGCCAGGCGCGCCGTGCGCCTTCCGAGGAGTACCCGCTGGGCTGGGGTCGCGCGCTGTACTTCTGGTCGTTCCTCGTCGCGATCCTGCTTTTCAGCGTGGGCGGCATGTTTTCGATCTACGAAGGCGTGCACAAACTCAACGATCCCGAACCACTGCAGCGGCCCTGGCTGGCCGTGGGCGTGCTGCTGTTCGGCATCGTGATGGAAGGCATTTCCATGCACGGCTGCATGCAGGAAGTGAACAAGGCGCGCGGCGATCGCGGGCTGATGGCGTGGTTCCACCAGACACGTTCGAGCGAGTTGCTGGTGATCTTCGGCGAGGACTTTGCCGCCCTGCTCGGCCTGATGCTGGCCTTGCTGGCCATCGGTGCCACGATGATCACCGGCAACCCGGTGTTCGATGCTCTGGGTACCGTCGGCATCGGCATCCTGCTGGTCGTGGTGGCGGTTGCGGTGGCCGTCGAAGTAAAGGCGCTGTTGATTGGCCAGGGCATTGAGCCCCGGCGCCGCGAAGAGATGCTTGCCTTCCTCAATGCGCAGCCCGAGGTGGAGGTGGTCCTCAACCTGATCACTCTGCAGATGGGGCCCGATGTGATGGTCGCCACCAAGGCACGCATGGTGCCCACGGCGGACAATCGCACGCTGATCCAAAACGTCAATCGCGTCGAGGAAGCGCTGAAGTCGCAGTTCCCCGACGTGATGTGGAGTTTCTTCGAACCAGACCTGGTGGACTGACCGGTCTTACTTGCGCTGGATGAGATCCCAGCGATTGCCGTACAGATCCTCGAACACCACCACCGTCCCGTAGGGCTCCTCGCGCGGCTCCTCGCAGAACGTCGCGCCCGCGCCTTTCATGCGCTCGTAGTCGCGCCAGAAATCGTCGGTGTGCAGGAACAGGAAGACGCGACCGCCAGCCTGGTGGCCTACGGCGGCACGCTGGGTATCGTTGGCTGCCTGCGCAAGCAGCAAGCGGGTCTCCTTCGAGCCACGCGGCGCGACGACGACCCAGCGCTTGCCCTCGCCCATATCGATGTCTTCGATCAGTTCGAAGCCGGCCACGCCGGTGTACCAGGCGATCGCGGCGGCGTAGTCGGCAACGACCAGGGCGACGCCTCCAATGAATTGCTGCATGGGGTTTCCTTTCAGTGCGGCGGCAACGGGCCCAGGGTGGACTGGTACTTCTTGGTCAGCTTCTGCCGCACCTCGGTGTAGGAGGTTCGGATGAAAGCCTCCAGCTCCTGCGTCGGATAACGCGGGACATCGGTAACAGCTACCCAATGGGCACGTGCCAGATAGGGGGACGGGATGATACCCGGGCGATCGGTCAGTTCGAGGAAGCGCTCCGCGGGTACCTTTATGGTCAGGCGCTCCATGACGGACCGGTCCGCCGACGTGATGGCGAACATCTTCCCACCTACGCTGTAGACGAGATCCGCTCCCCACTTGATGTCGCGGGTGACGCCGGGCCAGTGCCCGCACAAGGCGTCGAATTTCTCCAGGGTCAAACCCATCGCCACTGCTTTGCCCATCTCATCGACTCCACATGATGACCGCGACACTTTGCCTGGCGCATTCTGACCCAGATCAGGGTCGAAACCTCCGCCATGACGCAATGTGCATGCGCAACAGCACCCTGACCCGGCTGCGGCGAGGCGCCACAGTGCAAGGGGACAGATCTGACCGATTTGTTCATGCTGCACTGCACACAATACGGTAAAGTACGGACATGCTGACCATGCCTACCACCGACACGATCCAGCCGCCCAGCCGCCTGCCCCCTCGCGGGCCTGGCCGATTTGCGCGTCCGCAGCTGCTGGCCGTGCCCGCCCCGTCCAAGGGCGAGCGGGTGCGCACGCATGACGGCCACGAACTGACCCTGCGCAGCATCGAGCCCGGCGACGTGGCCGCCCTGCAGCGGGCCTTCGCGCGCCTGTCGCCGGAGGAAATCCGTCGCCGCTTCCTGCACGCGATGGCCGAAATGCCACCGTCGATGGCCCAGCGCCTGACCCGCATTGATCCCGAGCTGGAAACGGCACTCGTCTTGATGGACGAGACCCAGCGTCCCGCCGAAATGCGTGGCGTCGGCCGCATCTTTGTCGACGTCGCCGCCAACAGTGCGGAGTTCTCCGTCCTGGTCGAGCACGACTGGACCCGCAAGGGCCTGGGCGCCCTGCTCATGCAGCGCCTGGTCGATGACTGCCGTCGTCGTGGCCTGAGCGAGGTCTGGGGCTACGTGCTTTACGAGAACCGGCCGATGCTCGAACTGTGCCGCGAACTGGGCTTTACGCGACGCATGATGTCGGAAGAGCCCGGCACGGCGCAGTTGTCGCTGCTGCTCTGAGGCCCTGCCCGCCACGCGGGCATCCGATTCGTCTTTCGGCCGACTCATCCTTTTCGCCCTGACGCGAAGGAGGCGACCTCACGGTCGTCGAGCTACACTTGCCCGCTTTCATTGGCGCAGCTTCGCCGCGCCCCGGAACGCCGCGCCTCATGCCAAGTCCGATCCCCCATCCCTCCCTGCCCACGACGCCCAAGCAGCGCCGCTTCTGGGCCTCGCCGAACGGTTCGTCGCGCGCCCTGCTGCTGGCCGAGGCCGCGCGTTCGCACGACGGCCTGGTGGTAGCCGTCGCTCGCGACACGCAGCGTGCCAGCACCCTGGAGGATGAGCTGAAGGTATTCGGCGGCGATCTGCCGGTGCTGCATTTTCCCGATTGGGAAACGCTGCCCTACGACATCTTCAGCCCGCATCCGGAAATCGTCTCGCAGCGCATCGCCACCCTCTACAGCCTGCCGTCGACCAAGCGCGGCGTCCTGGTGGTGCCGATGGCAACGTTGATGCAGCGCATCGCACCGCAGAGCCACATCACGGGCTCTGGCCTCGTCCTGCACAAGGGACAGAAGCTCGATCTCTCGGCCCAACAGCGCAGACTGGAAGCCGCGGGCTACCACAACGTGCCGCAAGTCGCCGAACCCGGTGACTTTGCCGTGCGCGGCGCCCTGATCGACATTTTCCCGATGGGCACGGCCGAGCCCTATCGCATCGAGCTGTTCGACGATGAAGTGGAGTCGATCCGCAGTTTCGACCCGGAAACGCAGCGCTCGCAGCACACCGTGGACAAGGTGGAACTGCTTCCCGCGCGCGAATTCCCGCTGACCGACGAAGCGGCGAAGAACTTCCGCGGCAACCTGCGCGAACGCTTCCCCATCGACATCCGTCGCTGCCCGCTTTACCAGGACATGAAAGAAGGCGTGACGCCCGGCGGCATCGAGTACTACCTGCCGTTGTTCTTCCCGCAAACCGCGACGTTGTTCGACTACCTCGCCGACGATGCCGTCTTCCTCCTTGGGGAAGGCGCCATGGAGGCCGCCGACCAGTTCTGGGTGCAGACGGGCGAACGCTATGACCAGCGCGCGCATGACATCGAGCGTCCGGTCCTGCCGCCGAACGAGCTGTACCTGCCGCCGGAACAGCTGCGTGCACAGCTCAACAAGCGCCTGCGCGTGGAACTGGTGGAGGCCAGCCACGAGCATGCCATCGCTTCGGGCACGCAGCCGGCGCCTGAGCTTCCTCTCAATCGCAAGGGTGAGGAACCCGGCACATCACTTCGCCATTTCCTGTCCGGTTACAAAGGCCGCGTGCTGATCGCCGCCGACTCTGCCGGGCGACGCGAGGCGCTGATCGAAACCCTGGCCGGCGCGGGCCTCAAGCCCGCGACAATCGGGGGCTGGCGCGACTTTGCCGACAGCGACACCGCCTTCGCCATCACCATCGCGCCACTGGAACAGGGCTTCGCGCTCAACAAGCCGCAAGTCACGGTACTTACCGAGCGCGAACTCTATGGCGAACGCGTCCGCACCGAGCGCAAGCGCCGGCGCGGTGCCGCGCGCGATCCCGATGCAATCATCCGTGACCTGACCGAGCTGACCATCGGCGCGCCGATCGTCCACGTCGACCACGGCGTGGGTCGCTACCAGGGACTGGTGTCGATGGAGCTGGGCGGGATGGAGGGCGAGTTCCTCACCATCGAGTATGCCAAGGGCGACAAGCTGTACGTGCCGGTGGCGCAGCTGGGACTGGTCAGCCGCTACACGGGCACGGCGCCGGAACTGGCGCCCCTGCACTCGCTGGGTGGTGACGCCTGGGAGCGCGCGCGCCGCAAGGCCGCCGAAAAAGTACGCGACGTGGCCGCCGAGTTGCTCGCCATCTACGCGCAGCGCGAAGCGCGCGGCGGTGAATCGCTGCCGATCGATCGCCAGATGGTGGAGGAGTTCGGCTCGAGTTTTCCGTTCGAAGAGACGCCCGACCAGGAGCAGGCCATCGATGCCGTCCTGCGCGATCTTGCTGCGCCACGCGCCATGGATCGCGTGATCTGCGGCGACGTCGGGTTCGGCAAGACCGAGGTCGCCCTGCGCGCGGCCTTTGCCGCCGCCACCGCTGGCAAGCAGGTGGCCGTACTCGTTCCCACCACCCTGCTCGCGCAGCAGCATTTCCGCAACTTCGCCGATCGCTTTGCCGACTGGCCGGTACGCGTTGACGTGCTGTCGCGCTTCAAGTCCACCAAGGAAGTCAACGAAGCGCTCAAGAAGCTCGCCGATGGCCAGATCGACGTCATCGTCGGCACGCACAAGCTGCTGCAGCCGGACATCCGCTTCAAGAATCTCGGCCTCGTGATCGTCGACGAAGAACAGCGCTTTGGCGTGCGCCAGAAGGAACAGCTGAAGAAACTGCGCGCGGAAGTGGACTTGCTGACGATGACGGCGACGCCGATTCCGCGCACATTGAACATGGCGATGAGCGGGTTGCGCGATCTCTCGCTCATTGCAACGCCGCCGGCCCACCGCATGGCCGTGCGCACCTTCGTCAGCACCTGGGACCCTGCCACCATTCGCGAAGCCTTCCAGCGCGAGCTGGCGCGCGGCGGACAGGTCTACTTCCTGCACAACGAAGTGGACAGCATCGAACGCACGGCGAGGGATCTTCAGGAACTCATTCCGGAGGCGCGCATCGGCATCGCCCACGGCCAGATGGCCGAGCGCGAACTGGAACAGGTGATGGCGGACTTCCACCGGCAGCGATACAACGTGCTCGTGTGCACGACCATCATCGAAACCGGCATCGATATTCCGACCGCCAACACCATCATCATTGACCGCGCCGATCGCTTCGGCCTTGCGCAGCTGCACCAGTTGCGCGGCCGCGTGGGTCGCTCGCACCACCGCGCCTATGCCTATCTGGTCGTGCCGGACCGCAAGGCCACGACGGCTGATGCCGAGAAGCGTCTGGAAGCCCTGGCATCGCTGGAAGAGCTCGGTGCCGGCTTCACGCTGGCCACCCACGATCTGGAAATCCGTGGCGCGGGCGAACTTCTGGGCGACGAACAGTCCGGCCAGATCCAGGAGATCGGCTTCGGGCTCTATACCGAGCTGCTTGAACGCGCCGTGCGCGCGCTCAAATCCGGCAAGGTGCCCGATTTCGATCTCAGCTCCGAACACGAAACGGAAGTCGAGCTGCACCTCCCTGCACTCATTCCCGACGACTACCTGCCGGACGTCCACACGCGACTGACGCTGTACAAGCGCATCGCCAGCGCGCGCCATCACGATGCGCTGCGCGAGCTCCAGGTCGAGATGATCGATCGCTTCGGCTTGCTGCCCGATGCCACCAAGCAACTGTTCGCCGTGGCCAGCCTCAAGTTGATGGCGACGCCGCTGGGCATTCGCAAACTGGACGTGGGCCCGAATGGCGGGCGCATCACCTTCCGCGACAAGCCCGAGGTCGAGCCCATGGCCATCATCCGCCTGATCCAGAGCCAGCCGCGCGTCTACAAGCTCGATGGCCAGGACAAGTTGCGCATCATCCTGGAACTTCCCGGCGCCAGCGAACGCATTCGCGCGGCGCAGGAAGTCCTGGTGTCTCTCGGTGCGCGGCGACCGGATTGATGCCGCAGGTCAGCCGGTGAGGAACTAGCTCCTCACCAGCATTTGCACGCTGAACAGCCCGTCCCGATCCAGCCAGACCTGCGCCACGCGCAGGCCTGCGCGGGATGCGAGCTGGGCAAAGTCCTCCAGGGAGTACTTGCAGCTGTACTCCACCAGCATCGCCTCGCCCGCGCTGAAGTCAAAACGCCGCGATCCCGCGCGTACACGCTGGTCGACGGTACTGACAATGTGAGTTTCAATCCGTCCGGCCCAGGCGTTGTAGCGCGCGCGATGCCGGTACTGGTGCACCGCGAAATCACACCCCAGCTCACGATTGAGGCGCACCAGCATGTTCAGCGTGAACTCGGCGGTGACTCCCGCCTTGTCGTTGTAGGCCGCCTCGATGGTCGCCGGATTCTTTTTCAGATCGACGCCGATCAGGATCGCACCGTTCTCACCCATCTCGTCACGCATGGTGCGCAGCAGGCGTGATGCATCACGCTGGTCGAAGTTGCCGATGGTGGAGCCAGGGAAATACACCACCGTGCGCTTGGCCGTGCGCGGCGGCACCGGCAGCCGCAGCGGCTTGGTGAAATCAGCATGGAGGGGCTGGATTGGCAACTGTGGGAATATCTCGCCAAATCGCTTGACGCTTTCACGCAACGGCTCACCTGCGATTTCCACCGGCACATAAGTAACGGGTCGCTCGAGATGCTCAAGCAGAATGCGTGTCTTGATGGCACTACCGCTGCCGAACTCGACCAGGCGCACATCGGCACCCAGCACGTCGGCTATGGCCTGACCATGCTCGCGCATCAGCGCAAGCTCCGCGCGCGTCAGGTAGTACTCCGGCTGCTCGCAGATATCCTCGAACAGCTGCGAACCGCGCTCGTCGTAAAACAGCCAGGAAGGCAGTTGCTTCGACGTTCGTCCGAGCCCTTGCTGTACGACCTCCAGCAGATCGTTGGCCGGCGGACGTCGTTCGTCATCTCTCAGTTCGAAAGCTTGGGTATTCATCAACCTTGCTCAGGCGTCGCGTGCCAGCCGGGTTCCGCTGAACTGCCAGCGCGCGTGGGGCGGAAAGAAATTTCGATAAGAACATCGGATGTGGCTGACTGGCGTCGCGCACGAACCACCGCGCAGCACCCACTGGCCGCTCATGAATTTGCCGTTGTATTCGCCAAGCGCACCGGGCAGCGTCTTAAAACCCGGGTAGCTCACGTAAGGTGACGCGGTCCATTCCCAGGCGTCACCGAACATCTGCAAAAGACCCGCGCCTCGCGCCGCATGCGGCAATCGCGGCCAGCCATCGAGCAGATTGCCCTGCACGGGGACCGAGGCAGCCGCATGCTCCCATTCCTGTTCCGTGGGAAGCCGCGCACCCGCCCAGCGAGCGAACGCGTCCGCCTCGAAGTAACTCAGATGCGTTACCGGCGCCGACGGATCCAGTTCGCGCACGCCGCCCAGGGTGAAGGCACTGGCCAGATCCTCCTGCCAGTAGAACGGCCGGCTCCAGCCCTGGCCCTGCACCGTGGCCCATCCATCCGACAGCCAAAGCAGCGGATCGTGGTAGCCGCCGTCCTGGATGAACATCAGGTATTCGCTGTTGCTGACCAGGCGATTGGCCAGCATGTAAGGGCGCAGCAGGTAACCGTGCCGCGGCGATTCGTTATCGAAGGCAAAGCCCTCGCCCTCGTACCCCACCTCGACGGTTCCGCCTTCACAGGCCACGAAGCGCAGCGGCACGGGCTCACCCGGCACCGACGCGATATGGGCGTCGTAGGCCGGCAACAGTTCGTTGCATGAAAGCGCGTGCTGGATGTCGGTCAGCAGCAGCTCCTGGTGCTGTTGCTCATGGTTCATGCCCAGCTCGACGAGGGCCAGCGTTTCCGCATCGGCACCACGTTCGAGCCAGGCCGCCAGTGCTTCGTCGACATGCGATCGCCACGCCTTGACGTCATCCAGCGACGGGCGGGACAGCACGCCGCGCATCGGACGGGCATGCATGGGACCGACGGATTGGTAATAGGAGTTGAACAGCTCGTGCCATTCTGGATGGATGGCCTTAAACGTCTTGTTCCTGGAGAGCACAAACCTTTCGAAGAACCAGGTGGTGTGCGCCAGATGCCATTTGGTCGGACTGGCGTCCGGCATCGACTGCACCATCATGTCTTCGGCCGAGAGGCCGGTGCACAGCGCCGCGGTCTGTTCCCGCACGGCACGGAAACGGGAAGCGATCGACGTCGCAACGGTCAGGTCGGAAGGGCTCATCAAAAGCTCCGGTACACGGAATCCACCGCCCGGACGTTATGGAGGCCGCTGGATCGCGAGCGAAAGTGCATGCCGGAACCTTGCCGGACCGCTTGTTCACATTGCGTGATCCAACGATGGCAGAGGCTTGACAGCGGCCGCGTCCCGGGCGGTCAATGTTGCCGGCTCGATCGATCCGGGTGACCTGGAGCGGCGGGTATCAGGGAGTTCCATTCAACCTATGAGGTGATCTCATGAAAACGCGCATCGTGATGCTGGTTCTGGCCATGGCCATCAGCAGCGTCGTTCAGGCTCAGTCGGCTCCGAAATCCACACCGGAATACCACCCGCTAAGACCCGTCAGCGAATGTCTGCGACCCGATCGCCTCAACCAATGGTATGTACTGGACAACCATACGATCATCGCCAAGGCCGGGCCTGATCGCTACCTCGTCAAGCTGCAAAACGACTGCCCGCGCCTGGGCATTGGCCAAAGCCTGCGCTTTCGCGCCAATCAATCGAACAAGATGACGGGATGGGGCGCCATCTGCGGCGAGTCCGGAGAAACGGTGCGGTCGCGTGATGAGCCACCTTGTGCCATTCAGTCCGTGTCCAAGATCGACAAAGCCGAATATGACAAGCTGGAAGATCAGGCGGTGAAAGGCGGATTCATGACCGGGCCACATCACCCGTAACCGATAAAAAAAGAGCCCGGCGATTGCCGGGCTCTTTGTCTCGCGATTCGGTCAATCTTCGTAATCGCGATAGTAGTGACGCGGGCGCTCATGGTAGTAACCGCGCTCCTGGTACACACGACGCACCACGACCGGCCGCTCAACCACGTACGGCTCATCGTAGTAAACGACGCGTGGCGCAGGACGGTAGTACACCGGCGCCGGATAGTAGGCCGGACCGTAGTAGGGGCGAGCATAGCCGTTGCTATAGCCGACGCTCACGCCCGGCAGGTTGACACCGATGCCAACACTGACGTGGTCGCGCGCAAACACCGGTGCAAAGGCACTGCAGCCCAGCAACACCGCAGTTGCCAGCACGACTCGCTTGACGTTGGAAAGCTTCGACTTGTTCATGAATGGGACTCCGCATAGCGTGCCCTGACAGTGAGTTCAGATGAATCCGACAGAGTCATCCACCACTACCTGACACGGCACCTATGCTCGGTCCGAAGCGCTGAATCGACACTGAGCAAATTCGAGGTTGCCCGCGCTCGTAAATCCGGCGTTTGGCCAGCACCGCGACAACCTGAATGACGAGCGCCATCGTCGCGATCGGGCGACGACAAGGGCAAAGGAACCGGTCTCACCCATGGGGTGAAGAACAGGCTTGCGACATCGCTTTCCGGGACGACGAAACGGCCGGATCCGCCGGAGAACTCCTGAACCACCGTGCACACGCAGGGTGGTTCAGGTTTGGCGATCGCCGTCAGCGCGAGCGATGGCGAATGTGGCCGACGCTGCTTTCCCACGGCGATTCCTGCGGATGCAGGCGCAGCAACCAGCAACCGTGAATATCCGAACGTCGCGCAAAGTCGAACGGAATACTCGCGGCACTCCAGTCCTCGATCAGGAATGTATCTTCCAGTCCGGCACGATCCAGTTCGAAGCGACGGAAGTTATTCGAGAAGACAATGACGCCATCGCCCGCCAGGCGCTCCCCACAGGCCTTGAGCATGCGCACGTGGTCGCGCTGCACATCGAAGTCATCAGCGCGCTTGGAGTTGGAGAAAGTGGGCGGATCGACATAGATCACGCCGTAGCGCTCGCGATCCTCCTGCAGGAATGCCATCGCATCGGCCTGCATCAGCCGGTGTTTGGCGCCGGAGAATCCGTTGAGGGCGAGATTGCGCGATGCCCAGTCCAGATAGGTTCCCGACAGATCCACGCTGGTCGTATCACGCGCGCCGCCGGCGGCCGCGTAGACGCTCGCCGTTGCCGTGTAGGCGAACAGATTCAGGAAGCGACGATCCTTGGCGAGCTCGCGCAGCCTGGCGCGCACCAGACGGTGATCGATGAACAAGCCGGTGTCCAGGTAATCGGTCAGGTTGACCAGGAAGTTCAGGCCGCCCTCTTCCACTTCGACGAACTCACCGCGCTGATCGAACTGCCCGTACTTGGAACCGCCCTTGCCGCGTTCGCGAGTCTTGAGCGCCACTCGATCGCGTGGCACTTCCAGGACCTCGCCAGCAACGCGCACGATCTCACGCAGGCGCTGACGCGCGGTTTCCACGGGAACATCCGCCGGTGCGCGGTATTCCTGCACATGCAGCCACTGGTCGCCGCTGGCGTTGCCATAGACGTCAATGGCCGCCGCGTACTCGGGCATATCCTGATCGTAAGCGCGCCAGCAATGGATGCCTTCGCGTTCCAGGCGCTTGCGCAGATGGCGGACGTTCTTTTCCAGGCGATTGCGCAGCATCTGCGCGCCTTCGGACAGCGGCTTGGCTTCGCGCGGCGTGTCGGATCGCGCGTGCAGCTCGAACAGCAGCAGCGTGGTTTCCAGCGCGCCGTTGTAAAGCGTGTATTTCTTCTCCGCACGCAGGGGCATGGCGCGACCGAGCTCGACGTCACCAGCCAGCACGGCGGCGCGCCAGCCGGCAAAGCGCTCGCGCAAGGTCTCGCCAATGGCGCGGTACAGTCGCGGCATCTCGGCGCGATCACCAAGGCGCTCGCCGTAGGGCGGGTTGGTGATGACCAGGCCACGCGGGTAACCCGGCGGCGGCGACACATTGAGCGCATCGTGCTTGTCGAGCGTGAAGAAGCCCGAGATGCCCGCTTCCTGCGCGTTGCGCTTGGCGGTCTGGATCATGCGCGCATCGGCATCGCTGCCGAAGAAACACGAACGAAGGGCGCGCAAGCCGGTCTCGGCACGCTGGTTGGCGTCATCCAGCAAACGCTTCCACGCTGCCAGATCGTGCTTGAGCCAGCCAAGAAAACCGAAATATTCGCGGCGCAGGCCCGGCGCGACGTCGGCCGCCATCAGCGCGCCTTCGATGAGCAAGGTGCCCGAGCCACACATCGGGTCGAGCAGCGCACCACCTTCGGCATACATCTGCGGCCAGCCCGCGCGCAGCAGCATGGCGGCGGCGAGATTTTCCTTGAGCGGCGCATCGCCCTGCAGCTCGCGCCAGCCACGCCGATGCAGGGGCGCACCGGCAAGGTCGAGCGATACCGTGGCGCGATCGCGGCGAATGCGCACGTTGATGCGTACGTCAGGCTCCTCAGTATCAACGTCCGGGCGCGAACCGTCACGCTGGCGGAACTGGTCGACCACGGCATCTTTCACGCGCTGCGCGATGTACTGCGTGTGCGTCAGCTTGCTCTGGGCGGCCACCGCATCGACGGCGAGCGTGCCGTGCGCCGCCAGGTGCGTGGACCAGTCGATGGTCTGGATGCCGGCATAGAGCGCATCGTCCGTCGCGGCATCGAACTCGGCCAGCGGCAGGAGGATGCGGCTCGCCAGGCGCGACCACAGGCAAGCGCGATAAGCGGTCTCAATCGAACCGGCGAAATGCACACCTGCCAGCGCTTCACGGACGTCTTCCGCACCCAGCGCGGCCAGCTCGTCGCGCAGCAGGTATTCCAGGCCCTTGGGGCAAGTCGCAAAGAAGGCGCTCATGCGGCCACCGCCAGTTTTTCGAGGAAGAAACGGAATTCGCTGGCGATGTGATCGACGCTGTCGCTCAGGCGATGGTCGTCATCGAGCGTCAGCAACGGCAAACGTTGGCGACGGATGACCGGGTAAAGCGCATCCAGCGGGCAAATGTCATCACGCCAGCCATGGATGAATACGGTCGGCACGCCGGCACGCAGGTCGAACGCCTGGCTGACACCGGGAATGGCCGACGGCGTCGCCAGCAGGAACAGGCCGGCAACGGGCCGGTCCAGCGAAGCCAGGCCCGAAACAAAAGCCCCCATGCTGGATCCGACCAGCACCACCGGCGCCTTATGGGCATCCATGGCGGCGCGCAGGCGCTCCAGGCGCGGCTGCACCGACCCGGCATGCCCGTTCAGGTCATCCTGTCGGTAATCGGGACGTTCCGTGGACCAGCCCAGCGACTCGGCCAGGGCAGCCAGGGCGCTGACCTTGGTGGCGTCCGGGCCCGAATCCGAGCCGTGGGAAAGAAGTATGTGGCCGCGCATCGCGGTCTCCAAAGGTGCTGCAAGGCTGCACATGATAGCCGGGCCCATGCGAGACTCGCGGCCATGCCTGCCCCGACTGTTCACGATCAGCTCCTGCCCTACGTCGACTGCCTGTCCGAACGCCCCCTGGAGGCGGTCGAAATGGTGGTCATCCACTGCACCGAACTGCCTGACCTGGCCCTCGCCCGTGAGTACGGCGAGAAGGTCATGCACGATAGTGGCGCCGGCAACAGCGGGCATTACTACATCGACCGTGACGGGAGCACGTATCGCTATGTTCCCGACAACCGCGTTGCGCATCATGTACGCGGCCGCAACGCGAACTCCATCGGTATCGAACTGGTGAACCTGGGGCGTTACCCGCACTGGTGGGACTCGCGCCACCAGACCATGACCGAACCCTATGCCGACGCCCAGATCGACGCCCTCGAAGGCCTCCTGGCGGACCTGAGGGCACGCCTGCCACGGCTGAAGCAGATCGCCGGCCACGAAGACCTGGATACGGCTCGCCTGCCGGCCAGCGATGACGCGACGCGGGAGGTCCCGCGCAAGCTTGACCCGGGCCCGCTGTTCCCATGGGATCGCGTCCTGGCCCACAGCGAGCTGGAGCGCGTTCGCTAAGTCGCACCGTGGACGCGGGGTCCGAGCCGGCCCGGCTATACTCGCCGGCCACTGCCTCCCTGAGCCTTTTCCATGACGGATAGCCACGTCCTCGAACTCGTCGACCTGCTGCAACTGGAGCGCCTGGAGGACAACCTCTTCCGCGGCCAGAGTCGCGATATCGGCACCCACTTCGTGTTCGGCGGGCAAGTTCTGGGACAAGCCCTGTCGGCCGCCCAGCAGACGGTGGAACCGCGGCGCCAGGCGCATTCGCTGCACGCCTACTTCCTGCGCGCGGGCGACATCCATGCGCCGATTGTCTACAGCGTCGAACGGACCCGCGACGGCGGCAGTTTCTCCTCCCGCCGCGTCGTAGCCATCCAGCACGGCCAGCCCATCCTCAATGGCTCCATTTCCTTCCAGGAGCCGGAAGAAGGCTTCGAACACCAGTCCTCGATGCCTGAAGTCCCGGCGCCGGAAGACATCGAACCGATGCAGCCGCTGCCGCCGGAGCAGCTGGCCAAGCTGCCGGAAAAGCTGCAGCGCTGGCTGGGAGTGGATGCGCCGTTCGAATTCCGCCACGTCTGGCCGCAGGACAAGCTGCATCCGACCAAGCGCCCGCCCTACCAGCACATCTGGTTCCGGCTGGCCGGTCGCGTGGCCGACTCCGACGTCCTGCACCGGTCCTTGCTGGCGTATGCCTCCGACTTCAACCTGATTGGCACGGCGACGCTGCCGCACGGCATTTCCTACTACACGCACAACGTGCAGATGGCGAGCCTGGATCATGCCTTGTGGTTCCATCGCCCGTTCCGCACGGACGAATGGCTGCTGTATTCCTTCGACAGCCCCACCGCACAAGCCGGGCGCGGCCTGGCACGCGGCCAGATTTTCAGTCGCGACGGCAGCCTCGTGGCGTCAACGGCCCAGGAAGGCCTGATCCGCCTCAAGAAGTAAGTTATCAGGAGCCGGTCGGCCGGCATGGACCCGCATCGGAATGGACTAAACTGACGCCATGCGCCAGATCTACACCTCGCCCCGCCAGGACAACATCAATCGCGTCATGGCCATCCTTGCCGAAAACGGCATCGAAGCCACCGTGGTCAACCGCTCCAACTGGAACCGCCCCAGCTACGAACGCTTCAGCTATTCGCAGAAGCGCGAGAACCGGGACAAGTGGGAACAGGTCTGGATCAGCAAGGCCGACGACTACACGCGGGCCCGCACGGTCCTCAAGGAGATCGGCATCGAGCCGGTGGTCCGCCACGCCGAAGAACTCGCCCTGGCCCGCAACCCGACCCCAGATCTACGCCGCTCCAGCGTCGCCAACCGCATCCGCCGCATTGTCATGCTGGCGGTGGCGGGCGCGTTCGTCGTATTGATGCTCCGGTACATGGGCGTCATCTAGCCGGGGGAGCCCGCTGCGCGGGCTGTGAAGCCGGGCGCTACGCGCCCTGTGAACGGTGAACGGTATGAGCAAGACCCTCACGTTCGGCGCGGCACGCTCCTACCGTTTACCGTTTACCGTTTACCGTTCACCGGCTGCGCAGCACCCGAATTCACCCCGCCATAACGGGACACGGCGCCCTCCCACGCCTAGAATGCGGACATGCGAAGCGATCGCGTCCGCCTCTTCCAGACCCTGCCCCACGCGTGCGGCTACTTTGCCGATCGCACTGCGCAGAACCTGGTCATCGACCCGGCCGCGCCCCAGCTGGACCAGTTGTACGGCCCGGCGCTGGAGCGTGGTTTTCGTCGTGCGGGCGGGCATCTGTATTACCCGTATTGCTCCAGTTGCCGGGCCTGCACGCCTTGCCGCATCGATGTCGAGCGCTTCACGCCCGATCGCACGCAAAAGCGCTGTCTCAAGCGCAATGCCGACCTGACGGTGATCGAGTCGATGGCCGGCTACAACGCCGAGCGCCATCACCTCTACGAAAAGTACCTCCGCCACCGGCACTCGGGCGGCGGCATGGACGAAGCGGATGCCAGCGATTTCCGACGCTTCCTGACCGCGCCATGGAGTCCGACGCTGTTCCTCGAGATCCGCGAAGGCAGTCGACTCCTGGGCGTCGCCGTCACCGATGTTTGCCTCCATGGGCTGTCGGCGGTCTATACCTTTTTCGAGCCTGAAGAAACCGGACGCAGCCTCGGCACGTTCGCCATCCTCCAGCAAGTGGAGCTTGCGCGCCGACGCGGCCTGCCCTGGGTCTATCTCGGTTTCTGGATCGAAGGCCATCCGAAGATGGACTACAAACGACGCTTTCAGCCGATGCAGGTGCGCACGGCCGAAGGCTGGCGTGACTGGAACACCGAAAAGGGCTGAGCCGTCAGCTCCCGACTTCCCTCTTCGCGTCCGGATACGGAAACAGCTTGATCAGCGGCACCGACACGCCGTCGTCGCCAACGACGCGGCAATGCGTGCGATCAAGCTGACGTGGTTCGTCGACGCCGCAACTGTGCGCAATCATCCCGACTTCATGCATGACATTCATGGCGTAGTGCGCGACGCGCTCGCTCTTGTCCATGACCACGAGCCCACGCTGCAGCTTCGGGTTCTGCGTGGTGATGCCCGTCGGGCATGTGTTGCGATTGCACTGCAGCGACTGGATGCATCCCAGCGCCAGCATGAAGCCACGCGCCGAGTTGACGAAATCCGCGCCCATCGACAAGGCCCACGCCACGTCGTAAGCCGTAATGCACTTACCTGAGCAAATCACTTTGATGCGATCGCGCAGCCCCTGGCGGATCAACGTGTCGACCAGGGCCGGCAACGACTCGCGCAGCGGCAGGCCGACGCCTTCCATCAAGGTCTGGGGTGCAGCGCCGGTGCCGCCTTCCGACCCATCGACGATGATGAAATCCGGTGCACTCTCGATGCCGCGCTGATGAACGATGGCGCAGAGATCGTCAATCCAGTCCATGCCACCGAACACGGCCTTGAACCCCGTGGGCTTGCCGCTGAGGTCGCGAATATGCGCGATCGCATCCATCAGCTCGGTGACATTGCCGATGTCGAGATGGCGATTGGGACTCTGCGAATCCTCGCCGACGGGGATGCCGCGAATCTCGGCAATTTCCGGCGTCACCTTTACGCCCGGCAACAGGCCACCCATACCGGGCTTGGCGCCTTGCCCCAGCTTGATGCTGACCATCTTCACCTGTTTGTGGGCACAGATGGCCAGCAACTTGGCATCGTCCAGCTTGCCATCCGCGGTACGCACACCGTATTTGGCCGTGCCAATCTCGAACACGATGTCGCAGCCACCCTCCAGGTGATACGGCGCCAGGCCGCCTTCACCGGTATCCATCCAGATGCCCGCCTTGGCCGCACCCATGGAAAGCGCCCTGACCGCCGGCGCGGACAGCGCTCCGAAGCTCATCGCAGAAATATTGAAGAAGGCGGCATGCGCATACGGTTCGCGCGTGTAAGGCCCCAGCACCACTGGGCGGGGCTCGACATGCTTTTCGCCCAGCGATGGAAACGGCGCATTGACAAAAAATGGCACGCCCTCGGCGCGCAAGTCGCGACTTGAGCCGAAGGCGTTGGTGTTGTCCACGTTCTTGGCCGCGCGATACACCCAGGTGCGTTGCGCGCGATTGAACGGCATTTCTTCGCGGTCGCTGGAATACAGGTACTGACGGAAGAACTCGCCCAGATGCAGGAACCAGTAGCGAAAGTGTCCGATGACGGGGAAATTGCGCAAGACCGAATTGCCGGTCTGGTTGCGGTCCACAAGCCACACCACCATCACCACCATGATCGTCACCACCAGCAGCACGATGAACAGCGCTGCCAGGGTTTCCACCAGGACCACGAGCCAGTGGGCGAACGCGGATGTCTGCATGTGCGGAGCCTCTCGTCACGTTTCCAGGGACGATGCTCGCACAGGTCAGGTGCAGGGCGTGAGAGGCGGGCGACCATCGCCCGCCGTCGCCTCAGAAGGTCACGCTGATCTTGCCCGCGGCACGCATCGCCCTGGCCTTGGCCGACTCGATGCTTTCGTCGCGCGCCAGGGTGACGGCCATGCGACGGCGTCCTTTCACGGCGGGCTTGCCGAAGATGCGCAGCTGCGTATCCGGCTCAGCCAGCGCTTCGGCGACACCGTGGTAGCGCGGCGCTTCACCGTCGCCTTCGACCAGGACGGCGCATGACGCCGATGGCCCGCACTGGCGAATCGCGGGAATCGGCAAACCCAGAATGGCGCGAGCATGCAACGCAAACTCGGACAGGTCCTGCGAAATAAGCGTGACAAGGCCAGTGTCGTGCGGACGCGGGCTGACTTCCGAAAAGATCACCGCATCGCCCTTGACGAAGAACTCGACGCCAAACACGCCCCATCCACCCAGGCCCGCCGTGATGGCGTCAGCCTGTCGCTGTGCTTCGGCCAGCGCGGCGTCACTCATCGGCTGTGGCTGCCAGGATTCGCGGTAGTCACCATCTTCCTGGCGATGGCCAATGGGCGCGCAGAAGCTGGTGCCGTCTTTGTGGCGCACGGTGAGCATGGTGATTTCGTAGTCGAAATCGACAAAGCCCTCGACGATCACGCGGCCCTTGCCAGCGCGTCCGCCTGACTGGGCGTAGTCCCACGCATGCTGCAGGTCGGCGTCGCCACGGACCACGCTCTGGCCCTTGCCCGATGAACTCATGACCGGCTTGATGACGAAGGGGAATCCGATCTCGGCGGCCGCGGCGCGGTACTCCTCGTCGCTGTCGCAAAAGCGGTAGCGCGACGTCGGCAGGCCCAGCTCTTCGGCCGCCAGGCGACGGATGCCTTCGCGATCCATCGTCAGCCAGGCGGCGCGCGCCGTGGGAATGACCTTGAGGCCTTCCTCTTCCATCGTCACGAGGGTCGGCGTATGGATCGCCTCGATTTCGGGAACCACCAGGTCGGGGCGTTCCTGCTCGATCAGGGCACGCAGCGCCGCGCCGTCGAGCATGTCGATCACGTGGCTGCGATGCGCCACCTGCATGGCAGGGGCGTTGGCATAGCGGTCCACGGCGATCACTTCCACGGCCAGGCGCTGCAGTTCAATGGCAACTTCCTTGCCCAGCTCACCCGAGCCCAGCAGCAGAACGCGCAGCGCATGGCCGGAATGGGGGGTTCCAAAGGGTTTCATCGTGGGGGTCCCGGAGCAGGCAAAGCGGCATTGTAGAAGGCGGCCGGGGCCCTGTCCCGCCTGGGTTCGCAGGCTTCATGACAGCTACGTTGCAGTGCGCATTGACGTCAGGGCAAACTCGGCATCAACTGTACCTGAACCGTCCCCAACGGAATCGAACATGCGCCGTTTACTCGCCACGCTCTTGCTGGTGCTGGTGCTGTGCCCCTTGACCTGCGTTCAGGCCCAGCCGGCCACGCCCAGGACCGAAACCAACTGGATGACCGTGTTGCTGGGCGGCCGCAAGATCGGCAGCCTGCGTATCGACCGTGTCTATGCCGGCGACACCATCAGCACCACACAAACCCTTTCCATCATGCTCAATCGAAACGGGACGAGCATCCCGTTGAGTAACGTCATCAGCAGCCTGGAGTCCGACGACAGCAAGCCGCTGGGCTTCGGCACCCGCACCCGCCTCTCGGCCATGGAAAGTACGGTCGAAGGCAAGCGACAGGCCGATGGCACCTTCCAGGTGGAAACCATCGTGGGCGGCGCACGCCGCGACGCCGTCATTGCATGGCCCGCCGGTGCAGTGCTCAATGAAGGGCAACGCAAAGCCATGATGGCGGCCAGTGCCCATCCCGGCACAACCTATCCGCTGCAGATGTTCGACCCGGCGACCCAGAGCGTCATGGACGTCAGCATCGAAGTCATCGGCAACGAACAGGTGCAGTTGCCCGATGGAACGGAAACGCTCAGCCACCAGCGCCAGCGACTGCACCAGGCACGCGGTGACCAGATCCTCGACCTGTGGCTGGACCATGAAGGACGTGCGCGACGGGGCATCATCTCGATGCTCGGGCGCCAGCTGGAAATGCAGGCCTGCAGCGAAGCCTGCGCCACGGCACCGGTGCAGGACGTGGATATGTTCCGCGCCGCGATGGTCGATTCGCCGCGACCGTTGACCTCGAACCTGCGCAGGGATTTCCTGCGCTACAAAGTGCACGTCAAGGGCAACATAGCCGAGCCATTCATCCAGACCGATGAACAGCGGATCACTCCGCTGGGCAACGGGGACTACTACATCGACGTCGGGATGCCGTTCGCGGGCGGCGAAGCAGGACCGACGTCGGACGACACGCAAGCCAATGCCTGGCTGCAATCGGACGCACCGGCCATCCGATCGGTCGCCGCCGAAGCGGTGGGCAACGCCACATCGAACCGGCAACGCATGCGCCTCCTGCGCCTGTTTGTCAGCCGATATATCAACCAGCACGGCCTCGACGTGGGCTATGCATCGGCACTGGAAGTGCTCAACTCGCGCCAGGGTGATTGCACCGAATACGCCGTCCTGCTGGCGGCCTTGGCGCGTTCGCAAGGCATCCCCGCGCGTGTCGTGACCGGCATGGTTTACGCCGATCGCTACGGCGGTGCTTCCCGCGTCTTCCTCCCCCATGCCTGGGTGCAGGCCTGGGTCGATGGTCGCTGGCAAAGCTATGACGCGGCGCTGCGTCGCTTCGACATGACTCATATCGCGCTTTCGGTGGGCGACGGCGATCCGTGGCGATTCTTCTCGGCCACCGAGCTTTTCAACGCGCTCCAGATCTCGGACGTCTGGTCAGCCGGTGAGCTGATGGCGCCCACGCCACCCCAGATGCAGACAGCGGGCAGCCCCGGCGTGCGCGGCGGAAGCCTGGGCGGTCCCGGCGGCGGGTGAGCGGCACTTGCAACTGATATCACTTTGATATCTACTTCCTCCCGAACCAGGGAGGAAGTCTTATGAACGAACGTCAAGGTTTTTCAGTTGCAGGTATTCCCACCATTGTCGTCTGCCTGTTGATCGGCGCCGGCGCACTGGCATTGATTCTTTCCGCCGGCCGGCCAGAAAGCGCCCCCGGGACATTTTTCGCAGGCATCGTGCTGTTCGTGTTGCTGGGTTTCGCCTGCAAAGGCTTCTTCCAGGTCGCCCCCAACGAAGGCCAGGTCATGCAGTTGTTCGGCAAGTACGCCGGCACCGTGCGCTTCGAAGGCCTGCGCTGGACCAACCCTTTCTATAGCCGCGGCCGCGTATCTCTGCGCGTGCGCAACTTCGAAAGCGGCAAGCTGAAGGTCAACGACAGCGACGGCAATCCGATCGAGATCGCTTCGGTGGTCGTATGGCAGGTGGTCGATACCGCGGAGGCCGTTTTCCGCGTGGACGATTACGAAAACTTCGTCCAGATCCAGAGCGAATCCGCCCTGCGCCAGATGGCCCAGAACTACCCGTACGACGCGCACAACGACGGCCAGCCCGCCTTGCGCAGCCACGGGGAAGTCATCAACAACCACCTGCGCGATGAGATCCAGGCACGCCTCAACCAGGCGGGTGTCGAGGTGATCGAAGCGCGCATCAGCCACCTTGCCTACGCCCAGGAGATCGCCCAGGCGATGCTGCAGCGACAGCAGGCCAATGCGATCGTCGCGGCACGCGAGCGGATCGTCGAAGGTGCCGTCGGCATGGTTGCCATGGCGCTCGATCGCCTCAAGGAACAAGGCGTGGTCGAACTGGACGAGGAACGTCGCGCGGCGATGGTCAGCAACCTGCTGGTCGTGCTGTGTGGCGATCGCGCCACCCAGCCGGTGGTGAACACCGGCACGCTCTACGGCGGTTGAGCGACCGCATGGATCGGCGCTGCACGAACGCACACACATCAATGGACTCGCCTCGGGCCACGGGTGGGCGCGCATGAGCAACGAGAAGAAAGCCTACCCGTTGCGCATCAGTGCCACCGTGCTCGAAGCCGTGCAGCGCTGGGCCGACGACGAGTTGCGCAGCGTCAACGCACAGATCGAATACGTGCTGCGCGAGGCGCTGCGCAAAAACGGACGCATGAAATCTCGCAACAGCGCGCCCGTGGAAGACGACGAAACCGACTGATCGACGACATCAAACAGGGGATGGCTTCATGCAACGCGTCACGTGGTTCGCCTTATTGCTTTTCACTGTAACGACGTTTCCGGCGACAGCAGAAAATGCCTGTGAAAGCGCCAGCGCGCGCATGCTCGATGCGCTGGACCGCGGCGACTATCCTGCCGCCACCGTGGACTTCAATGACACGATGAAGTCCCGCCTGACCACCGACAAGCTGAGCGAAGCCTGGCAAGCCATTCCTGCCCAGTTCGGTGAGCGCGGTGCGCGCGAGCCGGCGCAATCGAATCAGGCCGGGGAAAACACGGTCGTGGTGACCGCCCTTCACTACGGCGACAGCATGATCGACGCGCAGGTGAGCTGCAGTGCCGACGGCAAGATCGCCGGCTTCTATATCAAGCCCCACCACTGAGGTCATCGTGGACACGACGCAACCCGATCGGGTGCATGGCCCGCATCTTCGACTCGCATTGATCCTTGGCGCGGCGGCATGCCTTGCGACGCTCGCCGTGTTTCCCTACGTCGCCGCGCTGATGCCACAAAAGCTCGCGGCGATCCCCGTACCCCTGTGGATCGTCGTGACGGCGCAGACGCTGCAGTCGGGCGTGCTGTGCTGGCTGATCGGCTGGCTCGGCCTCACCGCCGGCGCCCGATACGGTCTGGACGCGCCTTGGCTGCGGGCCATGGTGTATCGGCTTCCGCGCCCCCAGCGCGCGACCTCATGGTGGCTGGCAGCACTTACAGGCGTGGTGGCAGGCGTCGTCATCGTCGCGATCGACACGCGGATGCTCACGACGGGACACGCGGCCGCCACACCGCAGATCTGGCGCGGCGCACTGGCCTCGTTCTACGGCGGCAGCGCGGAAGAGATCATCTTCCGGCTCGGCGTGATGAGCGTGATGGTCTGGTTGCTGGCCGCATGGCGCGGCCATCACGTGCGGGCATGGATGTTCGTGACCGGTGCGGTGATGGCGGCCCTGCTGTTTGGCGCCGGCCACTTGCCTGCGGCCATCGCGGCAGGCTTGCCCCTGGACGCCATGGGCATCACGCGCATTCTTGCGCTGAACGGCATCGTCGGCGTGGCGTGCGGACTGCTTTACTGGCGGCGAGGGCTGGAGCACGCGATGGTCGCGCACTTCTGTGCGGACCTGGTGCTGCACGTCGCAGCACCGGCGCTGACCTGAATCACTCCTGGCCGGCGCGACGCGTCAGCGCCCGGCCAAGCGCCAGCCATCCCGCGATAAACGCGACGCCACCGACGGGTGTGATGGCACCGCACCACCGCGGCGCGCCCAGCGCCAGGGCGTAAAGGCTTCCGCTGAACAACACGACACCCCATCCGAACGCCGCCAATGCCACCGAGCGTGCGCGCCCGGCAGCCGTCAATGCCACCAGTACAAATGCCAGCGCGTGCCAGAAGTGGTAATTGACCGCGGTACGCCACAGTTCGACGCCTCGTTCATCCAGCACGCCTTGCAGGGCATGCGCGCCAAAAGCTCCAAGTGCCACGCCGCTGGCACCCAGCAGGCCCGCGAGCGCTCCCACGGCCGGACTGACAGGTTGTCGCATGGGATTCAACTCCTGGGATCGAAGGGGGCGCGGGTGTCGTATCCTCTGCGCCATGAATGCCCATGATTCTCGCACGAAGCCCTCTCGGCGCTTCCGCCTGCTCGCCCTGCTTGGTCTGATGATGGGCGCGCTCCTGCTCGGTGCCTGCCAGCGCGGCGACCAGCCCTGGCGTCTGACCAATGTCAGCGGCCACATGCCCGACCTCGACTTCAAGCTGGTCGATGACCATGGCAAGGAGGTCAGCGGTGCGGACTATCGCGGCAAGGTGGTCATCCTCTACTTCGGTTACACGCACTGCCCCGATGTCTGCCCGCTGACGCTGGCGCAGTTGCACCAGGTCCTCACCAAGGTCGGCCCCGCCGCGGACAACGTGCGCATTCTGTTCGTCAGCGTCGATCCCGCGCGCGACACCCCCGACATCATGCACGCTTACGTCAACGCCTTCGATCCTCGTGCCGTGGGCCTGTCGGGTACGCCTCGTGCCGTGGAGGCGCTCAGCAAACGCTATCGCTCGGCCTACACGCGCGAACCGGACAAGGGCGACGGGCAGTACGAAGTCAGCCACAGCTCGGCGCTTTACCTGTTTGATCGCGATGGCAAGGCTCGCCTGCTGTCTACCCCCGCCAATCCGCAGGACGACCTCGTGCACGACCTGCAACTGTTGCTCGACAAGGGAGCCTGAGCCCATGAAGCATCGTCCTTTCTTTGCAGGTTTGCTGATCGCCGGCAGCTTGTTCGCATCGCACGCATTCGCCGCCGATGCGGACCAGATCAAGGCGTCGCAGGCATGGATCCGCGTCATGCCAGGCACCCTGCCCGCCGGTGGCTACGTCACGCTGGCGAATCATTCCGATCACGCGGTGAGCCTCAAAGGCGCCAGCAGCGCGAGCTATGGCCACGTCATGCTGCACAAAAGCAGCACCGAAGGCGGCATGGGCCGCATGGAAATGGTCGACAGCCTGTCGATTCCGGCGCACGGTACCGCCACGCTTTCGCCGGGTGGCTACCACCTGATGCTGATGGATGCCGCCAAGCCGGTGAAGGTTGGCGACAAGGTGAGCCTCACCCTGAACTTCGCCGACGGCAGCACGCTGGTGACGGATTTCGATGCCAAGCCGGCCAATACGGTTGACGCTGCCGACGCACCGATGGATCACGCGCACCACTAACCGAGTGGTGCGAATTCCAGCCCTATGTGCGCGCCTGGGCCTGCCGCGCCAACTCGGCACGGCGGGCCAGTTCTCGCTTCGACTTGATGCGACCACGCTTTGACAGCGAAAGCCACTGGCGCATCGCCAGCAGTCCGCCGATCGATTCGATGATCGCCGCCGGCACCCACATGATGACGCCGCCCACGAGCTGACCGGTCAGCACATTGAACGTAAACGCTCGGCCGCAGATCTCGAAGATGGGATAGAGATCGGATTTCGAGAACGTCACAATCGCGCCCGCCAGGATCTGCGGACTCATCGTGATGGCCGGCGACAGCACGCGCACGCCAGGCGTCATGCGACCGGGCGGACGCGGGCGATGATCGAGCACCAGCCACCAGTAGGTCAGTCCGCTGATCATCATCGACCAGTTCATGAACCGGTAGATGCGCCAGTCCAGCATCGCCAGCGTCTGCATGGACGGGATCAGCCAGATGATGATGAAGCCGACGAACAGGATCGTGGCGATGGCCGGGTTCAGCAGCACGCCGCTGACGATCCGCCAGGGCCATGAACGGAAGAAAGGTCGCAGGAAGCGAATGCGCCAGCGCAGCGGCAACCCGGCGCGCACGGCCTGGCCCGGGTAGGACGCAATGATCAGCAGCGGCGCAAGATGGTGCAGCAGCACCTGCTGGATGCGATGCATGAAGAACTCATGCTCGGCGTAGTAATCGAAGTAGGTGTGCAGCGACAGATAGACGATCGCCATGCCCACCCAGAACGACAGCCGTCGCCCGTGGCTTACCTTCGCCCGCTTGCAACCACGTGCGTACAGCACGGCGAAGCTGACAAAGGTCAGCAGGAAGACCCAGGAGAACTCCCAGGGCACGATCCATTTGAGCAGGCTTGCGGTCATCAACGCGATCCGGACGGCCGACGGGCGTCAGCCGCCAAGGATAGTCCGAGGCGAGCCAGCCCTGCCCACCCGAACCTGTGGCAGATTGCCGCCGCGCTCATGCCTGTCGGCGACTGCGACGTGAGCGACGCCAGCCGTAGGCCAGGCCGAACAAGGTGATCAGGGCGGGCACCAGCACGATGTTGATGAATTTCAGGCGCATGCCCAGGGCATCGATTTCGGCGTTGAGCTGGTGCTGCACGTCGCGCAATTCCTTGTTGATGGCCAGCTGGCGCTGCAGGAACTGCTCGATCTCGCTGCGTTGTTCGGCACTGATCGCCTCCCCGCGCGCGGCCTTGGCCGGCTGCAGCTCGGACAGGCGACTTCGGGTGACGGCCAGTTCGCGCTGCAGCTCCTGCTTCTTCGCAAGAAATTTCTGGTCCGCTGCGGCTTGCAGCGCCTGCACGCGCGTAAACGGTCGCTGCGAACTGGTGCGTCCGTGAATCGACAGCAGCGCCGAGGATCCGCTGAGATTGTCGGCAAGGTTGGTGACGAAGTCGCCGTTGTTCGCCAACGCACTCAGTTGCAGCGGTCCCAGCAAGCTTTGCGAGTACGAAACCCAGAGGCGATCCGACAACAGATCGGTGTCGGCGACAAGGATGACTTCGGCGTTGCTCGCCGCATGCGTCAGATGACCCGGCTGGCCCGCCTTCTCAGGGAAGGCGGACGGAAACGCGCCGCGCAATCGGGCGGCAATGACGTAGTGCAGGCCATCAGCACGATAGTTGTCCATCAGCGCATTGGGGTCGGCCGTCGACTCACGCACGCGCTGCGCCGCCACGACTTCGGCGTCGGTCGTGCTCTGCAACAGCGGCACCAGGCGCGATTCAGTGCCTTGCGCGAGATCGAAATAACCGACGCTGGAAAGGTTGATGCGCTGGAGACTGGCGGTAATCACGTCATCGTGATTGAGCTCCTGGCCACCCAGACCCAGCATCGCCGGGTGGTTGGTTGCGCTGTTGTCCGCAAGCTCGATGCGCAAGGCACGCGAGCGATCGAGGACGACCTTCTGCGAGTCGTAAAGCACGCCCCACGTCGTGAACAGGCGCTTGAGGTCGGAATTGTGATCATCCATCACGCCGGCGCTGTCCACAAAGGGCGTGTTGTCGAGCTCGGCATCCGGATCGACGAACACGACCAGGTGACCACCGCGCAGCACGTACTGATCGATGGCGTACTGGGCCGCATCGGAGAGGCGCTTGGGGTGAATCAGCAGGAGCACCTGGATGTCGTTCGGCACCACGGTGAGTTTGCTCGCGTCGAGCGGCTTCACTTCGAACAGCTGACCGAGCTGGCGAATGATGGTCCACGGCTCTTCGCCGATCACCGGATTGCCCTGCACCGGCAGCGTGCTGATC
The DNA here is from genome assembly GCF_004322705.1 of Dyella terrae. Classification (NCBI taxonomy): domain Bacteria; kingdom Pseudomonadati; phylum Pseudomonadota; class Gammaproteobacteria; order Lysobacterales; family Rhodanobacteraceae; genus Dyella; species Dyella terrae. The sequence goes on along the minus strand of NZ_SIZZ01000001.1, from coordinate 121,725 downwards.
AGGCCAATCATCGGCTTCCTGGGCTCGTTGAGCTCGTAGAGAAGCTTGGCGATGTCGTATTCGAGGAAGGTCTCGCGCGCCGGATCAAACAGCGGAATGGGGAGCGTCTTGGCTCCGGGATGCAGGTCGTTCTCGTTGTCCGCGTCCGATCCGCCCGACAGCGTCGTGCCGACAAGACCGAAAAAGACGCGCTCGCCGTTGGTGCCGCCGCTGATTGGCGAAAGCCCGTTGCCCTCTGCCGCCGCCTCGTCATCGGAGTACGGCACCGGGTCGACCACCTGCAGGCGCAGCTTGCCGTGCGAACGGGCGACCATTTCCTGCAGCATTTCGCGAACGCGCTGCTCGTAGCTGCGTAGCTGTGGCAAGTCGCGCGTGGAGTGCTCCGAGAAATACAGCGTCAGCTTGAGCGGTGCGTGCAGCTTGTCGACGATCTGAATCGTGCCGGGCGTCAGCGTGTAGAGATGATCGGACGTGAGATCGAAACGCCCCACGCGCATCCAGCGGCTGCTGGCGAGCGTGAGCATGATGAAGACGACGACCAGCAAAGCCAGCGCAGCCAGCAATTGCGTTCGACGAGTGAGCGAAAAGCGCGCCATGGCTCAAGGCGTCCTTTTCAGGTCGAGCACCAGGACACCGGCCGTCAGCCAGGCGCAAATGCTCATGATGAAATACAGCACGTCGCGCAGGTCCAGCACGCCACGCGCGATCGCTTCAAAATGGCGCAGCATGCTCAGGTGCGCAAGGCCATTGAGCCAGCGACGCGGAAGCGTGCCCTGCAGGAAGTCCATGACTTGCGGCTGCCCCGCGAGGATCAGCAGGAAACACACCACCATGGTCAGGATGAAGGCGACCACCTGGCTCTGGGTCAATGCCGACAGACAGGCACCGATGGCCAGGAAGGCACCGGCCATCAACCAGCTGCCCAGATAACCGGCAATGATCACGCCGTTGTCCGGCGCGCCGAGATAGTTGACCGTGATCCAGATGGGAAACGTAAGGAGCAGCGCGAGCCCCATGAACAACCAGGCCGCGATGAACTTGCCCATCATCGCCTGCCCCAGCGTCAACGGCAGGCTTAGCAGGAGTTCCAGCGTGCCACCCTTGGTCTCTTCGGCCCACATGCGCATGGACACCGCCGGCGCAAGCAGCAGGTATAGCCAGGGATGCATCGCGAAGAACGGCTGCAAGTCAGCCTGGCCGCGATCGTAGAAGTCACCCGCGTAGAAGGTGAGGATGCCCGCCATGACCAGGAAAATCACCAGGAACACATAGGCCAGCGGCGTAACGAAGTAGCTGCGCAGTTCCCGGCGTGTGACGGCAGCAATCGGATTCACTGGCGCGCCTCCACACCCGTGGTGATCTGCCGGAAAACCTCGTCGAGTCGTCCGCGCTCAAGCTGGATCTCCGACACTTCGAGGCCCTGCTGTTTAAGCAAGGTCTCCACCGGTTCGAGAATGCGCTCGCCCGGCCTGGGGAAGACGGTGATGCGCCCGTCGAGCGGATCGACCTCGATCGATGCCACTTGCGGGAGCCGGCCCAGCATCTCCTGCGACACGCCACTGCCCGGCGCACTAAAGGAAACGGCGCCGTGATAACGCGAGCGTGATTCGAGTTCGGCAGGTGTCGCATCAGCCAGCAGGCGTCCGTTGGCGAGGATCACCACGCGATTGCACAAGGCATGCACCTCCTCAAGGAGATGGGTCGAAATAAGAATCGTGCGCTCGCGCGCCATGGCGTCGATCAGCTGCCGCACTGTGTGCTTCTGGTTCGGGTCGAGACCATCGGTGGGCTCGTCCAGCATGAGCACCGGCGGGTCGTGCAGGATCGCCTGGGCCAGACCGACGCGACGGCGCAAACCCTTGGACAGGGTGTCAATGCAGATATCGAGCACTTCTTCGAGCTGCAGGTGCCCGACGACATCGTGGAATCGTCGCCAGCCCATGTCTTCGCGAAAGCCGCGCATGCGGATGATGAACGTCAGGAACTCGCGCACGGTCAGCTCTCCGTAGCTGGGCGCACCTTCGGGCAGGTAGCCCAATGCACGCTTCGCCTTGAGAGGTTCCTTGAGGACATCGTGACCGCAGACGCGCGCCGTGCCCGAGCTGGGGGCAAGGAAGCCGGCAATCATGCGCATCGCCGTCGACTTTCCCGCGCCATTGGGCCCGAGCAAGCCCAGCACCTGCCCCGGTTCGGCACGGAAGCTGAGGCAGTCAACCGCGGTTAGCGTGCCGTATCGGCGTGTGAGCTGTTCGGTTTCAATCATGAAGGCTTGGACGCGTTCCCGGGCAACACCGAGATTTCCCCGGAATGTAACGCATGTGAGCTGATGTCAGCGGAGAACAGGTCATCACGTCAGCCATGACTTACCTGCGCGTTGGGCTCGGACCACGGTAATCGCGGGAAGGTTCCGAAGCCGCCATAGAAAAAGGGCCCTTCATGCGAAGGGCCCTTCTTGTTTCACGAGGCTTTCCGATTACTGGGCGGCGCTGGAAGCGGCGGCCGGAGCGGCGGCGGTGCCCGACGAGGCCGGAGCCTGATCGGTGCCCGCGTCCAGCGACGGCGGCTGCAGGCCAGCTTCCTGTTCCGGGGTCTTTTCCGGCGCATCGCTCAGCGGCAGGTACACGGCGTACTGGGCGTAGCTGGTGACTTCGTCACCCTTCTTCTCTTCCGCCTTGGCCAGGATGTCGTAGAAGCGGTTGACCACTTCGTCGAACTTGTAGCCGTGGGTCTGGGCGTAAGCCTTCAACATGTCGCGGGTCTGCGGCACGCCAGCGGCGGTGCCGTTCCAGACGCCCTTGAGGGCCGGGCCACCGAAGGCAAGCAGACCACGGACGTTGGCGTCGACGATCAGGCGACCGAAGCGATCGGTGCTGCCCGGAGCGTTGGTGTCGGCGTTGGCGGCATCCGCGGTGCTGCTGCTGGCGGCCGGCGCGTTCAGATCCGGCGCCTTGGCGGCCACCAGGTCATGGCTCTGGCCATTGATCGTCAGGCTGGAAGCGCTGATCGGCAGGGCCACGTCGAAGGTGTAGTTCTGGTCGCCGTAGTTGGTCGTGTAGATGATGCGCGGACCGGTGACAGTCACGCCCAGCTTCTTCGCGGCAGCCTGGATTTCCTGCTCGGCCTTGGCCGTGGCTTCGTCCAGCGCTTCCAGACCACCCTTACGCTCGATCGACGTCGACACCAGCAGGACCGGGGTCGGCTGGGTCTGTTCGATGTACGGGATCAGCTTGCTGTAATCGATGTTCTGCACTGAGGCCAGCACGTTCTGCAGATCCGTCAGGCTGAACTGGATGAAGGAATCCGGGTCGCCGTGGATGTACAGATTGGAATAACGGTCGATCAGGTTGAAACCATAGGCGACGTCATACGACCAGGTGATCTTGGTCAACTGACCGCGCGAGCCCTGACGCTCCAGGTCAAGCGTGAAGTGCTTGTCCTGACCGCGCCAGTCGTTGTCCAGGTTCCACACGATCTGGGCCTTCTTCGCGGTCGAATCGACCTTGTCGAAGTCCGGGGTGGCGGTGGCAACGGTCAGCTTGCCCTTGCCCACCTTGTCGTCGCTGCTGTCCCAGCTGATTTCGGCGCCCGGGCCATAGCCCTTGCCCGAATGGGTAAATTTGACATTGCGATCGTACTTGCGCTGGACCGTGAAGTCCGGGAAGCGACGGAAGTTGGCGAGCACGTCGTACACCTGACGCATGTCCTTGCCGACGACCAGCGACCTTTCCACATGACCGGTGCTGGGCATGATCACGCCCACCACGACGCCGGCTATGGCGACGATGACCAGGGCAACAATGAATTCAAGAACACGCATCATTCCAGGGTTCTCCGAACAACTCTCTTGGCGGCACAAAGCTGTCGCCGGAGACCTGTCCGTCACGGCCAATTGCCTGAAGGAATCGCATCGTGACAGGGGGTCGGCCAGCGCCGAAGCCACCGATGGTAACGGTTCATGGAGCGGAACGCTACGGGCCCGGAACGCTTAATTGGCCTCATTCTTATGGACGTCCACACCGCTCGACCGGTGTTGCACAGCACCATGGGCCGAGAGCGGCAGGCCGGCCGCTGGCGCGGCCTGTGAAGCCGGGCGCTGCGCGCCCTGTAAAGGGTTAACGGTAAAGGCAAAAAGCCCACCACCGGGAACAACTGAGGACCTGGAGAGGTACAGAGGGCTGCTGGATTGGGTACTTACAGTCAATTGGCGATTGGTATAGCGCGAACTCCATCAAGGCCGCCCTGCTCTTCCCCATTCACCCTGAATCATCCACAGGCCGCAAAGCGGCCAACCTCCAAGAAAAAAGCCGGCCCTCACGGAACCGGCTTTCCCCGTTCACTGTTCACAGGGCGCGCAGCGCCCGCCCTCACACGCCGCGCCAGCGGCCGGCTCCCCTCAGACGATGCCCAGCTCCAGCGCTTTAAGCACCGCACGGGTGCGATCGCGGACACCCAGCTTCGAAAGGATGTTGGACACATGGTTTTTCACCGTGCCCTCGGCCACCTTCAGCGAGTTGGCGATTTCCTTGTTGCTGTAACCGCCGGACAGGAGCCGCAGGATCTCGGTTTCGCGCTCGGTCAGCGGATCGGGCTGTTCAAGGCTGGTGAACTGATTCTGCATGCGACCCACGCCAGCCAGCAGTCGCTGGGTGACCATCGGGGCAACCAGCGAACCGCCGGCAGCCACGGTGCGCACGGCTTCCACCAACTGTTCGAGCGACACGTCCTTGAGCAGATAGCCGCGGGCACCGGCCTTGAGGCCCTGCAGCACGAGCTGATCGTCGTCGAACGTGGTCAGGATGATGGTGGGCGGCAATTCATTGCGGGCGGACAAGGCCTGCAGGACTTCCAGGCCACTCATATTGGGCATGCGCAGGTCGAGCAGGACCACGTCCGGCTTGACGCGCGGAATGTCCTGAACGGCCTGGGCGCCATCGGCGCACTCAGCTACGACGCGGATGTCCTCAGCCAGATCCAGCAGGGAGCGAACGCCCTGGCGTACTAGATTCTGGTCGTCGACAAGGCAAACGGAAATCATCGCGGATCCTCGAAGCGATAGAGACCTCCACTGCCCCCGGCAGCGGAGTTAACGGCACGGCTATCCAAGCCGGTGCATTCTGGCATGCCCGAACGGGGCGGCGTGAGGCCGGCCTTCACGAGACGGTCAGCGCCGGCGGCTCGAAGCGGGACGTCGCGTGGGCCAGCGCGGGCTCCTCGCCCAGCGGCAGGCTTACATTGAGCGCGAATCCATGGCCCGATGCCGTGTCCACGGCCACGGTTCCACCAAATTCTGCCAGGCGCTCACGCATGCCCGACAAGCCGTTGCCGGGCTTGAACTGGTCCGCGCCGCGACCATCGTCCCGGGCGTGCAGCTCCAGCTTGCCTGCCTCGTCATAGGCAAAGGACAGCCAGAGGTTGCGCGCACCGGCATGTCGGGCGGTGTTGGTGATGATCTCCTGGGCGCAACGCAGCAGCACCTGGGCGCGCCGCGGGTCCTCGACGCTGAATCGAGGCGGCGTCTCCACATGCACATTCAGACCCGGCACGCCCTCAATCAGGCTGCGCAGCGCCTGGGTCAGGTCAATGGCATCGTCCTGGCGCAGCTCGCTGACCGCCTCGCGCACGTCACTAAGGAGGTGCTTGGCGGTCGCCTGGGCCTTGCGCACATGATCAGCGGCTTCCGGGTTGCTCAGGTGGCTGGCCACTTCCAGGTTCAGGCTCAGGGCCGTGAGGTGATGGCCAATCAGGTCATGCAGGTCGCGAGCGATGCGCATGCGTTCGGCAATGCGGGTTGATTCGGCCAGGAGCGCGCGGGTGGCTCGCAGCTCCGAGTTGAGCCGGCGCTGCATTTCCCGCTCCTCGGCCTGCTGGCTGGCAATCATCGAGGTGAAGAAGGTCAGCGCCGAGATGCCCAGGTAAATGCTCACCTGCAGGATGGCCTGCACCACCGTCCAACCCTTGTAGCCGGCGATGACGGGAATCAGCAGCAGGTTCTGCGCGAGCATCCAGCCCAGGCCCGCCGCCAGCGGCAGCTGCCAGGGCAATACCACGGCGATCACCAGCATCAGCATGGCCGACAGGCCGCTCTGGCTGAACCATCCGATGGAAATGGCCGAGGCGGTGAGGACCACCATGCCCAGCAGGCGCAGGGGCTGGAGCCGCTCGCTCTGGCGCACCATGCTCAGCCGGCTCGTCAGCAAGAGGTAAGTCACGCCAAAGAGCAGGTAGGAGACGATCCAGCCTGAGATCTTGGGTGTGCTCCACCAGGCGCTGACCGGCGCCAGGGTCCAGCTCCCCTGCAGCAGCGGCAGCGCCATGCACAGGTATGAGAACAGGCCCGCGTAACGCAGCAGGCGCATATGATTGAAGTTGGTCCATCGCATGACCCGCATCATAGGCCCACCGGACCGTGGTGCAATGCGTGAGAAGTCATTCCCCTGCCCCTGCCAAAAGCCATGCCGGCTGGCGCTTTACAAAGGTTTTACATGGTGCGCCGTGTTATGTGCAGGCACGCCCCCCATGCCATAATGCGACCCGATTTCGCGGGCCGTCTGTCGGTCTTTCCTTACGAACATCTACTGCGGAGCAACGAATGGCCCTTGCCATCCGTGACGTGCGCGAGCACGACCTGGATGCCGTGCTGGCGCTCAACAACGCCGCCGGGCGCACCATCCTCGCCCTGGACGCTGCGCAGCTGCGCTTCTTCTACGATCGCGCCGACTATTTCAGGGTCGCCGAGATCGACGGACATATCGCAGGCTTCCTGATCGCCATGCGAGAAGGCAGCGACTACGACAGCCCCAATTACCGCTGGTTTTCCGAACACTACCCCCAGTTCGTCTACATCGACCGCATCGTGATCGCCAATGCCTACCGGCGTCACGGGCTGGGTCGCATTTTCTATTGCGACGTCAACAGCTACGCGGAGGTTCGCGTGCCCCTGCTCACCTGCGAGGTGTTCCTGGAGCCGCGCGACGACGTGGTCGTTCTGTTCCACGGCACCTACGGCTTCCAGGAAGTCGGCCAGCAGCGCATGGGCAGCAGCGGCCCGCAGGTCAGCCTGCTGGCCAAGGAGCTGCCCAGCTACGCCTACGTGCGCGAGACCTACCTGGACAAGGCTGGCCTGCCCGATGTCCCGTGGCTGGCTGAACGCCTGCACTCCTCCCACGACAATAACCCCCAGCGCCGCCTCGCCGGAGCGCGGCGCCCGTGAATGCCCGAATGGATACATCCGATGCTTGCGACCTGCGCTTTGGCCAGGTCGGTATTGCCAGCGTGCGCGTGCGCCGTCCCGACGCCGCCGCCCTGGCCGAAGAACTCGAGCGCCGCGTCCGCACGGCGCCACAGCTGTTTTCCCGCGCCGCCGTCATCCTGGACCTCAGCCACCTGCTGAATCTGCCTGACGACGGCATCGTCGATGCCCTGCTCGAAGCGGTGCGCAGCGCCGGCATGCTGCCCGTCGGCCTCGCCTACGGCACCAGCGACACCGAAGCCCTGTCGCGTCGCATGGGGATCCCGCTGCTGGCCAAGTTCCGCGCGGCCTACGAACCGGCCGACGGCGGCAGCATCGCGCCGCCCGCGCCTTCCGCCCCGTCGCCGGCCCCGGCCCCGGAACCAGTCGCTCGCCAGCAGCCCGTCCATCAGGAAGAGTCCGCTCCGGGTCTTGGCGCGCAGACGCAGGACGGCACGGTGCGCTCAGGCCAGCAGATCTATGCGCGCGATCGCGATCTCGTCGTGCGTGGCACGGTGGCCAATGCCGCCGAAGTTATCGCTGACGGCAGCATCCATATTTATGGCAGCCTGCGCGGCAAGGCCATGGCCGGCGCGCAGGGCGACACCAACGCGCGTATCTACGTGACTGATTTCCGTGCCGAGCTCGTTGCGATCGCCGGCCACTATCGTGTGTTTGAACAGATTCCAAAGGACCTTGAAGGCCAGTCCGTGCAATGCTGGCTCGAAGGTGAGAAATTGCTTATCGCAAAGCTGTAATTCTTCTAATCTGTCTTACCACTACTACAAGAACAATTTTTGGGAGATGAGCCCTTGACTGCTGAGATTATCGTTGTCACCTCGGGCAAAGGTGGCGTAGGCAAGACCACGACCAGCGCGTCGCTTGCCACCGGCCTGGCCATGGCCGGGAAGAAGGTGGCGGTGATCGACTTCGACGTGGGCCTGCGCAACCTTGACCTGATCATGGGCTGCGAGCGCCGCGTGGTGTATGACTTCGTGAATGTCGTGCACGGCGAGGCCACGCTCAAGCAGGCCCTTATCAAGGACAAGCGCCACGAGAACCTGTTCGTCCTGGCCGCCAGCCAGACGCGCGACAAGGATGCCCTCACCCAGGAAGGCGTTGAGAAGGTACTGAAGGATCTCTCCGACGAAGGCTTCGACTACGTCGTCTGCGACTCGCCCGCCGGCATCGAAAAGGGTGCCCACCTGGCCATGTACTTCGCCGACCACGCCGTCGTGGTGGTCAACCCCGAGGTCTCCTCGGTGCGCGACTCCGACCGCATCCTGGGCCTGCTCGCCAGCAAGACCCGCCGCGCCGAGACCGGCGAAGGCGCGATCAAGCAGCACCTGCTGCTGACGCGCTACAACCCGGCCCGCGTCGCCATCGGCGAAATGCTGAGCGTGAAGGACGTCGAGGACATCCTGGGCATCAACGTCGTCGGCGTGATTCCGGAATCGGAAAACGTGCTGGCAGCGTCCAACTCGGGCGTCCCGGTCATCCTTGACGAAAATTCCCTTGCCGGCCAGGCGTACAGCGATACCGTGGCCCGCATCCTTGGTGAAGAACGCGCCCTGCGCTTCCTCGAAGTGCAGAAAAAGGGCTTCTTCCAGCGCGTATTCGGAGGTTGATCGCGATGGGTATTCTTGATTTCCTCAAGCGCAAGCCTGAGCCCAGCGCTACCGTGGCCAAGGAACGACTGCGCATCATCGTCGCGCAGGAGCGGTCCACGCGCGGCGCCCCGGACTACCTCCCGCTGCTCCGCAACGAGCTGCTCGAAGTGATCAAGAAGTATGTCCATGTCGACCTCGACGCGATCAGCATCAACGTCGAGCGCGACAGCGGACACGAGGTCCTCGAGCTGTCGGTCGCCCTGCCCGAGCACCAAAAGCCGGGCGCGGCCGCACCGGCCACCTGATGAACGAGGCGGGTTTTCCCGCCTCGTTCGTTTCCGCTCCCGTACGTGCCGCGCACGTCGCCGCACGAGATACGCGCCGTGTCCCCTCCTCAAGATTCCGGTGAACCCCAGGTCACGCGACTGGCCGATATCGACCTGTCCTCCGTGCACACCCTGCTCGCCCGCTTTGGGCTGAGCTTCAGTGCAGTTGAAGCCGGCACAGCCATACCCGGCAGCTTTTGGGGTGACGACGAGGCCGGCATCATTGGCACCACGGTGTATGCCCGTCCGGACACGCCCGTGCATTCCCTGCTGCACGAGGCCGGTCACCTTATCGTCCTGCCTCCGGAGCGCCGCGCGGCCATCCATACCGATGCCACCGATTCGGTCGATGAGGAAGACGCCACCTGCTATTTGCAGATCGTCCTGTCCGACCAGTTGCCTGGCGTGGGTCGGCTCCAGCTCATGCGCGACATGGATGCCTGGGGGTATACCTATCGCCTGGGTTCGACGCAGGCATGGTTCGAACAGGATGCGGAAAATGCGCGCGCGTGGCTGATCGCCCGGGGCTTGCTGGATGCGCAAGGCGCGCCGGTTTTCGAGCATTGAGCCGGCCGATCAGCGCGGCTCGGCAATTTCCGTCTCGAACTCCTCTTCCACGCCCGGCTTCTCACACGGGACGTCCAGCGGCCGCAGCGTGATGCGCTGATAACGTCGCCACGCCAGCCATCCGATCAGTGTCAAAGTGCTCGCCCCGAGGGCCAGCCATAACATGCGCCCGGACAACAGCGGCGAGAGCACGCCCGCCACCAGGCTGCACAAAATCAGGCTGGCGAATGCCTGCACCGACGACGCACCGCCGCGCTGGTGCGGAAAACGATCCAGCAACTGCAGCGTGAGCGTGGGGAACGCCAGCTGGATGCCGACGCCGTGGATGATCAAAGGCAACATCGACCACGGCACCCGGGGCTCGGGCAGGAACAACGCCAGGCCCATGTGGAGCACGCAGGCCGTCATCATCGACGCGTAGCCGAGATTCACCGTGTAGACCACGCTGCGCCGGCTGGCCAGCCGACCGGACATCCAGGCGCCACTGACCAGGCCGATCACCACGGGCATGAAGAGCCAGGGAAAGCCCTGCTCGGTCAGGTGCAGCAGGTCGCGGACGATATGCGGCGCCGAGGCGATATACAGAAACAGACCGGCGAAGTTCACCGAACACGAGACCAGCAACGGCCAGAACGGCTTATCGCGTCCGAACACCATGTATCCGGCCACCAGGGCCCGCGGCGCAAACCGCGTGCGCGCTTCCGGTGGATGGGTTTCGTCCAGCTTGGTGACCAGGGCGAACGCAATGAACAGCGTGAAGCCCATCAGCACCCAGAAGATCCCGTGCCAGCCGCCGAGGAACAGCAGCTGTGCGCCGACCATGGGCGCGATCACCGGCGCGATGCCAAAGATCATCATCACGCGGGACATCATCTGCTGTGCCGCTGCGCCTTCCAGGCTGTCGCGCACGATGGCGCGCCCCACGACCAGGCCAGCACCGGCGCACGCCCCCTGGATGGCGCGACAGGTCAGCAGCATCGTATAGGAGGTGGACATCGCCGCACCCGCCGACGCGAGCGCATAAACCAGCATGCCCGTCACGATCACCGGCTTGCGGCCGATGGCGTCGGAGATCGCGCCATGGAACAAGCTCATCACGGCATAAGTGAGCAGATACACGCTGATCATCTGCTGCAGGCCGGCCGCATCCACGCCAAAGGCCGCACCGATCAACGGGAACGCGGGGAATACGGCGTCGATCGAAAACGGACCGATCATGGATAGCCCCGCGAGCAGCCAGGGCAGGCTGCGCCGCACCGGACGGGGTTGGCTGGGCATAGGGACGCTGCGCTTGGGAGGGCGAGGGAACGCGAGTATAGCGGCGGTCACCGGCCCAAACCCGCCCCGCAAGTCACGGGAGCACGTTCCGCTCGCACGCCGACAGCCAACCCGCTAGCATCGGCCTGCGCGTCACCGACGCCAGGAGATGGCATACCTCCCGCCACCACGGCAAACCGCCTTCGGGCTGATGATGCCTGCACCACCGGCCTGGCCGGGGCGCAGGCGTGTGCCTGAATCCCACGGGCCCTTCCTTCTTCGATGGAGATTTCGCTCGTGGGCTATACCGGATTCATCCTCATTGGCATTGGCGGCGCCATGGGATGCTGGCTGCGCTGGGTGCTCGGCCTGCTCTTCAACCCGCTCTTTCCCACCCTGCCCCTGGGCACGCTCGCCGCCAACCTCGTCGGCGGCTTCCTGATGGGCTGCGTGCTGGGCATTTTCGATCACTACCAGACGCTCCCGGCCGAGCTTCGGCTGTTCATGGCGACAGGATTCCTGGGCGGCCTGACGACGTTCTCCACCTTCTCCGCCGAGGCCACGACGCTGCTGTTGCGCCAGCAGTACCTGTGGTTCGGCGGTCACGTCGCCGTCCACCTGATCGGATCGATTGCCTTGACCATCGCCGGCATCGCGTTGACGCGTGCCTTGCTGCACGCCTGAGGAAACCGCCATGACCCCACAACACGGTCAGCTGCTCAGCATCTATTGCCACGTACGCGCGCGCCACGACGGCGTCCTCGTCTACGAATGGTTGCTGGAACTTGCACGTCGCATGCACATCGGCGGCGGCTCCGCGTTCCGCGCCATCGCAGGATTCGGGCGACACCAGAAGCTGCGCGAAGAGCAGTTCTTTGACCTCGCCGACGACTTGCCGGTCAAGGTTGAATTCCTGGTCACCGACGAACTGGCGTCAGCCTTGCTCGACGCGATTCGCGCCGCGGGCGTCGACGTCGTGTATGCATCTGCAACGGCAAGCTTCGGGAGCACCAGTCAGAAAACTTGAGTTCTCTCCGGGTGATCCACGAGGGGCAAGCATGAGCCGGGATTCTCTGAAGCAACGCGCCACCGCACTGCTCGAACACGCCGGCATCCACATCGACGGCCATGCCGCCACCGACATGCGCGTACACGATGATCGCCTGTACGCGCGCGTCTTTGCCCATGGCTCGCTCGGCCTGGGCGAGGGCTACATGGAAGGCTGGTGGGATGCGGATGACCTGCCGGGCCTGTTTACCCTGCTGCTGTCATCGCATATCGATCGGGAACTGAAGACGCTCGACACCCTGCTGGCACATCTGAAGGCTCGCTTCGTCAATCTTCAGCGTGGCGACAACGCGTTCGAGATCGGCCGCACGCATTACGACCTGGGCAACGATCTGTTCCAGGCCATGCTGGGCAAGCGCCTCGTGTACTCCTGCGGTTACTGGGCCAACGCCGATAATGTGGATGACGCCCAGGTCGCCAAGCTCGATCTGATCTGCCGCAAACTTCGCCTGCTCCCCGGCCAGCGCGTGCTCGACATCGGTTGTGGCTGGGGCGAGGCGCTCAAGTACGCCGCAGAGAAATACGGCATCGAAGGTGTCGGCGTGACTGTCTCCCAGGAGCAGGCTGAGTACGCGCGGACGCTTTGCGCCGGCCTTCCCATCGAGATACGCCTGCAGGATTATCGCGACATCGATGACACCTTCGATGCCATTTTATCGATCGGCATGTTCGAACACGTCGGCGCACTCAACTACCGCACCTACTTCGAAACCGCCCGTCGCTGCCTTACCGACGATGGCCTGTTCGTTCTGCATTCGATCGGCAGCAACAGCGCCCCCTCGCGGCCGGACCCCTGGATCGAGAAGTACATCTTCCCCAACTCGATGATTCCTTCCGGCCAACAGGTCGCCGAGGCGATCCAGGACCTGTTCGTGATGGAGGACTGGCATAACTTCGGTGCCGACTACGACCGTACGCTGTTGGCGTGGCGAGCTAACTTTGACGCGGCGTGGCCGCAGTTGTCGGCCCGGTACGACGATGCCTTCCGGCGCATGTGGCAGTTCTATCTGTCGGTGTCCTCCGCGGTATTCCGCAGCCGCCGTGACCAGCTGTGGCAGCTGACGCTTAGCCCCCACGGCGTACCGGGTGGTTACCGCGTACCGCGCTAGCGGCGCCCTTGCCCGTTCGTTCGCGGCGCGTGATAGTGGAGCCTTGTCCTGGAGAGGGGAGCTCCCGTCATGAAGCGCTGGCTTGGTTGGTGTGCGGCAGTGGCCGCATTGGCTTTCGGCATGACGACAAGTGCCCAGGATGCCGCGCACGCGCCGGCATCGTCCTACTTTGACAACCAGGGCCGCGACGACGTCCTGAGCGGCGGCGTCAAGATGATCACCCTCGATACGCCCAAGGGAAAGTTCCGCGTCTGGACGAAACGCGTCGGCAACAACCCCAAACTCAAGTTGCTCCTGCTTCACGGCGGCCCGGGCGCGACGCACGAGTATTTCGAGGCATTCGACAGCTTCATGCCGGCGGCGGGCGTCGAGTACTACTACTACGACCAGCTCGGCTCGGCCTACAGCGACCAGCCCAAGGACACGTCCTTGTGGACGACGGAGCGCTACGTCGAGGAAGTCGAACAGGTGCGCAAGGCGCTCCACCTGGACAAGGACAATTTCTGCCTGCTTGGCCATTCCTGGGGCGGCATCCTCGCCATGGAGTACGCGCTCAAGTACCAGCAGAACCTGAAGTGCCTGATCATCTCCAACATGGTCGATTCGATTCCGGCTTACAACGCATACGCAACCAAGGTGCTGATCCCTTCGATGGATCCCAAACAGGTTGCCGAAGTGAAAAAGCTTGAAGCCACCGGCCATACGAGTGATCCCCGCTACATGGAAATCCTCGGCCCCATGCACTACGAAAAGCACGTATTGCGCATGCCCGAGGCGCAGTGGCCAGAGCCGGTGCAGCGTTCATTTGCCCATATCAACGAGCAGATCTACGTGCTCATGCAGGGGCCGAGCGAACTGGGCGCCAGCGGTCGCCTGGTGCAGTGGGACCGCAGCAAGGACCTTCACAAGATCACCGTCCCCACGCTGGTGATCGGCGCGCAGTTCGACACCATGGACCCGGCTTACATGGCGTCGATGGCGAAGAAACTGCCAAAGGGCCAGTTCCTGCTTTGTCCCAAGGGCAGTCACATGGCGATGTACGACGACCAGCAGACGTACTTCACCGGTCTGGTGAAGTTCCTGCATGGCGTCGAGGCCGGTACGCCGCCGGCACACTGATCAGCTGGAGCAGCGGGCAAGCCCGCACGCTGCGTATTCATGGAGAGCATTACGTTGAACGGTTTTCGTCGTGTCGTCGCAGCGGTCCTGCTGCTTGGCCTGCTGGTTTGCACGCCCGCCATCGCCCGCCCCGCCCTTTGGGTGGTTCGGGGTGACCTGGGGACGGTCTACCTGTTCGGCACCGTGCACCTGATGCCCAGCGATGCCAACTGGTCGTCACCGGAACTGGACAAGGCGCTGGAGGCGAGCCAGCGCCTGAGTATCGAGTTGATCGACGACGACGCGGCCAACATGCAGGCGCAAGTGCTGAAGTACGGTTTTAGCGCCGACGGAACCTTGTCGAGCAAGCTCAGCCTGCGTGACCGCGATCGCCTGGCCAAAGCCGCCGATGCCGCACGGGTCCCGGGTGGGATCGCTACGCTCGACCACATGCGCCCCTGGCTGGCTGCCGTGACACTGAGCATCGCTCCGCTGGTTCAGGCGGGCATGGATCCGGCTTTGGGCGTCGACCGAACCTTGCGCAAACGCATGGAGGCCGCAGGCAAGCCGGTCGACGGACTGGAAAGCGCAGAGCAACAGTTGAGCATGTTTGCGAATCTCTCCGAAACGCTTCAACTGGACTTCCTGCGACAGACCTTCGACGAAGTCGACCAGGGCCCGAAGAAACTGCGCGAACTCATCGATGCGTGGCGTCGCGGCGACGTGGATACCATCGCGAAGATTGAAGACGAGGACATTCGCGCCCTCAGCCCCGAGCTCTATGAGGCGCTGCTGGTCAACCGCAACAAGGCCTGGGCAAAGACGCTGGCCACCCGCCTGCACGAACCCGGCGTGTCGTTTGTTGCGGTAGGTGCAGGCCATCTCGCCGGCCCGGAAAGCGTGCAGAAGCAACTGGAGAAGCTCGGTTTCACTGTCCAGCGGCTTTGATCGGGTTGCCGGCGCACTGGCAGCCGCCCAACGCGGGCGACCGCCAGTGGGTGATGCCTACTCCGCCAGGCGCCAGGCCCGCTGATCCTCGGCCGGCGGCACATCCTTGCCACCGGGCGTATACGCCCACGCGTTGATGTTGCACCACGCGCCATGCGGGAAGGGCTTGCACTGCCACAACTTTCCGTCAACGCCTTCCACGATGTCGCCTGACTGATACTGGCCGATGCCTGCGGGCCACTTCGGATAGTCGCCGGGCGGCGTCACCGGGGGCTCGGGTTTCACCGGCGGCACGTCGTCGGAAAGGATCGACATGGACACGCTGCTGTCCTTGTCCTTCAGGAACACCTGGTTGGCCTGCACGTTGCGCGTGTCCAGATGGATGTCATCGCCGTGGCGTACGCCGACGCGAACCTGCTCGCCATGGATGCCGTTCAGTCGCGCACCGAGTTCGAGCGCCCAGCGATGGCTGGCTGCATTGTCCGGCGTCACGGCGATGCTTTCGGTTACCAGCTCCTTGCCGGACAGGCTGGGTCCGAGCACGCGGAACTGCACCGTCTCACCCGCTTTGGGTGCAAAGCCCTGGCCAAGGAAGTAGCCCCACTCGTGCCAGGGAAACGTCGGCACGGTACCGCCGCCTTCAAAGGTCACGTCGCTGCAGTTGTAGAACCCTTCGCCGGCCGGATCCTCGCGCTGCCAGCGGGTGTAGACCACGGCATCCCCCCTGCGCCCTGCCGGCACCGGCACGTCATAGACGTAGTACTTCTTGCCACCAATGGTTTCAGGCATCGGTGCCGATGCCTGATGGATCAGGTCCAGATCGTCCCAGCGCAAAGCACTTCGTGCGGCGGAGTAACCGGGGCGGCTCAGGTAGATCTCGACATACGACGGGTTGTGCGGGGCCGTGGCGAGCAACAGCATGCGGAACTTGCCGTTCTCCAGCGTGATCGGCGTCTTGTGCCACGCCGAACTGACGGCGTCGAGACCGGCTTTCTTCGCGTCTCCGGCCGAACACAACGCACCGTCCGGCACCTGGCGTCGCACCGCGAGCGGATTGCGATAGTCCTGGGTAAGGGCGGCCACTTCGTGATACTGCGTGAACGGGTAATTGCCCGAGCGCTGGAATGCTGCGCGGCAGGCGGCATTGGGCACGCCCGAACCGTCGGCGGGCCACCAGAAGCCGCCATCATTGAGGCATTGCAACTGGCGGGCGATGGGAAACTCGACCGCACCGTGGGCCTGGGCAGTACCTGCCACGGCAGCGAACAAACCCGCTGCCAATGCGGCGGACCCTGCGTGTTGGATTTTCACTTGATTGCCTTCCTGGGAAAGTGGCGGAAGCGACGTCAGTCGCGACAGGACAGACAGGTCGTCAGCGGCTTAGCCGACCGTTTTCCAGCAGCGCGGCGCCCAAAGCTTGCGGCGCACCCGTCCGTCTTTTCCATGTTCGCCAGCACGACTGCGCCGCAGGAATCGGAGCGATCTCAAAAGCGGGCAAGAACGCCACCCGTCCTGAATGGGTGGTCTGCGCATCCGGGTAACTCTCTCCCTTTCCAAACAAGTCTCGCGTCCGGCACGTCTTCCGTGAGACCGACCGCTGTCCCCCACCGCCCCAATCTGGCACCATCGTCCGGTTAAGCGCCCCTCCGGCGCCCGCCAAACTGACGTAACCGCATGAATCTGCAAGCCAATTACGAACAGATCCCGCTCAAGGAGTACGCCGAACGGGCGTACCTCGACTACTCCATGTACGTCGTGCTGGACCGTGCCCTGCCCTTCGTGGGCGACGGTCTCAAGCCCGTCCAGCGCCGCATCATCTACGCGATGAGCGAGCTGGGGCTGGCTGCCACGTCCAAGCCCAAGAAGTCCGCGCGCACCATCGGTGACGTGATCGGCAAATTCCATCCGCATGGCGATACCTCGTGCTACGAGGCCATGGTGCTGATGGCGCAGCCGTTTTCGTATCGCTATCCGCTGGTCGATGGCCAGGGCAACTTCGGTTCGCCGGACGACCCCAAGAGCTTCGCGGCGATGCGTTACACCGAGTCCAAGCTCAGCCCTATCGCCGAAGCGCTGCTGGGTGAGCTGGGCCAGGGCACGGTCGACTGGGTCGCCAACTTCGACGGCACGCTGGAAGAACCCAGCTGGCTGCCGGCGCGCGTGCCGCATGTGCTGCTCAATGGTTCGATGGGCATTGCCGTGGGCATGGCCACCGACATTCCGCCGCACAATCTTCGCGAAGTCAGCAGTGCCTGCATTCGCCTCCTCGACGACCCGGATGCCACCGTCGCCGACCTGTGCGAACACATCCAGGGTCCGGACTATCCGACCGAAGCGGAAATCATCACGCCACGCAAGGAGCTGCTGGCGATCTACCAGACCGGCAATGGTTCGCTGCGTGCCCGCGCCGTGTATCACGTCGACGACGGCAACATCGTCATCACCGCGCTGCCGCACCAGGTAAGCCCGTCGAAGATCCTCGAGCAGATCGCCGCGCAGATGCGCGCGAAGAAGCTGCCGATGGTCGAAGACCTGCGCGACGAGTCCGATCACGAAAACCCGATCCGCCTGGTGGTGGTGCCGCGTTCCAACCGCGTCGATGCGGCTGAAGTGATGCAGCACCTGTTCGCGACGACGGATCTCGAGAAGAGCTTCCGCGTCAACCTCAACATGATCGGCCTGGACGGTCGCCCGCAGGTCAAGGACCTCAAGCGCATCCTCTCCGAGTGGCTGAGCTTCCGTACCGCCACGGTCACGCGTCGCCTTGAACATCGTCTGGCCAAGGTCGAACGTCGCCTGCACCTGTTGGAAGGTCTGCGCATTGCCTACCTCAATCTCGATGAGGTGATCCGCATCGTCCGTACCGAAGACGAGCCCAGGCAAGTGCTGATGGCGCGCTTCAGGCTCAGCGAAGAGCAGACTGACTACATCCTCGAAACCAAGCTGCGCCAGTTGGCTCGCCTGGAAGAGATGAAGATCAATGCCGAGCGCGATCAGCTGGAAGAAGAGCGCGCACGCATCAATGTCCTGCTCAAGTCGCCGGCCAAGCTCAAGGGGCTGATCAAGGAAGAACTGCGCGCCGACGCCGCCAAGTACGGCGACGATCGCCGCTCGCCGCTGGTGCAGCGCGATGCCGCGCAGGCGCTCGACGAAAGCGCGCTGGTCGCCAGCGAGCCGGTCACCGTGGTGCTGAGCCAGAAGGGCTGGATCCGTGCTGCCAAGGGCCACGACGTCGATGCCGAAGGCCTCAACTATCGCGAAGGCGACAGCCTCCTCGCGGCGGTCAAGGCGCGTACGACGCAACAGGTCGCGGTCATCGACTCGACCGGCCGCAGTTACTCGACGCCCGCACACACGCTTCCGTCGGCCCGTGGCAACGGCGAGCCGCTCACCGGTCGCTTCAGCCCGCCGAGCGGCGCCAGCTTCGATGCACTGACCGCCGGCGACAACGACACGCGCCTGATCCTCGCCACCGACTTCGGCTACGGCTTCGTCACCCGCTTCGAAGCGCTGACGGGTCGCAACAAGGCCGGCAAGCAGATCATCAGCCTCTCCGACGGTGCACGCGTGCTCACGCCTCAGGTCAGCGCCGATCCGGCACGCGACCGCATCGTGGTCGTCACAACGGAAGGCCACCTGCTGATGTTCTCGGTCGCCGAATTGCCCGAACTCGACAAGGGCAAGGGCAACAAGCTGATCGAAATTCCGAAGGCCAAGCTTGGCTCCGGCGATGAGCGCGTCGCTGGCGTCGCCGTCGTCACCGAAGGCAAGGGTGAAGTGACGCTCTATGCCGGCCAGCGCAAGCTGACCCTGCGCTGGTCCGACCTGGTTGAATTCGGGGGCAATCGCGCCACGCGCGGTGGGGTGCTGCCGCGTGGCCTGCGCCGCGTTGAACGGATCGAAACGACAGCGTGACAACGCGCATCGAGCGGTGAACCCGGGGGCGTGGTTGCGACAAGCGATCACGCCCTTTCCTTATGCGGTTTCACCGGCGAATAACCTCCCGAATCACAAACCGTGAAATCATACGTGGAGCTCTCTTCGAGGCACCGCGATGCACGGCGAATACAAAATGCCCGGCGGAAAATTGGTGGTGGTGGACCTTGAGGTTCACGTCGGTCGCCTGCAGCAGGTGCAGGTGAGCGGTGACTTTTTCCTCGAGCCCGACACCGCCCTGGATGCCATCAATGCAGCGCTCGAAGGGCAACCGGCGAGCGCGGGCGAACAGGCATTGGCCATGACGATCCAGCAAGCCCTGGCGGCCGACGTGCTGATGTACGGCATCTCGCCCGAGGCCATCGCGGTCGCGGTGCGACGGGCCCTGCATCCGGAGGCCGCCGCATGATTCGCACGCACTGGAGCGATCACGACTGGCACCTGATCCACACCGAACCCCAAGCGCCATCGCTTCACATGGCACTGGATGAAGTGCTGACCGACGAGGTCGCATCGGGTCAGCGCCCACCCACGATCCGGGTGTGGGAATGGGCAACGTCAGCCGTAGTGATCGGTCGATTTCAATCCTTGCGCAATGAAGTGGACAGCCTCGCTGCCGAGCGTCACGGCATCACCGTCGTGCGGCGCATCAGCGGTGGCGGCGCCATGTTCATCGAGCCGGGCAACACCATTACCTATTCGATTTATGCACCGCTTTCGCTGGTCGAGGGGATGTCATTCCAGCAATCCTATGAGTTGATGGATGCCTGGGTCATCGACGCGCTGGGTGAGCTGGGCATACGCGCGTGGTATCAGCCGCTGAACGACATCACCTCCGCCGGCGGCAAGATCGCCGGCGCGGCGCAAGCGCGACGGGGCAATGCCGTCCTGCATCATGTGACGATGGCTTACGACATCGATGCCGGGAAAATGCTAGACGTGCTGCGCATTGGTCGCGAGAAGCTTTCGGACAAGGGCACCGCGAGCGCGGCCAAGCGCGTTGATCCCTTGCGCAGCCAGACCGGGCTTCCGCGCGATGCAATCATCCAGCGCATGATCGACGTCTTTCGTCGCCGCTATGGACTGAAGGACGATGCGCTGCGCTCTACCGAACTCGATCGTGCCGGTGAATTGGCACGGGCAAAATTCGCTACGGCCGCGTGGACGGGCGAAGTCGCATGAACGCGCAGGGAACTTGCAGTGCGCCATTGCGTCGAACCAGCATCACGTTGTGCACGTCCGCTGGCGCCAGCCGTTTCCGGACATGCTGCCCCGGAGTTTTCATGAACACCCTGCAACGCCTCGCCTTTCCCGCCCTGCTTCTCGTCATGGCGAGCACCCACGCGCAATCGACGACACCACTGAACCTTAAACTGCCGCCTGGCAGCGTGCCGGCGTCCACGAGTACCAGTGCCCCTGCCGTTACTGCGGTCGATGTGAAACCGGCCAACCCATCGACGACGACCCGCCCCAGTGCCGCGGCCGCCGCTCCCGTCCGGCCGGCCCCGGGCGTCTATTACGGCGACACAAGCGGCCGCACCCGCGCCGATTACGAGGCAGCGGCGCGCCAGGGTTGCGATGACGCCACTTACAACCAGCCCCAGATCCACGGCAGCGTTGGCATGGGCGTGCAGTCCGGCAGCCATTGGAACTCAGGCACGTACGGCATGGGCGAGGTCAACCTGAGCCAGCGGTTCGGAAGCTGCACCCATCCCACCGGCGGCGTGGGCATTTCGATCGGGACGACCCAGTTCCACGGCCGCTGAAGCCAGCTTCAGCCCACCGAAAGTTTTTGGAAAGCGACGCCCGCCAGACTTGGGTCACTGTCTCAAGATGCGCGTGACCCCATGTTTTCTGTCGTATTGTCTGCCGCCAAATCCTGCGTGAGTGCCCCATTGTGATCCAGAACGTCGAGTTCCGCTTCGAAGGCGGCCGTAGCGGCGTCCTGCTGATCCACGGCCTCACCGGCACGCCTGCCGAAATGCGCCTGGTCGGCAAGGGTCTCAACCGCGCAGGATTCAGCGTCTACGGCATGCAGCTGGCCGGCCACTGCGGCGACGCCGCCGACCTGCTCGCCACCCACTGGCAGGACTGGTACGCCAGCGTCGAGGCCGCTGCGCGCGAGTTCCGCAAGGAAGTCGACCAGCTGTTCGTTGCCGGTCTCTCGATGGGTGCGGTGCTGGCGCTGAAGCTGGCCGCCGATCACCCGGACTGGGTGCAGGGCGTGGGCGTTTACGGCGCCACGTTCAAGTACGACGGCTGGGCCACGCCCTGGTACGGCAAGTTCTCATTCCTGCTGCCGCTGATCGACAAGCTGGGCATCGGCAAAAAATGGATGGTCCACGAGGCAGAGCCTTATGGCCTGCGCGACGAGCGCATCCGCGCGCAGATCAGCTCGCTCATGCTTGGCGGCGATAGCGCCGCAGCTGGCCTGCCCGGCAATCCGTGGCCGTCGCTGGCGGAGATGTACAAGATGGCTGCCGTGGTTCGCCGCGACCTGCCCAAGGTCACCGCGCCCTGCCTGATCGCGCATGCCACCGAAGACGATATCGCCAGCATGGCCAACGCGCGCCTGGTCGAAAGCACGGTGTCCGGTCCCGTAGAAATGCTGTTGCTCGAAGACAGCTACCACATGATCACCATCGACCGTGAACGCCGCACCCTGATCGATCGCTCCGCCGATTTCTTCGGCCGGATCGCCCAGGCCTGCGAACCTGCTGCGCGCGAAGCGGCCTGAGGAGGCTCGGTGGGTCCGCTCGCGGTTTTCCTCTGGTTGCTCAACGTCACCCTCGACACCATCGGCCAGCTGGCCTTCAAGGCTGCGGCGGGCGACCCCGAGGCAGGTGACGGTATCGCACGCTGGAAATACATGGCCTCGCGTCCGTGGCTGTGGGTCGGCGTCATCTCGTATGCCGCCGAATTTCTGGTGTGGATCGCGTTCCTTTCGTTGGTCGATCTGTCCGAAGGCGTGCTGCTGGGCTCGATCAACATCGTGGTGATCATGATCGGCGGACGCATCCTGTTCCGCGAAAAGCTCACGCCCATGCGTGTCACAGGCATCCTGCTGGTGACGCTGGGCGTGGCGATTGTTGGCGTGGCAGGAGGAGGCTGATCGCATGAAGCGCTTTTACTTCTTCGGCTTCCTGATCCTCGTCGCCTTCGACACCGCCGTGCAGCTGGCCTTCAAATACGCCGGCAACCACGCCTTTCCGCCGGAGGCCAACTGGGCCTGGATCGTGCGCGTGTTCGGCCATCCGTGGATCTACATCGCGGTGATTGGCTATATCGGCAACTTTTTCACATGGATGACGCTACTCAAGCATGCACCGATCGGGCCCGCATTCGCGGTCACGCACCTGGAGGTGGTCAGCGTCATGTTGTTCTCCGTATGGCTGTTCAACGAACCGCTGACCTGGCCGCGCGTGGCCGGTGCGCTGGTGATCGTCGCCGGCATCGTCTGCCTGGCCTTCGCCGAGAGCGGCTCGCATCCGGAGCACGACGCCCCGACCGAAGCCAAGGGCGCCCTGGGTGTAGCCGCGGGAGACTGACGCCATGTCACGCGAGCTGCCGCCCACTGCCGGACTGCCGCTGCGCCTGAGTGACTGGCTTCCCGGCGCGAGCGGTTTCGACCGCGCACTGGCGACTTGGCTTGGCGTGGAGAGCGTGCAGCTCGAGTGCTCCGGGACGTCGGCGATGGTGATCGCCCTGCAGGCCATGCACCAACTGCGCCCGGATCGCGATGAAGTCATCGTGCCGGCATGGACGTGTCCGTTGGTGGCGCTGGCCATCCATCGCGCCGGCCTCACGATTCGCTTATGTGACCTGGCCCCCGATCATTTCGATATGGACGCCCAGCAGATCGCCTCGCTCGCCGGCGCCCAGACCCTGGCGATCGTGCCGACGCACCTGGGCGGCCGCCTCGCCGATGTCGATGCGGCACTGCATGTCGCCCGCGCCTGCGGCGCCTATGTCCTGGAAGATGCCGCGCAGGCACTGGGCGCCAGGCAATTCGGCCAGAGCGTCGGCCTTCGCGGCGATGCTGGCTTTTTCAGCCTCGCGGTCGGCAAGGGCCTGACCACCTTCGAAGGCGGCATCCTGGTGACGCGGGACGCGACGCTACGCCGGGCCTTCGCTGAAAACAGCCGCAAGCTGGCCCGGCCGAGCGCGCGCTGGACGCTGCAACGCGCGCTGGAACTCTTCGGCTACACGCTCGCCTATCGCCCGTCGCTGCTGTCGTGGTTCTACGGACGCCCCTTGCGCAAGGCGCTTGCCGCCGGCGATCCGGTCGCGGCTGTCGGTGACGATTTCGATATCGATATTCCCATGCACCCCCTGGGCCGCTGGCGGCAATCCGTCGGCGCGCATGCCCTCGCGCGCCTGTCTCCGTTCATGGAGACGACGCGCCAGCAAGCCTGGCGTCGACTTGCGTCCTTGCGCCCCCTGCCCGGCCTGACGGTTTTCAGCGACGCGCGTGGTAACGAAGGTGTCTGGCCGTTCCTGATGTTGCTGATGCCCAGCCAGGAGAAGCGCGACGCGGCGCTCAGGGATTTGTGGACCGCAGGCCTCGGTGTCAGCCGCCTCTTCATCCATGCCCTTCCAGACTATGGCTATCTGCGCGACATCGTTCCGTCGGCGGCACTCCCTCAGGCCCGCGACTTTGCTGCGCGCTCGCTGACGATTACTAACTCGCCCTGGCTGACAGACGAGGAGTTTGACCACATCCTCGCCACCTTGCAGCGCGTTCTGCGCGACGCCTGACCGCGCTCAGACGCTGCTTTGCGCAATGGCAGCGAGCAGCCGAGTGTTCAAGGCACGCTGTTGCGCCTGCCACGCATCCAGCTCAGCCTGCGGCACCGGTTCCTGCCCGTCCATGCCGCTGAGCAGGCGCTTCCACCAGGTGCGATAGTGATAGGCCGACACTTCACCATTGATGTCGCTGGCGATGATCTGTCCGCGCAGGGCGGCGATGATCGCCATGCCGTGACGCTCCTCGATACGCCCCTGGTCCCAGTTCGTGCGGGCGGTCGTTACGCTGAACGCGTCCTTGTCGATCGACAGGTAGGTCGGCTGCGGTGCCAGCTCGAGCTGGTCGACCATGGCACGGGTAAGCGAGTCAGGATCGTCGAAGCGCCTGAAGGCATGGGCAAGCCCGAGCTTGCGGGCCCAGCCCACATCGACATCCATCGACCAGTAGCTGAGCTTGCCGGCGCGCAAGGGTCGCAGGTAGTTCTCCCACGCATGCGCCGCCCCGATGTCGCCTGAAGTGATACCCACGACGTGCACATGCGTCACGTAAGGCAGCAAGGCCACCTTGCGCACCCAGGATCCGCAATGGATACCCAAGGGGAACCGCATGTTGTCGGGGTGATTGTCGAACACCACCAGCTGGAACGGCCCGCGCAGGCGCTGCCGCTTCACCAGCGGCCAGGTGAGATGGTGGTAGTCGCCCGAGCCCATCAGCACGGTGCCGTAATCGTCCTCGATCGACGCATCGAGATGGCGCTCCAGCCTCGCGAACGTGCGCAGCGTGCAGCCGAACCGGATGTCTTCCTGCCAGTCCGACAGGGGCAGGACGGTGGCGCCGGGAATGTCGCCGACCGAACCGTCGAAATCCAGAACCAGGGGATTACGCTTGATCATCGACGTTCGTCCCCCATTGGCTGTCGCTTTCGAACAGGTGGCCCAGTCGCCGCGCTACCGCACGCAGCAAGGGGTTGCGCAGATAAATGGCGTGGCGGGTCAAGGTGAATTTCGCACCCAGGTACGACTTGACCTGCGGATCGGTCCAGCCGGCGACGTAGTGCGTCAAGCCGCGCTCGCGCGCGTATTCAAGATTGCGGAACCAGCTGGTGAAGTACAGGTTCTGCTCGCGAGCCTGCGGGTAAGCGAAGCCAACGTATTTGTCGATCAGTTTTCCATCGACCACGAAACACAGGTTCCAGCCGATCATCTTGCTGTCGACGCGGTATACGAACACCACGCCGCCATGGCTCCCGTCGCGAAGGATCCTGACAAAGAATTCGCGACTGAGCTTGTCGAAATGGATCTCGCTCTGCGCGTAGACGTTTTCGTAGAGCGCGTAGTACGCATCGATGACCGCGTCGTCGGCGAAACGCGGATCACCGCAGTGGACCGTCTCCACCGTGACATCGTCGCGCTTGCGCAGCTTGCGGCGAATATCCTTGCGACGACCGGAGGAAAGCCGGGCCAGGTATTCATCTTCGCTGGCGAAATCGATCGGCACATAAGCCAGGGCCTGCCCTTCCAGCAGTACGTACCCCGCTTCCTGACAGGCATCGGCAAAGCGCGTCGACCAGGACCGTTCGGCCGGCGAAAGCAGGGGCGAGTCCTGCGGAATATCCTTGACGATCAACATGCGCTGTTCGCGCCCCAGTGCCTGGGCCAGGCGCCCCGGAAGCGCGGTGGCATCGGCATCGGCTGGAAACAGGGCGTACTCCGACACCGTGGTGCCGACGAAGGCCGTACGCCAGCGCAGCAGGCGCCCCCACCAGCGATAGCCGGGCGCACCCGTCACCTTCTGGCGGACCGCGGGCTCAGCCGTTGTCAGCAGGTCGAACGGCGCCACGAACGCCGGCGTCTGCGCGGCCTCCCGCACGCCGAACCCCACGGGAGGGTGCTCGACAAAGCCGGCGACGAGCGCATCGGGCTCGAGCTGATTCAAATACCGCACGCAGTGATTCCATCCAGCGCGAACGCGCCCGTCGGCCAAGGATACGACCCTCCGGGCCACTTCCACCTTTCGCGGTCGAATAAGGTTGGTGAAAGGCTCCCCGGTCAGGATGCGCTCCGACGCACCAGGCTTTCTGGACAACGCCCCCGCACTTCGTCAGGCTTTGCTCCATTCGGCCACGCGGCCGGCCCAGCCAGATGCCCTGGCGTCACCCACCGGGAACCAGCATGAGCAACGAACAGGTACAGCAGGCCACCTTCGACATCATCGCCAAGCAGGCGAAGATCGACATCGCCACCATCACGCCTGAGTCCACTCTCAAGGACCTCGGTGTTGCCTCGCTTGACGCCATCGAAGTCGTGTTCGACCTGGAAGAACATTTCGATATCCAGCTGCCGAATGAAGATGCCGACTTTGAAAACGGCACCATCGGCGATCTCATCAAGGCCATCGAGCGCCAGCTCGCGGCAAAGAACACTACCGGCTGAATTCATGCGTCGACTCGTCATTACCGGCATGGGCGCCATCAGCGCGCTCGGCCACGATGCGGCCTCTACCTGGAAGGGTATGGCCGAAGGCCGCAGCGGCATCGGCCCGATCCACCACATCCTGCCCGGGCAGCTGCGCAACGGCGGTATTGCGGCGGAAGTCGTGGATTTTGATCCGACCCAGCATTTCGACGAGTCGCGACTGAACCAGCTGGACGTGGTCAGCCAGTACGCGCTGGTCGCAGCGCGCGAAGCCATCGAACAATCCGGCATCACGTTCGAAGGTGAAACCGCCGCTCGCACAGCCGTGGTCGTGGGCACCGGCGTCGGTGGCGAGACCACCCGCGACGAGCAGTACGAAAAGCTCTACGGCGAACATGCCGGACGATTCCACCCGCTGGGCATCATCCGCATGATGATGAACGCCCCGGCCAGCCAGATCAGCATGGTCCACGGCATCACCGGGCCGGCCTTCGCCCTCGCCAGCGCCTGTTCGTCCTCCAACCATGCCTTCGCCCAGGCCGCGATGATGATTCGCAGCGGCCTGGTCGATGCCGCCGTGGTGGGCGGCACCGAGGCCTGCATCACCCTTGGCACGCTGCGCTCGTGGGAAGCGATGCGCGTCCTGGCACCGGACACCTGCCGCCCCTTCAGCAGCGGGCGTCGCGGCATCGTGCTTGGCGAAGGCGCCGGCATGTTCGTGGTGGAGGCGCTGGAGCACGCACAGGCGCGCGGCGCCACCATCCTCGCCGAACTGGCCGGCACCGGCATGAGTTCGGACGCGGGCGACATCGCGGCGCCTTCTGAAATCGGCGCCTCGGCAGCCGTTACCGCCGCGCTGCGCGACGCACGCATGGCACCGGAAGACGTCGACTACATTAACGCGCACGGCACGGGCACCGTCGCAAACGACAGCACCGAAACACGCACGATCCATCGCGTGTTCGGTGCGCATGCACGTGAGCTGGTGATCTCCTCCACCAAGCCGATGCACGGCCATGCGCTGGGCGCGGCCGGTGCACTGGAGCTGATCGCCGTGCTTGGCGCCATGCGCGAAGGCATCGTGCCGCCGACGCTGGGATATCTCGGCCCCGATCCGGCCTGCGATCTCGACTATGTCCCGAACGAGCCGCGCCGTGTGAAGGTGGATGCAGCGATCAGCAACTCGTTTGCGTTTGGCGGCCTGAATGCCGTGGTCGCGCTGCGCAAGTTCTGATGACACCTCCTGGCCCTCCTCCCGCCAGGAGGGTTAGTGCATGAGCGGCAGTAACTGTTCGCGACTCAACCGGGCGATCGGCGTATCGCCCGGAGCCGCCGGATCGACCCAGACCAGGCTCTCGATTTCCGCTTGCACGACGAAGGGGCCTTCGGCACGCACTTCGTAGACGTGTGCCGACACCGTCCATCCCGGCTCATTGGCTGCGGGTGCGCTGAACGTTCCCAGGCAGATCGCGCTGGATTCATCCATCGTGCAACCCAGTTCCTCGTGCAGCTCCCGCCGGAGCGTGTGCAGATCATCGCGATCGCCCGGATCCCGCTTGCCCCCGGGCTGCTGGTAAACCTGCGCACCACGCTTGCGCACGAGCAGCACATGCCCGCGCTCGTCACGGATCATCGCAGCGACGATATGGATCGTGCGATCGGTCACAGGCGGGTAAACGACCACGACTGCATGCGCCCATCCTTGTACGGCATCACGCCGTGGAACGGGCGCGGATCGCCGTCGAACACGAGCGGAAGGAAATGGCGATCACCCTCCCACATGGGTAGCTCCATCAGACGCGAGACATCCACCCATTCCAGCGTGCCTTCGTGGTTGGACTCCATCGGCGTGCCGCTGTAGCGATCGATGATGAAGATGAAACCCAGCCAGTCCTCGCCATGCTTGCCGAAACCGGGCCAGTTGAGCGTACCGCGCAGCTGCATCGACTCGCAGGTGATGCCGGCTTCCTCGAG
The DNA here is from genome assembly GCF_004322705.1 of Dyella terrae. Lineage (NCBI taxonomy): Bacteria > Pseudomonadati > Pseudomonadota > Gammaproteobacteria > Lysobacterales > Rhodanobacteraceae > Dyella > Dyella terrae. The sequence goes on along the minus strand of NZ_SIZZ01000001.1, from coordinate 93,443 downwards.
GATTTCGCGTTGCATGCAGCTGGCAATGTCCTCGCCGGGCTCCATCTTGCCGCCCAGGCCGTTGTACTTGCCCAGGTGCAGATCATCGGGACGCGAGTTGCGATGGATCATGAGTACGCGCTGGCGATCGGGCGACAGCACGTAACCGAGGGTGGCGGTAATGGGGGTATAGGGCATGGTCGGCAAGGATACCAAAGCCGAGCATCGCCCCTCCCTGAACCGTCACGTCAGACAGGCTTGCACCCGGCCCTGAGCCCGGCGACCATCTAGCGATGCCTGCTCCTGCGCTCCCTCGCCCGCTTTCGCGCGGACTGTCTCTCTGCTGGCCCCTTCTGCTCGCCTTGCTGACCACCCTGGCCGGGTGTTCGCGCCAGGCGCAGGCCGTGGACAGCGACGAGCGCGTGTTCGAAGGCCAGACCTTCCGCGTGGTAAGCGTGGACCTCAAGCGCGAGCCGCTGTCGCTGCATTGGAAGGATCCCGAAGACGGCCAGCCCTACAACGACATCGAAACGCTCCGCCAATGGGGCCTGTCCCACGATCGCCGGCTGCTGTTTGCTGCCAATGCAGGCATCTATGATCGCCAGTTCGCGCCACTTGGCCTGTACGTTGAGGAAGGCAAGACCCTGGTGCCGCTGAACCTGTTCCGCGGCAACCCTGCCGCCGGCAACTTCTCCATCCAGCCCAACGGCGTCTTCGCGGTTTACGCGGACGGGCACGCCGCCGTGCGCACCAGCACCGACTACAAGGCTGATGCCAGGCCAGCCCAATGGGCCACGCAGTCGGGCCCCATGCTGGTGATCGACGGCAAGCTCAATGACTCCTTCGTCGATGACTCCGCCAGCCTGAAATGGCGCAGCGGCGTGTGTGCCGTGACGCCACACAAAGTGGTCTTCGCCGTCAGTGAGGCTCCGGTCAATTTCCATACCTTTGCACGCCTGTTCCGCGACGAACTGCACTGCCAGGATGCGCTGTACCTGGACGGTACGATTTCGCAGTTCTACGTCGACGGCCAGGGGTATGCCGGCGCCCCGACCTTCATGGTCAAACCCTACGCCGGCATGTTCGCGGTTTTCACCCAAAGCCGCCCCTGACCGCCACTTTGGCGACGGCCGTAACGGCGACGTGACTGCCGCCTCCGCTACACTGGGGCCTTTCCTACGCCAGAGGCCTACGGTTGATGACCACGCCCCGTCGCATACGCTGGCTGCGCTATCTGTTGTCAACCGTGTTGATCCTTCTGCTCGTCGCCTTCGGGGCGGTCTGGTACCTGGTCGCCGGTAGTCGCGCAAAGCTTGATGGCACGGTCACGGCCAAGGGTCTGAGCGACAGCGTCAGCGTGTCGCGCGATGCGCTCGGCACCGTCACCCTCCAGGGCAAGAACCGCGACGATCTCAGCTATGCGTTGGGCTATGTCCATGCGCAGGAACGTTTCTTCGGCATGGACCTGATGCGCCGTCTGCCAGCGGGCGAACTGTCGGAGCTGGTGGGTCCCAAGGCGCTGGATGTCGACATCAACCATCGCCGCCACCGCATGCGCGCAACCGCGGAAGCCGCCTTTGCGCAGCTCTCGGTGGAAGACAAGCGCTTGCTTGAACGCTATGCCGAGGGCGTCAACCAGGGGCTGGCGGATCTGCACGCCAAACCCTGGGAATACTTCCTGCTCCATACGCAGCCACGCCCGTGGAAACCGGAAGACACCTTCCTCGTGATCGCTGCGATGTATCTGGATCTCAACGGCGACGGCCAGAACCAGCGCGAACTGGCCATCAGCCAGCTGCGCTCCGTCCTGCCGCGCCAGGTGGCTGACTTCCTGCTATCCCCGGACCCCGACTGGGAGGCCCCCCTGAAGGGCGATCTCTCGCGACCGTCGGTCACGCCTTCGCAGGACGTACTCGACCTGCGCGAACATCCGAGCGCCCCGAGTGAACCGGAAAGCGCCAGTGCACTGGCACTCGCCATCCTCCCGGCCCTCGAAGAAGCGCGCCCGGGCAGCAACAACTTCGCCGTCGCCGGCAACCTGACCGAATCAGGCGCGGCCATCCTCGCCAACGACATGCACCTGAGCCTGCGCGTGCCGAACATCTGGTTCCGCACGCGCCTGCGCTATGAAGACCCCACTGCGCCGAACAACCAGCGCGACGCCAACGGCGTTACGCTGCCCGGCACGCCGGCGCTGGTGGTCGGCTCCAATGGCCAGGTGGCCTGGGGATTCACCAACAGCTACGGCGACTGGCTGGACTGGGTGCGCGTGCTGCGCGACCCGAACGATCCCGGCAAGTACAAGGTGCCCGAAGGCTGGGCAACGATGGAAAGCCACGACGAAGTCATCGCCATCAAAGACCGGCCGGCGCGCGTGCTGAAAGTGGAAACCACCCGCTGGGGTCCGATCATGGGCGCCGATGTCGACGGCACGCCGCTGGCCCTGTCCTGGATCGCTGATTCGCCCCGTGCATACAACCTTGGCGTGATGAAGCTTGAGCACGCACGCGACGTCTCCGGTGCTCTCGATCTTGCGCCGCAGATGGGCATGCCGCCGCAGAACCTGCTCGCCGCCGACATCGCCGGCCACATTGGCTGGACCGTCACCGGCAACAGCATCCCCTTGCGCTCCGGTTTCGATCCGCAGTTGCCCGCGGACTGGTCCCAAGCTGGCCAAGGCTGGATCGGCTGGGCGACACCCGATCAGTACCCGCGCATCGAAAATCCGGGCGACGGTCGACTGTGGACCGCAAACAACCGCACGGTCGATGGGGCTGAGCTCGCGCTTCTTGGCAACGGCGGATTCGATCTGGGTGCACGCGCGCAACAGATCCGCGATGGCCTGCGCACGCGCAATAGTTTCGGGCCAGGAAACCTCCTTGATATCCAGCTCGACAATCGCGCCCTTTTCCTGGGTCGCTGGCAGCGCCTGCTGCAGGACACGCTGGCCGGCACGCGCGATCCGGCGCTGGTCGAACTGCGACAACTCACCGATGCCTGGCGCAACCGCGCGGCCATCGACAGCGTTGACTACCGCCTCGTCCGCGCCTTCCGCAAGAAGGTCACTGCCGCCGTATTAGCGCCGTTCGTTGCACAGGTGCGCGTGACGCACAAAGACTTCCAGTGGCCGGCCATGAACAGCTCCGAGTCTGCCGTGTGGACGTTGGTGCGCGATCGACCGATGCATCTGCTGGACGCCCGCTATGCCGACTGGAACGCCCTGCTGGTCGATGCCGCGCGCCAGGTCGCGCAGGAGCTGGGCAAGGAACCCGGCGGCCTCGCCGCGCGGACCTGGGGCGAGGTGAATACAACGGGCATTCGCCACCCACTTTCAGGCGCCCTGCCCGGCCTGCTCGCGCGGGTGCTCGACATGCCTGACGAACCGATCCCGGGTGACCAGGACATGCCGCGCGTCGACAAACCGGGTTTCGGTGCCTCCGAACGCATGGACGTGATGCCCGGCCATGAAGCACAGAGCATCCTGCACATGCCCGGCGGCCAGAGTGACAATCCGCTATCGCCTTATTACGGCGCGGGCCACGAAGACTGGGTCAATGGTCGCCCAACCCCGCTGCTCCCCGGTCCGGATCAACACGTGATGACGCTGGAACCGGCGCGCCACTGACGGGCGCCGGCCATCAGGCGAGCAATCGCTCGCAGATCGCGTAGTAAAGCGCGGGCAGCTTTTCCAGGTCGGCGACGGCCACGCACTCGTCGACCTTGTGGATCGTCGCGTTGACCGGCCCGAGCTCCACGACTTCCGCACCCAGCGGCGCGATGAAGCGACCGTCCGACGTACCGCCGCCCGTGCTTTGCTCGGGCTCGACGCCGCACAGATCGCGACACACCTGCACCACCGTGCTGCGCAGCACGCCGCCCGACAGGCTGAGGAACGGCTCGCCCGAGAGATTCCACGCGAGATCGTAGTCAACACCGTGCCTGTCAAGCACGGCATGCACCCGTGCGCGCAGATCGTCGGCGCGGCTCGCGGTGCTGAAGCGGAAATTGATCAGGGCCTGCAAGGCGCCGGGAATGACATTGGTCGCCCCGGTTCCCGCGTGGATATTCGACACCTGGAACGACGTTGGCGGGAAATCCGCATTGCCTTCGTCCCAACGCTCCGCCGTCAACTCGGCAAGTGCGGGCGCAAGCGCATGAATCGGATTCTTCGCCTTCTCCGGATACGCGACATGTCCCTGCACCCCATGGACATCCAGCGTCCCCGACAGCGAACCGCGACGCCCCACGCGAATCAGATCGCCCAGGCGCGACTTCGACGAAGGCTCACCGACCACGCACCAGTCGATGCGCTCGCAGGTCTCCCGAAAATGCGCCGCCACGCGACGCACGCCATCAAGGTTGGTCGGCCCTTCCTCGTCGCTGGTCATCAGGAACCCGACGCGCCCCTTGTGCCCCGGATGGGCAAGGACAAACTGCTCCAGCGCCACCGCCATGGCGGCGACCGAGCCCTTCATGTCCGCGGCGCCACGTCCATAAAGCAGGCCATCGCGAATTTCCGGCTCGAACGGCGGGCTCCGCCAATCCGCCTCCGGCCCTGTCGGTACCACGTCGGTATGCCCCAGGAACACCAGCAGCGGGCCACCGTCGCCGTGCGTCGCCCAGAGATTGTCGACCTCGCCAAAGCGCAAGTGCTCAACCTTGAACCCCACTCGCCCAAGGCGCTCCCCAAGCATGGCCTGGCAGCCGGCATCGTCCGGGGTAACCGAGCGGCGACGGATCAGGTCGAGGGTGAGGTCGAGAACGGCGGACATGGGGAAACCCTGGAATGACTCAGGTCAAAGCATAGCAAGCGAATTAGCCAGCCATCACGCCACCCAGCGCATGCCCGACCAGATAGGTAATCGAGGCCGCAGCCGCGGTAATCACCAACTGCCGCATGATGGAGAAAACGATGCTTCGCCCGGTAAACAGGGAGGTGCTGATGCCGATCAGCGCCAGCCCGCATACGGTCGCGCCGATGCTGCCGAGCATGGCTTCCCGCCCACTGAGGAACAGATAGGGCACGACCGGGAACGTCGCGCCGAGCGCAAACATGCAGAACGACGAAATGGCCGCGCCATAGGCGGAGCCTCCGAGATCGGCAGGATCCACGCCGAGGTCTTCGCGCACCAACGTGTCGAGGGCCGCTCGCGGCGTCGTGCTGAGTTGCTGCGCCAGCAATCTTGCCGACTCGGCATCGACACCCTTTTCGCGATAGACGGTTTCAATGCTGCGCGCACCGTCTTCCGGCGCCACGGCCAGCCGCTCGGCACGTGCGGTGATCTGCGCCTGGTAGAACTCACGCGAACTGTTGACCGACAGCCATTCACCCAGCGCCATCGAACCCGCACCGGCCACCAGGCCGGCGAAGCCCGCCAGCAGCACGGCATGATCGTTGGTCGCGGCGCCGGCCATGCCCATTACGAGGCTGACGTTGGACACCAGGCCGTCGTTTGCGCCCAGCACCGCGGCGCGCAGGGTATTGCCACTGCCCGATCCGTGCCGACCCTCGCGGTGAATGGGCGGCGCGCCGAAATGGTTGCGCAGCTCTTTACGGTCTACCGAAGGCTCAACGTGATCCGCGTGCTCAAGGCGAACCACCGAGGGCATGACGAATTCGGTACCGAAGCGCGCCGCCAGCCAGACCAGTACGCGTACGCGTAGCCGCTCGCGAGGCGGCGGAATCGTCACCCCAAGCAGCGTCAGCTGGCTTTCCCAGAACTCGGCATTGTGTTGTTCGGCGCGCGCAATACGCTCGTAAGCGCGCTCCAGCCGATGGTCGTCAGCCAGTTCCGCCAGGCGGCTGTACAGCGCCGCGTTGTCGCGCTCGATGCGCAGGTTGGCCAGGTATCGCCGCACTTTGCGTCGCTGCTTCATGCATCGCCCTTTAGTCCAGTTCGGCGTCACGCTGCCCGAGGAAGATCAAAGCCAGCAGAAGCATCGCCACGAGACGGAAAGCCGTTTCAATGCCGTTCCACTGCGGCGACATCCACATGCCGAACCACTCGCCACCGACAGCGATAAAGCCGCCCAGCCAAAGCAGTATGCCCAGCGACAATCCAACCACCGCGAGTCCCTTTGCACGCTCGAACAATGCAGACGGATCCCGATGCCGTTGCCACATGCGCCACGCGCCCAGCGCGCATAGCAATGCGACGAGGCACTCCATCGCAATAATCAGCGCGTACGCCGTGTGATGCAGCACGGGCGAGGTGACAGCGCGATAGTGGATGGCGGACGTCGGGAAAATCGTGTCCATCTGCATCACGTGCTGGACAAACGCGAAGTTGGTGCCGTAATCGGTGAGATTGCCGAAGGCCACCAGGCTCGCTTGCAGGGCGAGCATGGCAACCACCAGGATCTTCGCGATTCGAAGCGGCATGGTCAGCGACCGAAGCGCTTCTTGAAGCCATTGTCGGTGAAGCCAACACTGATCTCGCCATCGGGCGTGACCAACACCGGACGACGCACCAGCGCCGGATACTCCTTCAGCAGCAGCGTCCACTCCGGATCGCTGCCCGGATCCTTGCGCTGCGGCAACAAATTGCGCCAGGTGGTGCTGGATTTGTTGACCAGCTTCTCCCACCCGCCGAGCTGCTTCGCCCAGGCTTTGAGCGTGTCGGCCGGCACCGGGTTGGCACGATAGTCGATGAACGTATGCGGCACCTCGAAGCGCGCCATCCAGTTGCGCGCTTTTTTGCAGGTATCGCAGTTGGACAATCCGTACAGCGTAGCTTGATCGCTCATGCGGCTCGCTCAGTCAGCGCTGCGCAGCAGCTCGTTGATGCCGGTCTTGCTGCGCGTCTTTTCATCGACCTGCTTGACGATGATCGCGGCATAGAGGCTGTGCGAACCATCCTTCGACGGCAGGCTGCCGGCGACCACGACACTACCGGCCGGCACGCGGCCGTAGCTCACTTCGCCTGTCGCGCGGTTGTAGATGCGCGTGGACTGGCCCAGGAACACGCCCATGCCAATCACGCTGCCCTTCTCCACCACCACCCCTTCGACCACTTCCGAGCGCGCGCCGATGAAGCAGTTGTCTTCGATGATGGTGGGATTGGCCTGCAGCGGCTCCAGGACGCCGCCAATGCCGACACCGCCCGACAGATGGACGCCCGCACCGATCTGCGCGCAGGAGCCAACCGTGGCCCAGGTATCGACCATGGTGCCTGCACCGACGAAGGCGCCGATATTGACGTAACTCGGCATCAGCACGGCATCCTTGGCGATGTGTGCACCACGGCGCACCAGCGCACCGGGTACCACGCGCGCGCCCAGGCCCTGCAATTCGGCATCGTTACCCGGCGCAAAGCGCAGCGGCACTTTGTCGAACGCCATGGCCGGACCGCCATCGACGACGCGGTTGCCGTTGATGCGGAAGTACAGCAGGACCGCTTTTTTCAGCCACTGGTTGACAGTCCAGCCACCCTGGCCGTCCGATTCGGCGACGCGGCGCTCACCCGTCTCCAGCAGTTCGATGACCTGACCGATGGCGGGGCGCAGGTGCGTGTCGATTTCGGCCTGGGTCAGGTCGTTGCGGCGGTCGAAGGCGTCGTTGATCAGGGTTTCGAGGCTTTGCATGTCGGTCCGAGCGGAGTCATTGAACAGGGTGAATGCTACTGGGATTGAGCGTGATTGGGGGTTGAAAAGCGACCTGCTGCGGATCGCAGACACACCGGGATCAAGCCTGGGCGCGTTTTCCGCTACCGAGCCGATCCAGCAGGGCATGCAGCAGGCGATCCTGCTGGGCCAGCCCCAGGGGGGCATTGCGCCGATCGGAGATCAGGAAAAAGTCTTCGACGCGTTCCCCGAAGGTGGCGATGCGTGCGTCATGCACGCGCACCTCGGCCTCGACCATCGCCTGCGAGACGGCGGCCAGCAGCCCCGGCCGGTCACTGCAAACCAGCGAAAGCCTGGTGCGATCGGCGGACGTCGCGAAGGCGATCTTCGGCACGGCCTGGAAATGCTTCAGATGCCGCGACATGTTCCGTCGCGACGGCTGGTGCGTGTGTCCTGGCTGGGACAGCGCGCGATGCAGGCGCAGCTTGAGTTCTTCGGCACGCTCAGGCGTCGCGGGCTGCTGACTTTCGGTATCAAGCAACAGGAACGTGTCCAGGGCCATGCCGTTTCGCGTATTGAAGATGCGCGCTTCCATGACCGAGAAATGCAGGCGATCGAGCATGGCCGTCACGGCCGCAAACAGGCCATCGCGGTCGGGGGTGTAGACAAAAAGTTCCGTCGTGCCCCGCACCGACAACGGATGCACTTCGATCAATGGCGTGGCGCCCTGGGCGCGCAGGATAGCCGCGGTCTGCCACGCCATTTGTTCGGGATGATGCCGCAGGAAGCTCTGCTCCGGAAAATCGTTCCATACATGCGTGACGACGGGTTCGCTGAAGCCTTCCTCGCGCAGCCTGGCCATCGCTTCGTCGCGACATTCCTGGATGCGCACGCTGGCGTCGCGCGGCAACTCGTCATCGCTGGCGAGCGCATAGCGCGTCGCTGTATACAGATCGGCCAGCAGGCGATCCTTCCATCCGTTCCACAGTTTCGGACTGGTGCCGATGATGTCGGCGATGGTGAGCATGTACAGGTGATCGAGGCGCTCGCGATTGCCGACGCTTTCGGCAAATCGCTGAACGACATCCGGGTCGGTGATGTCCTGGCGCTGCGCCGTCACGCTCATCAACAAGTGCCAGCGCACGAGCCAGGCGACCAGGTCCACGTCACTACCTGGCAAGCCGAGGCGCGCGCAGAAGGCGCGTGCATCCTCTTCGCCCAGCACGGAGTGGTCGCCACCGCGCCCCTTGGCGATGTCGTGGAAAAGTGCCGCCAGCAACATCAGTTCGGGCTTTTCCAGCGTGGGCCAGATACCGCAGGCCATGGGAAATTCCTGCCGTGCCGCCGGATCGGCAAAACGCGCGACATTGCGCAGCACACGCAAGGTGTGTTCATCCACGGTGTACGCATGAAACAAGTCGTATTGCATGCGCCCAAAGACCTTGCCGAACGCTGGCAGCACGGAAGCAAGCAGGCCATGGCGGTTCATGCGCCATAACGCTTCCACGGCCGGCGCGCCCAGGCGAAGCAGCTGCAGAAACGCCTGCAGCACTTCGGGCGTGTCGCCCAAGGTGGTTCCGTAATGCGCCGTGGCCTGGTGGATGCGACGCATCGTGTCGGCGGTGAAGCCTACGATGCCCGGTTCGCCCAGGCGCAAGATAAACACGTCAACCAGCGCCGACGGACGACGCATGAAAAGATCGGGGTCGCGCACGGCAAGGCGGCTGCCATAGCGCAGGAAGTCTTCGCCGACGGGCCGGGGCTCGCTCGGCGGCTCAAGCATCTCCTCGAAGCGCTCTGCAATCTGCACACCCAGCCGCTCAACCTGGCTGGCAGCACGGTAATAGCCCTGCATGAACTGCTCGACACCCAGGTTCTTCTCGTGCTCATCCTCGAAACCGAGGCGGGCAGCCAGGGCACGCTGGTAGTCGAACAGCAAGCGCTCTTCCGCACGCCCGGCCTCCAGGTGCAGGGCGTAGCGATATCGCCGCAACGTGGCCTCAGCCTCCTCCAGCGTGGACCGCTCAGCCGGATCAAGCAGGCCCTCGTGCTCCATGTCGTCGAAATCGTCGGCGTGTGCCAGGCGGTGACCGAGCCAGCGCAACGAATCGAGCGTGCGCAGGCCGCCCGGTCCATCCTTCACATTGGGCTCGAGGTTGTAGGCGGTGTCGTTATAGCGCGCGTGTCGCGCATCGCGTTCGGCCAGGCGCGCGGCGAGATAAGGCGCAGGCGGCCATAACGCGGGATCGTCGACGATCGAGGCAAGGGCGTCTTCCATCGCCGCGTCGCCCGCCAGGCGGCGCGCGTCGAGCAGACTGGTGAACACGCTGGCATCCTGCGCAGCCAGCGCCCTGCACTGCTCGACGTCACGCACCGCGTGACCCACCTTCAGGCCGATATCCCAGAGCGTCGCGAAGAACTGCTCGAGCGCACGCATGCGCGCGGCATCGCTGTGCTGCACGAGGGCCAGCAGATCGACGTCCGAACGGGGAAAGAGCAGGCCACGCCCGAATCCGCCAATGGCAAAGAGGGCAGCGCCCGTGACATCGCCCAGGCACGCCGTCCACACATGGACAACGACCCGCCCTACCGAATCGCCACGTCGACGCGCCAGCGCGCTGGCATCGGCGCCGTCACGGAACGCCGTGGCAAGCGCCCGGTCCATATCGTCGAGCAGCTGGCGCAATGCCCTGCGCGCCTCCGTCGACACGCCCGAGCGCGGCACCGCATTGGGTAGCCGGGGCAAGGGAGGAAGGACGGTGGGTTGGGTCATGGGACCGGCGCGCGGAGAGGAGATTCAGTGTGCCATGGTGGAGTGGCGGGCGCGCTGGCAGGGTGAATTCGCCCGCTGCGCGGGCTGTAAACGGTTAACGGTTAACGGAGAACAGCACGCTACCTGCGAAGCGTCGCACCAGCCGAAGCGCCCGCTCTTACCTGTTTACCGTTCACAGCCCGCGCAGCGGGCGGCCTCACAGCCCGCACAGCGGGCGAATTCACAGCGAGCGCCAGCGAGCGGCCTTACGCGTCAGGCCATGGCGTGAGGATCTCGAAGCCGTCCTTCGTCACCGCAATCGTGTGCTCCCACTGGGCCGAAAGCGAATGATCCTTCGTGACCACGGTCCAGCCATCGGGCAGCTGGCGGGTCTGCGGCTTGCCGGCGTTGATCATGGGCTCGACCGTGAAGGTCATGCCCTCTTTCAGCTCCAGGCCGGCACCGGGCTTGCCGTAGTGCAGCACCTGCGGCTCGTCATGGTAGACCTTGCCGATGCCGTGACCGCAGTACTCGCGCACCACCGTGAAGCCCGCCGCTTCGGCGTGCTTCTGGATCGCATGCCCCACATCACCCAGGGTGGCACCCGGGCGCACCGACTGGATGCCCAGCATCATGGCTTCGTGGGTGGTATCGACCAGGCGCCTGGCCAGGACCGACGGCGTGCCCACGAAGTACATGCGACTGGTGTCGCCGTGCCAGCCATCCTTGATGACGGTGACGTCGAGATTGATGATGTCGCCGTCCTTGAGAACCTTGGCGGGACTGGGGATGCCGTGGCAAATCACGTGGTTGACCGACGTGCACAGCGTCTTGGGAAAGCCGTTGTAGCCCACGTTGGCGGGCGTGGCCTTCTGGACGTTGACGATATGCTCGTAGGCGAGGCGGTCGAGGTCTTCGGTAGTGACGCCGGGCTTCACATGCTCCTTGAGCATGGCCAGCACTTCGGCGGCCAGCTTGCCGGCCACGCGCATGCCTTCGATATCTGCGGGGGATTTCAGGGTAACGGCCATAGTTCCACTCAAATGGCGTCGCAGACGCCGAAGCTCAATGGATGAGCTCGCCGGCTGCTTGCCGCTCAGCCGGGTGCCCGGCTATAATTTCGGAGTTTTGCAGGCTGGACAGGGCTTTGGATCAAGCGCCCCACCACCACCGCAAAGCGAAAAACGATTGTAACCGCGCTGCGATACGATCGCCCAAGTCCTTGATTGGACACATTAATCGCCACACACGTGTCGGCACCGTCTTCGGGGTGCTGCTGGCGGTCCTTCCTCGAAACGAGGCCGGGCCACGAGCGGTCGAAGCCGGGGATACGTGGAGGTCCCAACCCCCGGGCCACAAAAAAAGGCCCACGCAAGGAGTTACACCATGGCTCAAGTCACCATGCGCCAGATGCTCGAAGCTGGCGTGCATTTCGGTCACCAGACCCGCTACTGGAACCCGAAGATGGCCCCGTACATCTTTGGCGCCCGCGGCAAGATCCACATCATCAATCTGGAAAAGACCCTTCCGCTTTTCACCGACGCGATGAACTTCCTGTCGGCTGTCGCCCAGAAGCGTGGCACCGTGCTGTTCGTCGGCACCAAGCGCTCGGCTCGCGAAGCCCTGGCAGAAGAAGCCACCCGCGCCGGCATGCCGTTCGTCACCGCCCGTTGGCTCGGTGGCATGCTCACCAACTTCCGCACCGTCAAGCAGTCCGTGGCTCGCCTGAAGGAACTGGAAGCCGCTGAAACCGACGGCAGCTTCGACCGCCTGGTCAAGCACGAAGTCCTGGCCCGCCGCCGCGAGCGCGAGAAGCTCGAGAACTCGCTGGGCGGCATCAAGGACATGAACCGTCTGCCCGACGCCCTGTTCATCGTTGACATCGGTCACGAAGACATCGCCGTCCAGGAAGCCAAGAAGCTTGGCATCCCGGTGATCGCCGTGGTCGATACCAACTACAACCCGGAACTGGTCGATTACGCCATCCCGGGCAACGACGACGCCATCCGCGCCATCCAGCTGTACGCCCGTGCCGCTGCCGACTCGATCCTTGAAGGCAAGGCTGCCGCTCCGGCTGCTGCCCAGGGCGATGCCAACGAATTCGTCGAACTCGACGAAGAAGGCAACCCGGTCGCCAAGGAAGAGCGCAAGGCCGCTCCGCCGCGCCGCGACAACCGCGGTCCGGCCAAGAAGGGTGCCGGCGCCCCGCGCCGTGACGGTGGCCGTGGCCGCCGTGGCAACGACGAATCGGACGGCGAGTAAGCCTTCCCTGCCCCGGTCTTCGGACCGGGGCGTTTCAAAGATTTCGAGGAACCCTGATGACTGCCATTACCGCAAAACTGGTTAGCGAACTGCGCGAGCGTTCGGGCGCCGGCATGATGGATTGCAAGAAGGCGCTCGTTGAGAACAACGGCGACATCGAAGCCGCCATCGAGTACCTGCGCAAGACCGGCCTGGCCAAGGCCGACAAGAAGGCCGACCGCGTTGCAGCCGAAGGCCGCATCGCCACCGCGCAGGCCGGCGGCAACGCCGTGCTGGTCGAAGTGAACAGCGAAACCGACTTCGTCGCCAAGGCGCCGAACTTCGTGCAGTTCACCAACGAGATTGCCGAAGCCGTGCTGAAGTCCGGCGCAGCCGACATCGACGCCGCCAAGGCGGCTGCCTTCCCGGGCGCCGACAACGTCGAAGCGGCCGCCAAGGCCCAGACCGCCACCATCGGCGAGAAGATCGACGTCCGTCGCGTTGCCCAGATGTCGAATGATGGCCCGCTGGCCACCTATTCGCACGGTGGCAAGATCGGCGTGATCGTGGCGCTCAAGGGCGGCTCGGAAGAGCTGGCCAAGGGCATCGCCATGCACGTTGCCGCGATGAACCCTCCGTACGTGAAGGCTGAAGATGTTCCGGCTGACTTCGTGCAGAAGGAAAAGGACATCGCCCTGGCCGCCATGTCGGACAAGGAAAAGAACAAGCCTGCCGATATCCTGGAAAAGATCATCTCCGGCAAGATCAACAAGATCGTCTCGGAAGTGACCCTGGTCGGCCAGCCGTACGTGCTCGACACCAACGTGACCGTTGGCGACGCCCTGAAGAAGGAAGGCGCCGACGTGGTCTCCGTGGTCCGTCTGGCCGTGGGCGAAGGCATCGAGAAGGTGCAGGAAGACTATCTGGCTGAAGTCGCCAAGGCGATGCAGGTCTGATCGATTCCGATCACTGAAATACCAGGGAAGCCGCGGGAAACCGCGGCTTCTTTTTTTTGCCTCAATAGCCCCGGCGACCGAGGTCGCGGCGATGCTCGAAGCCCGTAACGTAGAACCCGAACGCACTGCGATAACCCGTCAGTTCCATCTCGACCTTGCGGTTCGGGTGGGCGAGATAATAGGCCTCGGGAATACACAGGTGAAAATACGTGTAGTCCCGGTCGACATGACCATAAGCTCGATAGCGACAACCATTGACGTTGGTCTCAGTGACGAACTGGACGATCGTTGACGCTGGCCGGCCAAAGACACGCGTTGCGGCAGCAGTCATGCCGCTGGTCAGGACATACCAGTAAAGGCCTGTACCCATGAGGGCCGCCAGCGGCGCGTACACCATCAGCGCCACCCGATCGCCGCTGAACTGTTCGTTGCGACCACTCAGATTAACCCAGACGAGCCAGGTCGCGGTCGCCACGCCGAGCACCACGCTTGGGTAAAGACCCAGGCTGCGGACCCACGGCTCGGGCTGGAAATCCACCCACAACCCGTACGCCAACCAGGCCAGCATAAAGGCCGCGAAAGCTATCGCCGTGACGCGCCCGACTGTCGGCCGCTCCGATCCGAACACCGCTCCGCGCCAGCCCATACCCCCTCCATGAATGGACCACCCTCTTCCCTGCCGGGCAACGCCGCATTGAAGCTTAACTGGCGCGTCACGTAACGCTACAATGCGCACGTTTTGCCACACACAATCCGGAGACCCCATGAGCAACCCGCATAAGTACCGTCGTATCCTGCTCAAACTCTCCGGCGAAGCACTGATGGGCGAAGCCGACTACGGCATCGACCCCAAGGTCATCGGCCGACTGGCCGACGAAATCATCGAGATCCAGAAGGCCGGCATCGAGATCGGCCTCGTCATCGGCGGCGGCAACATCTTCCGCGGCGCCGGCCTTGCGGCCGCAGGCATGGATCGCGTCACCGGCGATCACATGGGCATGCTCGCCACCGTCATGAACGCACTGGCGATGCAGGATGCCATCGAGCGTCGCGGCGGTTACGCACGCGTCATGAGCGCCATCCAGATCCACGACGTCGCCGAAGACTTCATCCGCCGCCGCGCCATCCGCCACATTGAAAAGGGTCGCATCGCCCTGTTCGCTGCCGGCACCGGCAACCCCTTCTTCACTACTGACTCGGCTGCCGCATTGCGTGCCGTGGAGATCGGCGCGGACCTGCTCCTGAAAGCGACCAAGGTCGATGGTGTTTACACCGCCGATCCGGCACGCCACGCCGATGCCACGCGCTACGACAAGCTCACTTACGACCAGGTCATCGAACGCAAGCTCGCCGTGATGGACACCGCCGCCATCGCACTGTGCCGCGACCACCACATGCCGATGCGCATTTACGACATGACGGTGCCGGGCAATCTCATGCGCATCATGCAGGGCGAAGCCATCGGCACGCTGGTAGCCGACGAGTGATAGCCACGGGATGCCCGGCATCCGGGCATCCCCCCGAACCAACGCGCACGGCATCACGGCCATGACCGCGAATGGCCCGCAAACCGCCCTGCGTGGCCACGGGGCCCCGTTACCCGCCCCCAACCCCCTGTTATACTTCCCCGCTTGCACGATGGAGGGGTGAATACCCATGCTCAACGACATCAAGAACGATGCCCAGACCCGCATGGGCAAGAGCATCGATGCTCTCAAGCACGACCTGACCCGCCTGCGCACGGGTCGCGCCAGCACCGCGCTGGTGGACAACATCCGCGTACCGGCCTGGGGCCAGGACATGCCGCTGAACCAGGTGGCGACCGTTGGGATCGGCGACGCGCGCTCGATCATCATCACACCCTTCGACAAGAGCCTCGTGGCAGCCGTCGAGAAGGCGATCCTGGGTTCGGACATCGGCATCACGCCGACCACCGCCGGCACCGTGATTCGCCTGAACATGCCGCCGCTTACCGAAGAGCGTCGCAAGGAACTGGCCAAGCATGTGGCGCATGAAGGCGAGAACGCCAAGATCGCCATCCGCAACATTCGTCGCGATGCCATCCAGCAGGTCAAGGATCTGCTCAAGGACAAGCAGATCACCGAAGACGACGAGCGCAAGGCCGAAGACGACATCCAGAAGGTCACCGACCGCTTCGTCAAGGACGTCGACGCCGTGGTCAAGGCCAAGGAAGAGGAGCTGATGGCGCTCTGAGCGCCATCGCCAACCACGCATGACCGAGGCCAGCGCTGCGCGCGTACCGCGCCACATCGCCATCGTGATGGACGGCAACGGTCGTTGGGCCAAGGCCCGCCATCGTCCGCGCAGTTTCGGCCACAACGCCGGCCGCAAGGCCGTGCGTGAAGTCATTGAAGGTTGCATGCGCCAGGGCGTGGAAGCACTCACGCTTTTTGCCTTCTCCAGCGAAAACTGGAACCGTCCGGAAGACGAAGTCGGCGCGCTGATGGAGCTGTTCATCCGCGCACTCGACAAGGAAGTCGACGAACTGCATGGGCACGGTGTGCGCATCCGTTTCGTCGGCGACCTGGCGGGCTTCGAGCAGGGGTTGCGCCAACGCATGAACCAGGCGATGACGCATACGGCCGGCAATGACAAGCTGCTGTTGAATGTCGCCGTGAACTACGGTGGCCGCTGGGACATCGTGCAGGCCGCCCGCAAGGCCGCCGAGTCGGTCGCGCGCGGAGAATTCCGTGCCGATGAAATCGATGAGAAGGTCCTCGGGCACTGGATGTGCCTGGCTGACCTGCCGCCTCTGGATCTGTTCATCCGGACGGGCGGTGAACTTCGCATCAGTAACTTCCTGTTGTGGCAGGCCGCCTACGCAGAGCTGTATTTCACCGATACCCTGTGGCCTGACTTCGACCAATCCAGCCTGGCGCTGGCCATCGAAGACTTCGCCCGTCGCGAGCGCCGTTTCGGTCGCACGGGTGACCAGGTCGCTCTAGCGAAGGCTTAAGCCCAAGGAACCGCATGCTGCTCCAGCGCACCATCACCGCCCTGCTGCTCGCGCCCCTGGCGATCCTGATGATCCTGTGGCCGCCGACGGGCGTGTTCGCACTGATTGGCGCGGCGGCTTTCCTGGCCGCCATGTGGGAATGGACCCGCCTCGCCGGACTCAAGGACTACGCAGTTCGTGGTGGCCTGCTGGCCCTGACGGCGGCCATCTTTGCCGGACTCTGGGTCATGCGCGGCAATGCGCTGTGGCCGATCCTGCTCGGGGTGGGCGTCGCCTGGTGGGCGGTCGTCTGCCTGTGGCTCCGCCATTTCGCCTTTGGCGCCGCGCCGACGCGTGAAAACCAGATGCTCAAGCTCGGCGCCGGCGCGCTGGTCATCATCCCGGCCTGGGTCGCCGCGCTGACCATCCATGGCAGCCAGCCCTACGGCCACTGGTGGATGTTCCTCGCCCTGGCCATCGTCTGGTGTGCCGATATCGGCGCTTACTTCAGCGGCCGCGCCTTTGGCCGCCGCAAGCTGGCCCCCACGATCAGCCCCGGCAAGACCTGGGCAGGCGTCTACGGTGCCTTCGTCGCTGGCGCCCTCTGCGCTGGCATCGGCGGCTGGCTGCTGGACGTGCGCGGTGGCGCCCTGGCGGGTCTGCTCGTGCTTTCCGCGGTTACCGTCGTGGCATCGATCATCGGCGATCTGCTCGAGAGCCTGATGAAGCGCCACGCCGCCGTAAAGGATTCGGGCAACCTCTTCCCGGGTCACGGCGGCCTGCTGGACCGCCTCGACAGCGTGTTCGCCGCCCTGCCCGTGTTCGCCGCCGGCAAGCTCCTGCTGGGCCTATGAGCGCGATGCGCCAGGTCGCCGTCCTCGGCGCCACCGGCTCCATCGGTGGCAGCACGCTCGACGTCATCGCGCGTCATCCCGACCGCTTTCGCGCTGCCATATTGACGGCCCATCGGCAGGTGGACGCCCTGGTAGCGCTGTGCATCACGCACCAGCCGGCCCTGGCGGTGATCGGGGATGCGGCGATGGAGGGCGAGCTGGCCCGCAAGCTGGCCGCCGCGGGAGTCAAGTGCGCCGTTGCGGCGGGCCACGATGCGATTACCGCGGCAGCCGCCAGCTCGATTTGCGATACCGTCGTCGCGGCCATCGTCGGCGCAGCCGGCCTGGATTCGACGCTGGCCGCCGCACGCGCCGGCAAGCGACTGCTGCTGGCGAACAAGGAATCCATCGTCATGGCCGGCCCGCTTTTGCTGGCAGCCGTGACGGAAGGCGGCGGCGACCTCATTCCGGTCGATTCCGAGCACAACGCCATTTTCCAGTGCCTGCCGGGTGGTCGCCCTGAACTGGCCCGCAGTGGCGTCCGGCGCCTGGTGCTGACCGCGTCAGGCGGCCCTTTCCGTGGACGCACCCGCGCCGAACTGGCCGGCGTGACGCCGGACCAGGCCTGCAAGCACCCCAAATGGTCGATGGGACGGAAGATTTCAGTCGACTCCGCCACGCTGATGAACAAGGGGCTGGAGGTCATCGAGGCCCATCACCTTTTCGGTGCCGGTGCCGACATCATCGATGTGCTGGTGCACCCCCAGAGCCTGGTGCACTCACTGGTGGAATACGTCGACGGCTCCGTGCTGGCGCAGCTGGGCAATCCCGACATGCGGACAGCCATCGCCCATGCGCTGGCGTGGCCGGAGCGCGTCCAGGCCGGCGTGCCGCCCCTGGATCTGGCCCAGCACGCCACGCTGCAGTTCGAAGCGCCGGATCTGCAGACGTTTCGCTGCCTCGCCCTCGCCTTTCAGGCATTGCGCGCCGGTGGCGATGCCCCGGCCATCCTCAATGCCGCCAATGAAGTGGCCGTCGAGGCATTTCTGGCCGGCGCCCTGCCCTTTCTTTCCATCGCAGACGTGGTTGAGAGTGTTCTTGCGGAACTGCCGGCTGAACCTGTGGTCGATGTCCGGACCCTCAATGAACGTGACCGGACGGCTCGCGAGTCCGCCCGGCGCATCCTCCGCAACGCCTGCTGACAAGCCTGATAAGCTTTAGTGATGAATTCCCTATTCGGTTCCGTGTTCTGGTTGCTGGTCACGCTTGGCGTGCTGGTTACCTTTCACGAATTTGGCCACTACTGGGTGGCTCGCAAATGCGGCGTCAAGGTGCTGCGGTTTTCGGTCGGCTTCGGCAAGGCGCTCTGGAAGCGCGTGGGCCGGGACGGCACCGAGTACCAGATCGCCGCGATCCCGCTGGGCGGCTACGTCAAGATGCTCGACGCCCGCGAAGGCGACGTGCCTTCGGAAGATCGTGCGCGCGAGTTCACCGGCAAGCCGGTCTGGCAGCGCATCGCCATCGTGGTAGCGGGTCCGGCGTTCAATCTGATCTTCACCGTCGTCGCCTTCTGGCTCATGTTCACCGTGGGCATGCCCGACTTTGCGCCGGTGGTCACGGCCACGCCGCACAGCATGGCGGCCGAGGCTGGCGTGCGGGAGGGTGACCGTATCCTCAGCATCGATGGCCGCAAGACGGATACGTCGAGCGACTCGTTTGATGCGCTGGCCAACGGGCTGCTCGCCCGCGAAACCATCGTCATGCAAGTCCGTGGCAAGGACGGCGCCGAGCGCTCCATCACTCTGCCTTTTGCCCAGCTGCCTGCGGGCGAAGATATTGGCCAGTATTTCAAGACCTTGGGACTGAAGTCGGCGCCCCGTCCCGCCCTGGCCAGCGTGGTTCAACCCGGCAAGCCGGCGTCACTGGCGGGTGTGCAGGTCGGCGACCGTCTGGTCAGCGTGAACGGCCAGGCCGTGGAAGATTTCGAGGATTTTGCCCGCCTTGTGGCCGGCGAATCGGCCAAGTCACCCCAGCTGAACCTGGTGGTTGAGCGCGACCACCGGCAGCTCAGCCTGTCCATGACCGCCGTGCAATCCAGCGAGGCAGGCCAGCCCAGCCGCTGGATGGTGGGCATCGGTGCGCCGGAGCCGGAGCAGGTCACGCGCCATTTCGGTCCTGTGGCCGCCATGGGCGAGTCGCTGCGCTATACCTGGGAAAACACCACGTCGATCTTCAACATGATCGCCAAGATGGTCACCGGGCAGGCCTCCACCAAGAACCTGTCGGGCGTGATCGGCATCGCCCAGGTGGCCAATGATTCGGCCAGCATGGGGCCGGTGTACTTCCTGAAGTTTCTTGCGCTGGTCTCGCTGAGCCTGGCCGTGCTGAACCTGTTGCCCATCCCTGTCTTGGACGGTGGGCACCTGCTGTATTACCTTATCGAGTTGGTCAAGGGCAGCCCGTTGAGCGAACGCGCGATGATGGCCGGGCAATATGTCGGCATCGTCCTGTTGTTCACCTTGATGGGGCTCGCGTTCTACAACGACATCCATCGCAATCTGCCCTTGTGACGTCAGCGTGCTGCGCCAGCGTCGGGAATCAAGCGGTCTGCTTTGGTGCGGTGGCGGCGCGCGTTGTCGCCTATCGCAGTGCCATGTGCGTTGAGTTGTCTTGCGCTTCGTCCATGATGGACGAAGCAACCTTTTCGAAGCCGGGTCGTACCCGGCTTCACGTATTGATCGGGGCGGCTTCGGCCGTCTCGGCGGAATAAACCCACGGAATCGACGATGAAGCGTCTCGCCGCCCTGATCCTCCTCGCCACACTGTCTGCCAAGGCGCTCGCCTTTGAGCCCTTCATCGTTTCCGATATCCGCATTGACGGCCTGAGCCGCATTTCGCAAGGTACGGTGCTCAACTATCTGCCGGTGAACAAGGGCGAACGCCTGACCACCGAACGTGCTCAGGCCGCCATTCGCGCCCTGTACAACACGAAGTTCTTCAGCGATGTCCAGGTCGACCGCGAAGGCGACATCATGGTGATCAAGGTGATCGAGCGTCCCTCGATCGCCAAGCTCGCCCTGCGCGGCAACAAGGACATCAAGGAAGAGGATCTGCGCAAGGGCCTGAAGGAAATCGGCCTGTCGGAAGGTGAAACCTTCGACCGCCTGTCCCTCGATCGCGTGCAGCAGGAACTGATCCGTCAGTACTACAACCGCGGCAAGTACAACGTGTCGGTGGACCCGCACGTGGTCAACCTCGATCGCAATCGCGTGTCCATCGACATCGAGATCCGCGAAGGCAAGGTTGCCAAGATCAAAGAGATCAACATCGTCGGCAACACGGCGTTCCTGGACAAGGACATCCGCAAGGATTTCGAATCCGACACGACGAACTGGATGTCCTGGTACTCCAAGGACGACCAGTACTCGCGTGAAAAGCTCTCCGGCGACCTGGAGAAGCTGCAGTCTTACTACATGGATCGCGGCTACGCCGATTTCGGCGTCGACTCCACCCAGGTCACCATCGCCCCCGACAAGCGCGCCATGTACATCTCGGCGAGCGTGAAGGAAGGCGAGATCTACACCGTTTCGGACATCCACCTGCTCGGTGAAATGGTCATCCCCGAGGAATCCATGCGCAAGCTGGTGTTCCAGAAGCAGGGTGAAACCTTCAACCGCAAGGCCATCGAAGCCAGTACGGATGCGATGAAGAGCATTCTGGCCAGCATTGGCTATGCCTTTGCCAAGGTCACGCCGGTTCCGAAGCTGGACAAGGAAAAGCGCACCGTCGACCTCACCCTGTTCATCGAGCCGGGCAAGCGCGTTTATGTGCGTCGCGTCGTCTTCCAGGGCAATACGCGCACCGAAGACGGCGTGCTGCGCCGTGAAATGCGCCAGCTCGAAGGCAGCTGGTACTCGCAGCCGGCCATCGACCGTTCGAAGATCCGCCTGCAGCATCTTGGCTACTTCAAGAAG
Organism: Dyella terrae; assembly: GCF_004322705.1. Taxonomy (NCBI): domain Bacteria; kingdom Pseudomonadati; phylum Pseudomonadota; class Gammaproteobacteria; order Lysobacterales; family Rhodanobacteraceae; genus Dyella; species Dyella terrae. Next base: position 72,189 of record NZ_SIZZ01000001.1, on the reverse strand, counting down.
GTCGATGTCGACAAGAAGCTCGTTCCGGGCACGGAAGACCAGGTCGATCTGACGGTGAAGGTGGAAGAACAGTCCGCCGGCAGCCTGATGTTCGGTGTCGGTTACTCGCAGTACTCGGGCATCATCCTGTCGGCCTCCGTGTCGCAGAACAACTTCCTGGGTACCGGTGACAGCTTCTCGGTGGCTGCACAGCGCAGTAACTACTCCACCAGCGTCAGCGCCACCTATTTCAACCCATACCTCACCGACAGCGGTATCGGTATCGGTTACCAGGCAGCGTTTACCAAGTCCGACTACGGCGACACCAACTCGGACTTCGTGAACTACACCAGCAGCAACAAGTCGTTCTCGGCGTTCCTCAACTTCCCGATCACCGACTTCGACAGCCTGCGTGCCGGCCTGGGCATCAGCAGTAACAAGATCAACCTGACCTACGACTACATCGACCCGACGACGGGCCAGCTGTATTCGAGTTCGGCGTCGCCGCAGCAGCTGATCGACTACCAGAACGCGATTGGTCACAAGACCATCCACACCTGGAATGGCAATCTGAGCTGGACGCACGACACGCGTAACGGCTACTGGGCACCGACCCGTGGTGGCCTGATGACGCTGTCGACCGACATCGCCCTGCCCGGCTCCACCGTGCAGTACTACAAGATCTTCGGTGAAGCGAACCATTACTGGCCGATCGGCGCCGGCTTCGTGCTGTACCTCGACGGCCAGGTCGGCTACGGCAAGACCTACGGCCAGACGTACGACTACGACGGCGGCACCAGCTACAAGAAGGGCGACCCGGTCGACTTCCCGTTCTGGGAGAACTACTACGCCGGTGGTGTACGCGACGTTCGCGGCTTCCAGGACAACACCCTGGGTCCGAAGCTCTGCGTGGGCACGAACCCCGACGGCACGCCCATCCAGCCGGTCAACGGCAAGTGCACGGGCGGTTACTACACCTACGCACAGCCCATCGGTGGCGCGTTCAAGGTGCTGGGTACCGCGCAGGTCTTCCTGCCGCTGCCGTTCCTGAAGGACGTGAACACGGCCCGCGTGTCGTGGTTCATGGACGTCGGTAACGTCTACCAGGACTACTCCAGCTTCAAGGCAAGCGAACTGCGCGCCTCGACCGGTCTCTCCCTGCAGTGGCAGGCGCCGATCGGCCCGCTGATCATCAACTTCGCCGTGCCGATCCGCTCGAAGGACGAGGATCGCCACTACGAGGAGCGCATCCAGTTCACCTTCGGCAGCCAGTTCTGACCGAATTGCCAGCGTGACCCCCAAGAAAGCGCGGCCTGGCCGCGCTTTCTTTTTCCCGTGGGCACGCAATCACGCACCAAAACCAGGCATGGGTCCTACAATGCCCCGTCACGACACGGAGTCCGCATGAGCACTTACCAATACACCGTGGCCGAGCTTGCCGAACGTTTCGGGCTTACCTTCCAGGGCGATGGCACCCGGATCATTGATGGGGTGGGAACGCTGGCAGGCGCCGGCCCCAGCCAGCTGAGCTTCCTCGCCAACAGCAAGTACGGGGCTCAACTCGCCGCCACGAAGGCCGGCGCCGTCGTGCTGCGAGAGGAAAACCTGGCCGATTGCGGTACCGCGGCACTGGTCGCCGGCGACCCATACGTGACCTACGCCAAGATCGCTGCCCTGTTCGAGCGACATCCCGCCTCGCCGGTTGGCATCCATGCCAGCGCGGTGGTGTCGGCAAGCGCCCGGATTTCACCCAGCGCCAGCATCGGCCCCTGCTGCGTGGTCGAAGACGATGCCGTGGTCGAAGACGGCGCGATCCTCGGGCCACACTGCATCATCGGTGCCGGTTGCGTCGTCGGTGCCCAGTCGCGCCTCGTCGCGCGTGTAACGCTGGTGACACGGGTTACCCTTGGCAAGCGTGTGCTGGTGCATCCGGGCGCGGTCATCGGCTCGGATGGCTTCGGCCTCGCCTTCGACCGCGATCACTGGATCAAGATGCCCCAGTTGGGAGGCGTACGTATCGGCGACGATTGCGAGATCGGTGCCAATACCACCATCGACCGTGGCGCTTTGGATGACACGGTGCTGGAAGATGACGTCCGCCTCGATAACCAGATCCAGATCGCGCACAACGTCTACGTCGGCGCGCATACGGCCATGGCCGGCTGTGCCGCCGTTGCCGGCAGCGCCAAAATCGGGCGCTACTGCATGATCGGCGGCAACGCCGGGGTGCTGGGGCATCTGGAACTGGCTGATCGCGTTACCATTACCGCCAAGAGCCTGGTCACGCACTCGATACGTGAACCGGGTGAGTATTCCTCGGGGGTTCCATTGCAGGACAATCGCCAATGGCGTCGCAATGCGGCCCGCTTCAAGCACCTGGATGAGTTCGTGCGCCGCCTGACGGCGCTTGAGAAGGACAGCAACAATGAGTGAGCAGACCGTGCCTTTCCACCTCCCCGTGAACGTGGAGCAGATCCAGCATCTGCTGCCGCATCGTTATCCCTTCCTGCTCGTGGACCGACTGATCGAGCTCGACCCGGACAAGCGTGCGGTCGGCCTCAAGAACGTCACGATCAACGAGCCGTTCTTCCAGGGCCACTTCCCCGGCCACCCGGTGATGCCGGGCGTGCTGATCGTCGAAGCCATGGCCCAGACGGCCGGCCTCCTCACCCAGATCAGCAGCCGCCTGAAGGGAAGCACCGGCAGCCCACTGTTCTACCTGGCCAAGGTCGACAACGCGCGCTTCAGCGCGATCGTCTCGCCGGGCGACCAGCTGCGCCTGGAAGTCTCGCTCAAGCGCCTGCTGCGCAGCATGGGCCTGTTCGAGGCACGCGCGCTGGTGGACGGCAAGGAAGTCGCCTCCTGCGAACTGATGTGCGCGGCGAGGTCTGAAAAATGATTCACCCCACCGCGCTCATCGATCCTTCCGCGAAAATTGGCAGCAACGTCAGCATCGGCGCCTACAGCGTCATCGGTGCCGACGTGGAAATCGGCGACGGCACCGTCATCGGTCCGCATGTGGTCATCGAAGGTCCGACGCGCATTGGTCGCGAGAACCGGATCAGCCAGTTCGCCTCCCTGGGTGGCGCGCCGCAGGACAAGAAGTTCACCGGTGAGCGCACCGAGCTGGTCATTGGCGACCGCAACCTCATTCGCGAGTTTGTGACGATCAATCGCGGCACGGGTGACGGTGGCAGCATCACAAGCATCGGCAACGACAACTGGCTGCTGGCCTACGTCCATGTCGCGCACGACTGCCACATCGGCAACAACACCGTGTTCTCCAATTACGCGGCCCTTGCCGGCCACGTGGACATTGGGGACCACGTGATCATGTCCGGGTTCTCCGGCGTGCATCAGTTCTGCAAGGTCGGTGCGCATGCCTTCATCGGCATGGGCTGCCTGGTCGGCTCGGACGTGCCGCCGTTCATCATGATGGCCAATGAACAGCGTGGTCGTCCTCGCGGCATCAACAGCGAAGGACTCAAGCGTCGCGGCTTCGACAGCACGCGGATCTCGGCCATCAAGCGCGCCTATCGGACGCTTTACATGGCAGGCCTCACGCAGGCCGACGCACGCGAGCAGCTGGAGTCGCAGGCGCAAGACAGCGATGACGTACGTTCGATGCTGGAGTTCCTCGATCGCAGCGAACGCGCGCTCGCGCGTTGATGCAGGAGGTAACCGGGAATGGGTCATAGCGATTCGGAAGACCATGCCGTACACGCGCCGGTAAGCCCGGCCCCCGTGCCGGCCGGCATCCAGGACACGCTCGCCTCATCCGGTCAGTCGGCCCCTACGATCGCCATCCTCGCAGGCGAGGACTCCGGCGATCAGCTGGGCGCGGACCTCATTGTCGCCTTGCGCCACCGGTATCCGCTCGCGCGCTTCGTGGGCATCGGCGGCGCGCGCATGAAGACCCAAGGCTTCGATTCCTGGTACGACATTCGCGAACTGTCGCTGTTCGGATTCGCCGAAGTCATCAGCCACCTGCCCCGCCTGTTGCGGCTGCGCAAGGAACTGGTCGCCCGGCTGATTCTTGAGCGCCCCGCGGTCGTCGTCGGCATCGATGCACCCGATTTCAACCTGGGCGTCGAACAACGCGTGCGCACGGCCGGACTGCGCACGGTGCATTACGTCAGCCCGTCGATCTGGGCCTGGCGCGAAAAACGTGCGGAAAAAATCGGCCGAAGCGCGGATCGGGTGCTGTGCCTGTTCCCGATGGAGCCGGACATCTACTCGCGTCACGGCGTCGATGCGCGCTTCGTCGGTCATCCGCTGGCTGATCGCTTCGCGCTGGTGTCCGATCGAATCGGCGCGCGCGACTTCCTGCAGTTACCGCAGAATGCGCCCGTGTTGGCGGTGCTCCCCGGCAGTCGGCCGTCCGAAGTCAATAAGCTCGGACGCATCTTCATCGAGGCGGCCAAAAAGGTCGCTGCGGATTTGCCGGGCCTGCGCATCGTCATCCCGGCGGCCAACGCCCAGGTGCATGCAACACTGACCGCGCTGCTCGGCGATACGCCAGGCAACGACGGTGCGCCGGTGTTGATCGACGGCCATGCGCACGAAGTCATGCTGGCCGCCGACGTCGTGCTGCTGGCGTCAGGTACGGCCACGCTGGAAGCTATGCTGGCCAAGCGCCCGATGGTCGTTGGCTACCGCGTGTCGCCGGTGAGTTATCGCATCGCCAAAGCATTCAACATGCTCAAGACCGATGTCTATGCGCTGCCGAACATCCTGGCGCGCGCCTGCGGCCTTGGCAAAGACACTATCCTCGTGCCGGAGTTGATGCAGGACGACTGCACGCCGGAAAAGCTGGCCGCGGCCACGCTGGCGCTCTTTCAGGACAGCCAGCGTCGCGGCGAAATCGTGGCCGCGTTCGAACAACTGCATCATGCCTTGCGCGGCGAACTCGAAGGCCAGGCTGGCGATCGTGCCGCAGCTGCCATTGTTGAGCTGATCGAGCGTCCGCATGGCTGAGCCGCGCTGGATTGCCGGCGTGGACGAAGCCGGCCGTGGCCCCCTCGCCGGCCCTGTTGTCGTTGCCGCCGTCATCCTGAATCCCCGCCGTTGCATCGCGGGCCTGGACGACTCGAAAAAACTCACCGAAGCGAAGCGCGAGGCGCTTTATCCGCAGATCATCGAGCACGCCGTCGCCTATAGCGTCGTCGTGATGAGTGTGCCGGACATCGATCGCCTGAACATTTTCCAGGCCACCATGGCAGGCATGTGCCAGGCCGTGGCGAACCTGATGCCCAACGCGCATGAAGCGCTGATCGACGGCAACTACGTGCCAAAGGCATTGCCTTGTGCCGGACGCGCCATCGTCGGCGGTGATGCGCTGGAGCCGTCCATCAGCGCGGCATCCATCCTTGCCAAAGTCACGCGTGATCGCATGATGTGCGCCATGGAAAGCAGCTATCCGGGCTATGGTTTCGCCACGCACAAGGGCTATGGCACGCCGGCGCACATGGAAGCCCTGCAGCGTTTGGGACCTTGCGACGAACATCGCCGCAGCTTTGCACCCGTACGCGTCCTGCTCGATCAAGGGCAGCTGTTCTGAGCAACAGCTGCGCCGGGCACCGTATCGTTCATCCCGAGACAGAATCGTCGTGACACCGTTGTCGGCATCCTGACGCCAGGCATGCGCAACGACTGAACGTCCACCCGACCGCTCCCGTTGTCTCACCGATGCATCAACAAGGCCAAAATCCCCTTGTTTTTCCCTTCCGGGCGCATGCCCTTTGACATGCGCCATCAAGTCGTCATCGGCATAGACTATGTTCCACAGCGGAACGCATGACCTATGGCATGGATGCGTTCCGGCACGGAACTTCATCGCTTCAGCCACCTCTATTCATCGGATGCCACGCGTTCGCTTCAACCCTTTTCAACGCGCCCGCATCCATTCGATAGAGCAACGCGAAGTTGGCTGAATGCATGTGCGACTACGGCCAATGCCAGGACGTCGCCACTTCGGAACACGCAGGGATGCCTGGTGCAACCTTCCGCGCGCGTAGCCGCCCCGGAACCACGCGGAACTTCTCAGCGGCGCGGCGCCGCAGGAGTCCAGCCATGATGCTTCCAGAACGCCCCATTGTCGTACCACCCACGGAGGGCCCGCCGGCCCCGCGTCCTCATGGCGCTGACACAGGCCAGGTCGTTTTCGGGATGCGAGCCTCGGCCGCGGCTGCGGATGGATCGGATCACACCGACTACGACCGGAACCCGCTGAAAGTCGCGGGCCTTGATCATTACCTTGATCTGCCCGGAGGGGTAGAGAGATTCAGGATTGGCGGTTGATCGTTTCGTGCGTCAACGGGAACGGGCGAACCGTGACAAGCCGCGACCGCACCGCCACTGAATCCGGTAGCGCGCGAGCCGAGGCTTGACGGGCGAAGGCCGGGTACGGCACTCCGCCGACGCGCCGCACTGACGTCACGCAGGCATGTGCGACTGGACCGTGCATCCAGTCGCACCGGGATGGATCAGCGGCCGCGCAGGCGGCTGTGACGATACCCGTAGCCGACGTAGATCAGCATGCCGATGGCGGTCCATCCTGCCAGCAACATCCAGTTGCCCCGGTTCATCTGCGCCAGCAGGAACAGGCACACCAGCACACCAAGGCTGCACACCACCGGCGCCGCCGGCACGCGGAATCCACGCGGGATCTCCGGATGCGTGCGACGCAGCACGAGGACACCCACGCAGACGGTGGCGAAGGCCAGCAAGGTACCCATCGACAACAGGTCGCCCAGCAGGCTGAGCGGGAACACCGCTGCCAGCACGCCACCGATGCAGCCAACCAGCAAGGTCGTGCGATGCGGGGTCTGGTGCTTCTCGTGCACCGCGCCAAAGAAGGTCGGCAACAGGCCATCGCCTGCCATCGTGTAGAGGATGCGCGCCAGGCCCAGGTGCATCACCAGGATCACCGAGGTCAGCCCCGCCACGGCACCCATCTGCGTCAGCAGCTTCAGCCAGGCCAGCGGCGGGTGCGCCGCCAGCGCGGTCGCCACCGGCTCGGCCGTGGCCAGCTCCGGATACGGCACCAGTCCGGTCAGCACGGCCGCCACGATGATGTAGAGCACCGTGCAGACGGCCAGCGAAATCAGGATGCCCAGCGGCACGTTCTTCTGTGGGTTACGGGTTTCCTGCGCCGCCGTAGCGACCGCGTCAAAGCCGATATAGGCGTAGAACACGCTCGTCGCCGCACGGAACACACCGGCCCAGCCGTAGTGGTCGCCACCCTGGTTTTCCGGCACGTACGGGTGCCACAGCGACGGATCGACGTATTGCATGCCCACCACCACGAAGAGCACCACCACCAGCACTTTCAGCGCCACGACCACGCTCGCGAACAGGGTCGACTGACGCGTGCCGCGATAGAGCAGCGCGGTAAGCGCGGCGACCACCAGCAGCGCCGGCAGGTTCATCAAGGCACCGGTCGCCTGCAGGCGACCGTCCTTGAAGCTCAGGGGGGCATTGGCGAGCGCGTCAGGCACGTGGATGCCAATCGAGTGCAGCAGGCCGACGCCGTAACCCGACCAGCCGACGGCCACCGACGACACTGCCAGCAGGTATTCCGCGACGACGTTCCAGCCGATAAACCAGGCCAGCAGTTCGCCAAAGGTCGCGTAGGCGTAAACGTAGGCACTGCCCGACACCGGCAGCATCGCGGCGAACTCCGCGTAGCTCAGGGCGGCGAGCGCCGCCGCAAGGCCGGCCAGGACGAACGAGATCGTCAGGGCGGGACCGGCGTGCTCGGCGGCGGCCTGGCCGGTGATGACGAAAATACCTGCGCCGATCACGGCACCGACGCCCAGCACGATCAGCTCCTTGAGTCCGAGCGTTCGTCGCAGCGAGTCATCCGATGTGAGGGAAGCCTCCACGGGCTTGACGGCGAACAACGAGCGGAGCAGGGACATCGACGGCGGCCTCGGTACTGGCGCGGGGGAACGGTCAACCATGCCAGTGCTTGGGTGCCATGACAACTAGCCATGGGGTACTTGTCGCGCCGTCGCAGGGGTGGCAGACACGCCCTGAAGACAGACAGTTCCGATAGCATCGTTGCCATCGCCGTACCGATCGGGTCTCAGGGGGCCCATCCCGTGCGCTTGCTCCTACTTGCCACCGCCCTCTTCGTGGTCCAGGCCTTGCTGGCCGGCCTGGGCGTGGACGCGCATGCACCGGCCCCGAGCTGGCTCTTCATGAGCGTCCAGGCCGTCACCGTGGCCGCCGTGCTGGTCTATCGCCGCAACGAGCCAAAGCCCTTCACGCCGATCTGGCTCTGGCTGACAGCCGCCACCGGCATGCAGCTGATCTGGGCCGGCACCAACGTGCTGGCGACTTACGTGGGCGACGCCGGGGACGTCATCGGACGCATCGCTGTGGTTTTTTCTGGCCTCTATATGCTCCCTTGCATGTACATCATCGCCAGCTCGTTCGACCGTCGCGAACCGCGCGTGGTTACCCTGGTCGATCTGGCCCTCTCCGCCCTGGTTGCCGCCCTGCTGGTCAGCCTGATCTTCAATCTGATGCCTGGCGGTCCGCACGCGTCGCCAACCAGCATCTTGGTGATCATCCAGCATGCCGATGCCATCGATTTTTCGCTGGCGGCCATGGCCACCCTGCGCATGTTCGGCACGCGCAGCCTGCACAAGCGCTTCTTCTATTTCGCCACGGCGACCTTCCTGTGGATCAATGCCGCGGCCGCCTGGGCCTACAACCGCCTTGAGCTGAGCGGTCTGCCGCCCTGGACCGGCCCCATGATCAGCGTGGCCTACGTCGCCCTGATCGTCGTTCTGGCCCGTCCGGTGCCCCTGTGGCTGAGCCGCTATCGCCCGGGCCGGCGCACTGTCCAGACGATCAACGCGTTCGCCCCGGTGGTGCTGGCCCTGGGAACGCTCCTGCTCGCCGTCAGCGTCTCCCGCTTCGATTTTGGCCTGGGCATGTTGGGTGCCGCCGCATCAGTGGTGCTCTACGCGATGCGTGTCGCTTTCATCCAGAGCCGCAGCCAGGACATGCAGCGCGCCGCCCAGCTGCGCAATCAGAACCTGCAACAGCAATTAGGACGCGACCCCCTCACCGGCATCGCCAACCGCGCCATGCTGGAGCCGCGCCTGCGCGACACCCTGCGTGAAGGCGCACCGCGAGGCACCTCGTGTTCGCTGCTCATGATCGATATCGACCTGTTCAAGCAGTTCAACGATTCACGTGGTCACCTCGCCGGCGATGAATGCCTGTGCCGCGTGGCGCACGTGCTGGCCGCGCAACCGCTGCCCAGGGACAGTCTGGTTGCCCGCTACGGCGGCGAAGAGTTCGCCGTCGTGCTGCCCGCAACCGATGCGACCGCAGCCCGCGCCATTGCCGAGCACCTGATCGACGCCATGGAGCGCCTGTGCATTCCCCATCCACAGAGTCCCACCGGCTACCTCACCATCAGCATCGGCCTGGCGACGGCACGCTGCCATCCGTCGACGGATCCAATGGAGCTGATCGAGGGCGCGGACCAGGCGCTGTATCGCGCCAAGCGTGAAGGCCGAAATCGTTGCGTGGCGGCCGGGAACGGCGCCGAAGCGACCGGGCCCAGTGGGCGTCCCAGCTCGCTTCCGGCAAATCATGCGTAAGTCAATCTTGTCCGTCGCCAGACCGCCAAGTAGCCTTCCCCTTCTGCTCCTTACGTTCCCGCGCGACGACCCGGCGATCTGCCCGGGCCCGGCCGCCCGGACGGAGCAGGCTCTGACACTCACCGCGTGAGTCTGCATGACCGTTCGCTTCGCCCATCTCCACCTGCACAGCGAGTATTCGCTGGTCGACTCGACCATCCGCATCAAGGGACTGGTCGATGCCTGCGTGCGCAACGGCATCCCCGCCGTCGCGCTCACGGACGAGACCAACATGTTCGCGCTGGTGAAGTTCTACAAGGCGTGCAGCGCGGCGGGCATCAAGCCGATCGGTGGTTGCGACATCTGGGTGAGCATGCCCGATGACCCGCGCCCATCCCGCGTCACGCTGCTGATCCAGGACCACGAGGGCTACCTCAATCTCTCGCGCCTGATCTCGCGCACCTGGCGCGACGGCCAGCACAGCGGTCGCCCGCTGGTGGATGCCGCGTGGCTGACGCCCGAAGCGACCTCCGGCCTGATCGCGTTGCTCGGCCGCGACAGCGAGACCGCGCGCATCGCCGTCAACCAGGGCGTGGATTCGGCGGCTGGACGCCTGCGCGCCTTCGCGCAGCAGTTTCACGATCGTCTGTACCTCGAACTCACGCGCACTGGTCGCGACGGCGAGGAACACTGGAATGCCGCCGCGCTGTCACTCGCCGCGCAGATGGACCTTCCGGTCATCGCCAGCAACGACGTGCGCTTTCTCAAGCAGGACAACTTCGAAGCGCACGAAGCGCGCGTGTGCATCAACCAGGGCCGTGTACTGGGCGATCCGAAGCGGCCACGTGATTACACCGACCAGCAGTACCTCAAGTCGCCCGAGCAGATGGCGGAGCTGTTCGCCGACGTGCCCGAGGCACTGGAGAACACGGTCGAACTGGCCAAACGCTGCACGCTGGAACTGAACTTCGGCACGTATTACCTGCCCGATTTCCCGGTACCGGAAGGCCACGACCTGGCCAGTTACATCCGCGAGCTTTCCCGCGACGGCCTGCGCGAGCGCCTGGAGTTTGCCGGTGTCGCTCCCGGCCGCACGCGCGAGGAATACGAAACGCGCCTGGAACGCGAGCTGGACGTCATCATCGAGATGGGGTTCCCCGGCTACTTCCTGATCGTGGCGGACTTCATCAACTGGGGTAAGCAGAACGGCATTCCCGTCGGCCCCGGCCGTGGTTCGGGTGCGGGTTCGCTCGTCGCCTGGGTGCTGAAGATCACCGACCTGGATCCGATCCAGTTCGACCTGCTGTTCGAGCGATTCCTCAATCCCGAACGCGTGTCGATGCCCGACTTCGACATCGACTTCTGCATGGATCGCCGCGACGAGGTGATCGACTACGTCGCGCGCAAATACGGCCGCGACCACGTCAGCCAGATCATCACCTACGGCTCCATGGCGGCGAAGGCCGTGCTGCGCGACTCCGGTCGCGTGCTGGGCATGGGTTACAACGCGGTCGATCGCATCGCCAAGCTCATTCCGCCACGCCCGCTCGACCTGACGCTGCAATGCGCGCTCGGTCGCTCGGAGAAGGCGAAGAAAGAGCCCGACCGCATCGTCAAGGAATTCTGCGACCTCTATGAGCAGGACGAGGAAGCGCGCACGCTGATCGACCTGGCGCTGAGCCTTGAGAGCCTCACGCGCGGCGTCGGCAAGCACGCCGGTGGCGTGGTCATCGGCCCCAAGCCGCTCACGGAGTTCGCCCCGCTGTACTGCGAACCGGGCGGCGGCGGCGTGGTGACGCAGTACGACAAGGATGACGTCGAAGCCGTCGGCCTGGTGAAGTTCGACTTCCTCGGCCTGCGTACGCTGACCATCATCGACTGGGCGGTGAAGGCGATCAACGCGCGTCGGGAAACGACAGGCGAAGCGCCGCTCGACATCGCCGCGATTGCCACCGACGATCCCGCCGCTTACGAGTTGCTCAAGCGCGCCCAGACCGTCGCGGTATTCCAGCTCGAATCCTCCGGCATGCAGCGCATGTTGAAGGACGCCAAACCGGACCGTTTCGAGGACATCATCGCGCTGGTGGCGTTGTATCGCCCCGGCCCGATGGACCTGATTCCCAGCTTCGTGGCACGTAAGCACGGCCGCGAAGAAGTGGAGTATCCCGATCCGCGCGTCGAACCGATCCTGAAAGAGACCTACGGCATCATGGTCTATCAGGAGCAGGTGATGCAGATGGCGCAGATCGTGGGCGGTTACTCGCTCGGCGGCGCCGATTTGCTACGTCGTGCGATGGGTAAGAAAAAGGCCGAGGAGATGGTCAAGCACCGCGCGATGTTCCGCGAAGGTGCGGCCAAGGACGGTCTCTCGGGCGAAAAAGCCGACCAGATCTTCGACTTGATGGAGAAGTTCGCCGGCTACGGCTTCAACAAGTCGCACGCGGCCGCCTACGCGCTGGTGTCGTATCACACGGCCTGGCTGAAAGCGCACTACCCTGCCGAGTTCATGGCCGCGACGATTTCGTCGGACATGGACAACACCGACAAGGCGGTGACCTTCATCGACGAGGCGAAGGCCATTGGCCTCACCGTGTTGCCGCCGGACGTCAACGCCTCGGAGTTCATGTTCGTCGCGGTGGAGCCAAAGGTCATCCGCTATGGCCTGGGCGCCATCAAGGGCGTCGGCCAGGGTGCGTGCGAAGCCATCGCCGACGAGCATCGTCGTGGTGGCGATTACAAAGATCTCGCCGATTTCTGTCGCCGCGTCGACTCGACCAAGCTCAATCGCCGCGTGCTCGAAGCACTGATCCTTTCCGGCTCGCTCGACGCGCTCGCACCCAATCGCGCCAGCCTGATGGCGCAGTTGCCCCACGCCATGAAGGCGGCGGAGCAGCACCTGCGCGACAAGCAGAGCGGCCAGAACGACATGTTCGGCGCCATGATGGGCGCCGCCGCGCCGGTGGTGCACGTCGACCTGCCCACCGTCGCCGACTGGCCGCTGGAGCAGAAGCTTCAGGGCGAACGCGACACGCTGGGGCACTACCTGTCCGGCCATCCCACCGACCCCTGGCGCGAAGAGCTGGCGCAGCTGTCCACCTGCCCGCTCGGCGAAATCGTTGATCGCTACCAGCCACCGAAACCGCGCAAGGGCGACGAGGACAACCGCTTCCGACGCGGCCCGGATACGCCCTGGGTGGTAGCCGGCATGGTGACGGCGATCCGCAAGCGCGGCGAAAGCGATGCGTTTGTACGCCTGGAAGACGGCACCGGCATCATCGAGGTCAGCTTCTTCGGCGAGTTGTACCAGCAGGTCGCGCCGCTCCTGGCGCGCGATGAACTGCTGGTGGTCGAAGGCGGCCTGCGCATCGACGAATTCTCCGGCGGCGGTTTCGCCGTGCGTGCCCGCGCCGCCTATACGCTGGGTGACGCATGCCGGCGCTTCGCCCGTGTGCTGCACCTGAAATTGAACGGCGTGGACCCGGGCTTCGTCGGCCAGTTGCGCGACACCCTGGCCGGCTACCGAAATGGCAGGGCGTCCGTGGTTCTGCACGGCTATCACAATCGCAACGCGCAGGCCGATCTGGAGCTGGGCGACGAGTGGCGCGTGGAGGCGATTCCCGAGCTGCTCAGGGCCGTTCGTGGCCTGCCAGGGGTGGTCGCGGCGAAGTTGCGGATCGTGAAAGGCCAGGATTGACCGTCGATCGGTTAAGAAACGGCAAGCCGCCGCTGCGAAACTGGCGGCCTGCACAGAGCGGACTTTTCACTTACTTCTCACTTCCGGCTTCTCAGAGACCTACCCCATACGCCCCCGTTCTCCCGTTTTTTCCTATCCCGGTATACTGCGCCGCTTCCGTGTCCCGAATAGCACCGAATGAACCCTAACTTCCTCGATTTCGAACAACCCATCGCCGAACTGGACGCGAAGATCGAAGAGCTTCGCCATGCCAGTCATGGGCAGGCGTTCAACATCGACGAGGAAGTGGGGCGCCTGCGGGAAAAGCTGAAGATCAAGACCGCCGATATCTTCCGCAACCTCAGCTCCTGGCAGATCACCCAGCTGTCGCGCCACCCCGGCCGCCCCTACACGCTCGATTACATCGGCGTGATGTGCGAGGAGTTCCACGAACTGGCAGGTGATCGCGCCTACGCTGACGACGCCGCCATCGTGGGCGGCATTGGCCGCATCAACGGCCGTTCCGTGGTCATCATCGGCCACCAGAAGGCCCGCGATACCAAGGGCAAGGTGCGTCGCAACTTCGGCATGCCGCGTCCGGAGGGCTACCGCAAGGCGCTGCGCCTGATGAAGCTGGCCGAGCGTTTCAAGCTGCCGTTGCTGACCCTCATCGATACCCCTGGCGCCTACCCGGGCGTGGGTGCCGAAGAGCGTGGCCAGAGCGAGGCGATTGCCCGCAACCTGCTGGAAATGGCCGATCTGCGCGTGCCGATCGTCTGCACGGTGATCGGCGAAGGCGGCTCCGGCGGCGCGCTGGCCATCGGCGTGGGCGACCGCACGGTCATGCTGCAGTATTCCACCTACTCGGTGATCTCGCCCGAAGGCTGCGCGTCCATCCTGTGGAAGAGCGCCGAGAAGGCCAAGGACGCTGCCGAGGCCCTGGGCCTGACGGCTCCTCGCCTGCTGGAACTGGGACTGGTCGACAAGGTGATCCGCGAGCCACTCGGCGGCGCGCACCGCAACCCGCACTCCATGGCCGTTCGCCTGAAGGCCGTCCTGCTCAACCAGCTGGACGAACTCGAGGCCCTGCCGGTCGACACCCTGCTGGAGCAGCGCTACAAGCGACTACGCAGCTACGGCGCCTATACCGAATGACTCCAAGCCGGCCCCAGGGCCGGCTTTTTCGTTCGGGGCCTCGCTGGCGATGCCAGCCCGTCACGCTCATGGCGCTATGATCCACACCGCCCACTCGCCGGAGGCGTCATGGCCAACGACAGCATCAAGCTTGCCGTCCTGATCGACGCGGACAACGCCCAGCCCTCGATCGCCGAACCGTTGCTGGCCGAAGTCGCCAAATACGGCACCGCACATGTGAAGCGCGCCTATGGCGACTGGACCAGTACGCACCTCAAGGGCTGGAAGGAACAGCTGCTCAAGCAGTCGATCCAGCCGATCCAGCAGTTCGGCTACACCAGCGGCAAGAACGCCACCGATTCGGCGATGATCATCGATGCGATGGACCTGCTCTATTCCGGCCGCTTCGATGGCTTCTGCATCGTGTCCAGCGACAGCGATTTCACGCGTCTGGCGGCGCGCATTCGTGAGTCGGGCCTGATCGTGTACGGCTTTGGCGAACGCAAAACGCCTGATCCGTTCGTTGCGGCGTGCGACAAGTTCGTCTACACCGATATCCTCGATCCCAAGCCCGATGAAGAGCGGCCTCTCAAGCCGCGCACGGCAGCGTTGCTGAAACAGGACACGGAACTGGTGAACCTGCTTCGCAACGCGGTGGATGCCGCTTCGGACGATGACGGCTGGGCGGGGCTGGGCGGCGTCGGCTCCATCATCACCAAGCAGCGCCCCAACTTTGATGCGCGCAGTTATGGTTACAACAAGCTGAGCGAGCTGATCACGGCCACGACCCTGTTCGACGTGGAACGCCGCAGCCCCGGTGACGGGCGCCCCAAGGTGATCTACATCCGCAACAAAAAGACCCGGAAAAACGAGCCCAGTGAGCAAGCCTGATCCGTTGACCGCGACCATTGTTGCGGCATTGCGAGACAAGCCTGAAGGTCCATTGTGCATTGGCTTCAGCGGGGGCCCTGACTCCACTGCCCTGCTGCACGCACTCGCATCGCTGCCGCAGGCGCGCGCACGTCATGTGCGCGCCATCCATGTCGATCACGGCATCCATCCCGATAGCGCTCATTGGGCCGAACGTGCGCGCCAGTTCTGCTCGATGCTCGAAGTGCCGTGCACCGTGTTGAAGGTCCACGTTCAACCGTCCGGCGAGGGCCTGGAGGCCGCCGCGCGACACGCAAGGTATGACGCCATCGCCCAACGGCTCAGTGACGGCGAGTGGCTGGTGCTGGGACATCATCGCGATGATCAGGCTGAAACCGTGCTGATGAAACTGCTGCGCGGCGCCGGACCGGAAGGGCTTGGCGGCATGCGTGCGACGCGTGCGCTGGGAAACGGCGCGCTCTGGCGCCCATTACTCCACACGCCACGCGCGATGTTGCGCGAGTACGTCGCGCGACACGATCTGCCGAGCATCCACGATCCGTCGAACGACGACACGCGCCTGTCGCGCAACCTGCTGCGCCAGCAAGTGATCCCCGCGTTGCTGACGCAGTGGCCACACGCGATCGAATCGATCCTGCACAGCGCCACGCTGTGCCGCGAGGCCACCGACGCGCTGAAAGTCCAGTGGCTGGAAGCCTTTGCCGACATCCACGATGCATCCACGCAGAGTATCGACGCGGCGGCCTGGCTCGCACTTCCCCCCGGCCTGCGACATCCGCTGCTCGATCACTGGCTGCATGAGCGCGGATTGCGCGCGCCGACATCGGCGCAGCGCCAGCAGATCGAACGCCAGGCACGCGACGCGGCACCGGGCACGCGGCCTTTGATCCACTGGAGCGGCGTCGACCTTTATGTCTGGAAGGGGCGCCTGTGGGCACGTCGCCCGCCCCTGCCGTTCGACGCGGACTGGAGCACCCACTGGCGGGGCGAGCCGCTGACCCTTCCCGATGGCAGTCAGTTGTCACGCCAGGGCCTCCCGATGCCGGCCACCCTGACGGTGCGTTTCCGCCAGGGTGGCGAGCGGATCAAGCCCATGGGTGACGCGCATACTCGCGAACTGCGGGACCTCTTCCAGCGACACGCGATCCCACCCTGGGAGCGGCCCGCCATCCCCCTGCTGTTCGAAGGTGACGCGCTGGTGGCCGTGGGCGACCTTTGGCTCAACGAGCGCGGCCACGCATTGCTGCGGGGCGACGGCGCCATCTTCTTCTGGACGCGCGGGCATTGAGAACCGGACGATGTCGGCAACGGCCATTTCAACCGGCGTCTCAGCTTAGTTCGGATTGATTCCGAACGTTCCCTGAGTTAGCTTTGCGGGCCATGGCCAAGCCCGCTCCCGCCCCCGCTGATACCGCGCCCGCCGCTGATTTCGAACACTCGCTGGACGAACTCGAGCAGCTCGTCGCGCGCATGGAAGGCGGCGACCTCAGCCTCGATGAATCCCTCGCTTCCTTCGAGCGTGGTATCGGCCTCTATCGGCATTGCCAGCAGGCGCTGGAAAGCGCTGAGCTGAGGGTCCGGCTCCTCCTCGACCCCGAAGCCCCCGATAGCGCAGAACCGTTTGAACCCGAACTCTAAGTCCGCCGGCTTCCAACTTGGGCCCGCCCTGCAAGCGCTGATCGTTCGCGCGGATCAGGCGCTGGCGAAAGCCCTCCCGTCCGAAGACCGCTCGCCTGTTGAACTGCACCGCGCCATGCGTTACGCCGTGCTCGGCGGTGGCAAGCGCCTGCGTCCCCTGTTGGTGTATGCCGCGGCCCACGCCCTCGGCCACGATGGCAGCTCTCTCGATGCCCCCGCCTGCGCCGTGGAGATCATCCATGCGTATTCGCTGGTGCACGACGACCTGCCGGCGATGGATGACGATGACATGCGTCGCGGTCGCCCGACCTGCCACATCGTCTTCGGCGAAGCGATGGCGATTCTCGCCGGCGACGCACTGCAGGCCCTTGCGTTCGAACTGCTCGCCGATGGCGTGGACAGCGCTCGCGGTATCGACATGCTTCGCGTGCTCGGCCGCGCTTGTGGCGCCGAAGGCATGGCGGGCGGCCAGGCGCTCGATCTTGCTGCCGTCGGTCGCAAGCTGAGCCTGACCGAGCTTGAGCACATGCATGCCTGCAAGACCGGCGCACTGATCCGTGCCTCGGTGGCCATGGGCGCACTGGCCAGTGGAGCGGATCCGACGACGCTCGATGCGCTGGATCGTTATGCCCATGCCGTGGGCCTGGCTTTCCAGGTCCGCGACGACATTCTCGATGTGGAAGGCGAATCGGACGTCATCGGCAAGACGGCCGGCAAAGACGCGGCCGCCGACAAACCGACGTTTCCCTCGATCATCGGACTCGATGCGTCTCGCGCACGCCTGTCCGAGCTGACGCACATCGCGCTCGAGGCCATCGCGCCGCTCGGCGCGCGCACGGAACTGCTCGTCGAACTGGCTCACTACGCGGCCGAACGCCAGCACTGAACCCGACTCGCACGCGCACAAAAAAAGCGGCCCGAGGGCCGCTTTTTTTGTGCATCGAGGATCGCTTACTTGATCAGGCGCAGGCAGAACGGATAGCGATACTTCTCGCCCTCGTTCGCCTTGATCGCACCGATGATCACCAGCACCAGCCAGGCAATGCCAATCACGATGCCCGCCGGGATCGTCAGCAATGCGCCAATACCCAGCGTGGCCACGGTCAGCACCAGCAGAACCACGCCAATGATGGCCAGCGTGATGTTGAAATTGAGTGCTTCCTTGGCCTGGTCGTCAACGAAGGGCAAGGTGTCCTTCTTCCACAACCAGATCACCAGCGGACCGATGAAGCAGGCCACGCCAAACCAGTGCCCGGAAACCAACACGCCGATCAAGGCAGACAGGTGCGCCAGCAAGGCCCATTGACGCTCTTCATGCGTCGGACCCTCGGTGGACGGCGTCGAGGGCTCGGACGGGGGCGGTACGACGGACTCGGGTGGAACGCTCATGCGTGTCTCCTGGTCGTGCGGAGGTGTCGTGGACGATGCTAGCAAGAGCTGCGCGCCCGGCCAACGGGACTTTTGGCGGCCCGGCCCGGACCCATCGCTGGCTTACTCGCCGGCGATGGTCATCCGGTCCACCAGAATCGAGCCCGTCAGCACGTGGGAACGCGGGTCCACGTCGGTACCGACGGCCAGGATGCCGTTGAACATGTCGCGCAGGTTCGCGGCGATGGTGATCTCCTCCACCGGGAAGGCGATCTTGCCGTTCTCTACCCAGAAACCGGCGGCGCCGCGCGAGTAATCGCCGGTGATGGTGTTGACGCCCTGCCCCATGACTTCGGTCACCAGCAGGCCGGTACCAAGGCGGGCCAGCATGCCTTCGAAATCATCCTTGCCGCCGTCGACGGCACCCGCCTCGATCAGCAGATTGTGGATGCCGCCAGCGTTGCCCGTCGACTCCAGGCCCATCTTGCGGGCGGAATAGCTGCCAAGGATGTAGCGCGCCAGGACGCCGTTCTCGACCAGTGCGCTGTCACGCGTGGCCACACCCTCGGCATCAAAGGCGCCCGAGGCCTGGCCACGCATGATGAAGGGGCGCTCGACGATGTTCATCCAGCCGGGCATCACGGGCTTGCCGGCATGATCGAGCAGGAAGCTGGCACGACGGTACAGCGCACCACCGCTGACAGCGCCTACCAGATGCCCGATCAGGCCGCGCGCGATTTCCGGCGCGAACAGTACGGGTGCGTGCCGCGTGGAGAGCCGGCGCGCGTCCAGTCGCGACAGGGTGCGTTCGGCGGCCTTGTCACCCAGCGCCTGGGCCGTCATGAAATCCGTGGCGCTGCGGACGCTGTCGTACCAGTAGTCCCGCTGCATGCCTTCGTCATCGCCGGCGATCAGCGAAAGCGAAAGCGAATGGCGCGTGCCGCGCTCCCGACCGATGAATCCGTGGGAGTTGGCGTAGACCGACACGCTCTCGCCCATCTGGACGCCAGCGCCGTCGGAATTGGTAATGCCGGCATGCGCGCGTCCCGCCGCCTCGATCTGCTGGCCCAGGGCAATGGCCTCCTCGGTATCGAGGGCCCACGGGTGCCACAGATCCAGATCGGGCATTTCCCTGGCCATGCGAGCAGGGTCGGCGAGACCGGCGGCCGGGTCTTCCTCGGTGTAGCGGGCGATCGCACAGGCCTGCTCAAGGGTGGCCTGGATCGAATCCGGATTCAGGTCGGCGGTGCTGGCCGAGCCCTTGCGCTGGCCGAAATAGACGGTCAGGCCGAATCCGCGGTCACGGGTGTGTTCGACGGTCTCCACCTCACCCAGCCGCACGTTCACGTTCAGGCCCGTATCGATGCTGGCGGCCACCTCGGCCTGGCTGGCGCCGGCGGCCCGGGCCCGGCGAATGACGTCTTCGGCCAGTTCCGCGAGGCGGTCGAGTTCCTGAGGGCTGCGATCGGCGACGAGAGAGGTACGGCTCACGTGGGCTTCCTGGGGCTGGGGCGGGTAGAATACGCGACCCTTGCCGCGCAACTTCCCATATGGGGTTGTCGCGGCCCAATGCAAAGCTTCTCGCCGCGGAGATCGCGCCATGGTGCCGGAGAACGGCCTCTATCGTCACTACAAGGGCCAGCCCTATCGGGTGCTGGGCACCGCTCGTCACAGCGAATCCATGGAGCTTCTGGTCGTGTACCAGGCGCTGTATGGCGAATTCGGACTGTGGGTGCGCCCGGCAGCGATGTTTTGCGAAACCGTTGAAGTCAATGGCGAGGCCGTGCCGCGCTTTGCCCTCGAACAGGCCGAACCCGGCATTGTGGCGGCCGTGCCGTCACTGGATGGAATCCGCTCGTGAAACGTACTTACACCGACAATCCCGACCACGATTACGGCCCGACGCGCACGCAGCAGCGTCGTGATGCGCTGGCCGTGCTCGAATTGGCCGTCCAGCTGATCGAACTCCCCCCCAGCCGCCTCGCAAAACTGGAGCTGCCAGAGGACGTGGTGCGCGAAATCGCCAATACGCGCAAGATCACCTCGCATATCGCGCGCAAGCGCCAGCTGGGATTCCTTGCCAAGGTCATGCGCCGCCATGAGAGCGACGTGTTCGACAATGTGCGTGCCGCACTGGGCGAAAATCGCGAACGCCAGCGCCAGGAAACCGCCGCCATGCATCGCCTCGAAGCGATGCGCGACCGCCTGATCGGCGAGGACGAAACCGCGCTGCAGGAACTGATCGCCAGGCACCCGGATATCGATCGCCAGCACCTGCGCTCGCTTATCCGCCAGGCACGCAGCGAGCGCGAGGCGAACAAGCCGCCCCGCGCGTATCGCGAGATATTCCAGTTGCTCAAGGACCTGGCTGCATCAGACGCCTGAAGGTCGGCGCCTATTCGTCGAGCAGGCGTCTCACCACCAGGTCTTCAAGGTCACCCAGGGTGACCGACCTGGCGGCGCCATCGACGTCAATCGTCACCGGCAGATGACCCTCGATCTCCTGCAGCGCATACAGAAATTCGAGCGAGTCAACATTCAGGTCCTCCTGCAAGCGTGCCGCCGGCGACAGTTCGTCGGACTCACGACCGGCCACCCGGGCGACGATCGCCCGCACGCAGCGCCGGATGTCATCCGGATGCCGCCCGGCCCATGCAAGGTCACTCAAGAGGGCGTCCGGTCGATCTTCTGTTGCGCCGCCTTCAGCAATTGCTCGATCGACTCCTGCAGCAGGCGAAGCGCGGCATCGTAAAGCTGATAATCGCGCGAAAACCGATCCAGCAGGACGCGATTGATGTTCTGGAGAATGTCCTGCCGCGACTCCATGCCACTCTTCCAGCCCTGGTATTTGGCTGAGTTCCATTTGACGTAGTCGAGACGCTTCCCGTCCTTGTCCTTTTCCAGCTCACCCTCCTTGGGCAAGGAGTCAAGGACATTTTGCAGCGGCCCAAGCTTGATCCTGACAACCCACTTTCCATCCTTGTCTTTGACGGCTTCAAGACCATCGATGCCAAGACGATTCAGGAATTTCTTGGCGGCTTCTTCGGAAGGAAAAGAGGCCAGGGCTTTGTCCTTGAACTTCCTGATCAGGTCCTCGATCGCCTTGCGCGCCTTTTCCGGTTTGAAGCGCACGAAGTTGGCATCGTCGGGATCGCCCGACACAGCCTCCGACAGCATGGCCAGGATCGCCTGCAACTCGGCATAGAACTTTCCATATTCGCTGCTGGCATCCTTGATCGGATCAAGCATGTTTTTTCGCGTGTCGCCCACACGGTCAAGCAGCTCATCGATCAGCGACTTCCGATCAGGCTCCGATCCGGACCCGGGATCATCCTGCCCGGATTCTGGCGCACGCCCCAGCGGCGCCATCCTGTCCCTGAGATCGCCCAGCCTGCGGTGCAGTTGCGCACCCAGTGGGTCGAACTCCCGTCGCCGGGCCTCCTCCGCTTCGCCTTCATGCGCGACGCCCCGGACCCACGGACCAAACCAGATGTCCATCTGGCGGGAAAGGGCTCCGAGATCGGGAATATCGGTGACGGGAAACGTCCCGGCATCCGGCTCGCTTTCTTGCGACCTTGCCTGAGCCTGATGCAACGGGCGCGCCACGAAACCGTCCATCGATTGAATGCCACTCTTCACTATCGCATTACCTCCGTGTCGTTCGCGCCCGATCTACGCCGGTCGCGTGAACTGTCGGGTCGATTCCAATTGCAGGTCCATGATGGATTTCAGCAGCATGTAGAGATCCTTGAGGAGATCCAGCGAGCTTCGAACCTTTTCCGTGTCCTGCCCACCGGCCTGCTCGGCCAGCCGCTGCGCCATATCAAACCGCTGCGCCTCGCTCTCTTCCTCCGACGCGCCCACAGCAATGGTCGAACCCAAGGCAGCACCCAATGGGGTTGCGCTCATCGTGGCCATGCCATGCGTCGTGAGTTTCTGCGCGCTTGCCCGCACGGCTTCGGCCTGAGCCTCATCCAGCGCGCCGCATTGGCGCAGCTTGCCGTGCCCTTTGATCTGCATGGCGGCGCCACCAAAGCTGATCCCGGTCGTTACCGCACCCTGAGCAAACGCCTCGAAGACGCGAACGATCGCCGCGTTGATCCGCGCCTTGCGCTGGGCTTCGTTGGCGTCGACCTGCAGATCGCGCATGGTGTCGGCCAACTCACGATAACGGGCCGCATCGCGAAGTTTGATTTCGCGCCACATGCTGAGAAGCATGAAAAGAAGATCGTTCTCCTTTGGCGGTGCATCCGGGTGCTCGCCAGGCGAGCCGAACCGTTCGCCCTGTAAACCCGACGCATCCTCCAACGAAGGATCCAGCGACCGCAGTGCTCCCTGGCATGCCTGGTGGATCCTGCCGAGCCACGCATCCGCAGCATCCTTGTCACCGTGCTCGCTTACCGCACCCAGTTCCCTGACCAGCGCCGACAGCGGCATGCCATCGTGGGGCTTGCGAAGCTCGGGCCAGTCGCCGTTCATGGCGCGCGGCACGCCCTCCACCCTGATCCACGCCGCGGCGATCATGGCTGGCGTCAGCTCGGGCGAGCGGTTTCCTTGCGTGAGCGGTTGACCCTGGTTGGGTTTGCCGGCGACCGCCGGGCCCATGTGCGCACTATCGATTCGTAACATGGTTTGGCACCTTGCTTAGTCAGGCCGTTCGCATTTCTGACATATCCCGGGAGGCGCGCAGCACCCGCTTGCCCAGATCGTGCAGGTCACGCTGGACGTCTTCCAGTTGGCTCTGCTGTTTCTCGAACCAATCCATTGCGCGCGAAAGCAGTTGGCGAACAAGCTCGTTCTCCATCATGTTCTGGGTGATAGCCGCTTCAAGCTTGGCGATGTCCAGACGCTTCACAGCGACATCGACACCTAAGCCGAACTGAACCGCCTGGCCTGCTGACAACGCAACGGACGCTGCCGTCCCTGCATAGCCGGCGGCTTTGGCCGCTGTCGCCGAAGATATGCCTGTCATGCGAGAAAGGCCCTGCCCCATCCATTTCAGACTGTCCTTACCCATCTGCGTGCCCAGCTTCCAGGACGCCTTGGTCAGATCGTTGGCAAGGCGGCCAAACATCTTTCCCGCCATGTCCATGATCTTGGGAAGCAGCCGACTGGCCGCTGCCTTGCCCACCAGCACCGCCGCCAGCACAAGGACAACCACCATGATGGCGGCCAGGGTCGCACCAATAGCCTGGCCGATCCTTTCCGCGTCCGGCACGCCGAACTCTTTCAGCAGGTCACCCACCGCTTTACCGATGACCTCCACCAGCGGTTTGAGCACGTGCTCCATCAAGGGCTTCATGATCTCGCCGAGCAGGCTCTTGCCGCTGACTTCGTCAGCAACTGCCACCGCAAGCATGGACGCCGCAAGGATCACGCTGGCGAACCCCGTAAACGGCGCCGCGATCAACGACACTGCCGTTACCAGCCAGGCAACCACCTTGCCAATGCAACCCATCACGCGCTCTCGGTCGCGGGCTTCCTGCATCTTCTTCGACATCTCTTCCGATCGCTTGCTGCAGTCGGCGATCAGCGCCTCGAGTCGCTGCTGCTCGCGCTTCATATCCGCCCGCGATGCGTTCGACATGACTTTGGCGATGATGTCGCTGAACATGGCTTGCAGCTCTTTCAGGCGCGCCATGATGTCCTCTTCAAGCGCCTCCGGCGGACGTTGCAACGGGCCACTTTCATGCCGCACGGCGTCGGAAAGCGCATCGACGTCCTTTGCCGCATGCTCGGCCTTGTCTACCCCGTCCTGCAGCCGCTTGAGAGCAACATCCAGCGATTGCGTGGCCTGTCCGGCGTCGCGGCGCGCGGCCGCTAGGGCACCTTCCAGTTCGGCACGCTTCGGATCATCGGGCGACAGACCCTGTAGCAGATCTTTCAGGCGTCCCACTTCACGGGACAAGCGATTCGCTTCGTCAGCCGCTG
The DNA here is from genome assembly GCF_004322705.1 of Dyella terrae. Classification (NCBI taxonomy): domain Bacteria; kingdom Pseudomonadati; phylum Pseudomonadota; class Gammaproteobacteria; order Lysobacterales; family Rhodanobacteraceae; genus Dyella; species Dyella terrae. The sequence goes on along the minus strand of NZ_SIZZ01000001.1, from coordinate 47,973 downwards.
CCTGCACCGCCTTGCCACGACGGGTGAGCTCATCCAGGGCGTCTCGATACGCATCCGACGCTCCGCGAAACTTCGACGACAGTTGATCAAGCACGCCCTGACGAGTCTTTTGCCGATCCAGCCATATCAAAAGGTCACCACGCAACTTGGCGCCCCGGGCACCGTCCACCACACCGCTGAACTCGCCCATCAGTTCGCGCAGCCTGGCCAGCGCATCCTCGTGGGCGCCTTCCGTGCTGGACGCCGTGCCTGCGGCCGGCTTTCGCAGCACCGGATATCCGGCATGGCCATCGACTTCGCTCCGACCGCTCGCCTGCACACCCATCGCGTGCGCAAGCTGCTGCATCTGATCATCACTTGCCTTGCCAAATGATCGTGCCACGTCGACATGCCTTGCATGGATGCTCGACGGGTGACGATGCACCGAATGCACCCTGATGTCATTCATGACTGCCCCTCTCCCTGTTCCTTCCCTGAAAGCATGGATTTGATGGCATCAAGGTACGTCGTCGACTGGGCCTTCAGTTCATCGTTCGATGACTGTCGCACCACCATCTCGAATGCCTCGCTCGCTGCGTGAATCTTCTTCAGTGCAACGTGGCATTGCCCGATGTGAAAGAGTGCCCGGTAATCGTCCGGGCCAAGACTGAAGGCCAGGGAGTAGAGATCGATGGCCTTGCGGTAGTTTTTCTTCAGGTGATAGACGGCAGCGAGACCCAGCGCGTACTCGCTGTTGTAGAAGTCATACAGGCAGAGAAATCGAAAGAATCGTTCCGCCTCGTCCAGTTGCCCATCGCGGTAAAAGCGATACGCATACGCGTACACGCCTTCCATGGCTTCGTCGGAGATTCCGCAGGCATCCTTGAGCGTTCCACCCGCCATGACCGCCTCGGCCAGGGACTCGACGAGATGCTCATCGTTCAATTGCGTTTCGGCATTCGGTTGCATGAGCCATCACATATCGCCGTACGCGGCGTTTCCAGTGAATCCATTGTGATAAACCGCTTTCCAACTCGCTTTCGAAATACAGCCAAGCCACGAAACGCACGCGCGTGCGCAGCGCAACAGCGGCTACGGAATCCTCTCGGCACCCGCACGTTCAACGTCTTCCAGCCAGCGCAGCAGACGCAGCACCGGCTCCAGCTCTTCCAGTGGCACGAACTGGTAGCGACGCGAACTTGCGTAAAGGCGCCGGGCAAGGCGCACATCCCGGATGACGGGCACTCCGACTTCTTCGGCATAGGCAATCACCGCGCGCGCCTTGTCGCCCCGCTCACGAACCGACACGAAAGGAATCTCCGCAAGTTCACGGTTGAGCCAGATACCCACGGCGATGTGTGTCGGATTGGCGAGGACAGCGGAGGATCCGCGCACGTCCGATTTGATCTGGGCGCTCAACTCCGCCGCCATTTCGCGGCGACGCTGCTTGATTTCAGGCTTTCCGTCGTTCTCCTCGTGCTCCTTGCGAATTTCATGCTTATCCATTCGCATGCTTCGTATGAACATCACATAGTCAATAACGCCTGCCAGGATAGCCACCGGCAGCACGACCATTAACGTGACGAGCGCTGCGCCTGCGCTCACTCCCAGCCAGCCTTCGCCCAGCGATGCCGTATGGCGCAGGCTCAGGACATTGCGCAGCGTGTCGCGCATGAGCCAGCTGGCCACCGCAATGAACAGCACCAGGTAGAGCACCGAGCGCAGCAGATCCTTGAGCACCTGCATCGAAACAAGCCGCTTCGCGCCCTGCACGGGATTGAGTTTCGACAGGTCGAGCGTTGTCCGCTCGGTAGCCAGTATCCCCCGGCTCTCAATCAACGAAAGCCAGGTCGTCGCTACAGTGCACGCCAGCCATGGCGGCCCGATGGCACGGGCGCCGGCCATCGCGCACATCACCAGGAATTCATCGATTGCCACGTTGAACTGCCGGTCCACCAGCCAGGCGTAGATGCGTCCGATCGGCTCGATATCCGTGAAAAGCGTGATCGACAAGGCGCCGACAAACATCGACGTCCATGCGGCCAAGTCCCGGCTGTGGTGAACACGCCCCTTGCGCGCCTCCTTGAGCAGCCTGCGCGGCGTCGGCTTTTCCGTCTTCAAGGCGGGCGTATATCCAGAAGATCAAAGGCCGAATGCTCGCGCCACAGGCTTATCGACATTTCCTCAAGAGAGGTCATGACGTAAACCAGCAGCACCGCGAAAGCCACCACCGTCTTGGCGGCAAGCGCGACCGAGAACGCATTCATCTGCTGCGCAAACCGCGAAAGCATGCCCAGCAGCACCTCGACCAGGAAAAGCATGGCAATGACAGGCGCTGCCAACTTGACGGCCGCGGCGAGAACCGTGCCGGCATAGGTCGTCAACCCCGGCATGGACGCACGAAATGCGCCATCCATCCCCATCACCAAGAAGCTGGCACGAAGCGCCTCCAGCACGGTGGCAATGCCACCTCCCGCCAGGAAGACGGCGACTGAGAACCACTGCAACAAACTCGCCGATTCCGTGGCCTCCGCGCCCGAGGTAGGGTCCAGCGTGCTGCCAATGTTGGCACCACGCTGGTTATTAACAACGGCACCGAAGCCGTGGAACACCTGGAAAGGCAACCCCAGAGCAAGCCCGAGCGCGGTTCCCACCAGGCCCTCGCGCAAACCCGCCCACACCATCCCCGTGAGATCCAGTGGCGCCGACAGCGGCTCGAGTGCCGGCCACAAACCCATGACGCACCAGAGGGCAACGGTCGACCTGACCACCTTGGATGCCATCGCGCCCGTGCCGAAGCAAGGCAGCCACGCGAAACACGCCAACACCCGAATCATGGCAAGCGCCGCCAGCTGCCAGTGGTGACCGGCCAGGTCCAACGTCCCTGCAAGCATCAGGCGGAATGAAACGCCAGAGTCATCAGGTACTCCGTGTACTGACGCAACTGAATCGCGTACCAATGCGACGTCAAGGTCAGCGTGATCGACACCGATATCAGCTTGATGCCGAATGGCAGCGTCTGCTCCTGAATCTGCGTCACCGTCTGGACCAGGCCAACGAGAATTCCGATCACCGTCGCCACCGCCACCGGCACGGCGGAGAGAATCAACACGAGATACATCGTGCGCTGACCGACCTCGGTGAGCTGATCCACGTCAGTGCCCTCCACCGGACAGATACGGCTCGATGAGACCCTTGGATATCAGCGTCCAACCATCCAGGGCCACGAACAGCACAAGCTTGATGGGCGCGGAAATGGTGACCGGACTCATCATCATCATGCCGAGGGACAGCAGGATGCCCGACACAACAAGATCGACCACGACGAAGGGGAGATACAGGTAAAAGCCGATAAGAAAGGCCGCCTTGAGCTCCGAGAGCGCATACGCGGGAAGCAACTCGAAGAGACCGGGCTCCTCCCACGAACCAGGCTCGGATGCATCCGGCTCACTCGCTCGCAACTGAGCGAAGTACCTCACCAGATCCGCATCGGCATGCCTGGCCAGGTAGGCGCGGTAGCTGCCACTCCCCTCATTCAGCAAGGCGATCACGTCCTGCGGATGGTCCAGGGGTTCGCTGTGGTTCGCGAACGCATCGGCGACATCGGCGATGACAGGCTGCATGACGTAGGCGGCCAGCATGAGCGCCAGCGCATTGATGACGACATTGGACGGCACCTGCTGCAGCCCCAGTCCGTTGCGCAGAAGCGTGAAAACGACGGTGAACTTGAGAAAACACGTGCCCGTCGCTACCAGGAACGGAAGCAACGACATGCCCGCGAGCACAAGCACCTTGGCAAGGGAATCGTCCATGCACTCAGCGCAGTCGGCTTCGGTGGATCTGCACGGCAAGTCGATCTCCGACCTGCACCAGCTCGCCATGGGCCATGCACCGTCCGTTGACCACCAGCTCGACGTCACAATGCACGTCCTGTGGCAACACGATGGATGCGCCCTCGCCCCACCCCGCCAACTCCTCCAGCGTATAGGCTTTGCGACACAGGACGACCGATACGTCCACGGGCAGGTCTTTCAGCTCAACCATCTCATTCAGCGGGATGTCCGGTAGCGCTACCGTCCCGACGGTCTGGGCAGACGTTTCAATGGTCACGATATGTTCCTGCAGTGAGTAACGGAATACGGGGGTGCCTTCGACATAGGCCGTGTACGTCAGGGATTGGCACAACAACACGTCACCCACGCGCATGCGCTCGAGGAGTCGCGCCGACACGCGGAGCCGTGCCAGCTCCCACGTGACCTCCAGTGGCAGGGAGCGTCCGATGCGCAAGGGAAGGCTCGCCGGCTGGAGCCAATCGAGGCGATCGATCCACACATCCCCGGCCACGCTGTTGATGCGCAGGACGTCCATGGCGTCTGACGCCGGCGCCCGTTCGACATAGTCAAGGCGCGGCTGCGCTGCGCCCCCAAGCGCAAGGCAGAGGCGATGGGTGTCGGCGCCAAGCAAATCGCGAGCATCCTCAACCGACAGGGCATCCCATGCGATATCCGCCAGTGAGGGCCACAGGAACGCCGCCCAGTCCGCAAGTCGTATCCATGCCGTTGCGCGACCGGACGACGAGTGAAGCCGACATCGCACGTACCAAACGGCGGGATCCAGTTCGTCCCAGCAAGCGCAGACACCGGCTGCCCTGGCGCGCTCCAACGCGCGCTGACGCTCGAGCATGGCGGTGTCGATCCGCCGCAGGCCAGGCATCGTCCAGGTCATTGCGAGAACGATCCCGATCGACCTTGCTTGCGCCCGCCGCGAGCACCGGCGGATGTCGCGGTCACCGTGACGTGCTCGGGACCATCGAATCGTGCATGGGCAAGGAGGGCTCGCCGCATGCGATCGGTGTGGGGTTGCAGCAACCAGGCTGCGCTGGCAGCCATCCATTGCGCCGACAAGGAGTGATCCGCACCCCAGCTTCGAAAGACCACGCTCAGATCGACGTCGTTGACGGGCTGCACCGGGACCACTTCGGCGGGCGCCGTCCCGCGGACGAGCGCGCCGGGATGAGGCATGGAGGTCGCGCGCGTGGCGAGCGCGGCGCCCGCGTCGCGAAGCTGCGCCACCGCACTGGCGGCGGCCACGCCCGCGAGTGGGTTCATCCCGTGAACGGCAGAGGGAGCATCGCCGGACACCCTCGGATCCGCCACGCTGTCCCGGCGGGGATTGGTATCCATGTCACCCGCAACAGCAAGCTCACCATTGTCGCCAGCGCTTTCATCGCGTGCCGGCGCTTCCGCACCGGCGCCCTCTGTCGAGGTCCCGACCCCGCGCCACAGGGAAGTGTCAGACGACCTTTCGTCCGCTCCCAAGGCCACCACTTCCCTGGCCTGGCCGGGCACCCAATGCCATGCAGATCCATGGGGATCGTGCTCGCTGCGCTTGCGCTTCTTCGCCTCGCTACCCTCTTGCCCACGCGCCCGATCCACCTGTTCGAGCATCCGCTCCATCAGGGATCGCGATGCGCTCCCGGACGCCACCGGCGTGGACCAGGAAGTCCCCCATGACGCATCTAGTACCCGGGGGTTTGACATGTGTACTCCTCCTCCGAAAGCATTTCGTCGATGGCTTCGTCGCGTCGCCTTTTCCGCCGATGGATCCGCGCCACCACCTGCATCAGCTTGTCGCGGCGGCGAATCGCCAGCCGGGACATGTCTCGCTGTTCCCTAGCCGCGGCTTCACATCGCTCGATGTCACTTTCCAGCGACTCAACCTCGAGCTGAATTTCGTTGAGATGGGCCCGTCCCATCGCCTGAAGCCGGAGGCGACCAAACAAATCCTCACGCGTCAGTCCCTCGCCGAGCAGCGGATGACCTTCACCCTCCAGGAGCCGCGCCGACTCCCGGCAGGCGACCACTTGTTCGTGGTGCAAGGCTGCATCCATGTCGGCCGCCATGGCTTTGCCACGGGCTCGCTCATGCCTGCCCGATTGCAGATGACACAGCCGTCCGAGAAGGTCAGCGGACTGCGGCATACAAATCCATCAGGGCCTCCTGCAATGAGGCTCCCTCCGTGGAACGCTGCTGCAAGAACGCTTCCATGGCCGACTCCCGTTCGACCGCCGCGTCCTGGATCGCGTTCTGCCCTGCGACGTATTCACCGACATCACGAAGCACCTGCATCTCGGCCAGTACCGCCAGAAGATGCCGAAAGCGCCTTGCGGCCATCTGGTGCTGAGGATCCGTCACCGCGGAGAACAGTCGACTTTGACTGCGAAGTACATCGATGGCGGGATAGTGACCCTTGCCCGCCAGCGAACTCGACAGATAGATGTGACCATCCAGGAGCGACTTCACTTCCTCACCAATAGGATCGGCCAGTGCTTCGTCTTCGAGCAGCACGGTGTAAAAGGCCGTGATGCTTCCTCCGGCAACGGCACCGGGACGTTCCAGCAAACCCGGCAATGCATCGAATACCGATGCAGGGAATCCGCGCCGGGCGGGAGGTTCGCCCGATGCCAATGCCATGTCGCGCAAGGCACGCGCGTAGCGCGTCATCGAATCAACGAGCAACAGTACTTTGTTGCCCCGGTCACGAAAGTACTCGGCCACGGTCGTCGCCAGCAGCGCGGCCTGGCATCGAAGCGCGGAGGCGCAGTCGGACGTTGCGTGCACTATCACCACCCTGCCCGCCTGCGGTGACTGGCGAAGGCGCTCCACCGCATCGGAAAGTTCACGACCGCGCTCGCCAATGAGCGCCAGCACGATGACGTCACACTCGACGTAGTCGAGCATCATTTCCAGTAGCGAAGTCTTGCCGCAGCCCGCCGGCGCGAAGATACCCATGCGTTGTCCTTCACCACAGGCCAACAAGCCGTCAATGGCACGAATGCCAGTATGAAACAGGCGACCTATGGGAGTTCGGCATCGGTAGTCCGCAGGAGGCGACTTAAGCGTCCGGACCTGGGATAAGCCGAACCCGTCAACCGCGTCGGTGAGGCGCGCGGTCTCCTTCCCCATCGCGTCGTAGACCCCACCGAGCATCGAGGGATGCAGGCTGCACTCCATGAATCGCCCGGTGGGCATGACGATGGTGCGCGAGGACAGTCCCTGAGACTCTCCCAGCACGGCGACCGAGGCGCTTTCGCCATCGATGGATGTCACGATGCCACGCAAGGCTGCCGACTCACCCGGCGTTTCCAAGAGCTCGCAGATTTCTCCCAGACGGAGACCATCGAGCAACACACGCAAGGTGCCGGACCGCAAGACGTGAGGCCGCGCTCCGACACGAGCCAGCAGCGAGGGAAGCTTCACTCAGGCAGGTCCTTCATTTGCCTCACGCGGCCGTGAAAGGTCCCGATGGCATCCGCGAAAGCCTCGGCGCTTTGGGTAGCCTCCGTGGCAACGACGCCGCCCACCCATACAGAATCCACTTCCGAACGAAGCGTCAAAGCACCGCACAGCATGAAAGGTGCCGGCTCCGCCAACTGAGCCGGCAGACGCTCGGCGCGCATACCGAGCGCGTCCATGCCCTCGCTGCAAAGGAGGTTCCAGAACCACGTCATCTCGCCGTCGGGAACAACCACCAGATCGCCGATATCGACAAAATTGATGGATATGGGCGAATGGGCATCGAACGAGAATTGGGCGGCGTCGCAGCCAAGCAGCCCAAGCGCATCGGATAGCAGGGTTTTCAAATCGTTCATAACGTCCTCAATACATCGATGGAAACGGTGTCGGAGACTTCGCCAAACGAGATCACGCCGACATGGGGCAAGCGGCCCTCGATGAACCGCTTGAAGAAGCGACGAATGTCGACCGCCGTCAGGATCACCGCATCGGGACAGTGCAAGGTGACTTCGCCAATGCAGAGCTCGGCACGATCGAGGAGATCATTGGCGGCCGCGGGGTCGAGATTGAGGAATGAGCCGCCCTGGGCCTGACGAATGCCCGACCGAATCTGATCTTCGACGCTGCCCGACAGAACAATGGCCTTGATGCGGCCATCGATGCCGACGCGATCGGAGATATACCGGGCAAGCGCGCACCGGACATGTTCAGCGAGCATGATCACGTCCTTCTCGCGTTGCGCCCATTGCGCCAGCGCCTCGAGAATCACTTTCATGTTGCGCACCGACACGTCTTCACGGAGCAAGCGCTGAAGCACGTCGGCCAGGCGCTGCACCGGAAGATGGCGATAGGTCTCTTTGACGAGTTCCGGATACCGCCCTTCCAGGCGATCCATCATCTGCTTGGCTTCCTGTATGCCAAACAGCTCGCTGATGTTCCGACGAATCGCAATGCCCACAAGCTCGACCAGCACGTCAATATCGGCTCGACCGCGAAGACCCATATCGTCCCATCGCGCGACATCGTCCTGCGCCAGCCAGTAGCTGCGTCCGCCCCGACCATCGGGAAGCTCCATGGCATCACCCGGCAGCAGGGCATGGGGCACGTCACCACGCATCTGCGTGCGACCTGCCACGATGTGACCGCGCGCTGCCGCCACCTCGTTCACCCGGACCTCAACCGATGTCCCGTCACCGTCGGACTCGCGCGCAACGAGCGGCGGCAGCGGAATGCCGAGTTGAAAGAAGCATGCCTCCTGACACCGCTGCAGCCAGCCCTGCTCCTCCCACGCGCGCATCAGCTCTCCCGGGAGGTTGACCTGCAGCGGAAGGGTTTCCGACACGAGTCGCCCCTGATCGAACGATGCTTTCCCGGATGCCGACACCGCACCCGCGGCTTCGCCATCGCCGTGGCGCCGCAGCCTGCGCCGGCGCATGACAACAATGCCGGCCAGCCCACACGCGAGCGCAACGAACACGGCCAAGGGGAACCCCGGCAACATCCCAAGCAGCAGGACGAGCACAGCGGAAACCAAGAGCACCAGGTCACTCGCGAACAGCTCGGCGATGATGCCCGCACCGAGATTTCGCTGATCGCCACCAACGCGTGTCACGATGAAACCGGCACTGATACAGATGAGAAGCGCGGGGATCTGCGCCACCAGGCCGTCGCCGATGGTCAGGAGGGTGAAGGTATGCAGCGCGTCACCGAAGGTCATGCCGTGCTGCAAGGTGCCTACGGCGATGCCACCGAAGAAGTTGACGAGAAGAATGACCACCCCGGCAATGGCGTCTCCCTTGACGAACTTCATGGCACCGTCGAACGAGCCGAACAGCTGACTCTCCCGTTCCACTTCCTTGCGGCGCCGCTGGGCTTCTTCGCTGTTGATGGACTCCGCGCGCAGATCGGCATCGATGGCCATCTGCTTGCCAGGCATGCCGTCGAGCGAAAATCGGGCCGTCACCTCACCCACGCGCTCCGCACCCTTCGTAATGACGATGAACTGCACGATCGTCACGATGGAAAACACCACGAAGCCCACGACCAGGTTGTCCGCAATGACGAACTCTCCGAAGGCCTGGATGACATGGCCCGCATCGGCATCGACCAGGATCAGCCGGCTCGTGCTGACAGACAAGGCCAGTCGCATCAACGTGGTGAAAAGGAGCACCGACGGAAAAGTCGAAAAGTTGAGCAATCGTTCGACGTAGAACGAGCTCAGGAAGATAACGATGGCAATGGCCATGTTGAGCGCGATAAGCCCGTCCACAAGCCAGGTCGGCAACGGCATGACGAGCATCGCAATGACGGCTGCCATGAGCACGACCAGCGTGAGCTCCGGACGGTGGAACCAGGGAGCGACGGTTGCACTTGCCTCTGCGCTCATCGCACCCTCAACACCGACAGGGGGCGCGCGGCTATCTCGGCGGATACCGCCTGCTCGGCCAGTTCGTCCAGGGCCGCGAACGTCGCGGCGTATTCATCCTGCCCATGCCACATGGCGGGCGACAGCTGACTCAGGGCGCGGCGCATCGACTGCACGAGAATGCATCGCTCCTCGATCGTCGGTGGCGGAACGGCCTTCGCGCACGTCGCATGGAGGAGCGTCCGTAGTTTTTCCGCATCGCGGACGACGGAGAACATGGCCAGCAACCACGTCGGTTTGTCCACGCGAAGTCGCGCCATGATGTCCTGGCGCCAGCCGCTTGAGAGCAGGCGAAGATCTGCCGAGCGAAGCGATCCGAGGCGCACGATGTAGCGAAGTGCGTTCCCAAACTCGAGGCGGGAACAGCTCGGATCAAGGGCATAGATGTCGGCGACCAGGGCGCGCTCGATGAAATCAAGTACGGAATGCCTGGCCTCGAAACCGTACTGCTCCATCCAAAGCTCATACTGCGAGATGGGCACAAGATCCATGCCGAGGAAATCGCGGTAGCTTTCCCGAAGGGCCTTTGCATCCAGGCCGGTTCGATGAGCGACAAGCTTCGCCTTGGCACTCGCATTGGCACCGGCCCGGGCGTCCCGAAGGGATTGGGCGCCCTCACCTTCCAGTGCGGCCCGCAGCGTCGCCAGCACCTCCTCCAGGCATTCGCGTTCCTCACGCGAGAGGTCACGGAACCGCCGCCATTGCCCCAGCACCAACAGGGCATCCCCGGCATCGGGAAACCGGGTCCTGAGCAGAGCCAGTACCTGCTGTGCGGAACCGCCACCGCGAAGGCAGGCGTGCAGCTCCTCAAATCGCTGCAGGCTGTCGTCCTCGAGCAGGGCATCGGTCCATTCGGACGGCGCGTCACTTTCGACTTCACCACTCGCCCTGTCCCTTCGCCGCTGACGAAGCACCGTCAACAGCGCCGTGGCGTCATCACCGAGGTCCAGCGCAACGGAGAGTGCGTCCTGATCCGCGCGCAGCGGCTCGTCTACCGGGGCGGGTACGTCGACGCGGTCCGACTCCCGGGCTTTGCCCCGGGTGCGTGCCAGCCGCGATCCATCGACAAGCGGGATGACCGTGGAGGGAATTTTCACGGTGACGCACCTCGCTCGCCGCTGGCATCCAGACGCGTCGCCGCCTCACGAAGCGATCGCCCAACGCCCGGTCCGTAAGTCGACTCCAGCGTCGCCGCGCCCTCGCCGTCACCGTCCGCCAGCACGCGCGGCTGGATGAGAAAGACACGCACGGACGCATGACGGTCACTCCGCCTGGACCTGAAAAGCCAGCCAAGAAGCGGCACGCGTGACAGGCCTGGCATCGCACTTCGACTCGCCTCGGACGAGGTGCGCGCGTAGCCACCGATCAAAAGGCTCAGATCGCGCGGCACTCGCGCGACCGTATCGATTTGCGTGCGCGCCACCATGGGCAGGCTGTCCACGCCCTGCGGCCGGCTGTTGTCGATAGCGCCGTCTTCAACGGCCACGTTAAGTTCGACGTCGCGCTGATTGGAAACGCGGGACACCACGCTCACCATCGTGCCGAACGTTACGCTGTCCAGCTGTGCGTTTCTTTCGCCCACCAGGCGCGTGTAGAACGTCGTGCTGCTGTCGAACAACGCCGGCGTGTTTTCCTGAGTAAGCACCACCGGTTGCGAGACGATGGAAGCGTGACCCTTCTTGGCAAGCGCGGCGATCGAGGCAAGGAACTGCTGCCCATCCAGCGTCGAGGTAAGCGCCCCGGGGTTGAGCTGTACGCCCAGACGGTTGCCGAACCTGGACTGGCCCGACCACTCGATACCCAGCGCATCCAGATCGCTTCGCCGCAAATCCACGATCCACAGCGACAGCTCGACTTGCCGACGGGGTTGATCGAGCTGCCTGACGAGTTCACGTACCCGTTGTATCTGCCCGGTCGTCCCCCGGACGATCAGATTGTTTCCAGGCTCATGGGAAACGATCAGGGGCCCCGCCGCTTTCGCGGGGACGACCGTCGACGCGTCGTCCTCCACCGGTGCCTCAACCGCGTCGCCCGTGGCGTGCATCAGCGATTGCACCACCTGCGCCATGCCTGGCACCTGGGTACTCGCGCCACGCTGGGTGAACGTCCGGGTCGCGGCGAACGAATGCCTGAGCGCAATGACTTCCAGGTGATCGGACGTCAGGCTGGCTTCCGGATGCACGCGATCGAGCTGCGAGGCCATCTCCGATATCAGGTGGACATAGATCGGCGGCGCCGCCACATGAAATACGCCGTCGGAAGCACCGCGAAGGGGATACCGGGGATCGAACAGGCCGGCCTGGTCGAGGAAGGCTTCAATCGTGTCGATCGACGTATGCGCGAGCCGACCCACGTGGTGCTGGAGTTCGCTTGCATCGTAGACGTGCAGCGTTTTCCCGTCGCTGTACCAGATCAAGCCCGCCTCGGCGGCGAGTCGATCCAACAAGCCACGCGCGTCGTCGAGCTTAAAGTGTCCGGCGATGCGTTTCCGGCGCGCCTTATCACTCATGGATACACCTTGCCGAAGCTTGCTTCCGATCGACTGCAGCAATTGACTGGCACTGCCGTCCCGGACGACCACGCCTTCACCGGTCGCCAGCCCGGACGCGGCGGCGGCGGCGGCGCCGTCTTGTGCCTGGATGGCGCCCGTGAAACATCCGAACCACAGGATGGCCATGCAGAAGTGGGGCTTCCTCACTTTGCTTCCTTCCAGTTCACGCAGGATCGATACAGTTCGGTCGGTGATTTGCCAAACAAACTGCGGACTTCCGAAGAAAAGTGCGCTGCGGACGAATAGCCATGGTCGGCCGCCACGGTCGTGAACGGCTCATTGCCCAGGCCATATTCGAGCAACGAGCGAGCGGCCCTGAGCAATCTCAGCTGCCCTTTCAGCGACTGACCCAGTACCTGTCGACACTTGCGGCGAAAGTGCGTCGGCGACAATCCATAACGTTCGCTCAGGCGAGAAGCCTTGATCGACGGCTCCTGCGCCAGCAGGAACCGGACCAAGCGATAGGCCTCCGTCCTCCGAAGGACGCCATACACTTGCGACCGGGTGGCGCAGACACGCGTGAAACCGCTGACCATCCACCGGGTGGCTTCGCCACGGTCCTCCAGCGCCAGGTGCGTAGCTTCCGTGATGGAGCACGTCTGGGCCGCGTTTCCATGAAGTGATATCCCACGCGCGTCGTCGTGAAACGCGAGCAGCTTGGTCAACGCCAACATATCCACGTCACGCAGCTCGAAGGGGCGACTGGAAAGGACCGCCATCGGCACGTGCGAGTAAACCAGCAGCCGGCGTGTCGTCCAGACGAGTTGCCGGTGGGCGTCGACTTGCGACGAGTGAAGTCGCACGACGCCTCGCGCGGATTTCGTGGCCGACATGAGCACCCACTGACCGCGCCCAACACTCAACGTAAACAGCTCGTCCTGGTTCGCGCCCACGGGATGCCAGGGGCGCAAGGGCCGTGAGTCGCCAGCTTCGTCCTTGATGGAACGCAGGGAACCGATCGTGCAGTCCGGGCTCATGCATCGTTCTCCGACTTGTAGAATCCGCTACCCGAAAACACCTCCCGTATGAGCTGGGCGACCAGCATCCAACCGAAGTTGGCCTGGCCACCATCGACATGCCCAGGTGGCGAGTCGGGCGGCGGGCTGGCCGTCGTTGAAGGCTTCGCGCTATCGCTGCGTTCGGACAGGCGCTCATGCAGCGGCACCGGTGCACCCGCGGGCACGTTCCAGCCATCTCCGTGGCGGATCCCATCCATCGTTACGGTCATGTTTTCACCCATCGCTGGCGCTTCTCCCATTGCTTCCAGGCAGCATTCGTCGTGCTGCGTGCCCACTGCGCGGCAAGCTCGCGAATCGACTCACGGAGGGACTCCTCGACAAGGTTCTCTTCGACGTCCTTGCAGGCAGCCGCCTTCAGCGTGAACTCGATGACGAACGTCCCGGCGTCGAGCACGCAGGGCCCCTCATCGCGACACTGAAGGCGAAGCCGTTCGAGCCCCGGTGCAGTGCACAGCTGGGCAGCCCAGGCTTGCTGGGGCGGCGGAACGCGCAGTACCGGCCAGACCGCCGAGTTCTCACAGGCCTGCCGGCAAAGGCGTTCGATCAACCAGGCTTCCGCGCCGGACTCTTCAAGCGCCTCGCACACGGCCGCCTTGGCTCGCGTCACGGCCGAATGAATCCAGGCGTCTTCACAGGCGCGCATTCGCGCCAATGCATCCGAGGCACCCAGCACGGCCATCGCGCATCCGTCGCCATACCCCTGCAATGCAGCCTCCTCCTTAATGCGCAGTGCATCGGCACGGGCATCCTGGACCGTTCGCGATGCTCGCTTTCGCGCCTCGGACTCCAGACGCTCGAGACATCGGGCCGCAGTCACGGAATCGGCGCGGATCAGCACGGCCTCTTCGGCCAGCCGGAGCGCTCGCTCAGGCAGTTTTTGCAGCATGGCGCGAAGCGCTCCACAGGCCGGCGGCATCGCACGTTGTCCAGGGCAAACCCCGGCCCGGATCGGCAAATCGCAACGCCAGTCGATCGCCCAGCCATGCGGGGAGTTTCCCGGCGAGGGCATGCATGCGCTGCCGCCCCAATGCACCCACAGCCTCCACGACAGGGCCACCACCGATCGTGTGCGTGGCGCCTGCTGCCGGCAGGCAGCCCAGCAGGAAAGCGCGTGCATCGCGATCCAGCGTGACCCAGTGCCTATGCGCGAGAAGATGTGGTCGCGCCACGAAGCAGCCCAGAAGAAACGCCATGCGATCGAGACGCTCCCACGCGGCGGTCATCATGTCGACCAGTGGTCGCTGATCAGGACCGACGGGCGCTGGCATGGCCAAGTGGTGTTTGCGAATCAGATATCGATTGACTCCCATGCGCTGCCCCGAGGTCATCGCGAGTGTCGACCATGGATGACAGTAGGTCGCGGGATTCCAAAGCCATGGGTGTCTAGCCATCGTGCTTACCTGAGCACTCATCTCATGCCTTCCTTCGCCACCGCCGCGCGGCCGAGCGCACGCGGCGCCGCGAGGCCAGAACGACGCCGATGGCCACGAGCGCAGCTCCGCCACCCCATCCCAACCAACTCGCACGCGAAGGCGTTGCATGCCGGCCCGAACTCGCAGCGACGCGGGCGGCCGGTGTGGGCGTCACGATCACTGAGATGTTTTCGTACGCCACCTGACCGAAACTGTTGCGAAGGAAGCGCTTGATGGAGGCGATCAGTACATCCTCGTTGACGCCCGGCTGGGTGACCGCGAGTACTGATAAATGGGTCGGAGCGGCCGTCGTGCGATTCGGCGGCGCGTCGGTGACGTCATAGTTGACGTGCACCCGTGCCGACACAACGCCATCGATCAACGACACGCTTTCCTCAAGCCGCTGCTCGATGGCCGAGTACAACCTGGCGCGCTCGGCCTGCGGCGTACTCACCAGGGCGTCGGCGGCAAACGAACGGTCGACATGGCGGCGCGGCGGAGCAGGCACCTGCCGCAGACGAACAATCTCCACGGCGGCCGGAAGATCAGCGCGTTCGACCTGCACGGCGTATCCCTGCTTGCCAGCGCGAATCTTCTCCGCCGGGATGTGGCTTTCCAGAAGTACCGCCAGCACCTCGTTGGCCTGCCGTTCGTCGAGGTCTTCCAGCAGGGATACGCCATGACAGCCGGCCAGCAAAGGCATGACGCAGAAACAGGCCCACCGATACGCGAAACGATTCATGACTTGAGCAGCGATTCGACGGACTTCACGACATGACTCGCTACGGCAGTCTGGAAGTTGAGCTCCAGCCCGTGCCGCGCCAGTGCGGTCTGCGCCCGTATCAAGGATTGCGGATGGTCCGCGGCGTCGACAGCGTGGAAGAACGCCGACGCGGACTGCCCTGTCGCCGTGATCGCCCCGGCCAGCGCATGCATCATCCGCTCATCCAACGACTGGCTTGCAGGCTCAACCGGAAAAGCCCCCGTCACCGCGGGCGACGTATGGATAACTGCGTTCATAGTGTTCCTCCCATGGTTCCTGCCTGACGTCAGGCGAGTCGATTGATGGCCTGGCGCTGGTTGTTGACGTAGGACTCCACGGTTTTCGACTGCGTGGAATGGAACAAGGTGTAAGCGGAAAGCGCGACCTGATACGCGCTTAGCGTCTTGGGATCGGTCGCATCGATCTTTTGCTGCGCCTCGATGAGTCGCTGGTAGAGATCGGTCAACTTGCCGTCGAATGACGCACTGGTTCGCTCAAGAAACGATTGGGCGGGGGCAAGTGGTGATGGGGCATTGATCGGCGAAGTCATGGTCTTTCCTTGCGTGGAAGCGGCTTACAGCGAGGCATCCCGTGGCATGAAACTCAACGAGCTGTCGGTCATCTGAGTCAGCATGTCGGGCCGGTAACGAAAGTTGGTTGAAGGCAGGACAGCGTCCTGCATACGCACATGGACAATGACCCTGCGCGCACCCCAGTTACGCTCGAACTCCAGGGCGGACGATCGAAGCGCATTGAGCTGCATGTCCGTCAGACTTCCGTCGTTAACCACGCCCCAGGTTGCGCCTCGACGCACGACGCCGGGACGGATTCCCAACGCGACAAAGCTGCGCTTCGCCGCTTCGATCAATGCGTCGTCAGTAATCATGCTCACGGTGACATCCGTGGCAAATGGCATGGCGTCCAGAATCAGTTGCCGCGCCGACGGATGATCGTTGCCCTGAGCTTCACCGCCGGAGAGCACCAGTTCGGGAACCGCGGGGTTATCCATGCGAAGGGTGACGATGGGATAACCGGAACGCTCGAGCTTTGCCTCAATCCGGTGGCGTTCGACATCAAGACCAACCCACGTGAGATAGCGTCCAGGCGCGACACGCGTCCACTCTCGCTGGATGGCCGCGATGTGATCCGTCGATGCAACCACGCCGTACTCGAAGCCATCACGACCACGTAGCAAGGTCATGCCGGGAAGCACCGGCTGCGCATGTCCTGGCGAACTCCGTCGAAGCTCCCGATCGCCGGCGGCACTCCAGCCGATCAACGCCAGTCCGAAGACGCAAAGAACCAGGCCGGGCAGGCAGCGCCGCACACCTCGCGCGCGGTAACGGCGCGATGGTGGCGCAATGGATGTCACGGCCGCATCACCCTGGAATGCGATGACCTCGTTGGACCATGTCTCGTTGTCATGCCTGAAGGCGACGCTCACATCGCGCAGGCGAACGACGACATTGGTCGAAGCAACTTGCAGCGACTGGCTTAGCTCACCCGCCTCAACCTGCCCCACTTCGATGCTGCCGTTTTCGAGCACCCTGATCATGAGAGTCGATGCAAGGCGCGTGTCGGGCACGTAGTACGTGTTGTCTGCGCGGGCGATGGTCTGGGCGACATCGTCATCGATGACGTGCGACATTGGACCAAAGACGAAGACCGCATCACCCTCGGTCAGACTGTACTCGGCTCCGAACATCGAACCCGAGAGCAGCTTCAACTTTATCGCTCGATCCATCGCCACCCTCGCTGGCTGAATGCCACGTGCGAGTTAGGTTCCGCTCCCTCATGGAGTCAGTAAATACGATAGTTCCGAATTGGATGTGTCGATCATCAAGCGCTCATGATCTCGACTTGTTCGCGAGGAAAACTCAATCCAGGAGGAGATCAATCAGTTCGATAACGCTGCCATGAGAGGGACATCCAAGCAAACACCGACGCGCGTTTGGCTATCCAAATGAAACTGGACGACATGGATACAAAAAGCAAAAGGCCGCGTGGCGATGCTCACGCGGCCTTCCCATGCTCGGCTCTCGCGACGCGCGTCGCACGCCGGGTGCAACTACATGCCCGTGCCGCCCACCGTCATGCCGTCGACCCGCAAGGTGGGCTGACCCACACCCACGGGAACGCTCTGCCCATCCTTGCCGCAGACACCCACACCTTCATCGAGCGCGAGGTCGTTACCGATCATGCTGACACGCGTCAGCACCTCGGGACCGGCACCAATGAGCGTGGCTCCCTTCACGGGCGCGGTGATCTTTCCGTCTTCGATCAGATAGGCCTCGGATGCGGAGAAGACGAACTTGCCGTTGGTGATGTCAACCTGGCCACCGCCAAAGTTGACGGCAAACAAACCGCGCTTGACCGAGCCGATGATCTCCTGCGGATCGCGCTGGCCAGCCAGCATGTAGGTGTTGGTCATGCGCGGCATCGGCAACTGTGCAAAGGATTCGCGACGACCATTACCCGTCGGCGCCATGCCCATGAGGCGCGCATTGAGCTTGTCCTGCATGTAGCCCTTGAGGATGCCATCTTCGATCAACGTCGTGCATGCGGTGGGCGTGCCTTCGTCATCGATATTGAGCGAACCGCGCCGGCCCTGCAGCGTGCCGTCATCCACCACGGTTACGCCAGGCGCGGCCACGCGCTGGCCGATGCGACCGGCAAATGCCGAGCTACCCTTGCGATTGAAATCACCTTCGAGTCCATGGCCGATCGCTTCGTGCAGCAATACGCCGGGCCAGCCCGGGCCCAACACGACCGTCATCATGCCCGCCGGAGCATCCACGGCCTCGAGGTTCACCAGCGCCTGGCGCACGGCTTCGTCGGCAAATGCCATGGCGCGGCCGTTCTCGATCAGCTCGCGGTAGCCATAGCGACCGCCGCCGCCCGCATGGCCTTGCTCGCGCCGCCCGTTTTGCTCAGCGATGACCTGGACGTTCAGGCGCACCAGCGGGCGCACATCGGCCGCCAGCGTGCCATCGGATCCGGCGATCAGCACGGTGTCCACCGTCGAGGCGATGCTGACGATCACCTGCTTGACGCGCGGATCGCGCGCGCGCGCGTATGCATCGACTTCCCTCAACAGGGCGATTTTGTCTTCGTTGGGCAGGCTTTCGACCGGATCGATGGCGGGATAGAGCTGGCGTCCCTGGGTGACGGCCAAAGGTCGGCCGTGGCCGTTACCGCCCTGTGCGATCGCGCGCGCCGCGCGCGAGGCGTCCAGGAGTTGCGGCAGAACGATTTCGTCGGAGTAGGCGAAGCCGGTTTTTTCGCCCGAGATGGCGCGCACACCCACGCCCTGCTCGATGGAGTGGCTGCCGTCCTTGACGATGCCCTCTTCCAGCACCCAGGACTCACTGCGCGAATGCTGGAAATACAAGTCGGCCGCGTCGATGGAAGGCCCCATCAACTGGTTGAACACGCGGTCGAGGTCGGTGGAAGCCAGGCCACCCGGCGCCAGGAGTCGGCGCTCGGCCTGCACGATGAGGGAATCCATGGAAATCGCCATGCAATGGGAGTTTGAAGTGTTTATGTGGGGGCGTGAAGCCGCCCTTTAAAGCATACCCGGGCGTCAGCGGCCCGCGCTGGATGCAGGCGCGGGCGCGGCGGGTGTTGCCGGGGGCGTCGGCACCGCGCCGGCTTTCGCCGGCCCGGCACTGCGCTTTTCGATCAGTGTATAGACGGGCTTGTCCCACGTACCGGTGATCCGGTAACGGGCACTGGCCGCATGATTGAGTCCGCGCCCGAGGATGCCCTGGGCCACGAAACCCGCCGCAGCACCAATCGGACCACCAACGACGCCACCGACGATAGGCAGGCTGTTGCCGACATGGGGGACGACCAGCACCTGCTGGTCGTAATCCTTGGCACGAAGGCCGGTGCGACCGGTCACGGAGATATCCGCGGCCGGCCCGCGGATCTGGAGATTCTTGGTGGAGGCATCGCCATCGTTCAGTTCGAAGTCGCCGGTGATGGCATCGAAGGCCAGTCCCTTGCCGAAGACGTCACCAAAATCCAGGGTGAGTCGGCGCGGCAGCTCGATCACCGAAATGAGGCCAAACAATCGACCCACGCCCGGAGCGACTTCCGGAATGCTGCCATCCGTCACCTGGATACCCAGCTTGCCATTCATGCTGGCCAGCTCCATCGCCGACGGCGCGCCAGGCCATGTCGCATCGAGGTTCGCGCGCGTCTTGCCACCATTGAACAGTCCGGAAAAACCAAAGGCACCAAGCATGTCGCCAAGATTCTCTGCGGCGAAGTCGATGCGCATATGCGTATGGCTGTTGGTGTCCGTGCCTTCCCAGTCGCCACTGCCGTTGATCTGCACGCTATGCGACAAGGCGCGCAGCTGATCGACATGCATGCCGCGATCCGTCGGCCAGGTCTCCAGTCGCGCCTCACCCAGTTTCGACACGCCAAAACGCAGATCGGCCACCCAGACATGGAACGGCGGCAAGGACGACGGCGTGACCCCGGTATTGGCCGGATCAGGCAGCGGCGCGCCTTCGGACTTCGGCTTCTCCGGCGTGTTGTCCCTGGGCCAGTACAGGCGATCCAGGCGAGCGGTGACGCCACGCTTGCGCAAGTCGTTGCTGGGCACGCTGAAGTTGCCCGCGATTTCGCTGCTGTCCACGTCGACGCTCAGGGCATCGCTTCCGGGCGTCGCCTGGATGCGCATGGACGGGAAGCTATGGCCAAAGACCATGGCCTGGTCGGCATTGACGTCGATGCTCTCCAGACCCGGGCCGTCACCCGTGGCGCCGGCCACCGAGTACTGGACCCATCCGGTGACGTCCAGCACGGCCGGCTTGCCGCGCACGCGGATGCCTTTGTCCGGCACGGTGTCAGGCATGCGGTTGCCGAACGCAAACGTCGCGGCCAGCGGATGGCTGTTGCCTTCGGGCAAACGCAGGCGACCGCGAACGACCTGGCCGATCGAAACCTGAAGATCGCTTCCGGCAACCGGAAGGTTCATTGCGACGCGTAGCGGCAGGGTTTCATCGGCGGACTTTTTCAGCGGCACCGGGAAATCCAGGCTCATGCCGGTCATGGGCGACTCGATCGTGAGCAACTGCGAAGCGTTGGCAACCGACGGCGGATGCACGATGTCGAAACCGATGGTGAATTCGCTGCGCCCGCCAGCGATCGGCTTGAGCCAGTCAAGCTCAGGATAGCCCTGCACAAGTTCGTTCATCGCGTACTTGCCGGTCAGGCGTGTCGACAGCACCGTGTCGGGATTGCCTGTCGCACCGGCGATAGCGATATCGAGCCTGGACGGCTGGCCGCGAAAACCCGCATCGAGCGGCCCGCCGTGGAAGCCATGCTGATCAAACGTCGCCGGACCACGGATCTTGTCGAGCTTCAGGTTCCAGTCCGGCGCATTGAGATCGGCGTCTTTCAGCTGCGCGGTACCGGTAAGCGTGAAGTCCTTCGCTTCCTTCAGCGGCAACAGCAGATGGAAACCGAACGAAGTCGATCCACCCAGGCTCATCTTGGACAGGATGTCCGCCTGATGGCTGGCGATCGGACTCTTGCGCAGGAATTCCATGACGTTGGGACCATTGCCCGCGCCGGACACCGTCAGGTCCAGCTCGGAGTTACCGAAATCGGCAATGGTCGCCGAGGCCTTGTCCGCCTTGATGCCCAGTGACTGCCCGCCGCTGGCCTCAACCAACATGCTGTTGTCGATGAAGTTGGCGACCAGGTTGACGCCTTCCGCGCGCGGCCAGTCCTTGCCGTAATCGAGGGTGAGATCGCTGATCTGGGCGCGTGCTTCAAAGCGGCCCTCGTTGTGATGGAAAGGCCAGTCGGCCAGATCGCCGCGAACCACGACATCACCACGATCGATGTTGCCCGATACGAGCGCGCGATCGAGCCATTCAATCGCCGAGGGCGCCATCGAATCGATGGGCCAGAACAACTTGGCGGCGTTGACGTCAGCGTGATTGACCGTGGCATACAAATCGAGGAACGGCTTGCCGCCGCCGTCGTGCAGCGCCATTTCGCCGCGCGCCTCGACCTCGAAACCTTCGCCGTGCAATTGCAGCGCGTCCAGGCCCATGTGCAAATCGCCATCGGCGTGCCAGAACGCGACATTGCCGGCGAGCCTCGACAGATTGAACGGCTGGCGGAACGTGTGCGGAAAACGCAGAACCGTCGACTGTGCAGGCAACTCGAGTACAGCGGCCTGTTGATCACCCCGAACTTCGCCGTCCAGGCGATCCAGGCCCGGCAACTTGCCCACCGGATCGATGCCCAGCGCGGCAAAGCCCATGTCGACGGACGTCAGCCCGCCGGCCTTGCTCCACTGCATCGAAGCGTGACTGATCTTGCCCCGCGGCTTGCCCGCACCCAGCCATTCGGCCAGGGAGGGCGACATGTCCGGCTTCAGCGCCAGCCAGGGGACCAGCGGTGCCAGCTGCAGATCACGCGCGGCCACCGCGACGCTGGCGTCATCACTGCCAAGGTGACGGGCATCCACCGCGAGGGCGCTGCCGTCGTCGGCGAGCCACTTGATGCCGAAAACATCATCGCCTTTGCGGATCTCCGACAGGCCATGCAGCCCCGGCACCATCGCGCGATGGCCATCAGGGCCCACCAGCGAGAGGTTGTTGAGATCGAAACGCGTCAGGTTGCGGACCACCCGTCCATGGCGCCAGTCCAGCCACGACGCCACGTTACCTTGCCCGCGCTCGATGGTGTAACCGGCCATGTCGACGCCGGCCGTCAAGGCACGGAGATCGATCTGATCGCCAGCGAGCCAGACGCGGCCGTCGCTGCCGTCTTCACTGAAACTACCCGCACCACGAATCTGTCCCGGCGCACCGGCACGCTCCAGGATCGCACCGACGCGCACGCGCCCGCCCTGGCGACTCATGCGCAACTGTTTTGCGTTGAGTGTGTAGTGCTTGCCGACGCGCTCGTCCGCGATCTCCACGCGCAGGTCGTAAAGCCAGAGCTCCGCCGACAACCGCCCGAAGGAAGGCGCCTGACGATCTTCACCACCCGCCACGCCGATGCCGTTGACGTGCCATACGCCATCGGCAGCGCGACTGAGATCGAGTTGCAGCCCACGGGCGCGAAGGTTGAGCAGGTGACGCGACGGCATCAGCCAGCCGCCCAGGTCGAGCTTGAGTTCGGTTTCCGGAATGCGGAGCGGTGCACCGCCATCGACGGGGCTGACCGTCACGTCGCGCATGACCAGCAGCGGACCGGACGGCTGCCAGCGACCTTCGAGCGACGCAAACGTCACCGGCTGGTGGAGCTGCTGGCTGAGCTGCCGCGCGACCCATTCCGGATGACGCGCCAGCGACGGCAACAGCAACTGGATCAGCCCAGCCAGCACCGCCAGCGTAATGACGGCAACACCGGCGACCCAGCCAAGCAGGCGGGCGACCCGATGGGCCCGTTGGCGCCAGATCGCGTTCACCGGCGATCCGGCGCAGCGAAACGACCGCCCTGCCCGCAAGGCTCGAACCGGGCGTCAACCAAGTTCTTGCGATGCGACGGCGTGGACGGAGAACGGCGAGCGGGATGTGACCTGGCCGCGCGGGCTAGACGAAAGGCGGGGACGCCCTCTTCGCCGCGCGACGCATCACAAGAGAACGACATCGAACTGTTCCTGCGAATAATGCTCTTCAGCCTGAAAGCGTATGCTTTTGGAGATGAACTCTTCCAGTTCGGCCACGGCGGCCGACTCTTCCTCCAGGATGCGGCTGACCACCTTGGTGCTTGCCATCACCAGCAGCTTTTCGGCGTTGAACTGGCGGACCGCCCGGGTGATCTCGCGGAAGATCTCATAGGTGACGGTTTCGGCCGTCTTCACGGTGCCGCGGCCGCTGCAGGCCGGGCACGGCTCGCATAGCTGGCGCTCCAGGCTTTCGGTGGTGCGCTTGCGCGTCATCTCCACCAGGCCCAGGGCCGACATGGGGTACACCGTCGTCTTGGCGTGATCGCGCTGCAGGCCCTTTTCCAGCATGCGCAGCACCTGACGGCGATGCTCCTCGTCGGTCATGTCGATGAAATCGATGATGATGATGCCGCCGAGGTTACGCAGACGCAGCTGGCGTGCCGCCGCCTGAGCCGCCTCCAGATTGGTGCGATAGACCGTTTCCTCGAGGTTGCGCGTGCCAAGGTAACCGCCGGTGTTGACGTCAATCGTGGTCATGGCCTCGGTCTGGTCGACGATGAGGTAGCCACCCGACTTCAGCGGGACTTCCTTGCGCAAGGCGCGCTGGATTTCGTCTTCCACGCCGTACAGATCGAAGATCGGACGCTCGCCGGAATAGTGTTCAACGCGGTCGTCCAGACTGGGCATGAACTTGTGCACGAACTTGACGACCTTGTCGTAGGTTTCGCGCGAATCGACACGGACCTTCTCGATATCGTCGTTGAGCATGTCGCGCAGGCTGCGCAGTGGCAGCGACAGCTCCTCGTACACGCGCTCGCCGACCTTGGACCGGGCGATGTTTTCCTGCACCACGCGCCATACCTTGCCCAGGTAGGTCACGTCGAAAGCGAGCGATTCGGCTGTCGCCTCCTCCGCGTTGGTGCGCACGATGTAGCCCAGCGGGTTTTCGCCGATGAGCGAGGTCATCACTTCCTTCAGGCGGACGCGTTCGGCTTCATCCTCGATGCGCGCGGAAATGCCCAGCGTGCGCGCATGCGGCAGCAGCACCAGGTATCGCGAAGGGATGGAAAGATGCGTGGACAGACGCGCACCCTTGGTGCCGATCGGGTCCTTGACTACCTGCACCACGATTTCCTGGCCTTCATGGACCAGTTCACTGATCGAGGGCGTATGGCCGCTGCCGGCCACGGCGACGTCCACGCCTTCGACCGCCGCCGGCGCGGGCGGCCGGACGATATCCGAGGCGTGCAGAAACGCCGCGCGCTCCAGGCCGATGTCGACGAACACCGCCTGCATGCCCGGCATCACGCGCTGGACGCGCCCCTTGTACACATTGCCAACATAACCACGACGGGAAGTGCGCTCGACATGCACCTCTTGCAGCATGCCGTTTTCGACCACGCCCACGCGGGTTTCGCGCGGGGTCACGTTGATCAGGATTTCTTCACTCACCGAACACTCCCCTCACCAGCACTCTTTATAGCGGCTGCCGGAGCGGGCGTCGATGCGCCAGCACACACCTTCGACCTGCTCCGTTAAGCTGCGCCCTGAGACGGCGACTGCGCGCTGTCACGGAGGCGCCATGAAATTGCTGCTGGTGGAGGATTCGGAACGCCTGCGCCAGACCCTCAGGCATGGCCTGGCGGCGGCAGGGTTTACGGTGGATACCGCCCAGGATGGCCTGGAGGCCAAGCAGTTCCTTGAAAGCTACGCCTACGAGCTGGTCGTACTCGACCTCATGCTGCCCAAGATGGATGGCATTGCTGTACTGCGCAGTTTGCCAACGGCGGGCCTGCGACCCAGGGTGCTGGTGTTGTCGGCGCGTGACCAGGTCGCCGACCGGATCGAAGCCCTGAACGCGGGCGCGGACGATTACCTCACCAAGCCTTTCTCCTTCGACGAGATCGTGGCGCGCCTGCACGCCCTGGCGCGTCGCCCACAGCAAGCCCAGGCCGTGGCAATCGCCCACGGCGCGCTGACCTGGGATCCGCTCTCGCACGGTGCGACGGTCAATCGACAGCCGCTCCCGCTGACGCCACGCGAATTCGCCGTGCTTGGACTGTTGCTGCGACATCGGGGTCGTACGTTCTCGCGCCAGGAGATTCTTGAGCGCACCGCGGGCAGCGACTCCGACGTGTCCGATCGCAGCGTCGAAGTGCTGGTCTTCGGCCTGCGCCGCAAGCTTGATACCGCCGGCCTCCAGGGCCTGATCGAAACCCGACGCGGCGCCGGCTATCTGATTCCATGAAGCGAGGGGCGCTCTCCACCAGCATCACGCTGCTGGTGTTGATCACCAGCCTGCTGCTGCTCGGCGGCGGGTCGCTGCTGATGGATGCGCGCATCGACAGTCGCCTCGAAGAGCGCTATCGCGAAACGCTGCTGGCGCAGGCGCGTGCTGCCGCGACGGTGATCGAACTGGAGAGCGAGGTTCCACAGGCGCATGGCCTGTTGCGCCCCCTTGGCGAATTGTTTGGCGGCCATGGTCGCATCTACTACGAGCTGCGCTGCAAGAGCCAACCGATCGTGCGCAGCTACCCCGCCCCGCCGCTCATTCCAGGCGATTGGCCCGACAATGTCAGTACCGAACCGAAGTTCAGCGAACTGATGCATGAAGGCCGCCCGCTCGGTTCCGTGATCTTCGCGTTTCAGGGTGCCATTAACGAATCAAGCACGCTCAGTGCACGCCCCTTCGTGCCGGTTCGCGCGGGCGATGCGACGCACGATTGCCAGTTGCTGTTCCAGCAGGATCGACGGCAGTTCGACGACTTGCTGCTCGACATCGACTGGATCCTCGTCATCAGCCCCTTGCTCGCCTTGTTCATCGCTTTCATCGCCGTGCCGCTGATCATTCGCCGCGGCATGCGACCGATGGCTCAGCTCGTCCAGTCGATGGATCGCATTGGCCCTTCCGCACCGGGACAACGACTGGCGCCCACCGGCCTGTCCGAACTGGATCCGCTGGTCGTTCGGTTCAATCAGGTGCTTGAGCGCATGGATGATGGATTGGCACGGGAACGACAGTTTGCCAGCGGCCTCGCGCACGAAACCCGTACGCGCCTGGCGGAGTTGCGCACGCTGACCGAAGTGGAGCTGCGCTATCCCACCGGTCGCAGCATGCATCAGTTGCTGTCGGAAATCGGCGTCATAAGTGGTGAACTCGAGGCGACGGTAACGGCGCTGCTGATGCTCACGCGCCTGCAAGCGGGCATGGATCTGCCACAGCCGCAGCGACTGGACCTGGCCGAATGGCTGGAGCGGCTGGTGCAACGGCACCGCGTCCAACGGGATGGCGCGTCCGTTGTCTACGATCTGCAGGTCGCCGATGCCCCTGTCCTGCATACCGATCCTGCCCTGCTCGAGCTGGTGATCGGCAATCTCATTGGCAACGCTTTCGCCTACGCGCCGAAAGGCGACAGGGTTCTCCTGCGCGCCGACCGCATGGGATTCCACATCGAGAATGCCGCGCCCAACCTCAACGGGGGCGACATGCCGCATCTGGGCCAACGCTTCTGGCGCAAACAGACGGAGCAAGGTGGTCACGCTGGCCTGGGGCTAGCCCTCGCGATGGCGGCGGCACAAGTGCTGGGCATGCCGCTCGAACTTTCGCTATCGCCCGAACACCGGTTGCACGCAAACCTCGCCTGGCATGGCACGCGCGTCCACTGAATCAACGCACGTCCTGCCGGACGTCCTCGCGCCGGATCTGCGGGTGGTGTTCTGCGGCACGGCGCCAGGCACGCGCTCTGCGGTTGAACAGGCTTACTACGCCCATCCCGGCAATCAATTCTGGCCGGCGCTGCATGCGGCGGGCCTGACGCCAAGGCTGTTCGCGCCCGCTGAATTCCGCGGGCTACTTTCGCTGGGGCTGGGTTTGACCGATGTAGCCAAGCACCACTCGGGTAACGACGATGCGCTCCCGCGTGACGCCTTCGACGCCGATGCACTGCGCAGCAAAGTCGTCCGCTATGCACCACGGGTGCTGGCGTTCACCAGCAAGGCGGCAGCGCGGGCGGTGCTGGGACGCGTTGATGCTTATGGCGAGCAAGCGGAGCGCCTTGGCGCGACGCGCATCGTCGTCCTGCCTTCGCCGTCGGGTCAGGCGCGTGGCCACTGGTCGATGGAACCATGGATGGCGCTGGGCGCGCTGGTCAGAACGATGCGGGATTAGGCGTCACCGAATCGCGACGCCCAGCCCCGTGCCAGAAGATCAATCGACAGGCGTGTGCCGGTACTTGATCACGTCCCGTTCCATGACATGCGGCGACTTGTTGCCCCAGGCCTGACGGATGTAGGTCACGACGGCCGCGACGTCCGCATCATTCAACTGCTGCGCGAACGGTGGCATGGAGTACGGACGCGCATTGCCCGCCGTCGCGGGAGCAAAGCCGCCAAGCAGGACGACGCGAATGGCATTGATGCCCGTCGGTTCATTGACGGACGCATTGCCGTTGAGCGGCGGATAGACCCCCGCGACACCATTGCCGTCCTTGCCGTGGCAGTCGGCGCACCGTTCTGCGTAAACGTTGGCGCCCTGCTTGATCATCGTGCTCACGTCGAGCGGCGACTTCGGCGCCTCGACCAGGGGCCGCGCCGGCAGCGATTGCAGATAAGTGGCGATAGCCTGCAGGTCGTCGTCGGTCATGTGCTGCGTGCTTTGAGCCACCACTTCGGCCATGGGACCGAACGCCGTGCCCTTGGCGGACTGGCCGGTCTTGAGCAGGTCGACAATGTCCTTCGTGGTCCAGCCATCGAGACCGCCGTTGGCCTGCGTGCTCAGATCCGGTGCGTACCAGTTCTGCATCGGAATCTGGCCACCGGACAACGGCTGGTCGCTGCGCATGCCGCCAAACGAGTCACGCGCAATATGGCACTCGTTGCAGTGGCCGAGGCCCTGGACCAGGTACGCGCCGCGATTCCACGCCGGTGACTTGCTGTTGTCCGGCTGGTATTCGCCTTCTTTGAAGTACAACGCGCGCCACGCCTTGAGACTGTTGCGCACGTTGTAGGGGAAGGCCAGGCCCAGCGGCCTGGCTTCCTGCGCAACCGGCGCAAGGGATTGCAGGTAAGCGAAGATCGCAAGCGCATCGTCGCGCGTGACCTTGGTGTACGACGTGTACGAGAACGCCGGATAGAGGAACTCGCCCTGCTTGCCCACGCCCGAGTGCAGCGCGCGATAGAACTCGGCAAAACTCCAGTTGCCAAGCCCGGTGGCCTTGTCGGGCGTCAGGTTTGGCGCGGGAATATCACCAAAGGGCGTGCCGACCACGCGACCACCCGCAAAACGCACACCGCCTTGTGCCGTATGGCACGCCGCGCAATCGCCCACGGTGGTGAGGTACTGGCCTTTGGCGATGAGTGCCGGGTCCTTGAGTGCCTCGGCAGTTTCCTTGCCCGGTTCAACGGGCGTGAGCTTTTCACCGCCGCGCAAGAACCACATCGCGACGACGGCGACGAGAGCCACGACAACCGCCGTAGCGATCAAACCCATCTTGGGCGACTTCATGCGCCATTCCCCTTGCTGTCGCCGAGCACACCGCAATGGAGCGGCGGCGTGATGGTGCCTTCCGCTTGCGCGTGCATGTCGCCGGGCAGCTCGCGTCCGGCCAACCAGGCGGACACCGCACTGATATCCGATTCACTGAGGCGATTGGCGACTTCCGCCATGCAGTCGGGCGCGACTGTCGCACGCGTCTTCGTGCGCCACGAACCGAGCTGCGAGCTGAGATAGTCGTACGGCAGGCCGACCAGCCCAGGTACGTTTGGCTGTACGCCGGTGAGCTGGGTGCCGTGGCAGGCGACACAGGCAGGTATCTGCCGCGCGGCATCGCCGTGCAGGGCCAGTTCCTCACCGCGCTTGAGCGCATCGGCGGACGTGCGCGGGACGGGCGAACGTTGGTAAGGGACTTCCTGGGCCGCGAAATACTGGGCGATCTCCTGCATGTACGCAGGGCTCAGATGGCGGACCGTGTACTCCATCGGGCCGTACTTGCGCAGGCCGTCCTGGAAGTCCTGTAGCTGCCGGGCAAGGTAGCCTGCGGGCTTGCCGGCAAGGCGCGGAAAGAAACCACTGTCCGGCGTGCCCTCACCGTGCGCACCATGGCATGCCGTGCACGATGCAATGCGCTGCTGGATGGTATCGGGGACATGGGGAGCGGCATCCTGCGCGGTGGCAGTACCCACCAGGGCGGCGGCGAACCACAGGAGGGCGGCGAACACACGCCGGGCCTGGCACTGCTGGGCTGTCGTATTCATCGCACGATTATATGCGCCGACCTGCATCACGCCCGCGTGGAAGCCGCTAAGCTGGCGCTTCGCGACATCATGTCGCAGATGCCAGGAGACCGTCGTGAACCGTACGTCGTTGTCGATTGCCCTGCTTTGCGCCAGCGTCCTGGCAAGCTTTGCTTCAGCCGCCCAAACAGCCCGGCCCGAACTGGCCTGGGCCGGCATTGCCGATCTTCAGCAGCAAATGCAGGGCGGCCAACTGACCAGCGTCAAGCTGACCCAGGCCTTCATCGATCGTGTGCACGCCATCGACCAGCAAGGGCCCAGCTTGCACTCGATCCTTGAAGTGAACCCGGACGCCTTGAAGATTGCCGCCGAGGTCGACCGCCAACCGCATGGCGGTGCTTTGCGTGGCATCCCGATCCTGCTCAAGGACAACATTGACACCGGTGATCGCATGCTCACGACGGCCGGCTCGCTTGCGCTGATGGAAGCACCCGCGCCGCAGGATGCCGGGCTGGTGAAGCGGCTTCGCGAGAGCGGCGCCGTCATCCTGGGCAAGACCAATCTGAGTGAATGGGCCAACATGCGCTCCAACCATGCCAGCAGTGGCTGGAGCGGCCGGGGTGGCCAGACGCGCAATCCCTACGTGCTTGATCGCAACCCATGTGGCTCAAGTGCGGGTTCCGGAGCTGCCGTGGCAGCGGGTCTTGCCACCGTAGCCATCGGCTCGGAAACGGATGGCTCGATCATCTGCCCCGCCGCCGCCAACGGCATTGTCGGCATCAAGCCAACGGTGGGCCTGGTCAGTCGCAGCGGCATCATCCCGATCAGTCATAACCAGGACACGGCGGGCCCGATGGCACGCAACGTCGCCGACGCGGCCATCGTGCTGAACGTGATTGCCGGCAGCGATCCGCGCGACCCGGCGACCGCGGAAGCGGATCGCCGCAAGTCCGACTACACCAAGGCGCTCGACCCGAATGGTTTGCGAGGCAAGCGCATCGGCGTGGTGCGCCAGTTGGCCTGCGCTGAACCCAATGCCGACCGCGTGCTCGAAGCGTCCATCACGTTGATGAAGGCCCAGGGGGCCATCATCGTCGACCCGGTGGAGATTCCCCACCTGAAGGAATTGGGCGATCCGGAATTCACGGTTCTGCTATATGACCTCAAGCACGACATGAACGCGTATTTGGCGACCCGACCGGCATCGAAGAACAAGTCTCTCGCCGATCTGATTGCGTTCAACAAGCGCGAAGCGAAGCGCGAGATGCCGTGGTTTGGCCAGGAGTTGTTCGAACAGGCACAGGCCAAGGGGCCGCTGACGTCGGACGAGTACGTGAAGGCGCAGGCGAAGGCGAAACGACTGGCGGGCCCCGAGGGCATCGACGTGGCACTGTCGAGCAACCACCTGGACGCGCTGCTCGCTCCGTCCTGGGGCCCGACGTTCGTCACCGATCCGGTGCTGGGCGATCATGTCGTTAGCGGAGATCCCACCGTGGGTGGCGCCTCGCAGCCGGCGGCGGTGGCGGGCTATCCGTCCATCACGGTGCCTGCAGGCTTTGCGCATGACCTGCCGGTCGGCATCGTGTTCTTTGGCGCCAAGTGGAGTGAGCCGACGCTCATCGCCATCGCCTACGGATTTGAGCAGCACGCCAAGGCCTGGCAGCCGCCGAAGTTCCTGGAGACGGTGGGCGGCAAGCCGGTGGCTCCGGGCGTGCCCTGACTTCAGCCATGGCCGGCACGACGGCAAACGGACGTCCAAACGTCCGTTTGCCGCCTGGGTCAACCGAGGCTACCCGTTGACTTGCGCACGATCAGCATCGCCAGTTCCAGCGACTGCTCATAGTTCAGACGCGGATCGACCATCGACTTGTACGCGCGATCGAGATCGGCCTCGCTGAGATCCCGGGCTCCACCCATGCACTCAGTCACGTCCTCGCCCGTAAGCTCCAGGTGGACGCCACCCAGACGGGTGCCGGCAGCCGCGTGGATATCGAAAGCCTGGTCAAGCTCGCCTCGAATGCTGTCGAAACGACGCGTCTTGTAGCCGTTCGACGTGCTTTCCGTGTTGCCATGCATGGGGTCGGCCACCCAGAGTACGCGCCGACCTTCGCGCTTCACTGCATCGAGCAGGGGCGGTAGCGACTTGGCGATCTGCGCATTACCCATGCGGTGGATCAAGGTCAGGCGGCCGGGCTCGTCATCGGGATTAAGGGCTTCGATCAACGGCAACAGCTGCTCCGCCGTCACCGACGGCCCTACCTTCACGGCCACCGGATTGCGAATGCCACGGAAGTATTCGACGTGGGCGCCATCGAGTGCCGCCGTGCGCATGCCGATCCACGGGAAGTGCGTGGAGAGATTGAACCACCCCTTATGGCGCGGCACCTGTCGCGTGAGCGCCTCTTCGTAGTGCAGTAGCAGCGCTTCGTGCGAGGTGAAGAAATCCACGCGCGTGAACCCGGCAATCGGGCCCGCCAGCGTTTCCATGAACCGCAGCGAGTCGCCGATGCCGTTCACCATGCGGCGATACTCCGAAGCGAGCGGCGAATGCTCGACCCAGGCCAGGTCCCAGTATTCCGGATGATGCAGGTCGGCGAAGCCACCATCGATCAGTGCGCGCACAAAGTTCATGGTCAACGCCGAGTGGGCGTGGGCCTGGATCAGGCGCTGCGGATCGGGGCGTCGGGCCTCGGCGGTGAACTCCGGCCCGTTGACAACGTCCCCGCGAAAACTCGGCAAGGTCACTCCGCCGCGCGTTTCGGTATCGGTCGAGCGCGGTTTGGCGTACTGGCCGGCAAATCGCCCGACGCGAAGCACCGGCTTGCGAAGGCCATGCACCAACACCAGGCTCATCTGCAGCAGCACTTTGAGACGGTTCGAGATGACCGGGCTGGTGCAGTCCGCGAAGCTTTCCGCGCAGTCACCACCCTGAAGGAGGAAACGCTGGCCCTCCTGGGCTTCGGCCAGCGACTGCTTGAGCGCCAGGACCTCCCAGGACGTCACCAGCGGCGGCAGCTGGGCGAGCTGGCCAGTGGCCTCTGCCAGTTCAGCGGCGTCCTCATACTGAGGCTGCTGTAAGGCGACGCGCTGCTGCCAGGAACCAGGGTTCCAGCCGGCCACGGGTGAGAATGTCGAGGACAAGGAGTTCATACGCGCATCATGCGCCGGATGGATCGTCGATGACATGGGAAATCAGGCCTTGCGACCAGCCGCGGCACGCACGGCCAAAGCGAGCAGAAGCACGTACCAGACAAGCGTCCAGGCCGGCATGGGGACACCCAGAATGGGTTCGAGCTTCGCGCACTCACCGGACCCGGTGAAGACCATCTTGAGCATCTTGGCGAAGGGGAATGCGTCCATCATGTAGCCCAGATCCGGGCCGCACATCGGCACCTGATCGGCGGGCAGACTCTGCAGCCATAGATGGCGCGCTGCCGTGGCCATACCTCCGACCGCGCCCACGAAAACACCCGCCGCGTAAACCCATCGGCCACCGCTTGTAGGGCCATGGATGGCACCCGCAAGGAAGAACACAGCCATCACCATGAAGGCGATGCGCTGGAAGATACATAAGGGGCACGGAATCATGTGCAGCCAATGCTCGGCGTACAGCGCGAAGCTGAGCAGGCCCACGCAGACGAGGAAGCCAACGAGATAGCTGACGCGGAAGGACCAACGGAGTGGGTTCATGGAGGTGTGCTGCGTTGCGGAATGGAAACATTAACCGCAAGGCGACCGTTGTGTCAGTAATGTAAGGGGTCGCGGTGCGGGACAGGCCGGCTCAGGAATGACGGAAGGCAAGAGTCGGGTGCGAACTGGACCGGGTCGCATGGGGGTAAGTTCCTTCCACCCAGGCGTTGCACCTCGAATGGCCAGGGCGCTTCAGGGTCGCGACCGAGGGACCTGGAGGCACATGCGCCGGACCGTCGAGCGCACGCCTGATTGCCGATCCCCTCATTCGCGGCCCATGCAACCCTCATCGCGCCGCCGTCCGCCAAATGCGACGCAAACAAAAACCCCGGTGAGTTGCCTCACCGGGGTTCGTGTTCTTCAAAGAAGAAAGCCTTGCTTACTCGGCGTCGACAGCTTCGACGGCACGCGGACGGTCAACCAGCTCCACGTAGGCCATCGGGGCGT
This sequence comes from Dyella terrae, assembly GCF_004322705.1. NCBI lineage: Bacteria > Pseudomonadati > Pseudomonadota > Gammaproteobacteria > Lysobacterales > Rhodanobacteraceae > Dyella > Dyella terrae. The sequence continues at coordinate 14,516 of NZ_SIZZ01000001.1, read as the reverse complement.
TGTCACCCGGGCGGAAGCCGCACTTCAGGATGCGCAGGTAGCCGCCGGGACGTTCGCGGTAACGCGGGCCCAGCTCGACGAACAGCTTACCAACGGCCTGCTTGTCGCGCAGGCGCGAGAAAGCGAGACGACGATTGGCAACGCCATCGGTCTTGGCCAAGGTGATGAGCGGCTCGGCGACGCGACGGAGTTCCTTCGCCTTCGGCAAGGTGGTGCGGATCAGCTCGTGCTTGATCAGCGACGAGGCCATATTGCGGAACATGGCTTCGCGATGGCTGCTCGTGCGGTTGAGCTTGCGACCGGATTTCTGGTGGCGCATGACAATATCTCTCTATGTCTGTTGTTATGAAAAGTCAGGCAGAACGCCTGGCTTCCCGCGGTTACCCGCTATTGAAGCCCTTGGTAAAACGGGCTCTTATTGAGAAGACCGGTCACGTTTGACCGTCTTGGGCACCTGACCAGGGCACGAAACGCGCCCTGGCAGGGCCTAAACGCGGCGATCAGAGGCGATCGCCAAATCTTGCATTAACCCAGCTGCATGCCGTGCGAGAGGCCCGGCGGCGGCCAGTTTTCCAGCTTCATGCCCAGGGCCAGACCGCGGCCACCCAGCACATCCTTGATTTCGGTCAGGGACTTCTTGCCGAGGTTCGGGGTCTTGAGCAGCTCCACTTCGGTCTTCTGAACCAGATCGCCGATGTAATAGATGCTCTCGGCCTTGAGGCAGTTCGCGGAGCGAACGGTGAGCTCGAGGTCGTCGATCGGACGGAGCAGCAGCGGATCGAAACCGCCCTTCTCCGCCTTGTCCGTGGCGCTCTCGCGACGCGAGAAGTCACCGAAGACAGACAGCTGGTCGTTGAGGATTTCCGCGGCCTTGCGAACCGCGTCTTCCGCACCGATGGTGCCGTTGGTCTCGATGTCCAGCACGAGCTTGTCGAGGTTGGTGCGCTGCTCAACACGAGCGGCGTCCACTTCGTAAGCCACGCGCAGCACCGGCGCGAACGAGGCATCCAGCTGCAGGCGGCCAATCGGGCGAGCTTCCTCGTCCGGATGCTGGCGAGCGCTTGCCGGCTGGTAACCCACGCCGCGACGCACCTTGAGGCGCATGTTGAGCGCGATGTCCTTGGTCAGGTGGCAGATCACATGCTCGGGGTTGATGATTTCCACCGAGTGGTCGACGGTGATATCACCGGCGGTGACCACACCCTTGCCCTTCTTGGACAGGGTCAGGGTGACTTCGTCACCCGTATGCTGACGAATCGCAACGTCCTTGAGGTTCAGCAGGACTTCGATCACGTCCTCCTGCAAACCTTCGAGGGTGGTGTACTCATGGAGTACACCATCAATCTCGACCTCGACGATGGCGCTGCCGGGGATCGAAGAGAGCAGCACGCGACGCAGCGCGTTGCCCAGGGTATGGCCAAAGCCACGCTCGAGCGGCTCCACCACCACCTTGGCGCGGTTGGCTCCGAGCTGCTCGACGCTGAGGCCGCGAGGCCGCAGCACGCTAGTTGACGAAACTGCCATGCAGGGCTCCAGTTGATTACTTCGAATAAAGCTCGACGATCAGGCTTTCGTTGATGTCGGACGGCAGATCGCCGCGATCCGGCACCTGCTTGAACGTGCCTTCGAACTTCTTGGAGTCGACTTCCACCCACTGCGGACGGAGGTCCATGGTGTCGAACACGGTCGCGGCTTCCTGGACGCGCAGCTGGGTACGAGCGCGCTCGGTCAGAGCGATCACGTCACCGGTGCGAACCTGGTACGAAGGGATATTCACCTTCTTGCCGTTGACCAGCACAGCCTTGTGGCTGACGAGCTGGCGAGCCTGGGCGCGGGTGACCGCAAAACCCATGCGATAAACGACGTTGTCCAGGCGGCTTTCCAGCAGGCGCAGCAGGTTTTCACCCGTGTTGCCCTTCAGGGTCGAAGCCTTGGAATAGTAGTTGCTGAACTGACGCTCAAGCACACCATAGATGCGCTTGACCTTCTGCTTTTCGCGCAGCTGAAGGGCGTAGTCCGACATGCGGGCGCGCTTGTTGGCGCCGTGCTGGCCGGGCTTGTTTTCCAGCTTGCACTTCGAATCGATAGCGCGAGCCGGGCTCTTCAGACTGAGGTCCGAACCCTCACGACGCGCGAGTTTGCAGGTAGCTCCACGATAACGTGCCATGGTCTGTGCTCCTTACACTCGACGCTTCTTGGGGGGACGGCAGCCGTTATGCGGAATCGGCGTGACGTCAATGATGTTCAGGACCTTGTAACCGAGAGCGTTCAGCGAACGCACGGCCGACTCGCGGCCCGGGCCGGGGCCCTTGATGCGCACTTCAACGGTCTTCACGCCGTAGTCACCTGCAGCGCGGCCGGCCTTCTCAGCGGCAACCTGGGCGGCGAACGGGGTGGACTTGCGCGAACCGCGGAAACCCGCGCCGCCGGCAGTAGCCCACGACAGAGCGTTGCCCTGGCGATCGGTGATCGTGACGATGGTGTTGTTGAAGGAGGCCTGCACATGAGCCACGGCATCCGTGACAACGCGCTTGATCTTCTTCTTGGTCTTAACAGGCTTAGCCATGTTTGATATCCGTTACTTCTTGATCGCGCGACGCGGACCCTTACGGGTGCGTGCGTTGGTACGCGTGCGCTGGCCGCGCACCGGCAAACCACGGCGGTGACGGAGACCGCGGTAGCAACCCAGATCCATCAGACGCTTGATGGCCATACCGACTTCACGGCGCAGGTCGCCTTCGACGACGTACTTGCCGATCTCGTGGCGGAGTTTCTCCACCTCACCCTCACTGAGGGACTTGATTTGCGTGGTCGAAACCACGCCAGCGTCCGCGCAGACCTTCTTGGCCCGGCTGCGGCCGATACCATAAATGCTCTGCAGGCCAACCCACACATGCTTGTGGACCGGCAAATTGACACCCGCGATGCGCGCCATGATGTACTTTCTCCGATGCGTTTCGTGCGCGGTAAACGCGCAATTCTAACCTTAATTAACCGAACAGGAAAGCCCTGCGGCACCTCGTGCCGCCACTCTCCGATTTTGACCCCTCTCCGACGCCCCAGCAGCCTCAGTTGCGGCGGAGATTGGCCTTCTTGAGCAGACTTTCATATTGGTGACTGACCAGGTGTGCTTGCACCTGAGCCGTAAAGTCCATCACCACGACCACCACGATCAGCAGAGAGGTGCCGCCGAAGTAGAACGGTACATGCCAAGCCTTCTGCATAAAGGACGGAACCAGGCAGACCAGCACCAGGTACAGCGCGCCGACACCGGTAAGACGGGTCATGACGCTGTCGATGTAGTCAGCCGTGGACCGACCTGGACGGATACCCGGAATCAGGGCGCCCGAACGCTTCAGGTTATCGGCCGTTTCCTGGGAGTTGAACACGATCGCCGTATAGAAGAAGGCGAAAGTGATCACCAGGACTGCAAAAACGATGTCATACAGGGGCTCGCCCGGCGTCAGTGCCTGAGTCAGCTCCTGCAACCAACGGGACTGGTGGCCAGCACTGAACCAAGTCGCCGCCGTCGCCGGGAACATCAGCAGGCTCGAGGCAAAGATCGGGGGGATCACGCCGGCCATGTTGATCTTCAACGGAAGATGCGAGGTCTGGTTCATGTAAGCCCGCTGGCCGCCCGAGCGGCGAGCGTAATTCACGGTGATGCGACGCTGCGCACGCTCCATGAACACCACAAACGCAGTTACCAGCAGGATCAGCACCACCACCATGATCATCTTGATCACGCTGAGTTCGCCGTTGCTGGCCATGGTCAGCGTGTGCGCCACCGCGCCAGGCAGACCCGCCACGATGCCGGCGAAGATCAACAGCGAGATACCGTTACCGATACCGCGCTCGGTGATCTGCTCACCCAGCCACATCAGGAACATCGTGCCAGCCGTCAGGCCGACGATCGACGCCATGATGAAGCCCATGCCCGGGGTATAAACCACCGGAGCACCACCCGCGGCGACCTGCTTCTGCAGCGCAACGGCGATGCCGAAGGCCTGGAAAGCAGCCAGACCGACCGTGCCAAATCGGGTGTAAGTGGTCATCTTGCGACGACCCGCCTCACCTTCCTTACGCAGCTGCTGCAGGCTGGGAATGACGGCGCCCATCATCTGCACCACGATGGATGCAGAGATATAGGGCACCACACCCAGGGCGAACACCGAGAAGCGAGCCAGGGAGCCGCCCGAGAACATGTTGAACATGTTCATCAGACCGCCACCCTGTTCGATCAGGCTGGTCATCGCCTCCGGGTTCACACCCGGCACTGGGATGAAGGAACCGAGACGGAAGACGATCAACGCACCAATCACGAAGAAGATGCGCTGACGCAGTTCCGTCAGCTTGCCGAGCGATCCGAGCGATGGGCCCTGGGCTGCCGCCACGTGATTACTCCACGCTGCCGCCGGCAGCTTCGATCGCTGCCTTGGCGCCGGCCGTAGCCAGCACGCCCGACAGCTTCACGGCGCGGCCGATTTCACCCTTGGCGACAACCTTCACCTTCTTGGCGCGGCTGTCGATCAGGCCTGCCTGATGCAGGACGATCGGGTCGATCACGTCAGCCTTCAGCGAGGCCAGCTGATACAGGAACACTTCCTGGCTCTCAGCCTTCTTCAGCGAGCGGAAGCCCACCTTGGGGAGGCGACGCTGCAGCGGCATCTGACCGCCTTCGAAACCAAACTTGTGGGTACCGCCCGCGCGAGCGTGCTGACCCTTGTGACCGCGACCGGCGGTCTTGCCGAGGCCCGAACCAATACCGCGACCGACGCGAAGGCGGGTCTTGCGGGCACCGGCGGCCGGCTTGATGTCATTAAGACGCATGTTGCTTACTCCTCGACCCGGACCAGGTAATAGACCGTGTTGATCAGGCCACGCACCTGCGGGCTGTCCTTCAGTTCACGGACATCATTGAGCTTGCTCAGGCCGAGCGCCTTGACGCTCAGGCGATGACGGCTCTGCACACCGCGCAGGCCCTTGACCAGGCGGACGCGGACGGTCTTTTCGTTATTAGCCATTGCCCAGCACCTCTTCAATGGTCTTGCCGCGCTTGGCAGCGATCTGCTTCGGCGAAGCGACAGCCTGCAGGCCCTTGATGGTGGCGCGAACCAGGTTGATCGGGTTGCGCGAACCGACGGCCTTGGCCAGCACGTTCTTCACGCCGACCACCTCGAGGACGGCGCGCATGGCACCACCAGCGATCACGCCGGTACCTTCGGAAGCGGGCTGCATGAACACGCGGGCGGCGCCGTGATTGGCCTTGATGGCGTACCACAGGGTGCCATTGTTAAGGTCGATGCTCACCATGTTGCGGCGGGCGCGCTCCATGGCCTTGGAGATGGCAACCGGCACTTCACGCGCCTTGCCGTAACCAAAGCCAACGCGGCCTTCGCCGTCACCGACGACGGTCAGTGCGGTGAAGCTCATCTGGCGGCCACCCTTGACGGTCTTGGCCACGCGGTTGACGGCGATCAGCTTTTCGAGCAGGCCGTCTGAATTTTCGCGATCGGTAGAAGACATGTTCTTTTCCGTATGCCCGAACCATCCGGGACTTTTACTTGCGGCGTTGCCGCTTGGAGTTGTTTTTAAGAGAGGGTGAAGAAGCCAGAAAGCAAATTCGCCGCCCCACCCCTCTTACGTACTGCAATTAGAACTTCAGGCCAGCTTCGCGGGCGGCATCGGCGAGAGCCTTGATGCGACCGTGATAGCGGAAACCCGAACGATCGAAAGCGACAACCTCGACGCCAGCGGCCTTGGCGCGCTCGGCAACAGCCTTGCCGACAGCAGCGGCAGCTTCGAGGTTCTTGGTGCCCTTGAGGCCTTCGGCAATCGACTTCTGGACGGTCGAGGCAGCTGCCACAACGTTCTTGCCCGAAGCGTCGAAAACCTGAGCGTAGAGGTGCTGACCGGTGCGATGCACCGACAGGCGGGCCACAGCCAGCTTGCGGATGTGGGCGCGGGTCGACTTGGCGCGACGCAGGCGGGATTCGTTCTTGTTCATCGTGTTCTCTCCAGGAAGCGGATAGGCACGCGCTTTTCAGCGCATTAGGCCTTCTTGGCTTCCTTCAGGGTGATCTTCTCGCCGGAGTAGCGCACGCCCTTGCCCTTGTAGGGTTCCGGCGGACGGTAGCCACGGATCTTGGCGGCAACCTGGCCCACAACCTGCTTGTCCGAACCCTTGATGAGGATTTCGGTCTGGGTCGGGGTTTCGAGGGTGATGCCTTCCGGGGCGTCGAACACGACCGGATGGGAGAAGCCCAGGCTGAGGTTCAGCGACTTGCCGGCCATCGAAGCGCGGTAACCCACGCCGACGAGCTCAAGCTTGCGCTCATAACCGTCGGAAACGCCCTTGACCATGTTGGCCAGCAGCGCGCGAGCGGTGCCACCAAACTTGTGATCGGCGCCTTCGGCCAGCTGGATCGAGGCGATACCGTTGTCGACCGAGACCGCAACGCCCGGGAGGACGTGGGTCGACAGCGAACCCTTCGGGCCCTTGACCGTGATGGTCTGGCCTTCGGTCTTCAGCTCGACGCCCTTCGGCAGGGAAATATCTTTCTTGGCAACGCGGGACATCGTCGGCTCCTTATGCCACTTGGCCGATGACTTCGCCGCCCAGACCCTTGGAACGGGCCTGCGCGTCGGTCAGCAGACCGGCGGAAGTCGAGATGATCGAGATACCCAGGCCACCCAGGACCTTCGGCAGCTCGTCCTTGCCGCGGTAGACGCGGAGGCCGGAACGGCTGACACGGGCAATGCTTTCGATAGCCGGACGGCCTTCGAAATACTTGAGCTTGATCTCGAGCACCGGCTTGCCTTCCTGGGAGGAAGTCTTGGCGTCGAGGATATAGCCCTCGTTCTTGAGAAGGTTGGCGATGGCCACCTTCAGCTTCGACGACGGCATGCTTACGGCCTGCTTGCCCGTGAGCTGGGCGTTGCGGATGCGCGTAAACAGATCGGCGATGGGATCAGTCATGCTCATGAAAACATCCTTCAGAGTGCACCGATATCCGATAAAACCGGAAATCTTTTGAGTTGTGAACCGGCCGAATCGACCAGTCTGCAGTACGCAGACCATCGACTATAGCAGGTTTCTTCCGGCTAAGCGAATACCGACGCGTTGGTCGCGTCAAACGGGGGCGGATCGCCCTTCCCCGCAGGACAAACCCCGGCCAGGCCGGGGTCGTCTGTTTCTTACCAGCTGGCCTTGCGCAGACCCGGCACGTCACCACGCATGGTGGCTTCGCGCAGCTTGTTGCGGCCGAGGCCGAACTTGCTGTACACGGCGCGCGGACGGCCGGTCAGGACGCAACGGGTGCGCTGACGGGTCGGGCTCGCATCGCGCGGGAGCTTCTGCAGCTTGGTCTGGGCTTCCATCTTCTCGTCATACGAGGCGGTGGCGCTCAGCACAATCGCCTTCAGTTCGGCGCGCTTGGCGGCGTACTTCTTGGCGAGCTTGGTCCGCTTGAGATCGCGGTTGATCATCGAGGTCTTTGCCATGATTTCTCTCGCGACTCTCAGTTACGGAACGGGAAGCTGAATGCTTCCAGCAGTGCCTTGGCTTCATCGTCGGTCTTGGCCGTCGTGGTGATGGAGATATCCATACCGCGCATGGCGTCGACTGCGTCGAAGTCGATTTCCGGGAAAATGATCTGTTCCTTGATGCCGAAGTTGTAGTTACCACGGCCATCGAAAGCACGACCCGAAACACCACGGAAGTCGCGCGTACGCGGCAGCGAGATGTTGATCAGGCGATCCAGGAATTCCCACATCTGGGCACGGCGCAGGGTGACCTTGCAGCCGATCGGCCAGCCATCACGGATCTTGAACGAGGCGACGGAAACGCGCGCCTTGGTCTGGATCGGCTTCTGACCGGAGATCTTGGCCATGTCGGCCACGGCGTTCTCGAGCACTTTCTTGTTGCCCGCAGCTTCGCCCACGCCCATGTTCAGCGTGATCTTCGTGATGCGGGGGACCTGCATCACATTCTGGTAGCCGAAGCGCTCGGTGAGCTTCTTCACTACCTCGTCTTTGTAAAACTTTTCAAGGCGCGTCATGACTTGTGTTCCTTACGCGTCCACGACCTCGCCCGAAGAACGGTACACGCGGACCTTGCGCCCATCTTCGAGCGTCTTGGTGCCAACGCGTTCACCCTTGTTCGTGGCGGGGTTGAACAGCTGCACATTGGAGAGATGGATCGAAGCTTCACGCTCGACGATGCCGCCAGCCTGGTTGGCCTGGGGGTTCGGCTTGGTGTGACGCTTGACCAGGTTCACGTTGGAGACGAAAACGCGATCGCCCTCAACACGCAGCACGTCGCCGCGCTGACCCTTGTTCTTGCCGGTGATCACGATGACCTGATCACCCTTGCGGATACGGTTCATGGTCTTGTCTCCGCTCAGAGCACTTCGGGCGCGAGCGAGACGATCTTCATGAACTTCTCGCTGCGCAGCTCGCGGGTGACCGGCCCGAAAATACGGGTGCCGATCGGCTCGAGCTTGTTGTTGAGGAGGACCGCTGCGTTACCGTCGAAACGGATCAGCGAGCCATCGGGACGGCGCACACCCTTGGCGGTACGAACCACCACGGCGTTGTACACCTCACCCTTCTTCACCTTACCGCGGGGGATGGCATCCTTCACGGTGACCTTGATCACGTCACCGATCCCGGCGTAACGACGCTTGGAGCCGCCGAGCACCTTGATGCACATCAGTTCCTTCGCGCCGCTGTTATCCGCTGCGGAAAGCGTGCTTTGCATCTGAATCATGTCTGCACCCTCCCTTAGACGTTAGCGCGCGTGACGATTTCGACCACGCGGTGATGCTTGGTCTTGGACAGCGGACGGCACTCCGCGATGCGGACCAGATCACCCTCGTTTGCACCGAGGTCGTCCTGGGCGTGCAGCTTGGTCGAACGGCGGATGATCTTGCCCAGCAGGCCGTGCTGCACCTGGCGCTCGATCAGGACCGTAACCGTCTTGTCCATCTTGTTGCTAATGACGCGGCCTTCGAGAGTGCGCGTCTGCTTTTGGTTGTCGCTCATATCAGCCGTCCTTACTTCTTGCCGCCGAGCACGAACTTCGTGCGGGCGATGTCGCGCCGAACGCGGCGCAGCTGGTGCGGCTGGTTGAGCTGGCCGGTGCCCTTCTGCATGCGCAGGTTGAACTGCTCCTTGCGCAGGTCCAGCAGGTGCTGCTTCAGCTCGTCGGCCGATTTGTTGATCAGATCTTTCATGGCCATCACATCACCGCCCGGGAAACGAACTGGGTCTGCACCGACAGCTTGGCAGCGGCCAGGCGGAACGCCTCGCGTGCCGTCGCTTCGTCGACACCTTCGATTTCATAAAGCATGCGACCCGGCTGGATCGGAGCGACCCAGTACTCGACGCCGCCCTTACCGGCACCCATTCGGACTTCGATCGGCTTCTTGGTGATCGGCTTGTCCGGGAACACGCGGATCCAGAGCTTGCCGCCACGCTTCACGAAACGGGTGATGCAACGACGTGCTGCTTCGATCTGACGGGCCGTCAGCGCACCATGCGTGGTGGCCTTGAGACCGAACTCACCGAAGCTCACGAGGTTGGAGCTGAAAGCCAGGCCGTCATTACGACCCTTGAATTGCTTACGGAATTTGGTTCGCTTGGGTTGCAACATGGCAACTCTCCTTACTTCGCCGTCCGCTCGCGGCGGCCTTCACCGCCCTCGCGACGCGATTCACGACGACCCTCGCCACCTTCGCGGCGCGGCTGCGAAGCTTCTTCCTTCGCTTCCTGGCCGATCTGCGACAGATCGAAGATTTCGCCCTTATAGATCCACACCTTGATGCCAATGACACCGTAGGTGGTGTGGGCTTCGGCCGTGCCGTAGTCGATGTCCGCACGCAGGGTGTGCAGCGGCACGCGACCTTCGCGGCTCCACTCGGAACGGGCGATTTCTGCGCCGTTCAAACGACCGGAAACGTTGATCTTGATGCCGAGTGCACCCAGACGCATCGCATTGCCGACCGCACGCTTCATAGCGCGGCGGAACATGATGCGGCGCTCGAGCTGCTGAGCGATCGACTCGGCCACCAGGGTGGCGTCGAGTTCGGGCTTGCGCACTTCGCTCACGTTGATGTGCGCCGGAACGCCCATCAGCTGGCTGACTTCCTTACGCAGCTTCTCGATGTCCTCACCCTTCTTGCCGATCACAACGCCCGGACGGGCGGTGTGAATCGTCACGCGTGCGGTCTTGGCCGGACGCTCGATCTGGATCTTCGAGATGCCGGCAGCGGCCAGCTTCTTGCGCAGCATTTCGCGAACCTTGAGATCGGCAGCGAGGTACTGAGCATATTCGCCCTTATTGGCGTACCACTTCGAGTTCCAGTCCTTGGCAATGCCGAGGCGGATACCGGTGGGATGAACTTTATGACCCATCGTCTATATCCCCAGTCAGTTGCCAACGACCACAGTGATGTGGCTCGTGCGCTTCAGGATGCGAGAACCGCGGCCTTTGGCGCGGGCGTACATACGCTTCATCGCCGGACCTTCGTCAACGAAGATGCGTGCGACCTTCAGCTCGTCGACGTCAGCGCCGAGGTTGTTCTCGGCGTTGGCGACGGCCGACAGCAGCACCTTGCGAACAATGTGCGCGGCCTTCTTGTTGGTGAACTGGAGCACGTCGCTGGCGCGGCCCACGGGGAGACCGCGGACCAGGTCAGCCACCAGGCGTGCCTTCTGCGCCGAGATGCGGGCGCTGCGCAGGATCGCTTTGGCTTCAGTGCTCATCACTTGCCCTTCTTATCGCCGCCATGGCCCTTGAAAGTGCGGGTCACCGCGAACTCGCCGAGCTTGTGCCCGACCATGTTCTCGTTGACGAGCACCGGCACGTGCTGGCGACCGTTGTGGATGGCGATGGTCAATCCCACCATTTCCGGCAGGATCATCGAGCGACGCGACCAGGTTTTGATCGGACGCTTGTTGTTAGTGGAAACCGCAGCTTCCACCTTCTTGACGAGGTGAAGGTCGACAAACGGACCTTTCTTCAAAGAACGCGGCATGTCGGTTTCCTGTTACTTGCGACGACGCACGATGAACTGCTGCGTGCGCTTGTTGTTACGGGTCTTGTAACCCTTGGTCGGCGTGCCCCACGGGCTGACCGGATGACGGCCGCCGGAGGTACGGCCTTCACCACCGCCGTGCGGATGGTCGACCGGGTTCATCGCCACACCGCGAACGGTCGGACGAATACCCTGCCAACGCTTGGCGCCAGCCTTGCCCAGCTTCTTGAGGCTGTGCTCGCTGTTGCCAACTTCGCCGATGGTGGCGCGGCAGTCGACCGGCACGCGGCGCATTTCGCCGGAGCGGAGACGCAGCGTGGCGTAACCGGATTCACGAGCAACCAGCTGCACGGAGGCGCCGGCGCTGCGAGCGATCTGAGCGCCCTTGCCGGGCTTCATCTCGATGCAGTGAATGGTCGAGCCGACCGGGATGTTGCGCAGCGGCAGGCTGTTACCGGCCTTGATCGGCGCGTCGTGACCCGACACCAGACGGTCACCGGCCACCACGCCCTTCGGGGCGATGATGTAGCGGCGCTCGCCATCGGCGTAGCACAGCAGCGCGATGTGCGCGGTGCGGTTCGGATCGTATTCGATGCGCTCGACCTTGGCGGCAATGCCTTCCTTGTCGCGCTTGAAGTCGATGATGCGATATTGCTGCTTGTGACCACCGCCACGGTGACGCGTGGTGATGCGGCCGAAATGGTTGCGGCCACCGGTCTTGTTCTGCGACTCGGTCAACGCCGCGTACGGCGCGCCCTTGTGCAGACCCGGGGTACGCACGCTCACCGCATCGCGGCGTCCGGCGGAGGTCGGCTTGTGAGTGATCAGTGCCATCTCAATTCAACTCCTGGCTCAGGCCTTGGCCGCCACATCGATGGTCTGACCATCGGCGAGGCGCACATAGGCCTTGCGCTTGCCCTGGCGGTTGCCAGCGCGGAAACGGAAGGACTTGACCTTGCCCTTGGCGTTGACGAGGTTCACCTGCTCGACTTTGACGTCGAACATCTGTTCCACCGCAGCGCGGACATCGGCCTTGGTTGCCTCGGGGGCGACCACGAAAACGTACTGGTTGCCCTCTGCAAGGCGGGCTGCCTTTTCAGAGATATGCGGCGCGCGCAGCGTATTCAGGATGCGTTCGTTGCTCATGCCAGCCACTCCTCGATCTTCTTCACCGCATCGACGGTCATGACGATGTGGTCCGAACCGACCAGGCTAACCGGGTTCAGCGCCAGCACGTCCACAACGTGGATGTACGGGATGTTGCGCGCAGCCAGGAAAGTGGCTTCGTTGGCGTCTTCCGACACCAGCAGCACGCGACCGGAAACCTGCAGTTCGGCCAGCTTGGCAACCATCGACTTGGTCTTCGGGGTGTCGATGCCGAAGCTCTCGACGACCTTGAGGCGACCCTGGCGATTGAGCTCCGAAAGAATGGAGCGCAGTGCCACGCGATAGGCCTTACGGTTGACCTTCTGCTCGTAACTACGGGGCTTCGCCGCGAACGTGACACCACCGCCGACAAAGATCGGGGCACGGTAGTCGCCGTGACGGGCGCCGCCGCCCTTCTGCTTCTTAAACTTCTTGGTGGTACCCGACAGCTCACCGCGCGACAACTGCGCCTTGGTACCGGCGCGACCGCCGGCCTGGTAAGCGACGACCACCTGATGGATCAGGGCCTGCTTGAACTCACCGCCGAACACTTCGTCCGACACGTTGAGCGGCTTGGCGCCAATGACATTCAATTCCATGGCGGCTCTCCTCAACCCTTGGTGGTCGGACGGATCACGACGTCGCCACCGGTAGCACCGGGGACTGCGCCCTTGACCGCGATCAGATGACGCTCGGCGTCGACCTTGACCACTTCCAGACCCTGCTGCGTGCGGTTCACCGCACCCATGTGGCCGGACATCTTCTTGCCAGGGAACACACGACCCGGGGTCTGACGCTGACCGATAGAACCCGGTGCGCGATGCGACAGCGAGTTACCGTGGGTGGCGTCACCCATCGTGAAGTTGTGGCGCTTGATGGTGCCCTGAAAGCCCTTACCCTTCGACACGCCGGCGACGTCAACGATCTGACCCACCTGGAACACGTCGTCAGCCTTGATCTCGGCGCCCACGCTGTACTTGCCGAGATCTTCGGCAGACACGCGGAACTCCCACAGACCACGACCCGGCTCAACCTTGGCCTTGGCGTAATGACCCTTCAGCGGCTGGGTCAGCAGGCTGGCGCGCTTGACGCCCGCCGCGACCTGCACAGCGCTGTAGCCATCGTTATCTTCGGTCTTCAGCTGCGTCACCCGATTCGGAGTCGCTTCAATCAGCGTCACCGGAATCGAACGACCATCTTCAGTGAAGACTCGGCTCATGCCGCATTTGCGGCCAACCAGTCCGATACTCATCTTCGTATCCTGTTTATCGCTCAACCGAGCTTGATCTGAACATCGACGCCAGCGGCGAGATCAAGCTTCATGAGCGCGTCCACGGTCTTGTCGTTGGGGTCAACGATATCGAGCACACGCTTGTGAGTACGGGTTTCGTACTGGTCGCGGGCATCTTTGTCGACGTGCGGCGACACCAGAATGGTGTAGCGCTCGATCTTGGTCGGGAGCGGAATCGGGCCGAGAACCGTAGCGCCAGTGCGCTTGGCCGTCTCGACGATTTCGCTGGCCGAACGGTCGATCAGACGATGATCGAACGCCTTGAGCCGAATGCGAATCTTTTGGTTCGCCATTACCGTGTCCTGTTATCTAAAGAACGATTCTTGTGATTCGAGGTGGCTTCTCACCGCCTCGCACAACCCAATACAACTACTTGGTACTACCAGGCGTCGCACTTTGCAGGATGCACCCGCTCCGATTGACCCCTAAAAGACCGGGCAGGCCGATGTACTCGGCCTGCCCAGACAAAAAAGTATAAATTGCGCAAATGCAAAGATCAACAGAGCCTTACGCCCTGTCGCTGTTTGCATTCCCGCACATCCTTGTATGCGAACTCGAAGTGCCATCCGTGCACCTCATTTCGCTGTCTGGTTGCCCGCCTTTCTAAGCGTGCAACAGGGATAACTTGTCAAGTGTAACCGGCCCGCAATCAAAAAGGAAGCACCCCGGAACAAATATTTGGGCTGATTCAGAAACTTGCTGCATGCCAGCTGCGAACTGAGCGCCTGTGAGCCACAACGGGCCGCCACCGGAAAACCATCGGCAGGACGACGCACCACCCTGATCTCACCAGGCTGGCATGGACTGCGGGGCTTTCGAAACGACAAAGGGCGGGAGATTGCTCTCCCGCCCTTTGATTATCCTCGAGTAATGGCGCCGTTACCGGCGAACGATTACTTGATGATCTTGGCAACCACGCCGGCGCCGACGGTACGGCCACCTTCGCGGATCGCGAAGCGCAGGCCTTCGTCCATGGCGATCGGATGGATCAGGGTGACCACCATCTTGATGTTGTCACCCGGCATCACCATCTCGACGCC